>LNEY01000017.1 GCA_001464195.1 Burkholderiales bacterium Ga0077547
CGTGTTGCCTGCATTAGCCACCAGACGGGAGCCCGATTCGACCTTCTCAACAGAAGCGCCGATCAGGTCCTTGATCTCGCGAGCGGCCTCGGCCGAGCGGCCTGCCAGGCTGCGCACCTCGGAGGCGACCACCGCGAAGCCACGGCCCTGTTCACCCGCACGGGCGGCTTCGACTGCTGCATTGAGCGCCAGGATATTGGTCTGGAAGGCGATGCCATCGATCACGCCGATGATGTCGGAGATCTTCTGTGAGGAGGCGTTGATCTCGTCCATGGTGGAGACCACCTGCGAGACCACCGCGCCGCCGCGGGCGGCCACTTCGGCGGCCGAGGAGGCGGGTTGGTTGGCCTGACGGGCGGAGTCAGCGGACTGCTTGACGGTGCCGGTGAGCTGCTCCATGGAGGAGGCGGTCTGCTGCAGATTGGAGGCGGTCTGCTCGGTGCGTGCGCTCAGGTCCTGGTTGCCTGTGGCAATCTCGGCCGACGCGGTCGTCACTGAGTCAACACCACTGCGGATCGTGCCCACCACTTCACGCAGACGCTGCTGCATGTGAGACAGGTCGCCCATCATGGTCGACACTTCGTCACGGCCACTGAACGCAATGGTCTCCGTCAGGTCGCCCTCCGCCACGCGGCGCACTGCGGCGCTGGCGCGGCTGATCGGCACGACGACCGAACGCTGGATCAGCCAGCCTATGCCGGCGCTGAGCACCAACGCCAGCACTCCCATGGCGATCATCATCATCTGAGTCTGGTTGGCCTCGGCCTGTAAGCCAGCGACCGTTTCTTCCACGTCGCGCTTGTTCTCTGCGGCGTAGTGCTCCAGGTTGGCCTTGACCTCGCCCAGCAGCGGGATGCACTCGGCGATCATCTTGTCGAGGGCTGCCTCCTTCTGGCCGGCGTTCGACATCTTCACGATCGTGGCCGCCACCGGCGCATAGCGTGCTTCGATGTCCATCGTCTGCTGCAACTGCTTGCGTGCTGATTCGTTGGCTGCCCCATCGCCGCTCAGCAACGCTGACAACGCCTCGAACGACCCATCGATCTTCTTCTTCGACTCGCCGATACGATCGAGTTCGATTTGCCGCTTTGCCGGGTCGGACATCACCACCAGGTTGCGTGCCGCGATGGCACGTTCCAGCGTCGCACGTTCGATGTCGGCCACCAGCGAGGCTTCCTTCAAGTTGTGTGCGGTGATGTCTTCGATGCCCTCCGTCAGGTGTGCCAGCCGGGACACCCCGACCCCCACGATGACGCCGCCCAGCACCAGGACGGTGGTGAAACCGAGCGCAATGCGCTGACCGATATTGAAATGATTCAGAGCCATGTGGGTCTCCTTGCGATATCCGCAGCACTCCGCTGCGGTGGAACTGCGAAACGCCGACTTCAGTGACGTGAGCGCCTCACTAAGCTGCCCACGTCCAGAATCAAGGCCACACGACCGTCGCCCATGATGGTGGCGCCCGATACATCGTCGACCTTGCGGTAATTGGCTTCGAGGTTTTTCACCACCACCTGCTGCTGGCCGAGCAACTCGTCGACCAGCATCGCGACGCGGCCACCTTCGGCCTCGACGACGACCATGATGCTGGTCGTCTTCTCTTCGCCGCCGCGCGGCACGTGGAACAGGCGTTCGAGGTCGATCACTGGCATGTAGTCGCCACGCACCTCGACCACGCGGCCGGTGCCGCCCACCGTCTTGATGGTGTGCTCGTGCACCTGGAACGATTCGATCACCGACGACAGCGGCAGGATGTAGACCTCGTCTCCGATGCCCACACTCATCCCGTCCATGATCGCCAGCGTCAGTGGCAGGCGCACCGAGACGCGCATGCCGTAACCCTCAGCGGATTCGATGTCGACCGTGCCGCCGAGTGCGGTGATGTTCTTCTTGACCACGTCCATCCCCACACCGCGGCCGGAGACGTCGGTGACCACATCGGCGGTGGAGAAGCCGGGCGCGAAGATCAGATTCCAGACTTCGCTGTCGGTCATGGAGTCGGGCGCGTCGATGCCGCGCTCGCGGGCCTTGCGCAGCAGCTTCTCGCGCGACAGCCCGCGGCCGTCGTCGCGCACTTCGATGACGATCGAGCCACCCTGGTGGGAGGCTGCCAGCGTGATGGTGCCGGTTTCTGGCTTGCCCTTGGCCAGGCGGTCAGCGGGCATTTCGATGCCGTGGTCGCAGCTGTTGCGTACCAGGTGCGTCAGCGGATCGGTGATCTTCTCGACCAGGCCCTTGTCCAATTCGGTGGCTTCACCCTGCGTCACGAAGTCGACCTTCTTGCCGAGCTTGGCCGCCAGGTCGCGCAGCATGCGTGGGAAGCGGCTGAACACCATCGACATCGGAATCATCCGGATCGACATCACCGACTCTTGCAGGTCGCGGGTGTTGCGGTCCAGATCGGCCAAACCTGCGGCGAGCTGCTGGTACAGGCCGGTGTCGATCTGCTTGCTGTTTTGCGCCAGCATCGCCTGCGTGATGACGAGTTCGCCGACCAGATTGATCAACTGGTCGACCTTCTCGACCGACACCCGCAGCGTCGATGACTCCAGCGCAGCGGCCGGGGCCTTTTCGGTCTTGCCCGCTGCGCGTGTGGGTGCGACAGGGTTGCTCTCGGTGGCGCTGCTGGCTCCGGACGGCGCGGGCGATGAACCATTCGCTGTTGCCGTCGAGCCTGGCGCACCGGGGGCGTCGTCGAAGAATCCGAATCCCGGATCGGGCGGATTCTCGACGGGTGGTGCGCCTGGCGCACCATCGTGGAAACCGAATCCCGCGGTCAGCGGCAGCAAGGCGACCTGCTCGCGGGCGACATGAAAGGTGAACAGGTCCAGCAGATCTTCGTCGCTGCTGGTGGTGACGACCTTGAATCGACGCACGCCATCGCTGGCTTGGCCGCCATCGAGCGGCTCGATCGTGCCGAGGTCGACGATTTCGTTGAACAGATCGACCAGGTTGTCGGCGTCTTTCGGATCATTCAGCGGACCGACACGCAGCTCCAGGCCGCGCGCCAGTTTTGCAGCGGAGGTGGCTGGTACGGGGGTCTCGACAGGTGTGGAGGCGAGCACGGAAACGGGCTTGGCGATGACAGCCGTCGGTGCAGATGCGGGCAGGGCCTGCCCAGACACCAGTGCGCGGATCTTCATCAACAGCTCACTGGTGTCCACGGGGTCGCCACCGGCACCCTGGTGGCGTGCCAGCTGCGAGCGCAGTGCGTCACCCGACTGCAGCAGCACATCGACCATCGGCGCAGTTGGCTCCAGTTCGTGGCGGCGCAAGCGGTCGAGCAAGGTTTCCATCTGATGGGTCAGCTCGGCGACATCGGCAAAGCCGAAGGTCGCCGCACCGCCCTTGACCGAATGAGCGCAGCGGAAGATGGAGTTCAGCTCCTCGTCGTCAGCCGCCTCGATGTCGATGGCCAGCAACTGCTGCTCCATGCGATCGAGGTTCTCACCGGCTTCTTCGAAGAACACCTGGTAGAACTGGCTCAGGTCGATGCCTGCACCGCCTGATTGATCTGCGTTCATGTCACTCATTACCCACCCCTGCTCGTCGGATGCGTGTGTTGTCGGGCGCCGCAAGGCGGATCAGCGAATCACCTTCTTGATGACTTCAATCAGCTTGGCCGGGTCGAAGGGCTTCACCATCCAGCCAGTCGCACCGGCACTTCGGCCGGCCTGCTTCATCTGGTCGCTGGACTCGGTGGTCAGGATCAGGATCGGCGTGGCCTTGAACTTCGGGTGATTGCGCAGGTTCTTGGTCAGGTTGATGCCGTCCATGCGGGGCATGTTCTGGTCGGTCAGCACGAGGTCGAAATCCTGTTGACCGGACTTCTCCAGCGCGTCCTGGCCATCGACGGCCTCGACGACGTGGTAGCCCGCACTCTTCAGGGTGAAGGTGACCATCTGGCGCATCGAGGCCGAGTCGTCCACGGCAAGAATTGAGTGCATTGCTGTCTCCGGGGGAACGTGAGGTAGGGGGCAGGGGCGCGCAGGGGGTCAGAACAGCTCGATGGAGCCGGCGTCCATTTCCGCCTGCGTGACGGGATTCGGTCGCTGTGGTGGTGCTTCGACCATGCTGGCGCCGTCTTCGTCGTCGTCACCGAAGGCTTCTTGGGCCAGCGTGTCGACGCAGCTGCGCAACCGGTGATTGGTGTGAACGATCAACTGCGACGCCATGTCCTGGAATTGCAGTGCCGTCACGGCGCCGCCGAGTTGTTGCATCAGCGACTGGTAGGCCGCGGAATCGCGCTTGTCATCGCCATCGGAGCTGTGCGCATCCATCAGCGCGTGGATCTGCTCGGTGGCGCTGTAGAACCGTTGCATCAACGTCTCGCAGGCATCCGCCAGCAGCGTGTGCAAGCGATCGAGGTCGTTGGTCGCCATCATCAGGTGATCCTGCAGATCGGCGGCGAGCATCAGCGGCGCGGACGCTGGTTCTGCGTGCGTGGGCTCGACCTGGGGTCTGGCATGTTCCATCTGCGATGTGCTCCCTGTGATAACGCCTGTCGTCGCCACATACCGGCGAGGGGTGCCGCAAGGCACGCTGGGGTGGTTCCGGGGCGTCTGTGGGGTTTGATTGATTTTCGGCACGTGCCGCGAATACATAAGCGCAATGAAAGTGCGGTTCCACCGGCTGTTTTCGGCAGAGCGGGGCTGGGGTGAGGCGAAGAGCGTCCCGCGCCACCGATCCGTGGGACGCCTGAGTCCAGGCGGCATACTCATGGGATGTCGTCACGGACCGTCGAAGCACCGCTGCGCCTGCTGCACCTCGAGGATTCGGAACTCGACCATGCATTGACGCTGGCCCATCTGCAGCGCGGCGGTCTGCGTGTCGAGGCGCAACGCGTCGACAGCGAGGCTGATTTTCTGCTCGCCCTCGATCAAGGATGGGACGTGATCGTGTCCGACTACAACCTGCCCGGGTTTTCGGGCTTGGTCGCGCTCGATCTGCTGATGGCGCGGGGCTACGACGTTCCCTTCGTGCTGGTATCGGGCGAGATCGGCGAGGAGACTGCTGTCGAAGCGATGCGCAACGGCGCCAGCGACTACCTGCTGAAAAACAACCTGGCACGTCTGGTGCCGGCCGTGCTGCACGCGGTCGAAGCCGCGGAAACCCGGCGTGCACGACAGCGTGCCGACCGCCAGCTCGGCGAGTCACAGCAGCGCTTGCAGGAACTGGCGCAGCACCTGCAGACCAGCATCGAAATGGAGCGCACGGCCATCGCCCGCGAGATCCACGACGATGTTGGCGGCTCGCTGACCGCACTGAAGTTCGACCTGGCCTGGATCGCGCGTCACAGCGACTCGCCCGAGGTGCAGGCCCGCGTCCAGGGTGCGCTGGAGACTGTCACGGCGGCCATCGAATCCAGCCAGCGCATCATGCACAACCTGCGCCCGGCCATCCTGGAACAAGGACTGCTGGCGGCCCTGCAGTGGATGACTGGGCGCTTCGAGCGGCGCACCGGCATCACTTGCAGCCTGCGCGCCCCGGAGCAGTCGCTGCCGCTGGGACCGGGCGTGCCATTGGTGGCCTACCGCACGGCGCAGGAAGCGCTGACCAACGTCAGCAAGCACGCACAGGCCACGCAGGTGACCATCGACCTGTCCATGGCCGGCGGCGTGCTGTCGCTGGAGATCAGCGACAACGGTTGCGGGCTGGCGCCTGACGATCTGGCGAAGGCGAAATCATTCGGTATCCGTGGGCTGCATGAGCGTGCTCGCACGGTGGGTGGCTGGGTGGATCTGAGCAGCGATACCAGCGGCACCACATTGATCCTGTCGGTGCCGATGAACCTCGTCGATGCAGGCGTGGCGAGCAGTGCCACCGATGCCGATGACCCGACCGGATGGGGCGACCTATGATGTTGTCATGATCAACGTGATGCTTTGCGATGACCACGCGCTGATACGGCGAGGTATCCGCGACACCCTGTCGGACGCGCCCGACATCCGGGTGGTGGGGGAAGCGGGCGATTACGGTGAACTGCGCAGCCTGTTGCGCCAGTCCAGTTGCGATGTCCTCGTGCTCGACATCAATCTGCCCGGTCGCAGCGGTCTCGACGTGCTGCACGCGTTGAAGGAGGAGGGCTCCACGCTGCGCGTGCTGGTGGTGTCGATGTATCCGGAAGATCAGTACGCGATCCGCGCGCTGAGGGCCGGGGCTTTCGGCTATGTCAACAAGGGCGGCGATCCGGCGCTGATCGTGGCGGCCGTGCGCACGGTGGCACAAGGGCGCAAGTACGTGACGCCGGAAATTGCGCAGATGCTGGTCGAGAGCCTGACCACGCCGACGACGGAATTAGCCCATCAGAAGTTGTCGGACCGCGAATTGCAGACGCTGGTGATGATCGCGTCGGGCAAGCGTTTGTCGGACATCGCAGAAGAATTGATGCTGAGTCCGAAGACGGTCAGCGTCTACCGTGCGCGGGTGCTGGAAAAGCTCGCGCTGACGAACAATTCCGAGATGACGGTTTATGCCATCCGCAACGGATTGGTCGGCGGCGAGTCCGGCTGACACTCGGGCCAGTTCACCATCTCGTCGGTTGCGCATGACTCGAACAGCGGCTTGCTGAACAGGTAGCCCTGCATCAACCGGACGCCCAGGTCCTGGAAGAAGCGCCATTCGCCCAAGGTCTCGATGCCTTCGACGATGATCCGGATGCCCAGTTCCTCGCACATCCTCGCCACACCTCTGGCGATCGCTTGGCGGGCGCTGCTGTTGTCCACGTTGCGCACCAGTTCCATGTCGAGCTTGACGATGTCGGGCTGAAATTCTGCGAGCAGGTTCAACCCGGCATAGCCCGCACCGAAGTCGTCGATGGCCGTCAGAAAGCCGATGCGTTTGTACTCTCGCAGGATCTCTGCGAGCCATTTGCCGTCGTTGATGTGCTCGCCTTCAACCGTCTCGAAGATGATCTGGTCGATCGGAAAACCGTGAGTTTTTGCGGCGGCCAGGGTGGCGCGGATACACAGCTCTGGCTTGTAGATGGCGTTGGGCATGAAGTTGATCGACAACCTCGACGTCATGCCGAGATGAGCGGCGGTCTTGATCGCCTTGGCGCGGCAGGCCTGATCGAACCGATACCGATTCGCCTCATTGACTTTCGACAGCACGGTGAGGGCTCCCTCGCCCTGAGGACCGCGCACCAGTGCCTCGTGCGCGAAGATGCTTCGGGTGCCGATGTCGACAATGGGTTGGAACGCGTAGCTGAACTGGAATCCCAGGCTTTCGCCCGGTTTGCAGCTGTCGCAAGGCTCGGCGCGCGGATCCGCTGGATCCAGAGGCATGAAATCGGACGATTGGATGATCGGGATCGATGTCATGGGTTCGCCACGCGGGAATTCAAAAACCCAGGCTTGCCAGCAAATCGTCGACTTCGCCTTGGTTCGTGACCACATCGGTGCGACCTGTGCTGTCGACCACCGGTCCCTGCAGCAGATGCTGCTCGACCTTCTGCACTTGCTCCGGTGGCGCGGCTTGCACCAGCAGTTTGACCAGGCTGTCTTCCAGGTCACCTGCCAGGGCCACCACCTTGGCGACGACCTGACCGGTCAGGTCATGGAAGTCTTGCGCCATCATGATGTCGGTCAGGTGGGCATCGATGCGCGCGGTCGTCTTTTCGACGTCGGTCACGAAATTCAGGATCGAACCCGAGGCCACGGCCTTCACCGGGTCGGCGACGATGGCTGCAGCGATGCGGCGTGTTTCTTCGATGATGTGCGCGTGGTCGGCCTTCGCACAGTCCACGGAGTTCAGGACCTTTTCGGCCGCGGCGCCAGTCTTCTCGGCGATGTAGTTGAGTCGGCTGCGCGCGTCGGGCAGGCCTTCGGCTGCGACCTGCAGCTTGGGCATCACGCCGAGTTGACTCAGGGTGTCATGCAACTGGCGCGTGATCGCACCCAGTTGCTGGAAGACTTCAGGTGAGGCGCCTACGGCCCCGGCGTTTGCCGCGGAGGCATCCATCGGCAGACCCACGCTCGCGAGTTCGTTCATGTTCATGGTGGCCGTCCTCTTTACGCCGTGGCGGCCAGTTTCTGCATGATCTTCTGCACCTTCTCTTCCAGCGTCGCCTTCGTGAAGGGTTTGACGATGTAGCCCGCGGCGCCGTCCTGCGCTGCGCGCACGATGTCTTCCTTGCGAGCTTCGGCGGTCACCATCAACACCGGCAGGTGCTTGAGCGAATCGTCCTTCTTGATGGCGGCCAGCAAATCAAAGCCGTTCATGTTGGGCATGTTGATGTCGCTGACCACGAAGTCGAACTTCTGGTTCTTCAACATGCCGAGTGCGACCGCACCGTCTTCGGCTTCTTCGGCGTTGTTGTAGCCAATCTCCTTCAGAAGGCCGCGCACGATGCGTCGCATGGTGGAGAAGTCGTCCACGATCAGGAATTTCATGTCGGTCGAGTGGCTCATGGCTGTCCTCGGAAGGGGCAAACAGAAGGTGAATGAAGGGTTCTATCGGGCGGTGGCCGCCGAAATTGAGGAGAGTTCGATCCCGGCGGGTGGCTCGTCGGCCGGTGGTGCTGGCTCCTCGGGCTCTGACAGGTTGCTGAAGAAGCGATCCTCGGCGTCGCGGTTCATCACGATGATGCTGATGCGCCGGTTGGTCGGGCTCAGCGGGTCGGTCTCAGGCAGTGGGCGGCTCGATGCCAGCCCTTGCACGCGCAGTACCCGGGTGTCGGGCAGGCCCCCGGTCAGCAGTTCGCGGCGTGACGCGTTGGCGCGGTCGGACGACAGCTCCCAGTTGCTGTAGCCACGTTCGCCGCTGCCAAAGGGCTGGGCGTCGGTGTGACCTTCCAGCGTCAGCCGGTTGGGCACCTCTGCCAGCACCTCGCCGATGATCTGCAGCAGTTCGCGCATGTACGGTTTCACCATCGAGCTGCCGCTGTCGAACATCGGGCGGTTGTCGGCATCGACGATCTGGATGCGCAGCCCTTCGGGCGTCATGTCCAGTCGGATCTGCGATTGCATCAACGCGAGTCGCGGATTGGCCGCCAGCACGTCCTGCACCCGCTGCTTCAGTTCTTCGAGCCGCACCCTCTCGGCGGCGCGCTGTTCTGACTTCAAGGCCAGCAGGTTGATCGTGGCGCGCTTGCCAGCGGTCTCGCCCTTCTTGACCTGTCCTTCGGTGCGTGACAGGTCTTGGCCCCCGCCCTTGAGGACGTGGGCCGAATCGCCCGAGCCCGAACCGCCGCTGAGCGATACCTTCAGCGGCGAGGAGAAGAAGTCGGAGATGCCTTTCTTGTCGCCCTCGGTGGTCGATCCCAGCAACCACATCAACAGAAAGAACGCCATCATCGCCGTCACGAAGTCGGCGTAGGCGATCTTCCACGCACCGCCGTGCGCACCATGGCTGGCCTTCTTGACCCGCTTGATGATGATCGGTTGGAGCTTTTTCGAATCGCCGGCCATCAGACGCTCCGTTCAAACCAAGCGAGCGAAGCGACGTGGGGGCTCATTTCTTCCCCTTCACATGGCTTTCGAGTTCGGCAAACGTCGGGCGGTCGGTCGAGAACAGCACCTTGCGGCCGAACTCCACCGCCACTTGCGGGGCGTAGCCCTGCATGCTGGCGAGCAGCGTGGTCTTGATGCACTGCAGCTCTTTCGAGCCGTCTTCGACCTTCTGCTCCAGCAACCCGCCCAAGGGCTCGACGAAGCCGTAAGCCAACAGAATGCCCAGGAATGTGCCGACCAGTGCCGATGCGATCATGCCGCCCAGGATGGCTGGCGCCTGGCCGACCGAGCCCATGGTGTTGACCACCCCCAGCACCGCCGCCACGATGCCGAAAGCGGGCAGACCACCTGCAAGTCGCCCGATCGCAGCCACGGCGGCGTGCTCCTCGTTGTGATGGGTCTCGATCTCACTGTCCATCAGGCTTTCGATCTCGTGGGCGTTGAGGTTGCCCGAGACCATCATGCGCAGGTAGTCGGTGATGAACTCGACCACGTGGTGGTCATTGCCGATCACCGGGTACTTTTTGAAAACGGGCGAGTTGTGCGGGTCTTCGACATCCTGTTCGATGGACATCAGGCCTTCCTTGCGGGCCTTCTGCAAGATGTCGTAGAGCAGCGCCATCATTTCCATGTAGCGCGCCTTGCTGTACTTGCTGCCCTTGAAGCAGGCGCCCAGGCCTTTGATGGTGGCCTTGATGACTTTCATCTGGTTGGTGGCCAGGAACGCACCCATCGCTGCGCCGAGGATGGTGATCGTTTCGAACGGCAACGCCTTCAGGATCACCTGGATGTTTCCACCGTGAACGATGTACACGCCAAAGATGCAGGCCATGGCCAGGCCCCAACCGATGAGTACGAACATGCTGAGACAGTTTCCGAATTGAGTGCCCAGCGCGGCCGGCGTGACGCGCTTGTTCCTTTATCGACCTGATCGATCGCGCCTTGAGTGTGTGGCGCTTCACGCTGGCGTGATGCCCGCATCAGCGGGTTAATCGACAGCCATTACGGCCAAAAAAAACGGACCCGATGGGGTCCGATGGAACGCACGCGGGGTGCGAGGAGGAGACAACAGGCCAAGATGGGGTACCGCTGAAACTGTTTCATCGGTGCGCCGCCCGGCGACTTGAGCGCTCGGGCTGGGGCACAGGGGGAAAACGTGAGATTCAGTGCAGCTGGATGCCGCCCGCTGCCTTGCCCTTGCCCGCACGCGCCGGGGGATTGCACAGGCCGCAGACGTAGTGGCGCGAAATTTCGTGGGGGTGCGTCACGAAGTGGCCGCCGCACTTCGAGCACTTGGTCATGGTGAGCATGCCGTTGTCGATGAACTTGACCAGGCGCCAGGCGCGTGTCACCGAGAGCAGTTCCTCCAGGCCCTGAGCCTTCGTCTGCTCTTGATACAGCTGGTAGGCCTTGATGACGGTGTCGATCTCGTCCATCTCGGCGACCTTGTTCAGGTACTCGTGGATGTTCAGGAACAGCGACGAATGGATGTTCGGCTGCCAGGTCATGAACCAGTCGGTCGAGAAGGGCAGTTGTCCCTTGGAGGGGGACTTGCCGGCCACTTCCTTGTACAGGCGCAGCAGACGCTCGTAGCTCAGATCGGTCTCGCTCTCCAGCACCTGCAGGCGGGCACCGAGGTGAATGAGGGTCACGGCGCGTTCGATTTGCCGTGCTTCGGTCAGGATGCTTTTGCTGCGCATGGTGTGGGCTCCGCGAGGTGTATTGAGGTCAGGCTGCTTCTTGATGGCGGCCGGCCATCAGGATGCTGGCGTGCAGGCGGCTGGTGGTGTCGTTGGCAGCACCCTTGCCGTGGTTGGTCAGCAGACTCCACACCATGTCGTCATCCATGCGGAAGCGGCACAGCAGGGTGTTGCCCGAGGCGATCTTCATCATCTGCGCCGGCGTCATCAGGTTCAGCAAGGCAGCGTTCTCTTCGCTGATGCCGAGGCGATACAGGGCCTGTTCGCGGTCGCTGCGGATCAGGCTTTGCGCCAGCATCAGGTACGACAGGTTGGCTTCACGGATTTCGGTGAGGATCTGGTCGGCGGTCATGGCTTCGGTGGCGATGTGTCGCGGCGGGGTTTCGTTTCGCTTTTCGGGTTTCAAATTCGTCGCAACGTGAAACAGATTGTGAAGACCGGAGATGGGGGCTGACATCAGGCCATCTCTGTGGCTTGAGTCCCTCTTTTGCCATCCGGCGTGTCAGGCAAATTCCTACACGGAGCCTGCGTACCTGTGTGTGCTGCGGCGACCCTTCCCAGGGTGCACTCCATCGATCGCATCGACGCGGGGCGCGCGAGGTCGCCGAAGGTGCGTTCATCCAAGACCACTATTATCTTGACCATGGCGTCGAACGTTCCCCACATGTCGTCTTGCTCAGTGTGGCCGCGACGCCTCGACGGCATGGCCGTGTCGCCGCCGGCGTCATGATCGTCCCGCTGGCACGCAAATCCCTGTTGCACGACTGGCGGCGCTTCCTTCCCGCGGTGGTGGCGGTGGCGTTTTCCGGTCTGCTGCTGCTGGTGCAGTCAGCGTTGGTGCTGGGCATCTTCGGCAGCGCGGCGGTCTACATCGATTCATCACGCGGGGACTTGTGGGTAGGCAACCCGAAGACACCCACGGTCGAGCAGGGCCGCATCCTGCCCCTGGACACCGAGGTCTGGCTGCGACTGGACCCAGCGGTCAAGCGCGTCGAGGCATTCAATTGGATGGAAGCAGACTGGCGCTCCCGCGCCGACCTGGCCGCCATCACCTTGTTTGTCTCGGGCGTGAGCACGTCAGCCGATGCCTTGCTGTTCGCGCGCGTGCTGCCCGCAGCGATGCGGGCCCGGCTGGATCAACCTGATTCGGTGATCGTCGACGAGGCTGATCTCGACAAGCTCGGCGTGGTGGTGGGTGATCGGCCGCGCATCAACGGCCACACGGTGCAGGTCGTCGGGACAATCTCCGGGCTGCGCACGCTGGGCGGTGTGCACATGCTGACGTCGCTGGAAACGGCGGCCAAGCTGCAGTTTGCGGGTCCGGGCGACGAGCGCGTTCCGTACTATGTGGTGAGTCTGCACGACCCGTCTCAGTCCACAGCGGCCCGGTCACGCCTGGAGGCGCTGGGGAAGACCCACGGTTTTGCGGTCTGGACCAGCAAGGTGTTTTCCAAGAAGGCCTCTGATTACTGGTTGTTCGACACGGGCGCCGGCCTGGGGGTGTTGTTCATGGCGATCATCGTCAGCCTGGTCGGCGCCGTCATCACCAGTCAGACGCTGATGGGGGCAGTGGCTGGCTCGGCCGCTGAATACGCTGCCCTGCAGGCGCTGGGCATCGGCGTGCCGGCGTTGCGGGGGGTGGTCCTTGAGCAAGCCACGTGGATCGGTGGCTTCGGGCTGATGCTGGGGGCTGTCGGTGCGTTCGCAGCCTTGCGGCTGGCCCAGCTCTACCACGTGCCCGTGGCCCTGGACGCCTGGGCCGCCCTGGCCTGCGTGGTGCTGGTGCTGGGCATTTCGATGATCTCGGGTTGGGCCGCTGTGCGGGCCCTGCGGAGCGCCGATCCGGCGTCGTTGCTGCGATGAACACCAAGGGTCTTTTCAAGATGCCGCCTACGTCTGAGCCGGTGGCACTGCGCGGCCGCGACTTGGTGAAATCCTTTCGCAGCGGGAAGGTGGACACCCCCATCCTGCGCGGGCTGAGCCTGGATGTGTCCGTGGGCGAACTCACGCTGATCTCGGGCCCCTCGGGTTGTGGCAAAAGCACCTTGCTCGCCTTGCTCAGCGGGCTCTCGCGGCCGGATTCGGGCGAGGTGCTGGCGCTGGACGAATCGCTGTGGTCACTCGACGCGCGCGCACTGGAGCAATTCCGACTGCGGCACACCGGCTTCGTGTTCCAGGGGTTCAATCTGTTCGGCGCACTGGACGCTGTCGAGCAGGTGATGCTGCCGCTGGGCGCGCTGGGGCTCTCGAAAACCGAAGCCCGTGAGCGTGCGTTGGTGGCGCTTGAAGAGGTCGGCCTCGCGGCGCGATCGGGGTTGCGTCCGGGCGAGATGTCGGGCGGGGAAAAGCAACGGGTGTCGATTGCCAGGGCACTGGCCAAGCAGCCTCAGTTGCTGTTTGCCGACGAGCCGACCAGCGCGCTCGACGCGAGCAACGGGCAGATCGTGATCGACCTGTTGCACCGGCTCGCGCGCACGCACCGCGCGGCGGTGCTGTGCGTCAGTCATGACCCGCGCGTGGTCGAGCATGCTGATCGCGTGTTGCACATGGAAGACGGGCGCCTGCTCGACGACACACGCCGCGTCGCGGCGCAAGGATCTGCATGATGGAAACGAAGACTCTCCCCCCCCGTTCCGCGGGCCCTGTGCGCTGGTCGCTTCTGCTGCTGACTGCGGGACTGGTGGCTTGCGGCCCACATGACGACGCCCACCAAGCCGAACCCTCCGCATCGGCAAGCGCCGCCGACAAGCGCTATGTCGCCATCGCGCGTGGACGCGTCGATGTGCCGGGAGGGTTACTTCGCGTGGCTGCACCCTATGGCGGCCGCATCGAGCGCTGGGGTGTCGAGCCCGGGGCTGCGGTCAAGCAAGGCGAGCTGCTGGCGCAGCTCGACATCCGCGAGCCGCGCATGGCGCTCGAACTGGCCCAGGCCGAGCACGCGCGCGCGGTCGCTCAGCTCGACGTGCTGCGCACGGAGCTGCTGGTGGCGCGCGCCCGCCGTGAGCGGGTGATCGCCGCCCCGCAGCCGGGCACGGCAGGCACGCAGGCGCTGGAGGATGCCCGATTCGCAGTCGTCTACGCCGGCCAGCAATTCGCGGCGCAGGAAAGCGCGGTGCTGGTCGAGAAACAGCGGGTCGCGCAGGCGACGCAGGTGATGGCGGCGGCCACCGTGCGTGCCCCGGCGGACGGCCGGGTGGTGCAACGCATCGCGCAGGTGGGGGAGTACGTCGAGCCGCACGGGCTGGTGCTGCACCTGCTGCCTGACGGCCCCCGCATCGTGCGCGCCGACCTCAATGAAGCGCTGATCACCCGTGTCCAGGTGGGCATGCGGGCCGAGGTGGTCTCGGTGGCAGAAGGCAGCGTGGTGCATGGCGCGCGGGTGCTGAATGTCGGCGAGGTGTTCGGTCCACCTCGCGCGCCGGACACGGCGGGCAGCGAACAAATTGCTGACAACCGGGTGGTCGAATGCCTGTTGGAACTGGACGACAAGGCCCTGCGTGTCGGCCAGCGGGTGCTGGTCCGCTTTCTGCCCGCCAATCCTGCTGAAACGCCGAAGTAGTTCGGCTGCGTTCAGTCGTCGCGGGCGAAGGCCAACACGACATTGGTGCCACCGAAGGCAAACGAGTTGCTGATCGCGGCCTGAAGACCCGGCAGCGAGGCGGCGGATTCACGGATCAACGGGACGGCGCAGGCTGGATCGGGGGTCTGGCAGCTGGGCATCGGCGGCGCATGCCGCTGCTGCAGCGAGAGCACGGTCACGACGGCTTCCAGGGCCCCGGCGGCGCCCAGCAGGTGGCCGTGCATGGCCTTGGTCGAGCTGACCCGCAGACCATCGATGTCCGAGCCCCAGACACTGCGCAAGGCGTCGCATTCAACGCCATCGCCCACCCGTGTGGCCGTGCCGTGGGCATTGCAATAGCCGATGTCGCGCGGCGACAGGCCGGTCGCACGGAGCATGTTGCGCAGCGCACGCACCTGGCCTGGCGCGTTAGGCTTGGTCATGTGCTGCGCGTCGCAGCTGACACCGCTGCCGGCGAAGCGAACGCGCACCGGCGCCTGCCGGGCCAAGGCGTGCTCGCGTGATTCGAGCACCAGCATCGCTGCGCCCTCGCCCAGTGCGAAACCAGTTCGGTTGGCGTCGAAAGGGCGACAGGACTGACCCGGATCGATGGGGTCGGGCGTGGCCAGCGTTTGCAGTGCTTGCCAGGCGCGCACCACGCCTGGCACCAGCAAGGCTTCGGCGCCGCCGGCGATGGCGATGTCGATTTCACCGGCCGCGATCGCCTTGGCTGCTTCGGCAATCGCCACGGCAGAAGACGCGCAGGCCACCGAGTAGGTGTAGACCGGACCTTGCGCGCCCGCGCGGATGGCGATGTGGGCCGCGGGCGCGTTGGTCATCGCCGCGACCACCGTCAGCGGCGAGACCCGGCGCCCCGTTCGAGAGGCTTCGTAGCCCTCTTCAAGTGCTGCCGCACCGCCCATGCCGCTGCCGATGTACACCCCGACGCGCTCGGGGTCGATGCCTTCAGACCAGCGCGCATCGGCGCGGGCCAGCTCGGAGGCGGCCACGGCCATCTGGCTGACGCGGTCCACCCCAACCAGTTGCAACTTGGTGAACCAGCGCTCCGGTGAGAAGTCAGCGCTGGCGACCGCGGCCGGCGGCATGCCGTCGCGGTTCCACAAGGCGATGGCCGAGCGGCCCTGGAGCATCGCCTCGAAGACCGGTCCGAGATCGTCACCGTGAGGAGACACCAGCCCGAGGCCGGAGATCACCACCTCACGCATGCGCGGGGTGGCGCCGGTCATTTCTCGGCGACTGCGGCACGCACCTCGTCGACCACCTGGGCCAGTTCGGCCAGCGTTTGCACGCCCGTGCGGGACTCGGGGTAATCGATGTGAAAGTGGTCTTCGATGTTGAACATCAACTCCGCCAGCGCCAGGGAATCCAGCCCGAACTCCGAGAGCGGCTTGTGGGGATCGATCGTCGACGGGTCAATGTCATAGGCTTTCTTGATCAACCCCAGCAATTCGGTCATGGTGTTGGACATAGGAGCACTCCTGTGTGGGCGTCGGCTGTGGTCTGCGCAGGAGCCGGATTCATGTCGGGCGCGTTGGCGGCGGCGTCCATGGGGTGCCCAGCGCTTCGATCCCCTTGGCCCGAGCACTTGAGCAACTCGGCGGTGACCTGTTGACGATCATTGTCGATGGTGATCATGTGGTACGAATTGTCGAACACCACGAGACGGTTCGGGCCCACAGGCAGGGTGTCGAAAACCCGCTTCACGAGGCCCAGGCTGCAGATCTCGTCGAGACGCGAATGCATCACCACGGTCGGCATGCGCAGCTGCGGAAACTGTCGCTTGACATGACGCATGAGCCGTTCGGACTGGTTGATCGCCCACAGCGGAAGGGTGGACGGCCCGGCCGCGCTGGAGGCGCGCAGATGCATGTCACGCTCCACCCATTTTCGGATCTTCTCGTTCTTGATGCCGTAAGGTTCTGTTTCGCGGACCGAAATCCAGCGATCAACGCCGAGCGCATGAGCCGCCTTGCGCCAGCCCCACCACCGGGTCCGTGCCCAGCCGTCGTAGCCAAAGCTCGGCGACATCATCACCAGCGATCGCACATTGAATTCGCCACGGGCGGCCACCGCGGCTGCCACCATGCCGCCCGAGCAAAGCCCACCCAGGACGAAGGGTTGGCCGGCTCCAAACTGCTCCCGGATGGCATCGGCCGCCGCATTGACCCACGACGACCAGCGCTTGAACTGGCTGCGATCACCCTCGGTGTAGCCCGGGATGTTCAGGATGATCAGTGGCGCCCCTCGCGACTGCAGCGGCAGCGAAATCAGTCCGAACTCGCGTGGCGTGCTGAGCAGGCCGTGTATCAAGACGATCGGTAACACGGGCTCAGACCCAGGAAGTTTTTTCATCTGTACAGACAACGCTGACAGGGGCTGTGAGTTGACACCGTCCCGGCGAGCGGAGGCAAGCGGATCCTGCAGGGTGGCCTTCGGTACCGAACTTGACGTGGCTGGTTGCATGCTGTTCGACGAGGTCAAGTGTTGGGGACAGCACTGACCAACAGTCGAACGCCGCCCCGGAGTTTAATCGGAGCACGCTTTGAGCAAGATGACAGCGGAGAACTCACGCGGGCCGCTCGAAACGGCCACGCGGGGCGTGATTCAGGGGAGGCTGAGCTCCGCGCAGGCGCCGCGCACCGCCGCCAGCACGCTGCCCACTTCCTTGTCGGTGAGGGTCGGGCCGATCGGCAGGCTGAGCGCTTCGCGCGCCCAGGCGTCTGCCAAAGGCAGACTTTGTTGTGACAGCAGCGTGTCTGCGTAAGCACCTTGGCGATGGATCGGCAATGGGTAGTGCACCAAGGTGGAGACACCGCGTGCGGCAAGAAGTTCCGCCAGTGCATCGCGGTGAGTGTGGCGAACGACAAACAAGTGCCATGCCGAGATTCGATCGGCCTCGTCGCCTGCTGGCAAGGTCAGGCCCGGCAGTCCGGCCAATCCGGCCAGGTACGCTTGCGCCACGCGACGGCGGTGGGCGTTGTCTGCATCGAGTACGCGCAAGCGTTCGCGCAGAAAGGCCGCCTGCAACTCATCCAGGCGTGAATTGACCCCTGCGAGTTCATGCTGGTACTTGACGCTGGAGCCGTAATTGGCAATCCGTCGCACCCGTTCTGCCAGCGCCAGGTCGTTGGTGGTGACCGCGCCGCCGTCGCCCAGGGCGCCCAGGTTCTTGCCCGGATAGAAGCTGAAGGCCGCTGCATCACCGAGGCTGCCGCACGGTCGGCCGCCCAGCTGCGCGCCGTGTGCTTGTGCCGCGTCTTCCAGCAGCTTCAACCCGTGGCGTCGAGCGATCTCACTCAACTCGCGCATCGGGGCGGGCCGGCCGTAGAGGTGCACCGCGATGATGGCCCGGGTCCGCGGCGTGATGGCCGCCTCGACACGGGCCGGATCGATGTTGCAGCCCTCTGGTGCTGGCTCAACGGGAACCGGCACGGCGCCTACCTCGCTCACGGCGAGCCAGGTGGCGATGAAGGTGTGTGAGGGCACGATGACCTCGTCGCCGGCGCCGATCCCCCAGGCGCGCAGCACCAGGTGCAAGGCATCGAAGCCGTTGCCGACGCCCACGCAATGCGAGGTGCCGCACCAGGCGGCGAACTCGCGCTCGAAGGCGGCGGTCTCCTCACCCAGCAACACACGGCCGCTGTCCAGCACCCGTGACAGGGCGGCCTGGTAGGCCGCGCGGTGCCGCTCGTTGATGCGTTGCAGGTCGAGGAACGGAACCGGCACGTCGGCCATCAGACCATGCTTTCGGCGAGCGCACCGGTCGCCTGCGCCGCTTCGCGCACGGCCTTGCGTCGATTGCCGTGCACCTGCACCATGAAATCGCTGTAGTCGCGCAGGTAGTCGGCCTCGTCGTAGCGCTCCGAGGCCAGCACCATGCAGACGCTGCCGGAGGAGAAGTTGTCCAGCTCGCGCCAGGTCATCGGCGGCAGGTACAAGCCCAGGTAGGAGCGGTTCAGATGGATGCGCTTCTTCTCGAACCCATCGTCGAGCACGATGTCGAAGCTGCCTGACATGGCGATGACGAACTGGTGCAAGCCCAGGTGCGCATGGCCTCCGCGCTCGGAGCCGCCCGGCACATCGTAGAGGTAGTACACGCGCTTGATGTCGAACGGGATCTGCTGCCCTCCTTCGACAAAGGTCAGGTTGCCTCGCGGATCCTGGATGCGGGGCATGTCGATGATGCGGCAGTCGGCGATGGCCATGGTGGCGCTCCCTTCGGTGTCAGTGGGTGCAGGCAGTGGTGCGCAGGTGTTCGAGAACGCGATCGCCAGACAGTGGCGGGATGACGCTTGAGATTCAGTCTAGGGCTGCCGCTACCGGACGCTCGGCCAGATAAGTCGGTCAAACCCGACCTGTTTCTTCGCTTTGGCGAGTGGCGTTCAGCAGTTCAATCGGCAGACAAATCTGAAACTGGCCATGGCTGAACAACGTCTACTCATCAGTGCCGACCCGACGTGCGACAGCATCGGGTTGTCGCGCAGCCTGTTCCAGAGTCGAGCCTTCTTCGAGCTGCATGCGGGAGACCGCGGCGTCTACTTCGAATGGGCGCATGGCCAGCGCGTGGTGGCCAGCATTCATTTCACGCCGCTGCCCGATGGTCTGTGGCGCAGCCCGGCGCGAGGCACCTACGCCGGCTTTGCCTTGGAGTCAGGGGTGTCCCTGGAAGACCTTGGCGCCTTTCATGACGCCGCCTCGCAGAGCCTGATCGATCGCGGTGCCCGCCAGATCGAGGTTTTGCCCGCGCCGATGGCGCACGACCCCGTGGCGTTCACCAACCAGGTCTACCTGCTGCGCTCTCGGGGTTATGCCATTTCCCAGTGCGATCTCAACCACAGCATGGTGATCACCGATCAAAGCCTGACTGAGCGCATGACCTACGGCAATCTGAAGCGCTTGCGCAAGTGCGAGCGCGAGGGCCTGCTGACCGAGCAACTGCCCTTGCAGGACTTGGCTGCCGTGTATGAAGTGATCGAAGCGAACCGCTTGGCCAAGGGACATGCCATGTCGATGTCGCTGCCACAACTGCAGACGATGGCCGAGCGATTTCCCGATGCCGTCGTGCTGTTTGGCAGCCGCGATGGCCCGCGTCTGGCCGCCGCAGCGCTGTGCCTGCGTCTGGGCGATGGCGTCCTGTACGTTTTCTATTGGGGTGACCAGCCCGGGTATGCCACGCTGAGTCCCGTGGTCGGCATCGCCGATGCGGTGTACCGCTATGGCCAGCAGGAAGGCTTGCGGCTGCTCGATGCCGGGACATCCACCGTCGACTGCGAACCTCACCACGGGTTGATCCAGTTCAAGCGGGGCCTGGGCTTCACCGAGTCCTTGAAGCTGCGCCTGCTCAAGGCGCTCTGATGCGGCGACCGACACTGAGCCTGCCATGAGTCGAAACATCGTCGAGTACACGGCCTCCTACGATCGCTTGCCGTTCGAACCGATCCAGGCCAGCTACCGCAGGCGCCGCGTGTTGTCGGAGATCGCGCGTCATCGGCCGGCCAGCCTGCTCGAAGTTGGCTGCGGGCACGCGCCACTGTTCAGCGATCTGGAAGGCATGGCCATCACCGTCGTCGAGCCCGCGCCGGCTTTCGCCGAGCAAGCGCGCCGCGCCGCCGCCGGTCGCCCCGACGTTCGCGTGATCGAGGCATTTCTCGAGGCGGCCGATCTGTCCCCGGCGCGCTTCGACATGGTGGTGGTGGGCTGTCTGCTGCACGAGGTCGACGACCCGCAGTCCCTGTTGGCGGCAGTCCGTCGTCATTGCGATCCGGGCACGGTGCTGCACTTGAGCGTCCCGAATGCGCACTCGCTGCACCGCCTGCTGGCCGTGGCCATGGGCCTGATCGACAGCCCGAAAGCGCTGTCCTTGACCCAGTTGACGATGCAGCAGCGCAGCACCTATGACAGCCAGACACTCCATGCAGAGTTGAATCGCGCGGGCTTCCAGGTCACCGACAGCGGCAGCCTGTTCGTCAAGCCTTTCACCCACGCCCAGATGCAGCAGCTGGTCGATCAAGGCTTCATGACGCCCGCCATGCTCGACGGGTTGGACCAGTTGGCCGTGATCGAGCCGAACCTGGGCTCCGAGATCTGGGTCAATGCGAGCTTGTCTGATGGATGAACCGCTGCTCATCGGCAACAACATGGCGCTGCTGGTGGCTGCCGTCGAGCTGGTCCGGCGCGGGCGTCGGCCGACCCTGATCACCGACGGCAAGCCGCTGGGCGGCCATTTTGCCGGTGCGCAGATCGGCGAGGCGCGCTTCGACGTCGGGATGGTGCTGCTGGAAAAGCTGGCCCCCACCGCCGCGCACGCGCGACTGAACACCTACGACCCGCTTCAGCGCAACGACTGGACCCGCTTTGCCGACCGGGCCGCAGCGTGGCTTGACGCCTGCGAGCCACTCGTGCGCGCACCGACCCCCGAGTGTCTGGTCGAAGGCCGCTTCGTGCCCGACTACTTGATCACCAACCGGCTGGATGTGTTTCGGGGTGCGAACGTGGCCTCACCGCCGCAACTCGGGCGAGACGATCCACGCCATGCGACCCACAAGAACACCGGCGCTGCCTACGAGCAACTCAGCTATGCCGATGCGGCCCAAGCCAATCACGGCGATGCGCTGCAGGCCCGCTTCATCGAACCCTTCGTACGCAAGCTGACCGGGCATGGATCCGAGGTGCTGCTGGCGCGCTACCACCGCGCGGCCTGGGCACCGTTGTATTACCCGGAGACGCTGACCGCAGCGTTGCGCGGCGACCCCATCGGCATCGACGAGTACCCGTTCTGGACCAGCCACACCGGGTGCATCGGCGACCTCGTGGCGCGCCTGTGCGATCAGGTCTCGAACAGTGACCGGGTGCGCATCGTTGCCGAGCCGACCACGTCGCTCCAGCATGACGAGGATGGCTGGTGTGCCACCACAGCCTCAGGCAGCGTGACCTCCGATCGGCTCGCGCTCGGACTGACGGTCGAGCGGGCGCGGGCGCTGTTCGGCCTGGCACCACTGTCCGCGCCGTTGGCAGCGTCGGTCGTGGTGATGTTCTGCCTGGTGCGTGCAGAGGCTATTCATCGGCACACCGCCTGCCTGATGGTCGTCGACGAGGCGTTGGCCACCTACCGACTCACCGACCAGGATGCGCTGGCTGACCGTGATCCGCCGTGGCACCGCGTCGTGGTCGAGGCCAGCCCCGACAGCCTGCTGTACCTGGCGAACGGCCGCACGCAGCAGGACATCCTGCTGAGCGAGCTGCGGCAACTGCTGAGCCTGGCAGGCGACGATGCCGTGCAAGTGCTCAAGACGGTGACGGCCCGGAATGCACTGGTGCTGCCGACAGCCGAGGAAATCGATCGCTCTGCCGCAGCGCACACCGAACTGGCCTCGATCGCGCCCGGTGCGCGGTTGACGGGCGGCCTGCTCGGTTATGGCGCGACGTCGATGAACGACCAGATCATCCAGGGATTGAAGATGGCCGAGGAATTCGAATGAACACGCGAGAAGCAGAGCTGGAGCGGATTGCCCGGCAATATCACCTCAATGACCAGGTCCCGGACAAGTTCATCGAGGACATTTGCCAGCAGCATTGTTGCGATTGGCTTCAGACGCTGATCGCACCGAGCGATCGCGTGATTGAGCTGGGCTACGGCGAAGGCATCACGCTGAGCCGCCTGGCGCCGCGAGCAGGGCATTACACGGTGGTCGAAGGCGCACAAAGCCTGGTCGACTTGATGCGTGAGAAGCACCCCGAGGTCGACGCCGCCCATGCGCTGTTCGAGGCGTACCGACCTCAGGAGCCTTGCAACAAGCTGCTCGCGCTGCATGTGCTGGAGCATGTGGACGAGCCAGTGACGTTGTTGCGCCATTTGCGCCATTGGTTGCGACCGGAGGGTGAGCTGGTGGTGGTGGTGCCCAACCGGGACTCTCTGCACCGGCAGCTCGCCGTGCTGATGGGGTTGCAGCCGGCCCTCGACACACTCAGCGCGCGCGACCATGTGGTCGGTCACCAGCGCGTCTATGACCTGGCCTCACTCGAAGCCGATCTGCTCGACGCCGGATTCGAGCCGTTCGATCGCCGAGGCTTCTTCCTGAAGACCCTGCCCAACGGCATGATGCTGGACCACTCGCCGGCACTGGTGCAGGCACTCAATCAGTTGGGTGATCGCCTGCCGGTGACGATGACCGCCAACCTGGCCGTCCGCGCGCGCCTGTCGTCCTGACCAGCGCCGGCCTCGGCTCTGCGCACGACGACAGTCAACAGGCAACCAACCCGGGCCGCCCGCTGCGGCTTCACCCCTGAAGCACTTGCTTCAGCGCCTGCTTGAACTGACGGTGCGAATGCGTGTCGAGGTACAGCTGCCGTGCCTGCTGGCTCAGTGCCCGGTGTGAGGGTCCAACCGAGGCCAGCACCGTAGCGAGCTCGTCGGGCGTTCCCCACTTCAGGCTGCGACTGGCATACAGGCTCTCGTTGTCGGCCAGGCCGTAAGCCTGTGCATTCTCGAAGTAGGCCAGCGGATAGCCGCACCCCTGCGCTTCAATGGCGGCCCGGCCTCCGCCAATCGGCGCAGAGCCGATGTAGACCGCGGCATCGAGTGTCTTGAGATGGTCCCACAGCGATGGCACCAGACCGTGGTGCACGAAGCGACCCGGGTCGATGCCCTGAGCGCCCAGGTACTGCCGGATCTCCTGCACCCAGGCCTCGTCCAGCGGGCCGATGTGGTGATAGGCGCCGCGCACGGCACCCAAGGCGGCCCGCACGATCAGCTGCAAGGCCAGCGGGCCGTGGCGCATGAACTTCGCAGGATGTCCGGAGCCGACCACCGAGAAATCGTTGCCTGCCACCTCGGGAAACACCTTCAACCCGTGGTCCGGTGCATGCAAAGGCAGCAGGCGCGGCGACGCAGGCAGGTGGCTCGCGCAGATGTCCTGAGCGCCTTTGCTCAGGTCCACATGAACCAGACCTGCGATCGTGCAGCCCAGGCTGGGGTTGTGGTCGCCATGGTGGAACAGCACCTTGCGGGTCTGCGGGATCGACAGCGTGGCCACGTAAGGGATCGGGTCCTGGTGGTGTCCGAAGTAAAGGATGTGTCGCGGTCGCATGGCGTCGGCAAACCGGCGCAGGTTCTGCGCCTTGGCCCAGCCCGATCCGGCAGGCACCACCACCAGCGTGCAGTGCTTGAAACGCTGTGTGAGCTTGTCGATCAGCTCTGGCTGGCGCTGATAGGTGTCGAACAAGTCGGTCAACACCACCACCGCGCGATCCACCTCGTGCGAGATGTCTTCCAGCACGCGGGAGTGTCCGCCCAGTTCGTAGAGTTCGGTCGCGATGATCAGCGCGCCGCTGCGTGGGGCCGCGCCCCGGCGTCCCTTTCCAGGGGCCAGTTTCGCGACAGGCAAATGCCTGGCCAACTGCTCAATGTGTCGGTCCAGTTGCGGGTAGTAGAGGGCGGCGCGCTCGAATTCAGGGCGCCGGTAGGTGTGGTGCACGCCTGCAGCGATCGAGCGCATCGCGTTCGGATACTCGCTGTGGGCCAGGTGGCTCGCAATCTCCTGGTCGATGTCGTCGACCAGCAGCTCGCGCTGGGCGGTGCACCGGTGCAGCGAGGGCGTTGTCGGGGTGGGTGTCGACACTTGCGGCGTTGTGGGTGGATCAGCCGGTGCGTTGGGCGCCTGGCTCAGGAAGTTGGCATCGATCGTGCCGCACAGGGTCGGGATCGGGCCGAAGCTGGCGTGCTTGCGCGCGAGCAGCGCAGCCGAATCGAAGAAGCCTGCCGGCAACTGGTAATCGGTGACCGAGTTGTGGAACAGCGGCAGCCGCACGATCTGAGGGAACACCTGGTGCTGACAGATCGCCGTGAGGCACAGGTCGGTGCCCCACAGATGCCAGCCGAGCGCCGGGTCGATGCGGTGGATGGAGTCGCGTGCCATCACGATGGCCAGCTCGTCGATCGACACCGCCTTGTCCGATGCCGGGTGATCGGCAGCGTGCAGCCGATCGATCACGAAGCCTGCAGGTTCGTAAGAGCGTGAGCCTGCATTGACACCCACGCCAACGAAACCGATCAGCGCGCGCTGGCGATCGGCGGCTGGGATGCTGGCCAGCAGCGCGTGGAGGCGCTGGCCGAAGCCTGCGGGGAAGTAAACGTCCTGATGGCACAGCAGCACCCAGTCGGCTTCGCAGCTTGGCAGGGCCTTTTGCAGCGCTTCTGCTGCATCGCTCGCATGGCGGCAGGAGACGATGCGCGCATCGACCTCGCGCAGACCGGGCGATCGCTCGATGTTGAGGCGCAGCTGCCGCTCTCGCGTCGTCGGCACCACGACGGTGAAGTTCGCCACCACAGGCGACTGCGGTGGCGCAGCGAATGGCCGCTTTGCGTAGATCACGAACTGGTTGATCGTGAGCGTGCGCTGCGCCGTCCCCCGCGGAATGTCGAGCAGTTCGGCGATCGACAGCGCCGCCGCCGCGATGCCTGCGCTGCTGGGCTCGGCATCGCGCCGCCCTGCCAACGTGGGCATCCAGCCGGCATCCATCAGCAGCTTGTAGACAGACGCCGGTGACTGGGTGCGGACATCGGCGGCCCCGGCGATCAAGGCGTCACTGAGGTCCGCCTCGATGATGCGTTCGATGGTCGCGAGCGAAGCGCCGTTCTCCAGTTGGAGCACGAGCGTGGTGTCTGCGCTGGTGAACCGTTCCAGGCTTCTGAGCAAGGCACAAGCCGCGTCACGACCCCCCAGCCCGGAGCCGAGCACGACCAGATCGCAGTGCCTACCCACGTCTGGGAGTGTCGCGGCGTCATGGGCGTGATGCCAGTGCGCCTGGGGATGCGCTTGCCGGTAGGCGTTGGCCAGCTCGGCACTGCAGCCGATGCCCAGCACATGGCGCGCATCGGGCAGGGCGTTGAGCAGCAGCGGGTCGAGTGGCCGAGGAGGTTCGTGCGTCGCCGTGGGCTGGCCGCGAACGATGACTTCGACCGCAGGTCGCGATGCAGCGGGAGGGTTGGCAGTGATGACCATGGGCAGCAGTCCGGTGGTGTCGAGGTCCGCAGGCAATCAGTCGGCCAGAGCCACCTGCGAGCTGCTTTGAGCGGTCTGAGCGGATGCGCTCAAAGGCGGGTGTTCTTGCTGCAGGGCATCGGCGCCATCGGACTCTGCGGCGTCGTCGTACGGGACGGCATCCTCAGGCAGCCGCAGGTCGGCCTGCATCGTGCGTGCGAGCGTGCGTTCGCGGGCCGTGGTCTCGACCTTGCGCAGCACCACACGCATGAACGCGGCGTTTTCCTTGCTGCAGGGCTGCAGCTTCAGGTCCAGATAGCTGGAGCCGATCATCTCGAAGCGGTGCTCGAACCAGCCGAGGTACCAGAACCACTCGATGTAATAGATCCACGAGTTCTCGTTCATCGCGCGCACGTGCGTCGGGTCCTGCCAGGCGGTCATGGCGTGCTCGTACGGCACCTCGATCTCGAACCGACCACCGTCCTTCAGCAAGGTGAGCACGTTGGTCATCATCAGTGTCAGGGTCGGCACGTGTTCCAGCACGTTGTTGGCGTAAAGCACCTCGATCGACCCTGCGGCGAGCTCGATCTGTCCACCGTAGCGGCTGTCCAGCGTCAGTGGCAGTGACAGCGGCGCGCCCAGATCCAGCACCACGTCGGGCTCGGCGCGATCCTGCACGTCGAGATTGAGCCAGCCGGGGCGGTAGTCCTTGCCCGAGCCCAAGTTGATCTGCGTCGGTCGCCATGCACCACTGTCGCCGCTGCCCAGCCGGTTGATGCCGTGGCCCTGCAGGAAACCGACGCCAAACAACAGCAGCTCGGCATAGTCATCGATCGGGTCATGCTCACGGAATGCCGCCAGACGCTGCTGCGCCTCATCGAAGTAAGCCGGCGTGGCGAAGTGCTGGCTGAAGAACGATTCGAGCGCGCGGCCGGCCGGATCGATCCAGAACACGGCGTCGTCGAAGGCGGCCGGGGCTTGCGCGGTAGCGCGCCGCTCCGAGATCACCGGTGTGCCCATCGACAGGCACTGGAATACACGCGCCTGCTCGAAGCGTGCGCTGTCGTAGAAACTGCAATTGAGCACCGCCTTCGATTGCCGGATGTAGGCATCGCGCTCGGCGCCATACAGCGGGTGATCGAACATCGCCACCGAGACGCCAGCTGCTTCGATGCGGTCGATGAATGCGCGCCGGCGTGCATTCATGCTGCCAAAGAAGAGCAGGTCGATCGGCCGGTCGGCCAGCGGCACGGTCTCCGCCGATTCGAGGTAGGGCGCATGCAAGAACGGCAGCAGTGGTACGTCGGCCGGATCGTTGGCATAGGCCTTGACGTTGGAGGCGTCGTAGTCGGCAACAGCTGAGGTGCGCAGCAATTTCATGTACGCCTCGCTGACCGCTGCGCCACCGTCGCCCAGTTGTTCCAGGTTGAAGAAGATGCAGGCATGGCGCCGGCGCCAGTTTTCCGGAAAGCCGAGGTGGGCCCCGAACACGATGTTCAGTGAGTCTTCCCGCAGCCGGTTCTTCGCCACCGTCACGGTCGCGCCCAGTCGCCGCAACTGGTAGCGCACATAGCGCGCCTGATCAAGCAACCCGAGCGAGTGCACGTAGCCGGCGGGTTGCATCACAGCGATGTGGATGGCGGGCAGGGGGGTCGTCATAGGTCGGTCTCACTGTCGGCGCATGGCCGGGTGGATCGATCCTAGGCAGGCGGCCCCTTGGTGGTGCTTGGATCAAGCAGGCGAAACGTGGGTTATTCGGCCCCTTTTTGCCTGGCGGGCAGCGCGCCGGGTCCCGCCCCGGCAGGCGGGTCACTTTTTCTGCGGGGCCAGAAAAAGTAACCAAAAAGAGGCCCTGAACACCAGCCATTTGGTGACCACGCTTCGGCTACAGGTGGACGTCAAAGGCTCTGGCACAAGAACCCCAAGCCGATGACCCGCAGGGTCGAGGCGCAGCGAGACCGCATGTTTGAACCTGAGCGAGGTAACCGAGGCGGTAGCTCGGAGAGTGTTCTCGAGCCAGAGCCTGTGAAGTAGGCGTGTAGCCGAAGCGAGCCGGTCAAATGGCTGGTGTTCGGGCACTCTTCTTTGGTGACTTTCTTCTGTGCCAGCAGAAGAAAGTTACTCGGCAGCCGGGCCGAGACCCGGCGCGCTGCCAGCAAGGTAGACCCCGCCTGCCGGGGCGGAATCCCGGCGCGGTCTTGCCACGTCAATCAGACTGGCTCGGCCCCGCCGCCAGCGCTTGCGGCCCCAACCCGGCCCGAGACCTCTCCACCATCCGCCGGTACAGCGACTCCAGGTCGCCAGCGAACCGCGCGCCGTCGAACAACGGAAACGTCGAGCGTCCCTGCTGCAGGTGATCGCGCATCGCTCGCAGGCGCTCTGGCTGCTGCAACAGCTCGATCACGCCCGATTCGTACGTGGCAGCGTCGGCAAACACCAAGCTCTCAAGATCGACCGCAGTCAGCAAACTCGCCGCCACCCGTGAAGCGAAGGTCTCGCCGATCACCGTGGCCAGCGGCACACCCATCCACAGGGCGTCGCTGGCGGTGGTGTGCGCATTGCAGGGCCAGTTGTCGAGCATCAGGTCGGCCAGCGGCAGGCGGGCCAGGTGGTCGCTGACGCTGGCCTTGGGCGCGAAGATCAGGCGGTCGGGGTCGATGCCATGGCGCGTGGCTTCGCGGCGCAGGTTGGCTGTCGCCTGCGGGTTGTCATGCAGCAGCCACAGTACCGCGTTCGGCACTGCTTGCAGGATGTGCATCCAGGCGCCGAAAGTCTCGGGGGTCAGCTTGAAGCTCTGGTTGAAACAGCCCAGCACCAGCGCGTGTTTCGGCAGGCCCCATTGCAGTCGGTCCGAGGGTGCGGGACGCGTGCGTTGGCTGTCGTTGGGTTGGTAGCAGTGCGGCATCTGCGCGATGCACTCGGTGTAGTGCGCGGCGTGCGACAAGGGCGTGGTAACGGCATCGCCGATGAAATAGTCGATGCAGCGCATGCCGGTGGTGGCCGGAAAGCCGAGGAAGCTGACCTGCACCGGCGCGGGCCGGTACGCCAGCACCTGCAGCCGGCTGTCCTGGGTGTGGCCTTTCAACTCGACCAGCACATCGATGCCATCGGCGTGAATGCGCTGGGCCATCGTGCGCGTGTCCATCGCGCGCATGTCGACGAAGTGATCGCAGGCCGCTCGCACCCGGTGCTGCATCGGGGTGTGGTCGTCCTTGCCGTAGGAGTAGAGCGTGACCTCGAAGTCCCGGGTGTTGCGTCGCTCCAGGGCCTCGACGAACAGCTGCGCTGTCGCGTGGTTGTGAAAGTCGCACGACAAGTAGCCGATGCGGATGCGGCCTGCTGCATCGCGCTCCCGCGTCTGCGGTGGCAGCGGCTGGATCGGGTCGCTGTGGAAGTTGGCGGCCTGTTCGGCCACCACCCTGAACAGCGCCGGCGGATGTGGCACGCCCAGCAGGGCGAAGGTGGCGCCCTCTGCCGCATCGGCGTCGCGGTGGCTGAGCCCGCGTATGGCGTCCATTGCCTCTGCACAGGCGGCATCAAAGCCACGCCAATCGCAGGCGTACTGGCGCATGTGGATGGCCATCAGGCGTGCTGACAGCCGGCTCGGCTGCAGCGCCAGCGTGGTCAGAAAGCTCTCGGCTGCCGCGTCGTAGTCCTTCATGTCCTTGAGCACGAGGGCGAGGCGCAGGTGCAGCCCGGGCGCTGACACATTGATCGCCATCGCCTTGAGGAAGGCGTCGAGCGCTTCGTGGTGACGCTTGAGCTGCCACATCGTGGTGCCCTGGTTGACCAGAAAGTCGAACGACGCCTGCGCATCAACGTTGTCCCGTTGCTGGTCGAAGACCTCTGCGGCTTCCGGCCAGCGGTGTTGCTCCATCAGCGAGATGGTCACCACCTGCAGCGCGCGCAGGTGGCGTGGATCGTGCGCCAAGGCGCGCCGCGCCGCATCGGTCGCCGCTGACAGGGCCCCTGCATGCACATTGGCAATCGCCAGCGACAACCAATCGTTCGCCGAGAAACGATGATCGCTCGACAGATTGCTCAGCCCCCGCGCAGCATCGGCCCAGTGCTGTGTGGTCACGAACTGGTAGGCATGGCGCTTGGCCTGCAGGTAGGCGGCATCGGCGTGCGTGTGGGCGTGGGCCATCGATAAGTCCTCGAGCGGAACAGGGTGTCTCAGCTGCTCGTGCAGCGCGCCTGAATCTAGAGCGAGCAGCACCCGCGGATGCGTTGAAAAGCGCGGCGCCGGCTGCGCTTATCGCCCTGACAAACCGGCCGGTTTGAAAAATTTGCTCAAGTCGCCAGACAGCCAGACGAAAACATTTCCAACGAGGCGTCTGTCCCAAGCCTCGGGGTCCGGAACAGCCGACCGCAGGTCCCCACAACCTAACAACGGGGGTTTGCAGGATGACTGCCGCCGGGCGCAGCCGGTCCAGGGAGATCCGGAGAGTGCTTGGTCACACACCCCAAGCACCGACCGCCCGAAGACTGGCTCGATGGAGGTGGGGCAACCCGCCTCTGTCGAGGCAAAGCCGGCGTCCACGCCGGGAGTTCATCAACTTAAGGAGCTTTCTCATGGCACTGACCATCAACACCAATGTGAATTCGCTGACGGCTCAGCGCAACCTGAGCACGTCGCAATCTTCCCTGTCCACCTCGCTGCAACGTCTGTCATCCGGCTTGCGTGTCAACAGCGCCAAAGACGACGCCGCTGGCCTCGCGATCGCCGAACGCCTGAACTCTCAAGTTCGTGGCCTGGGCGTTGCTTCGCGCAATGCCAATGACGGCATCTCGCTGGCGCAGACCGCTGAAGGCGCGTTGGGCAAGGTCACCGAATCACTGCAACGCATCCGCGAACTGGCCGTCCAGTCCTCGAACGCCACCAACAGCGCCGACGACCGCAAGGCGCTCCAGAACGAAGTGTCGCAACTGCGCGATGAAATCGACCGCGTTGCCAAGACCACCACCTTCAACGGCACCAAGCTGCTCGACGGCTCGCTGACCGGCGCCACGTTCCAGATCGGCTCGGGTGCAGGTGAGAACATCACGGTCTCTTCGCTGACCAACGCCACCGCTGCAAAGCTGTCCAAGGTGACCTACGGCGCCGACGACGTGGCCGACATCAGCACCGGCACGGTCTCGACGCTGACGGAAATTGCTGCCGACGCGCTGAAGATCACGGTCGACGGCACCGAATACAGCCTCACCAGTGTCAAGGCTGCCAACTCGGCCGAAGAGCGTCTGGGCCAGGTCGCAGAAGCCATCAACCGCCGCACGTCGGACACCGGCGTGACCGCCTACTTGTCCAAGGAAGACGACGGCGACTACGCGCTGGCCTTCCGTTCGAGCAAGCTCGATTCGTCTGGCGCTGCCGCTGCGGTGTCGTTCGGCACCGGCTTCACCGTGGCCAGCACTGGCTTCGCCGATGGCAGCGTGTCGATCGCTGGCAGCACCGTCGAGGGCATCGATGCACTGTCGGTCGAAACCACCGATGACGCCTGGCTGTCAATCAAGCAGATCGACAATGCCCTTGATCAGGTCAACAGTGCCCGTGCTACGTTGGGTGCACTGCAAAGCCGCTTCGAGACCGCCGTGTCGAACATCGCGATCCAGACGGAAAACACCGCGGCTGCACGGGGTCGTATCGTCGATGCCGACTTCGCTTCGGAAACCGCCAACCTGTCGCGTTCACAAGTGCTGCAACAGGCTGGCACCGCGATCGTGGCGCAGGCCAACCAGTTGCCGCAGCAGGTGTTGCAGCTGTTGCGATAACAAGAAGATGCGGGCTGCCGCTTGCGCGGCACCCCATTTTCTGCATGCCCGGCACTGCCGGGCATTTTTCATTTCAGCGTGCAATTAAGCGGGGGTTCACGCAGCTTATCGATCGAATGGGGCCTCAAATCGTTCTTCAGAATTCAACTCATCAACAGCGGTCTTTCTGACTGCGACGGATCCGGCAAGTGGTCGGTTCCGGCTTCTGTAGACGTTGGAGACCGACCATGCCACAGACGATCAACACGAACATCAATTCGCTGACCGCACAACGCAACCTGAATGCGTCGCAAGCCTCGCTGGCGACCTCGATTCAGCGCCTGTCCTCAGGCCTGCGCGTCAACAGTGCCAAGGACGACGCCGCTGGCCTCGCCATCGCCGAGCGTCTGAACACCCAGATCCGCGGCCTCAACGTGGCCTCGCGCAATGCCAACGACGGCATCTCGCTGGCGCAGGTCGCCGAAGGCGCGCTCGGCAAAGTCGGCGAATCGCTGCAACGCATCCGCGAACTCGCGGTGCAATCTTCCAACGCGACCAACAGCGCCACCGACCGTGCCGCACTGCAGGCCGAAGTGGCGCAGCTCAGCGACGAGGTCAACCGCGTCGCCAAGCAGACCTCATTCAATGGCACGAAGCTGCTCGATGGCAGCTTCACTGCGGCGACCTTCCAGATCGGTGCCAACTCAGGCGAAGCCATCACGATCGCAGCGCTGACCAATGTCACCACCGACGGCCTGTCGAATGTCACTTACGGAGCGGCTGATGTGACTGACATCAGCGCGGCCGGCGTCACCACCTTGACCGCAGTGGCCGCTGGCACGCTGGCGATCTCGGTCAATGGCACCGAGTACAACCTGTCCGGCCTGGGTGTCGCACGCAGCGCCGAAGAGCGACTCGGTCAGGTGGCTGAAGCGATCAATCGGCGCACCTCCGACACGGGCGTGACGGCGTACCTGTCGAAAGAGGCCGATGGCGACTACGCACTGGCCTTCCGTTCCAGCACCCTCGACTCCAGCGGCGCCGCCGCAGCGGTCACTTTCGGTGGCTTTACCGTTGCGGAAACCGGCATCGGTGACACCAGCGCGACCGTGGCATCGACCAACGTCACCGGCTTCAGCACGTTGTCGGTCGCGAGCACCGAGGACGCCTGGCTCGCCATCAAGCAGGTCGACGACGCGCTCGACCAGGTCAACAGTGCACGCGCCACCTTGGGTGCGGTGCAAAGCCGCTTCGAGACCGCGGTGTCGAACATCGCCATCCAGTCGGAGAACACGTCGGCTGCACGCGGCCGCATCGTCGATGCCGACTTCGCCACGGAAACGGCCAACCTGTCGCGTGCGCAGATCCTGCAACAGGCCGGCACCGCGTTGGTGGCGCAGGCCAACCAGCTGCCGCAGCAGGTGCTGCAGCTGCTGCAACGTTAAGAACCCGCCGCACGCCGTCGCGTTGCGTAGCGACCCACGCGGTCCCAGCGGCCGGGTGGGTCGTTGTCGTTTCAGGCTCAAGTTCCAGATCGCAACACCGATAGCCCACGAACACTGAAGGAGCGATTTGATGACGACTATTGCGTCCCCCGGCCTGGGCAGCGGTCTCGATGTGAATGGCATCGTCGACAAGCTGGTCGCCATCGAGCAACGCCCGGTCGAACTGCTGACCAAGCAGAAGACCACGTTGCAGGCCAAGTTGTCGTCTTTCGGGCTGCTCAAGAGCTACACGACCAACGTTCACGATGCGGTGGCGCGGCTGGCCGACCCCAAGCTGTGGCAGCAGACATCGGCGCTGACCACCGATCCGAGCGCGGTCTCGCCTTCGTCAACCGCCGCTGCCGTCGCCGGTACCTACAGCGTGGAGGTGCAGCAGCTCGCGCAGGCGCAGTCGCTGGCCTCTGGCGTCTACACCAGCAGCACCGCGTCGGTGGGCACAGGCACGCTGAGGATCGAGATTGGTGGCTACGGCAGTGGCACCACCTTCACACCGCAGACGCCGCCCAAGACCGTCGACATCGTCATCGGTGCCGGTGAAGACTCCCTGGAAAGTGTGCGCGCGAAGATCAACGCTGCCGATGCCGGTGTGACCGCGTCCATCGTCAAGGACGCATCGGGCGCACGACTGGCGATCCGGTCGACGGCCAGTGGTGTGGACAACGCGATCCGCATCACGGCCACCGCCGACACCGCGTTGCCGGTGTTGCCCGGTGACCCTCCATCACTGGCCAGTCTGGTCTACGACCCTGGTACGCCTGGCGCCAGCCAGCTGACGCAGACGGTGGCCGCGAAGAACGCACTGGCGACGATCAATGGCCTGGCGGTGAGTTCGGCCAGCAACACGTTCACCGATGCGATCGAGGGTGTCTCGCTGAACCTCAGCAAGGTGACCACATCGGCAGTGCAGATCCAGGTGGGCCCCAGCAACGATGCGTTCAAGAAGGCCATCAACGACTTTGTCAAGTCGTACAACGACATCAATACCTACCTCACCGCGCAGACCAAGTACGACCCGGACACCAAGACGGCGGGCACGCTGCAGGGCGACGGTGCCACGCTGTCGCTGAAGAGTCAGTTGCGTTCGGCGATCACATTTCCGAGCGGCGCATCATCGGTGTTTCAGACGCTCTCCAACCTCGGCATCGAATTGCAGACTGGCGGCAATCTGTCGGTCAATGACAGCAAGCTCACCGCGGCTCTGGGCAACCTTGCTGAGGTGAGCAAGGCTTTCTCCAATCCCGGCTCGGGTGCCAGCGGCGATACGACCGCCGGGCTGGCGGTTCGTGTGCAGGCGCTCACCAAAGCCCTGATCCAGACTGACGGTGCCGTCACGACGCGCACGGCCGCCTTGCAGGCCTCCATCAAGCGCGCCGATGACGACGTGGCCAAGTACCAGTCCCGCATTGAAGCCACCAAGGCAAGGCTGCTCGCGCAGTACGGCGGGCTCGACGCCAAGATCAGCCGGTTGAACAACTTGAACACTTACATCAATCAGCAGTTCTTCGCGACGAACAATACAAACAACTGAAGGGAACGCGCGCTCAAGTGCAGCGCGCGCCGTGCCGATAAAAAAAGCACTCGGACTTCTTCAGGACACCAGCGATGTATGCCGCCGCCAACCCCTTCCGGAATGCCAGTTTCAGTGGCCAGTCGAACGCGTATCGCGAGGTCGGTGTCACCTCTGCGGTCGATGGTGCGAACCCGCATCGATTGGTCGAGATGCTGTACGACGGATTGCTCGAATCGATTGCGCAAGCGCGAGGCGCGCTGCGCGCAAAGAACATCGAATTGAAATGCACCAGCATCAGCCGCGCGGTCCGCATCGTTGAAGAAGGACTGATCGGCGGGCTGGACATGGCATCCGGCGGCGAGCTGGCGGCCAACCTCAGCCTGCTCTACGGCTATGTTTCGCGGCGCCTGACGCTGGCCAACCTGCGCAATGACGAGGCGATGCTGCAGGAATGCGCTGACCTGGTGCAGCCCTTGCGCGATGCCTGGTCGCAGATCGCTGCGCAGGCCGCAGCACCCGCACCGAAGAAAGTGGTCAACGGATGAAGCCGCAGCCGCAACCTACCTCCACCGGAACTGCCATGAGCACCACCTTGCTCGAATACTACGAGGCCATTGAGCGCGCCAGCCAAGACATGCTGGAGGCTGCACGCAATGGCAACTGGGACGCCGTGGTCAAGCTGGAAGGCGCCTGTGCGCTGCTGATTTCTCAGCTCAAGCACGCCGCTGCGAACCAGCAACTGGCCACTGAAGAGCGGCAGCTGAAGTCGCGCATCATGCAGCGCATCCTGGTCAACGACGCCGAAGTGCGGGTGCTGGCTGAGCCCTGGCTCGAAGGGCTGGACCACCTGCTGGGCGGCACGTCCGCCACGCTGCACTGAGCATTTCCGGGACATGGACACGCTGCCGATGCCGCTGGACGCCGTGGCGGCCGCGCATGGCGGTCTCGACGACTTTCACATCACTGCGCCGGTCGAACTGGCCACGATGCTCAAGCAGTTGCTCGATGCCAATGCGGTGCTGAACCTGAACGCGCCCAATGGCACGGCGGTAGCGGTCACGCTGTGGACCGTCGATGCCGAGCGAGGCGTCATCAGCTTCAGCGCCGATGCCCAGTCGCCGCAACTGCAGGCCTTGATTGAATGCAACGAAGCGGTCGCGGTGGGCTACCTCGACAGCGTCAAGCTGCAGTTCGACCTGCAGGGACTGCTGCTGGTGCACAACGGCCGCACCAGCGCCATCAGCTGTGGTTATCCGCGCGACATGTTTCGCTTTCAGCGTCGCAACGGCTACCGGGTGCGGCCGCTGCTGCGACATGCCCCGTCGGCGCGGCTGCACCATCCGATGCTGCGCGACATGCCGCTCACGCTGCGCGTACTCGATGTCAGCATCGGCGGTTGTGCGCTGTTCCTGCCTGACGATGTCCCGATGATCGAGCCTGGTGTGCTGCTCAACGGTGTTGAACTCGAACTCGATGTCGACACCCGCATCACGACACCGCTGCGGTTGCAGCATGTCACTTCGCTGCAGCATGACGCGGGCGGTGTACGCCTGGGCTGTGAGATGGTCAACGTCGCCAGCGACAGCCTGCGTGCGCTGCAGCGCTACATCGATCAGACCCAGAAACGTCGGCGTCTGATCGCTCTCGACTGAGACAAAGTCGACGCTTTGTTACATGTCGACGGTGTCACACCGTCAAGTCAGGCAGGCAGCCGCCGACATCCAGGAGACAGGCACCCCGCCTCGATTCCAGGAGTGAATCATGAGCGTCAGCAAAATTTCTCCCATCGGGTCCGTGGATCCGCCGGTCGGCGCCGTCCGGGCGGTCGATCCCGCCAGCGGCTCGTCGCAACAATCGTCTCAGCAGGATCACAAGCCGCCGGCACAGCCCGAACCGGTGATGCGCCGCTTCCCCTGGCTGAGCTGGGAAACCAGGCAGCTGGAAGCCGCTTCGAAACAGCCGTCGCCCTACGGCCGCGTGCCCTTGCTCGGTGAAACGCTGGACCAGAAGGTGTGAAGACCGCCTGAGTTCACGCCGGGCGTGAGCCGTCGCCTCACACCTGCATGTTCATGATGTCGCTGTAAGCCTGCACCAGCTTGTTGCGCACCTGGATCGTGGCCTGAAAGCCGATCTGCGCCTTCTGCATCGCGACCATCGTCTCTTCGATGCTGACGTTGGGGTTGTCGAGTTGCACCTCGCGCTGCAACCGGCCTGCTTCCGACTGCGAGTTGCTGACCGCACCCAGTGCCTGTGTCAGCGCCGCCTGAAATCCACCACCTTCGGCCGCTGACGCCTTCCCCAACGGCTGTCCCTGCGTGTTCAGCCCAGCACGGGCCACCGCCTGGGCGAAGTCGAAAGGCTTGAGGGTGACATTCATCGCGAACCCCTGAAATCCAAGGCCGCTGGCACCTCGATTGGGCGCTCGGACGGCAGGTTTTGATGGAGTCCATCGTAGCCAGAACCTGGCGCCACGATGGGGCGAACTGGCGGGGGTTTGGTTCGCTTCTCGATCCTTGGAAAGCCTCCCCACGTTCGAATAATGGCTCCCATCGGCCGGCGCTTTCGGCCTCGAACACGCACTGAACGAGAACGATGGACAACGCTGTCATTCTGAAGTCACCCGGTGCCCTCAACACCGCTCCCGGCTTGGGCACCCGCATCTCGGGCCTGCCGACAAAAAGCAAGCTCAACCTCGGTCTCGGCGCTGCGGCGCTGGTGGGCGTGGTGCTGGCCATGCTCATGTGGAGCAGCCAGGGCGATTACAAGGTGCTCTACGCCAATTTGTCTGACAAGGACGGCGGCGCGATCATCTCCCAGCTGTCGCAGATGAACATACCGTATCGCCATTCCGATGGTGGCCATGCGATCCTGGTGCCGTCCTCGATGGTTCACGACGCGCGTCTGAAACTGGCTTCTGCTGGCCTGCCGAAGGCCTCGGTGGGTGGCTTCGAAATGATGGACGGTGCCCGTTTCGGGCAGACGCAGTTCCAGGAGCGGCTGACTTTCCAGCGCGGCCTCGAAGGTGAACTCAGCCGCTCGATCACGTCGCTGGCGGCGGTCGAGAACGCGCGGGTGCACCTCGCACTGCCGAATCAGAACGGCTTCTTCCGTGAACAACAGAAGCCCAGCGCGTCGGTCGTGCTCACGCTGCACGCGGGGCGCACACTGGAGCGTGGCCAGGTGGCAGGCATCGTGCACCTGGTCTCCAGCAGCGTGCCCGAAATGAGCCCGAAAGCGGTCAGCGTGCTCGATCAGACTGGCGCGCTGATTTCCTCGCCGCCCGATGCCGATGCGCAGGCGGGCCTCGACGCACAGCAACTGCAATACCGCGCGCAGATCGAACAGGGCTACACCAAGCGCATTGCCGAGCTGCTCGAGCCGGTCGTGGGCCGCGACAACCTGCGCGCCAACGTGACAGCCGAGATCGACTTCGCGCAGATCGAGTCGACCGAAAAGCTGTTCAAACCCAACCAGGGCAGCAGTGCCGAAGTCACGCTGCGCAGCGAGCAGACGACGGAACAACTGGGAACCAATCCGGCAGCGCCATCCGGTGTGCCCGGTGCGGCCAGCAACCAGCCACCGCTGCCGGCGGCAGCGCCGCTCACGGGGGGTGTGGCGCCCTTGCAGACCGCGCAGGCCGGTGGCGTCGCTGCCAACAGCCGCCGTGAAGCCGTGAAGAACTACGAGGTCGACGAGACGGTGCGTGTCACACGCAACGCCACGGGCACCGTCAAGCGACTGAACGCCGCGGTGGTGGTCAACAACCGCACCGTCACCGATCCGAAGGGCAAGGTCACGCAGGTGCCCCTGGCCCCCGAGGAGCTGGAGAAACTGACCGCGCTCGTGCAGGAGAGCATCGGCTTCAACAAGGAGCGCGGCGACTCGGTGCGCGTGATCAACGCGCCATTCAAGGTCGAGCCCGTGACAGTGGTCGACGCGCCGATCTGGAAACAGCCCGAAATTCTCGACATGTTGCGCGCCGCCGCAGTCCCCGCCGGCTTGTCGCTGGTCGCGCTGCTGGTGTTCTTCGGGATGATCAAGCCAGGCCTGAAGATCGCGCTGACGCCTACGGTGCCACCACCCGGCAGCGCGATCGACGCCAGCGTCGGTGATGCGGTGGCCTTGCCGGGTCTGACGCCTTCGGTGCAGATGCTGGAAGCGCCACGTGACACGGCCCGGCTCGACGCCGCGCGATCGCTGGCCAAGGAAAACCCGGCCGCAGTGGCGCACATCGTGCGCGGCTGGGTCAACGGCCAGCCCGCCTGATGGCTGCGCCCTCCCTTCCATCCACCGCCCACGGATGACACGACGATGAGCGCCGAGACGCCCGAAGAAGGCCTGGAGAACGCCGCGATCCTGCTGATGTCGCTCGGCGAGGAAGAGGCGGCCGAGGTATTCAAGTACCTGGCACCCAAGGAGGTGCAGGCGCTCGGCGAGACCATCGCCAAGATGAAGTCGATCACCCACGATCGCGTTGAAGGTGTGCTGACGAAGTTTTCCGAGATGGCTGGCGTGCAGAGCATGCTGGTGGCGGACAACGACGAGTACGTGAAGAGCGTGCTGCGCCGAGCGCTGGGCGATGACAAGGCCAATCTGCTGATCGATCGCATCCTGCAGGGCAGCGATGTGTCGGGCATCGAGAGCCTGAAGTGGATGGACCCGCAGTCGGTCTCCGAACTGCTGCGCAACGAGCATCCGCAGATCGTGGCCGCGATCCTGGTGCACCTCGATCCGGATCAGTCGTCCTCGGTGCTGAAGATGTTCACTGAGCGTCAGCGCAATGAAGTGCTGGTGCGCATTGCCACCCTCGACGGCATCCAGCCGTCCGCACTGAAGGACCTCAACGAGGTGATGAGCAAGGTGCTGGCCGGCGGCGAGAAGATGCGCAAGGCTTCGCTGGGGGGTGTGAAGCCGGCTGCCGAGATCATCAACCTGATGGGCGGCAGCATCGAGACCGCGGTGCTCGACTACATCCGTGAAGCCGACAACGAGCTGGCGCAGAAGATCATGGACAACATGTTCACCTTCGACGACCTGGAAAAGCTCGACGACAAGGCGATCCAGACGCTGCTGAAGGAAGTGCAGAGCGAGTCGCTGGTGATCGCGCTGAAGGGCGCGACACCGGAGATGCGCGAGAAGGTGTTCCGCAACATGTCCACGCGCGCTGCCGAAACGCTGCGCGAAGACCTCGACTCGCGCGGCCCGGTGCGTGTCAGCGAAGTCGAGAGCGAGCAGAAGGAATTGCTGAAGATCGTCCGCCGCCTGGCCGACGAGGGGCAGATCCAGTTGACCAGCGGCGGCGACGATGACTTCCTCTAAGTTCAAGAACGTGCCGCCGCCAGAGGGTGGAGGCAAGACCTCGGCCTACGCGCGCTTCATCCCGCGCGAGGAGCTCAGCTCGTTCGAGGCATGGAATCCGAGCGCGCTGTCGGGGGCTGATCCGAATGCCAGCGCCGGCATGCCGACCGCCGAGCCTGAGGCGCCGACGCTGTCCGTCGCCGAGCAGCTGGCCGCGCAACTGCGCGCGGCGCGGCAGAGCGGCTATCAGGACGGATACCGCGACGGGCTGGCGGCGCTCGACGGCTTCAAGCAGAGCTACGCCGCGCAGATCACTGCCCAGCTGGGTCGCCTGGTGGAATCTCACGGTGCCCAGCTCGACTGCCTGCAACAGCAGCTGGCGCAGGCGATCGCAGTGTGTGCCACGTCGATGGCGCGCGAGGTCGTGCGCAGTGAGTTGAAGGTGAATCCGGAGCTGGTGGCTGCCGTGGCACAGGAAGCCGTCGAGGCGCTGCTGCTCAGCGCGCGTCACATCACCGTGCGCGTGCATCCCGATGACCAGCCTCTGGTTGCACAAGGCGCCGCCGACGTGCTGCAGGCACGTGGAGCGCGCTTGATTCCAGACACCCACATCGCGCGCGGAGGCTGCCGCGTCGACAGCGACATTGCGAGCGTCGACGGCACCGTGGCCGCGCGCTGGCGCCGGGCGTCAGCCGCGCTCGGCTCCGACACCGAGTGGACCGACGAGCCGACGGCCGATGCCCCGGATGCCCCTCCCGATGAGGCCGCCCGATGATCAACAGCCCGCTGGAGAACGACGCACTGCAGCGCGCCGCCGAGCGCGCTCAGAGGGCCCAAGCGAGCGTGGGCGCGCGACCCGACGACTGGACGCGCTACCTCGAGACCCTGCAGATGTTCGCGGCCGATCCGGTCGCGCTGGAGACCCAAGGCATGCTGGTGCGTGTCGCTGGTCTGGTGCTGGAAGCTGCAGGCCTGCGCGAGCCGGTCGGCTCGGTGTGCGAGGTGCGCATGGCTGGTCAGCCCCCCGTGCCCGCCGAGGTGGTCGGCTTCTCGGGGGACCGCACCTACCTGATGCCCACCGGCGATGTGCACGGCCTGGCCAGTGGCGCCCGCGTGGTGCCCAAGACGTCACCGATGGTGCCGCTGCAGCTGGGCGCTCCGCGGCATCCCTGGCGGCGCAGTCTGGACCGCACCTTGCACCTGCCGGTCGGTGACGGACTGCTCGGCCGCGTTGTCGATTCTCATGGCCACCCGATGGATCGCAAGGGTCCGTTGGTCGATGTGCACAACGCGCCGCTGGTGCGCCGGGCGATCAATGCGATGGATCGCGACCCGGTGCGCACACCGCTCGACACCGGCGTGCGCTCGATCAACGCCATGCTCACCGTCGGCCGCGGCCAACGCCTGGGGCTGTTCGCCGGCACGGGTGTCGGCAAGTCGGTGCTGATGGGCATGATGGCGCGCTACACCGAAGCCGATGTGATCGTCGTCGGGCTGATCGGCGAGCGCGGCCGTGAGGTCAAGGAATTCATCGAGGACATCCTCGGCGCCGAAGGCCTGGCGCGCTCGGTGGTGGTGGCAGCACCCGCCGATGCGCCACCGCTCACGCGCATGCAGGGTGCCAACTACGCCACCGCCGTGGCCGAACACTTTCGCGACCGTGGCCAGCATGTGCTGCTGCTGATGGACTCGCTGACGCGCTACGCGATGGCACAGCGCGAGATCGCGCTCGCGATCGGCGAGCCGCCCGCCACCAAGGGCTATCCGCCGAGCTGCTTTGCGAAGCTGCCACAGCTCGTTGAGCGCAGCGGCAATGGCGTGGCCGGCAGCGGCTCGATCACCGCGATCTACACGGTGCTGACCGAGGGCGACGACCCGCAGGATCCGATCGCCGACGCGGCGCGAGGCATCCTCGATGGCCACATCGTGCTGTCGCGAGAACTGGCCGAAGCGGGTCACTACCCGGCGATCGATGTCGAACGCTCGATCTCGCGGGTGATGACGAGCGTGGCGCCGGTGGCGCACATCGAATCGGCGCGTCGGTTCCGCCAGCTGCATTCGAAGTACCAGAAGGCGCGCGATCTCATCCAGCTCGGGGCCTACGCACCCGGACACGACGCCGAACTCGACAGCGCGGTACGCCTGCACGCGCCCATGACGCAATTCCTGCAGCAAGACATGCACCAGCCCGCCCATCTCGACAGCAGCGTCGAGTGGTTGCGCGCGGTGGTGGCGAGCTGACCTTTGCCCTCTGAACCAAGGTACCGACCATGAGCATCTTGCAACCCTTGATGAGCCTGCTGGGACAGGTCGAACGCGAGCGCGACGACCTGGCCTTGGCCTGTCAACGCGCCGCGCAGGTGCAGCAGACGGCTGCCGCCCAGGCCCAGCAGCTGGTGACTTACCGGCGGGACTACGAGCAGCGCTGGGCGCATCAGTTCCGAACCGATGGGCGGATGGAGCTGGTCAACTGCTATCGCGGCTTCATGGAGCGTCTGACGCAAGCGGTGGACCAGCAGTGCGCTGTTGCCGCGCAAGCCGAAGCCGAGCTCGACAATGCACGCAGGGCCCTGCGCGAAGGCGAGATGCGCGTCGCCTCGGTGCGCAAGCTGATCGAACGGCGAGTGGCCGAAGCGCACACGGCCGCGCAGCGCCGCGAGCAGAAGGCGTGTGATGAGTTCGCCTCGCGTGCCGCCTGGAATCAGGCCGCTGCAGGCCTGGCAGGTGCCGTATGAGCGCGCTCGACAGCGCCCGGGCGCTGAACGCGCTGAACCTGAAGCCCACCTCGGCCGTGGCCCAAGCCGCGTCGACGAAGCATCGGGACCCGCTGCCCGACACCAGGGACGAGACCGGCAAGGCCCGATTTGCCCGACTGCTCGACCACAGTCGCGCGGCCGCTGCGACGGCGCAACAGCCGCCGGGGCGATCAGCCCGCGAGGCGACGGACTCGGCGTCACCGCGGCGCACGGATCGGCAGGCTGACAAGGATCAGGATTCCAACACCGACACCCAGACCGAAGCCACCCCGTCCCGTGCCTCGAATGAGCGCCCCGGACCCTCCGCCAGGTCCCGCAGTGCTCGCGACGACGCCGCGAATGAGGCGCCCGATCAGGCTGCAGAGGGCTCCGTGTCGGATGAGGTCACCGGCACCGCCCCCACGAGAGACGCGGATGGGCATCCGCTACACGCCAACGGCGGTGTCAGCGATCTGGCCGCGATGCTCGGACTGGGGAGGCCACTGGCCACGACCGTGCCACCGCCAGGGTCTGAGGCTGCCGTGGCTGCGGGCGATGTTGCGTCCGACGCCACGAGCGCGGTGGCGACGCCGCTGACCTCGCTCGACCAGGCGGGCATCGATGCGCCGGCCCACCCTGCCGCGGACGCAGAGGCCGCCGACGCACTCGCCGCCACGTCGACCGGCGAACGCGGACTGAGACTGGGCGTGGGACAAGCCCCACAGCCCCCGGTGCCTGTTGATCCGAAAGCCGTCATGGATGCCACGGCCCACTCGAATGTGCTCCCGAATGCCGCACTGGCCCACATGGCCGGGCTTGCACTTGGTGTTGGCAAGAGCGATGAGGGGCCGAAGACCCCATTCGCGCTGGATGCATTGCCGTCGGGCGCCAGCGCACCCCTCGCCGGGCACGGCGTGGCCTCCCTGGCGCGCTCCCTCGACAACCCGGCATCGGCGAGTGCCACCGTGCCCACCCCGGTGGGTGATCCCGGATTCCATGAGGACCTCGCAGCCCAGGTCAGCGTGTTCGCACGCGCCGGGCTCTCCAAGGCCGAGCTGCACCTGAACCCGGCCGAGCTGGGCCCCGTGTCGGTCCACATCATGATGAACGGCGACCAGGCCCGGGTCGACTTCGGTGCCGATCGCGCACAGACCCGACAGGCCATCGAAGCCGGCTGGGCCGAGTTGGCCACGTCCTTGAAGGACGCCGGCTTCACCCTCAGCGGCGGCGGTGTGTCGGAGCAGGCACAGCGCCAGGCCGCCGAGCGCCAGGCGACACCACAGGGCCCTCGCAGCGGGCGTGCCGTGGCAGTTGACGACGTGCCGGCAGCCTCGATCGTTGCGGCGCGGCCGCGGGCGGGATCGGCGCTGGATCTGTACGCTTGAGTTTGCTTTGCTGGCAGCACGCCGTGCGTGGAACCGCGCCGGGTGTTCGCCCCGGCGGGCGAGTCACTTTTTTCTGCTGGCCCAGGAAAAAGTAACCAAAAAAGAGGGCCTGAACACCAGCCATTTGGTCACCACGCTTCGGCTACAGGTGGACTGCACAGGCTCTGGCACGAGAACCCACACCGAGGACCCGAAGGGTCGAGGCTCAGCGAGACCGCATGTTTGAACCTGAGCGAGGTAACCGAGGCGGTAGATCGCTGAATGTTCTCGAGCCAGAGCCGTTGAAGTAGGCGGCTAGCCGGAGCGAGCCGATCAAATGGGCTGGTGTTCAGGCCCTTTGCTTTGGTGACTTTCATTTGGGCCCGCAAATGAAAGTTACTCGGCAGCCGGGCCGAGACCCGGCGCGGTCTCACACAGCGGCGCACTGCAACGCAAGGCAAACCCCGCCACCTGGCGTATGCAATCCCCAATTCAGCCCTCTTTCCACCCCTTATCGACGCTTCGCCCAGACGCCTCATTTTGATAATGATTTGAACGTTGGCGTGCGACCCCTCCACAGGGCGCCACCGACCTGAGACTCTCATCTGAAGGATCCGTCATGGCCACTGCCGCCGCTGCCCCCGCTGTTGTCGATGCCGACGTCGTCGCGCCGAAAAAGGGCAAGAAGAAGCTGATCATCATCATTGCCGCAGCGCTGGCAGTGCTGTTGATCGGCGGTGGCGTTGCCGCTTATGTGCTCAAGCAAAAGGCTGCGGCCGCCGAGGCGGCCGCAGAAGCGGAAGACGGCGATGCATCTGCCGCCAGCGAAGAGCACGCCGAGAAAGACGAGCCCAAGGCCCCGCCGGTGTTCGTGGCGCTGGACCCGTTTGTCGTGAACCTGGCCGACCGCGATGCAGAGCGCTTTGCACAGATCGGCGTCACCCTGCAAGTCGACGACGCCAAGTTCGCCGATGAGCTGAAGCTGTACATGCCCGCGGTGCGCAACGGCATCCTGATGGTGCTGGCGCACAAGACGTCGGGCGAACTGCTGGAACGCTCCGGCAAGGAACGGCTCGCCGCCGAAATCATGCGCGAGTCGGTGCGACCGATGGGCATCGCCATCGACGTCGACGAGCCGTCCGCGGATCCGAGTGCCGACGTCGATGGGGACAAGCCGAAGAAGAAGAAAAAGAAGAAGCCTGCCCAGCACAACCCGATTACCAGCGTCAATTTCTCCAGCTTCATCATTCAGTGAGCGCGCAGCCCTCATGAATCAGCAGATCCTGTCGCAAGACGAAGTTGATGCGCTGTTGCAGGGCATCACCGGTGAGAGCCAGAAGCTCGAAGCCGAAGACGTGCCCAGCGGGGGCATACGCAACTACGACATCGCCAGCCAGGAGCGCATCGTCCGCGGCCGCATGCCGACGATGGAGATCATCAGCGAGCGCTTCGCCCGCAACATCCGCATCGGCCTGTTCAACTTCATCCGCAAGAGCCCCGAGGTGTCGATCGGCGGCATCAAGGTCCAGAAGTACAGCGCGTTCCTGCGCGAGATCGTCGTGCCGACCAACTTCAACATCGTCAGCGTCAAGCCACTGCGTGGCAGCGGGCTGATCGTCTGCGACCCGACGCTGGTGTTCGCGGTGATCGACGCCTTGTTCGGTGGCGCCGGCAAGTACCACACGCGCATCGAGGGGCGGGATTTTTCGCCAACCGAGCAACGCATCATCACGCGGCTGGTCGAGGTGATCACCACCGAGTATCAGAAAGCGTGGCAAGGCATCTACCCGCTGGAGCTCGAATACCAGCGGTCGGAGATGCAGCCGCAGTTCGCCAACATCGCAACCCCCAGCGAGATCATGGTGGCGACCTCGTTCACGCTGGAGATCGGCGACTCGACCGGCACGATCCATTTCTGCATCCCGTACTCGACGCTGGAGCCCATCCGCGACGTGCTGTATTCGACGATGCAGGGCGACAGTGCCGAGCCGGATCGTCGCTGGGTGAACCTGCTGAAGGAGCAGATCAAGGCCGCCGATGTGGAGCTGGTGGCCGAACTCGCCACCGCGCCGGCGACCGTCGAACAGCTGCTGTCGTTCAAGGTCGGTGACTTCATCGAGCTGGACCTGCAGCCGGGCATCGAGGCGAAGATTTCCGGGGTGCCGGTGCTGGAATGCCATTACGGCATCGCCAACGGGCGCTACGCGCTGAAGGTCGATCAACTGTTGTCCAGCTCGAACACGGGCTGGCTGGGAGCAAGCAATGTCTGATGCAGCCGCACAAAAGCAAGCCGAAGAAGACGCGATGGCCGCCGAGTGGGCCGCCGCGCTCGCTGAAACAAAACCTGAAGCGTCCGCGGCAGCGGCCGACGACCCCTTCACGTCGGCGCTGCAGAACACCGTCGATTCGGTGGCGCCTGCCAAGTTCACCAACTTCTCCAATGACTCCGGTGCGGTGGCGGGCAACGACATCAACATGATCCTGGACATCCCGGTGCAGCTCACCGTGGAGCTGGGTCGCACCCGCATCCCGATCAAGCACATCCTGCAGCTGGCGCAGGGCTCGGTGGTCGAACTCGAGGCGATGGCCGGCGAGCCGATGGACGTGCTGGTCAACGGCTACCTGATCGCCCAGGGCGAGGTGGTGGTCGTCAACGACAAGTTCGGGATCCGGCTGACCGACATCGTCACGCCGAGCGAACGCATGCGTCGCCTGAGCCGCGGCGGCTGATCCCGGACGCACACGGCCACACCGATGAACACCATGCCCTGGACTTCGCTGCTGTGGTTCGCAGCCATCATCGTGATGATTCCGCTGGCCCTGTGGCTGCTCAAGCGCACGCCGCTGGGCGGCGCGGCGTCCGGTGGCGTCATGCGCAGCGTTGCGGCGCTGCCGCTGTCCACCACGCAACGCATCCTGACGGTCGAGGTGGGGCAGGGCGATCAACGCCGCTGGTTGGTGCTGGGCATCACCCCGCACAGCATCACCACGCTGCACACGATGGAGCCCACGCTGGATGCGGCGGCCAATGTCCTGCCGGCCCATTCGGTGACCGGTTCATTTGCGCAGGCGCTCGGGCGTCTGCGCGGCGCTGCCCCGGGAGCTGAACGTGCGCCCTGAGAATTTGCAATCCACGAGGCGCTGCCGCACCGTGTCGCGCCTGGGCGCCAGCCTGGTGCTCGCATCGCTGGCCCTGGCGAGCGGCGCAGCGCTGGCGCAGAGCACGGGCGCGAGCCTGCCGCTGGTGGTCGGGCAAGGGGCTCAGGGCACCAGCTACTCGGTGCCGATCCAGACCCTGCTGTTCTTCACCTCGTTGAGTTTTCTGCCTGCGGTGCTGCTGCTGATGACTGGCTTCACCCGCATCGTCATCGTGCTCAGCCTGATGCGCCAGGCCCTGGGCACGCAGTCTGCGCCGCCGAATCAAGTCATCGTGGGGCTGAGCCTGTTCCTGACCTTCTTCGTGATGGGGCCGACGATCGATCGTGTCTACACCGAGGCCTATGAGCCCTTCAGCACCAACCAGATCGCCTTCGATGAAGCGCTGAAGCGAGGCGAAGTGCCGATGCGTGAATTCATGCTGAAGCAGACGCGCCAGACCGACGTGATGCTGTTCGCAAAGCTGGGCAAGATCGATCCGTCGATCAAGTCGGCCGACGTTCCGTTCAAGGTGCTGGTGCCGGCGTTCGTCACCAGTGAATTGAAGAGTGCATTCCAGATCGGCTTCCTGATCTTCGTGCCTTTCCTGGTCATCGACATCATCGTGGCCAGCGTGCTGACCAGCCTGGGCATGGTGATGCTGAGCCCGGTGCTGATCGCGCTGCCCTTCAAGCTGATGCTGTTCGTGCTGGCCGATGGCTGGAATCTCCTGCTCGGCTCGCTGGCCGCCAGCTTCGCCTGAAAGGGGCTCCCATGGATTCGCAACAGGTATTCACCTTTGGCCAACAGGCGCTGCACCTGCTGTTGATGGTGTCTGCCCCGGTGCTGCTGACGGTGCTCGGCGTGGGTCTCCTGGTCAGCGTGTTCCAGGCCGCCACGCAGATCAATGAGCCCACCTTGTCGTTCGTGCCCAAGATCCTGGCCGCCGTCGGCGTGCTGACCATCGCCGGGCCGTGGATGCTGACGACGTTGGTCGAGTACCTGCAGCGCACGATCCAGTCGATTCCGTCGGTCGTCGGTTGACCGTCATCGCGCGAGCGCTGCCATGCTGACCTTCAACGAGGCGCAGGTCTGGGCGTGGGTCAGTCCGGTGCTGTGGCCTTTCCTGCGGGTGCTGGCCATGCTGGGCACGATGCCGGTGATCGGTCAGCGCAGCGTGCCGATGCGGCTGAAGGTGGCGTTGTCTTTTCTGATCGCCGTCGTCATGCAGCCCTCGCTGCCAGCCATGCCGGTGGTGGCGCTCGACTCGTCGCTGGCGCTGATGCTGGTGGTGCAGCAAATTCTGATCGGCTTGTCGATCGCCTTCGCGGTGCGCATCGTGTTCGCGGCGGTCGAGTTCGCAGGCGAAATCGGCGGGCTGCAGATGGGCCTCAATTTCGCCGGCTTCTTCGATCCGATCACCCGCAGTCAGAGCACCGCGCTCAGCACCTTCTTCAGCGCCATGGTGAGCTGGCTGTTCATCGTCATCAACGGGCACCTGCTGCTGATCGTCGCGGTGTCGCAGAGCTTCGAGGCATTTCCGGTCGGCGACGCACCGTTCGCCTTCCTCAAGGCGGTGCGTCCCGAGCTGTGGGGTGCCGAGATCTTCAGCCTCGGGCTGTGGATCGCGTTGCCTTTGATCGCGATGCTGCTCTTCACCAACCTCGTGCTGGGCATCATCGCCCGCGTCGCTCAGCAGATGAACATCTTCGCCATCGGCTTCCCGCTCACGATGTCGATCGGCCTGATCGGCGTGCTGCTCACGCTGCCGCTGATGCAGATGCCCTTCACGATGGCGCTGGAGCGGATGCTGGGCATGTTCCGCTGAACGCGCCGAATCACCAGCTGGCTTCGCGCTCCGGGGTGGCTCCGATGCGGTGGATGGAGAGGTCGGCGCCGTCGAACTCCTCTTCGGCCGAGAGCCGCAGGCCCATCACCGCCTTCACCGCGCCGTAGACCAGCAAGCCGCCCGCGAACGCCCACACCACACCCAGCGCGGTTCCCAGCAATTGCGCCGACAGGTTGACACCCCCCAGACCGCCCAGCGCGGGCAAGCCGAAGATGCCGCACGCGATGCCGCCCCAGGCGCCGCACAGGCCATGCAGCGGCCACACACCCAGCACGTCGTCGATCTTCCAGCGGTTCTGCGTCAGCGTGAACAGCGAGACAAAGATCGCGCCCGCCACGGCGCCGGTGACCAAGGCGCCTGCCGGGTGCATGACGTCAGAGCCTGCACACACCGCCACCAGCCCGGCCAGCGGGCCGTTGTAGGCGAAGCCGGGGTCGTTGCGGCCCATCCAGGTGGCCACCAGTGTGCCGCCCACCATCGCCATCAACGAGTTCACCGCCACCAGGCCGGAGATCTTCTCGATGGTCTGCGCACTCATCACGTTGAATCCGAACCACCCCACCGTCAGCACCCAGGCCCCGAGCGCGAGGAAGGGAATGCTGGAGGGTGGGTGGGCGCTGATCGCGCCGTCCTTGCGGTAGCGGTTGCTGCGCGCACCCAGCAGCAACACCGCGGCCAGGCCGATCCAGCCCCCCACCGCATGCACGACCACGCTGCCGGCAAAGTCGTGGAACGGATGGCCGGTGGTCGCCTCGATCCATGCCTGCACGCCGAAGCGGCCGTTCCAGGTGATGCCCTCGAACACCGGATACACCAGCCCCACCAGCACCGCCGTGGCGGCCAGCTGCGGGCCGAAGCGGGCGCGTTCGGCGATGCCGCCCGACACGATGGCCGGGATCGCCGCCGCGAAGGTCAGCAGAAAGAAAAACTTCACCAGCTCGTAGCCGTTGCGCTCGGAGAGCGTCTGTGCGCTGGAGAAAAAGTCGACGCCATAGGCCACCGTGTAGCCGATGAAGAAATACGCCAGCGCGGAGACCGAAAAATCGACCAGGATCTTGACCAGCGCATTGACTTGGTTCTTCTTGCGAACCGTGCCCAGCTCCAGGAAGGCAAACCCCGCATGCATGGCAAGCACCATGATGGCGCCCAGAAGTATGAACAAGGCATCGGTGCCTTGCTTGACCTGATCCATTGATCGCCCCTTGTCTACCGTGTCGGGGCACAACGCACCAGACTCACTCCGAGACGCACCGGATTAGCAATTTAAGTGCCCAATTGGTGCGGTCAATCGGCGCCAAATCAGGGAAATCCGGCGTAGCACAACACATTTTTGGTGCGATTCCGCATGGGAAACGTCCAAAAATGGTGCGCAAAGTCGACCGCCGCGCAGCGGTCGATGGGTTCAGCGGGCTGGACCGCGCTTACTTGTACAGCACCGACGGCAGCCACAGACCGATGGCCGGAAACTGGTACAGCAGGATGATCGCGACCACCTGGATGCCCATGAACGGCAGCATGCCGGAGAAGATCTGGTTCAGCGTCACGTGCGGCGGGCTCACGCCCTTCAGGTAGAACGCCGCCATCGCCACCGGCGGGCTCAAGAAGGCGGTTTGCAGGTTCAGCGCCACCAGCAGACCGAAGAACAGCGGGTCGACGCCAAAGTTGTCCAGCAGTGGAATGAAGATGGGCATGAAGATCACGATGATCTCGGTCCACTCCAGCGGCCACCCCAGGATGAAGATGATCACCTGGCTCAGCACCAGGAATTCGGTCTTCGTCAGGTTCATGCCGAGCACCCAGCTCTCGACCAGTTCCTGCCCCCCGAGCAGCGCAAACGCGGCCGAAAAGATGGACGAGCCGACGAACAGCCAGCACACCATCGCCGAGGTCTTGGCCGTCAGGTAGACCGACTCGGTCACCACCCGCATGTTCAGCTGCTTGTAGGCGGCCGCCAGCACGAACCCGCCCAGCGCCCCCACGGCGGCCGCCTCGGTCGGCGTGGTGAGGCCGAACACGATCGAGCCGAGCACGGACAGGATCAGCACCAGCAGCGGGAAAAAGGACGACAGCAGCATCTTGAAGATCTCAAGCCGCGCGTAGCTGAGCAACGCATAGAACGCGAGCAGTGCGGCACCGCTTGCGCCGAGGCCGATCCAGTAGCCGGTGGAGGCTGCGCGCGGTTCGCCGGCCAGCGCTGGCGCCGATGGGGCTGTCGGTGCGGCGCCGGCAGGTTCAGCCAGCCCGTCGGTCGTTGCGGTCACCGGGGGCTGAGGCGCCGCTTCAGTCGCAGCGGCGGGATCGGCGGGCGGTTCTGCCAGATCGCCGGGCGGCTCGGCCAGTCCACCGTCGGTCGGTGGTTCGGCCAAGCCTCCGTCGTCCATTGGCGGCTCGGCCAGTCCACCTTCGTCGGGTGCCGACGGCTCGGCCACCTCGTCGCCCATCGCCTGCAGGCCCGTCACGTCCTCGACAGGCAGCGGCGCGGTGGCGGCGCGGTAGCTGCTGATCGCGACGACCGCGAACAGGATCGCCGGCAGCAGGGCAATGAACAACTGCTTCAGGATGTAGGCGATCGGCACATCGGCATTGCGGCGTCCGCGCAGCGCGGTCATCAGGCCCGGCAGCGCACGCTGGTCGCCAGAGCGCGCCAAGCGCTGGGTCTGGGCAGGCAAGGGCACCTTGCGTGCCTCGGCCGACAGGGGCGGCGCCATGTCCGGCCGCACCTTGGCCAGGATGATCACGTACATGATGTACAGGCCGGCCAGCATCAGGCCCGGAAAGAACGCACCGGCGTACAGCTTCACGACCGACACGCCTGCGGTCGCGCCGTAGACGATCAGCATGACCGACGGCGGAATCAGGATGCCCAGGCAGCCCCCGGCGGTGATGGCGCCGGCAGAAAGCGGCACGCTGTAGCCGCCGCGCAGCATCGCTGGCAGCGCCAGCAGGCCCATCAGCGTGACCACGGCGCCCACGATGCCGGTGGCGGTGGCAAACACCGCACAGGTCACCAAGGTGGCCACCGCCAGCGCACCCGGCAGCCGAGACAGCGCGAGGTGCAAGCTCTGGAAGAGCTTCTCGATCAGGTTGGCACGTTCAACCAGGTAGCCCATGAAGACGAACAGCGGGATGCTGATCAGCACGTCGTTGGCCATCACCTTGTAGGCCGACTGCACCATCAGGTCGAGCGTCTTGTGGATGTTCTGGTCGTACGCCCACCAGGTGAAGCCCATGCCCATGCCCATCAGCGTGAACGCGGTCGGGAAGCCCAGCATGATCGCCACCACCACCAGCGACAGCATCAGCAGGCCGATGTGGCCGTTGGTGATCTTGTCGACGCTGATCAGCATGTACAGCGCTCCAGCGATGATGAGTGCCATCAGCGTGAAGCCGAACCACAGTTCCTTGCGGACCTTCATGACCGGCCCCCCGCGTCCTTGACCACCAGCTTGTCGAGGGCTGCAATGTCCGAGTCCTTCACGTTCACCATCTCTTTCAATTTCTCGACGTCGACTTCTTCAACGTCATCGCCGCGCTTGGGCCACACCCCGTCGCGGATGCAAACGCCACAACGCAGCATCTCGACCAGTCCCTGCAACAGCAACGCGCCACCGGCGATCGGGATGATGAACTTGAAGGGGTACAGCGGCAGCGCATCGGCCGAGAACGTCTGCTCGCGGATCGCCAGCGATTCCTGCGCGAAGGTCCAGCCCGCCCAGGTCAGTGCAACGATGCCCGGCAGGAAGAAGAGCACGTAAAGGATCAGGTCCAGCGTGGCCTGCGTGCGGGGCCGGAAGAAGCCGTAGAGCACGTCGCCGCGGACATGGCCGTTCTTCGACAGGGTGTAGGCGCCAGCGGTCATGAACAGCGTGCCGTACAGCATGATCTGGGCATCAAGCACCCAGGCGTGCGGCTGGTTCAGCGCATAGCGCGAGAACACTTCCCAGCAGATCAGTGCGGTCAGCCCGACCACGGTCCAGGCGAAGAACTTGCCGATGAAGGTCGACAGCTTGTCGACGGCGAGCATGAACGATTGCATGGAGACTCCTGGCGCCGCCCGCGCCGTGCGGACGATGAAGCACTGTCAACGACAAGGGGCACCTCGCGGTGCCCCTTGTCGATCCCGCAAGGGATCAAGCCTTCTTGGCGCCTGACTTGAAGTAGTGGTTGTAAGCCAGCTTGAAATCGACGGTGTAGTCGTTCTGCCACTGTCCCACGCGCTCGGCGAACGCGCGTTGCGAGTCGAGCACCTTCTTGAACAGCGGATTTTCTGCTGCCTTTTTCTCGATGGTCTTGTCCCATGCGGCCAACTGGGCCTTCAGCACGGCATCGGGCGTCTTGTAGAACTTGACGCCGGCCTTCTTCATGGCGATGTAGTCCTGAGAATTGCGTTGTGCCGCCTTCCAGCTCATGTCCGCGCTGGCGGCTTGCACGCCGTATTCGATGATGGCCTTCAGCTCAGCGGGCAACGCATCGAGCTTGCTCTTGTTGAACAGCACTTCGAATTGTTCGCTGCTTTGATGGAAGCTCTGCAACATGCAGTTCTTCACCACGTCCGGGAAGCCGAGCAGCCGGTCGGACGATGCATTGTTGAACTCGGCAGCGTCGATCAGGCCGCGGTCCAGTGCGGGCACGATCTCACCCGCGGGCAGCGGATTCACCGCCGTGCCCATTTCGGTGTACACGTCCACGGCCAGGCCGACGGTGCGGTATTTCAGGCCCTTCATGTCTTCGACCTTCGCGATCGGCTTCTTGAACCAGCCCAGCGGTTGCACCGGCATGGGGCCGTACATGTACGAAGCCACATCCAGGTTCAGGCTTTTGTAGATCTCGGCAACCAGCTCCTTGCCGCCGCCGTAGTTGTGCCAGGCCAGCACGGTGTTGGCATCCATGCCGAAGCCCGGGCCCGACCCCCACAGTGCCAATGCCGAGTTCTTGCCGTACCAGTAAGCGATGACGCCGTGGCCACCGTCGAGCGTGCCCTTGCTCACCGCATCGAGCAGCTGGAAGGCTGGCACGACCGAGCCGGCCGGCAGCACGTCGATCTTCAGGCGGCTGCCCGCCATGTCGTTGACCTTCTTCGCAAAATCCAGCGCGTACTCGTGAAAGATGTCTTTCGCCGGCCAGGTGCTCTGAAATCGAAGGCTGGTGGTCTGTGCGCGAGACACCATCGGTGCGGCCAGTGCGCCCGTGGCGACGGCGCCGGTGGCGGCCCGCTTCAGGAATCGGCGGCGCGGGGCAGCTTTCTTGTCGGGGGTGGTCATGGTGGATCTCCTGGCTGGTGTTGTTGAACTGCTATTTTTCGATCGCTCGGCGTGTTGCCGTCGCACCTGAAATTATCGACCCGATGCTGACACGGGGCCGACACGCCCGGGTGCCGAGTCTAGGTACTTACGCCCGGTCCACCATCGCTGATGGCCATGCCCTTGGCTGGTGCATTCGACCCGTTGGCATCGATCCCCCGCGGTGATCAGCGCACCTTTGGGACAGGCCGGAGAAGGGGCGCGAATCCCCCGCTTCTTTCGCTCAAGTGCGCCGCCGAGCCGGGAACAATCGTGCAACGCGGCTCCCGCGTGACCCTTTTCAACGCACCCGCCCATGGCCGAGTCCGACGCACAAGACCGCAATCTCCCCGCCTCGGCGAGGCGGTTGAAGAAGGCGCGCGAAGACGGCAATGTGCCGCGCTCGCGCGACCTCGGCCACTTTGCGGCACTGGCTGCCGGCGGGCTGGGTCTGGTGGCGATGACGCCCACCTTGATCGCCTGGACGCAGGCGGGGCTGATCCGCAGCCTCAGCTTTGACGCCAGCGCGCGGCTCGGGCCGTCGGCGATGTTCGAGCGTCTGGCCGACCTGACCGTGATGATGCTCTGGGTGGTCGTGCCGCTCGGGCTGTGGATGAGCTGCGTTGGCATCGCCAGCGCACTGGCGCTCGGGGGCTGGAACTGGACCTTGAAGCCGCTGATGCCCAAGTCCACGCCGTTCAACCTGCCCGCCGGCATCAGCCGCCTGCTGTCGAAGCAACATGTGATCGATGCCCTGAAGGCGTCGCTGCTGGCGATACTGCTGGGCACGGTGGGGTGTCTCTACCTCTACTTTCACTTCGACGAGTTCCGCAGCCTGATGGGCATGCCGCTGACCACCGGGCTCGCCCAGGCTGGTTCGGCCCTGCAAGGCGGGCTGTGGCTGTTGCTGGGCGTGCTGGCGGCGTTCGCAGCGGTGGATGCGCCGCTGCAGCGCTATCTGAATGCCAGCAAGCTGAAGATGACGGCGCAGGAGGTGAAGCAGGAGCACAAGGAGTCCGAGGGCAGCCAGGAGGTCAAGGGCCGTCGTCGCCAGCTGATGCGCGAGCTGTCGCGCCGCCGCATGCTGGCCGCCGTGCCCACCGCCGACCTGGTGGTGATGAACCCGACCCACTACGCGGTCGCGCTGAAGTACGACGAGGCACTGATGGGCGCGCCGCGCGTGGTGGCCAAGGGCGCCGACCTGCTCGCGATGACGATCCGAGACACCGCCCGCACTGCCCAGGTCCCGGTGCTGCAGGCCCCGGTGCTGGCCCGCGCGCTGTATGCCCACGCCGAACTCGACCGAGAAATCCCGACCGCACTCTTCGCGGCCGTGGCGCAGGTGCTGGCCTACGTGTACCAACTGCGTGCCGCCATGACCGGCCGCGGCGCCATGCCTGGCGACCTGCCTGAACTGGTGGTGCCGCCGGAACTCGATCCGCACAACACGCCGAAAGATCACGTCGATCTGGCGTGATGCTGCCGAGGGCGCGGGGTGACCGGCTCCGCTCGTGTCCCCCGGGCCGGTTGACCGCACAGCCGCTTCGAGTCGAGCGGATCCGGCCCTCCTCCTTTACCTCGCTACGCCGGTCACCCCGCGCCCTCGGCAGCGGCGCCACCGTTGCACGCCAAGGATTTCAACTCCTCAACTGCTTCGGTGGATGCAGGAGCGCTGCGGTGGGCCGCTGTGTGGAGTGAAGTAAAGGAGGAGGGCCGACTCGACTTGATCCGAAGCGAACGGCTGGTGAACCGGCCCGGGGGACATGAACGCAACACAGCGGCCCACTGCAGTGCTCAGTCGCTGATCTCAGAACGCATAGCTCAAAACTGCCCACCCTTCGCCCCCTTTATCCGGCTCAAGTTTGGGCGATGCCTCGGAACAATGGAACGCATCGAACAGCGCATTTCATGTCCGCACATCTCCCCTTCCCACAGCCGTTGACGGCCACCGTCATGGTCAGCGCACGATGAACCCACTGCAGCAAGCGAAGGCCTGGCTGGGCCCGAACGCCACCGCGATCCGGGCGTTGATGGCGCCGCTGTTCATCGTGATGGTGCTCGCGATGATGGTGCTGCCGCTGCCGCCCTTCGTGCTCGACCTGCTGTTCACCTTCAACATCGCGATGGCGCTGATGGTGATGATGGTCGCGGCCTACATGGTCAAGCCGCTGGACTTCGCCGCCTTTCCAACGGTGATCCTGCTCACCACCTTGCTGCGGCTGTCCTTGAACGTGGCGTCCACGCGCGTCGTGCTGCTCGAAGGTCACACCGGCCCGGGTGCTGCCGGTGCGGTGATCGAATCGTTCGGCCACTTCTTGATTGGCGGCAATTTCGCGGTCGGTCTGATCGTTTTCGCGATCCTGGTGGTGATCAACTTCATCGTGGTCACCAAGGGTGCGGAGCGCATTGCCGAGGTTGGCGCGCGCTTCACATTGGATGCAATGCCCGGCAAGCAGATGGCGATCGACGCCGACCTGAACGCCGGTTTGATCGACGAGAAGGAAGCCAAGCGCCGTCGCGCTGAAGTCGGCGACGAGGCGGAGTTCTTCGGCTCGATGGACGGTGCCAGCAAGTTCGTGCGCGGCGATGCGATTGCCGGCCTGATGATCCTGGTCATCAACATCATCGGCGGCTTCATCATCGGCGTCGCGCAGCACGGCCTGTCGGCCGGGCAGGCTGCCGACAGCTACATCGTGCTGGCCGTCGGTGACGCGCTGGTCGCCCAGATTCCCGGCCTGCTGATCTCTGTCGCGGCCGCGATGGTGGTCTCGCGCGTCGGCAAGGGCAACGATGTCGGCACCCAGATCGCCGCGCAGATGTTCAACTCACCGCGTGCGCTCGCCATCACCGCAGGCGTCATCGGCACGCTGGGCCTGATCCCTGGCATGCCGCACGTGGTGTTCCTCCTCATCGCCTCCGGACTTGGCTACGCGGCCTACTGGATGCGTGAGCGCGACCGCATCGCCCGCGAGGCACCGCCGCCAGCGGCTGCCGCGATGCCAGAACCCAACGCCGAAGCCACCTGGGACGACCTGCTGCCCATCGATACGCTGGGCCTGGAGGTGGGTTACCGCCTGATCTCGCTCGTCGACAAGGCGCGCGAAGGCGACCTGCTGGCGCGCATCAAGGGCGTGCGGCGCAAGTTCGCGCAAGACGTGGGTTTCCTGCCGCCACCCGTGCACATCCGCGACAACCTCGAGCTCAAGCCCAGCATGTACCGGCTGACCTTGCGCGGCGCGGTGGTGGGCGAGGGCGAGGCCTTCCCAGGCATGTGGCTGGCCATCAACCCGGGCGGCGCCACCACGCAACTGATCGGCACGCGCACCACCGACCCGGCCTTCGGGCTGCCCGCGGTGTGGATCGAGGACCGTCAGCGCGAGTCAGCCCAAATGAGTGGATTTACGGTGGTTGATTGCTCGACCGTCGTGGCGACCCATCTTTCACACTTGATGCAACTCCACGCTGCCAAGTTGCTGGGTCGTGTGGAGGTCCAGAACCTGGTCGAACACGTGACCAAGCTGGCCCCCAAGATGATCGAGGACGTGGTGCCCAAAATGGTCGCGATACCCGCATTGCAAAAGGTTCTCCAGCTGCTGCTGGAAGAAGGCGTGCACATCCGCGACATGCGCTCCATCGTCGAGAGCCTGGCCGAGAACGCCTCCATCGTCACCGACCCGGCCGAACTGGCACGCCGCATCCGCGTGCACCTGGCCCCGTCCATCGTTCAGCAGATCTACGGCCCGAGCAAGGAGCTCGACGTGATCGCACTGGAACCCGAACTCGAACGCATGGTGGCGCAGGCGCTCACATCGCCGCATGGCGCGGCGCTGGACCCGGGCGTGGCCGACACGCTCGCCCGCCATGCCGCGGATTCGGCCAAGCGCCAGGAAGACCTGGGGCTGCCCGCCTGCCTGCTGGTGCCGGATGCGATCCGTGCGCCGATGGCCCGTCTGCTCAAGCGCGCCGCACCCCGCATGCGGGTGCTGGCCCACAGCGAAATTCCTGAAACCCATTCGATCCGCATCGGGTCAGTCATCGGAGGCACCGCATGAACGTCAAACGTTTCACCGCGCGCACATCGCGCGAAGCCCTGGCGCTGGTGCGCCAGGCACTGGGCGAGGATGCGGTCGTGCTGTCCACCAAGCCATCCGGTGACGGTGTCGAGGTGGTGGCGATGGCGCCAGAAAGCATGGCGCAGATCGAGCGCATGGCCACAGCCGCCGCACCTGGCAGTGAGCCTGCCCCGGCCACGGCGGCCAGTCGCCCGGCCGCGACCCGCTCGGGTCCGGGCCGGCCCGGCGTCGCGAGAACGCAGACCGCTCGTGCTGAAGTCGTTGCGACGTCAGACGAATCGGTTGACGAGGACATCGAGCAGCTGTCCATGAGCACGCTGTCGTTCCAGGACTATGTGCGTGACCGCATGCTCAAGCGCCGCCAGGTCGCCCTGCAGGCCGAGTCGGGCGCTGCACGCGCCACGGCGTCCGTGGGCGAGGTGCCCGCCGGCCCGCTGGCCGCGAGGATGGCCGAGGCGCCGGTTGCACGACCCGCGGTGGCCATGAAACGCGCACAGCCCGTCGTTCAGCCTGGACATGCGCCAGTGCTGGGCACGCTCCACCCGGCAAGCACGGCGACCGGCAGCGACGCCCACCTGTCCCTGCATGAGCCACCGGTGTTGCGCGAGGAAGTGGTCGTGCGCCATCCCGCTGCGCCGGCCGCCGACGCCACCGTGGCGCGTCGCGACCAGCAAGACATGATGAACGAGTTGCGCAGCATGAAGGGCATGATCGAAGAGCGCTTCGGCGCACTGGCCTTCATGGAAAAACTGCAACGCCAGCCTGCGCAGGCGCGCCTGACGCAAAAGCTGATCGACTGCGGTTTTTCGCCCGCGCTGATCCGCAAGCTGGCCGAAGGCATGGGCCCCGACGTCACCGACGAGATGGCCTGGGCGGCCAGTGTGCTCGAGCGCAACCTGCTGAGCGCCGACCGTGAACCGCCGATGGAAGACCAGGGCGGTGTCTATGCGTTGGTCGGTGCCACGGGGGTAGGCAAGACCACCACCACGGCCAAGCTGGCGGCTGCATTCGCGACCCGCTACGGTGCCTCGCACCTGGGACTGATCACCCTTGACGCCTACCGCGTCGGCGCCCACGAGCAATTGCGCGCGTATGGCCGCATCCTCGGCGTGCCGGTGCACACCGCGCACGACCGCGCCTCGCTCGAAGACCTGCTTGACCTGCTGTCGGCCAAGAAGATGGTGCTGATCGACACCGCCGGCATGGCGCAGCGCGACACACGCACCCGTGAACTGCTGGACATGCTGAGCCACCGCTCGATCCACAAGCTGCTGGTGGTCAACTCGGCCGCGCAGGGCGAAACGATCGAGGACGTGCTGATCTCCTACCGGGCCAACACCTGCCGTGGCGTGGTGCTGTCCAAGATGGACGAGGCCGTGAAGCTCGGCCCGGCGCTCGATGCGCTGATCCGCCACAAGCTCACCGTGCTGGGCGTCGCCAATGGCCAGCGGGTGCCCGAAGACTGGCATCGCCTGTCGTCGAACGCGCTGATCCACCGCGCACTGCGTCCGACGATTGCCACCGCTTACCGGATGGACTCCAGCGAAGTGAACCTGATCTTCGCCGCGCCGCGCCACCAGCAGCACGCCCTGGCTCCGCACGCGGCGCTGATGGAACACGCCTGATGTCACGCGCCACGCTCGCCCACTTTCCGCCGAACCAGCCCTTTCCCGCGATGACGACTTCGTTCTCCTCCTCGATGCCGCTCGACCAGGCCGATGGTCTGCGTCGCTTGTTCGCCCACGCACAGGTGCGCTTCGTGCCGGTGGTATCGAACCCGCACATGGCCTTCGGCGGCGTGATGCTGGAGCGGCTGTGCAGCGGCTTCGCCGAACAGGGCTGCCACACGCTGGTCATCGATGCCGGCGAAAACGCCCCCGAGCCGAACGAGATGGCCCAGCTCGATCTGGCCGAATCCATCGAGACGCTGTCTCACGAGGTCTCGTACCTCGCTGCGCGCGGGCTGCCGCTTCGGTATGTCGACGCGCAGGGATCGACCGCTGGCTTTCTGGATGCCGTGGCGCGTGCCGCCCCGGGCGCCGATGTGGTGCTGGTCCATGCCAGCGCCAACGACCTGTGCAGGATGTTTGCGCGCGGTGAATCGCTCACCCGACCCCGCCCGCTGCTGCTGGCCGACGACCGTCCGGTCAGCGTCACACACGCCTATGCCGCGATGAAGCTGCTGACGCAGCGCGGTGGCCTGCTGGTACACGATCTGCTGCTGAGTGCCGCGCCGAGCTCGCCGCGCGCCGAACGCATCGCGATGCAGATCGCCACCTGCGCCGATGATTTCCTGGGGGCTGTGTTGCGCGACTGGATGCAGGTCGATCCGGCCAGCGACCCCCGCAGCATCTCGATGCCCGCACTCAGGCGCTGGGTGCGCGACACCTTGCAACCGGCGGTTGGCGAGCTGGCTGCATCACGCCCGGCCATGGCCGCGCCCTCTCTTCACGCGCTGAACTGAATCTCTGGAGCCATCCATGTCCACGTACACCGCCAAAGGACAGCTCGACAACACGTCGATGCTCAAGCAGTACAGCCCGCTGGTGCGGCGTCTTGCGCACCAGATGATCGCCAAGCTGCCGGCCAATGTCGAACTCGACGACCTGATCCAGGTCGGCATGATCGGCCTGGCCGACGCGCTGACCCGCTTCGACGTCGCGCAAGGCGTTCAGTTCGAGACCTTCGCCACGCAGCGCATCCGCGGCGCGATGCTCGACGAGCTGCGCGGCAACGATTACCTGTCGCGCGGCACCCGCAAGCAGCAGCGCACCATCGAGGCGGCGGTGCACAAACTGGAGCAGCGCATGGGCCGCGCCCCGGCCGAGAGCGAAATCGCCCGCGAGATGGGCATCACGCTCGCCGAATACCAGGAATTGCTGGGCAAGGTGCGCGGCACGCAACTGGTCTACCTGGAAGACATGTCCGGTGACGACGGCGACCAGGACTACCTGGACCGCCACGTGGCCGACGACTCGTTCAACCCGCTGGCGCAGTTGCAAGACCACCGCATGCGTGAAGCGCTGGTCGCTGGCATCAAGGTGCTGCCCGAGCGCGAGCAGTACGTGATGAGCATGTACTACGAGCACGACATGAACCTGAAAGAGATCGCTGCGGTGCTGAAGGTCACCGAGTCCCGCGTGTGCCAGCTGCACAGCCAGTCGATCGCGCGACTGCGTGTCAAGCTCAGGGAATACTGAAGCCCTGGGGCGGCCCGTGTCGCCCTCGGTAGTCATGCCCTGGCCGCTGCCAGCGTTGCTGACCTGGGCCGCGGCCTGGGCCGTTTACCTCGGCCTGCGAGGCCTGGATGCCCCCGCAGTCGTGGCCTTGTTGTGCGGCGCCGTGATCGGTGCGCTGCCGGCTTGTTGCTCCCCGTGGCCGCTGTCGGGTTGGCGCCGAGTTTTCATGGCGCTGGGCTTTCCGCTGTCGCTGGCCGCCTCTGGCGCTGCCACCGATGTGCCAGCCTGGGCCTGGCTCCTGCCACTCGGTGCGCTCGTGTTGCTGTATCCGCTGAAAGCCTGGCGCGACGCCCCCTTTTTTCCCACCCCCCCAGGTGCCTTGCAGGGCTTGAAGCGGCTGGTGCCGCTGCCAGATTCCGCCCGCGTGCTCGAAGCCGGCTGCGGTCTCGGTGACGGCCTGCGCGAGCTGCATGCCGAGTTTCCGCGCGCCCGCCTCGAAGGCGTGGAGTGGAGCTGGCCGCTGCGCATCGCCTGCCAGTGGCGTTGCGGCTTTGCGCGCATCACCCGTGGTGATCTCTGGAAGACCGATTGGTCACCCCATCAGCTGGTCTATGTGTTCCAGCGGCCCGAGAGCATGCCGCGCGCGGTGGACAAGGCCGCACGCGAACTGGCGGCTGGCGCGTGGATGGCGAGCCTGGAGTTCGAGGCGGTACAGCTCGAGCCCGATGCGTGTCACGACTGCCCCGACGGACGCCAGGTGTGGCTGTACCAGCAGCCGTTCAGACCGCGACGCCACGCCACGCCGACGGCATAGCGCGAGCGGCGAGGTGACCCCAGGCTGGCGGGTCGGCTGACGAGCGGTCAAAATCGCCCGGATTGCCACTCGCAGTCGCTGCGCGGAGTCCACCATGCCTGGTTTGTTGCCCGACGTCGATCCCGACGGCCTGCTCGAGTACTCGGTGGTCTACACCGACCGCGCGATCAACCACATGTCCAAGCGCTTCCAGCAGGTGATGAAGGACATCTCCGCGACGCTGAAAGAGGTCTACCAGGCGAAGGCTGCGGTCATCGTGCCGGGCAGTGGCACCTTCGGCATGGAAGCAGTGGCCCGCCAGTTCGCGACAGGCCGCCCGGTGCTCGTGATTCGCAACGGCTGGTTCAGCTACCGCTGGACGCAGATCTTCGAGATGGGGAGCATCCCCTCTCATTCGACCGTACTCAAGGCACGGCGCACTGGCGCAGGGCCACAGGCGCCTTTCGCACCCGCACCCATCGACGAGGTGGTGGCCGCGATCAAGGAACAACGCCCCGAGGTGGTGTTCGCACCGCACGTCGAGACCTCGGCCGGGATGATCCTGCCCAACGACTACCTGCGCGCGGTGGCCGACGCGGTGCACTCGGTGGGCGGGCTGTTCGTGCTCGACTGCATCGCCTCGGGCACGATCTGGGTCGACATGGCCGCCACCGGCGTTGACGTGCTGGTGAGCGCCCCACAGAAGGGTTGGAGCGGCTCGCCGTGCTGCGCGTTGGTGATGCTCAGTGAACTGGCGCGCCAGCGCATCGACGGCACGCAAAGCACCAGCTACGCCTGCGACCTGCGCAAGTGGCTGCAGATCATGGAAACCTACGAAGGCGGCGCCCACGCTTATCACGCGACGATGCCCACCGATGCGCTGGCCCGCGTGCGCGACGTGATGCTCGAAACCCGCGCCTACGGCTTCGACCAGGTGCGTGACGAACAGCAGCAACTCGGCGATGCGGTGCGGTCCATGATGACGCAGCGCGGCTTCAAGAGTGTCGCGGCGCCCGGCTTCCAGGCGCCTGGCGTGGTGGTTTGCTACACCGACGACGCCGAGATGCAGTCGGGCAAGAAGTGGCTGGGTCTGGGCCTGCAGATCGCGGCCGGCGTGCCGCTGCAATGCGACGAAGGGCCTGACTTCCGATCGTTCCGCATCGGCTTGTTCGGTCTGGACAAGCTGCACCAGCGCGAGCGTACGGTGAAAAGCCTGAGCGACGCGCTGGATCGCCTGATGGCGCCAGCAACGATGGTTTGAGGAGCATAAAGACGTGTTTGTGCGATCTGAATGGAAGCCCCGGCGGCGCTGGATCATCTGCGCGATGGGTGCGTTGCTGCTGAGTGCGGTGGGCTCGGCGTCAGCGGCCTGGGTGCGGTTGCGCGGAGATGGCGTGGTGACGGTGTTGGCCGACCCGGCCAAGATCACCCGCAGCACCGGCCGCGCCACGATGTGGAGCGTGATCAACTACACCCAGCCCCGCAAGACGGCCGATGGCAGGGAGTTCGTCTCGTCGAAGCAGCAGATCGAGTACGACTGCGTGGAAGCCCGCAGCCGCCATCTGGCGTTCACGCGCCACACCGAGTACACCGGCTTGGGCGAGGTGGTCTACACCAACAATGCGCTGGGAGAATGGACGGCCTTGCCGCCCGGTTCGATCGGCGACGCCCTGCGGGTATTCGCCTGCCGCCTGCCCTGAGCGCGCCTCGTGACGCATCGCCCGACTTGATTTTTCAGACGCCATCCAGCGCACTCATCCCATGGACATGGAACAGGCCATCATCCTGACGATCCCCTTTCTGGCGCTGGCCGTGGTGCTGGAAATGATCGTCAGCATCAAGCGGGGGCGCAAGACCTACCGCACCAACGACACCCTGGCGAACCTCAGCCAGGGCTTGATCAGCCAGCTGGTCGCCGCCTGCACGCCGCTGCTGCAGATCGGCATCTACGCCCTGGTCTTCGTGACGCTGGGGTATCAGGTCGATTCACCGTTCTGGCACACCTGGTACGGCTTTGCCGTGGCGGTGGTGCTGTTCGACTTCTGTGAGTACTGGTTGCACCGGGCCGGCCATGAGATCGCCATCTTCTGGGCGGCGCACACCGTGCATCACCAGAGCGAGGAGCTGAACATCTGCACCGCGCTGCGCCAGGAAAGCCAGAACGCGGTGCTGGGCTGGCCGTTCTACCTGCCGATGGCCCTGGTGGGTGTGCCGCCCGACATCTTCGGTTTCAGCCTGCTCTTCGTTCAGTACTACCAGATCTGGGCGCACACCGAGCAGGTGGGCAAGCTGGGCTGGCTGGACGGCGTGCTCACCACGCCCTCCAATCACCGCGTGCATCACTCGGTGAACGACTGCTATGTCGATCGCAACTACGGCGGCCTGTTCGTGCTGTGGGATCGCCTGTTCGGTACCTACGCGGCAGAAACCGAGCGCTGCGTGTTCGGCACGCGCACCCCGCTGCGCAGCTTCAACCCGCTGCGGGCTGTTGTCCAGGTGTACGGCGCCTTGCTGCACGATGCGTGGCATGCGCGGCGCTGGCAGGACAAGCTGAAGGTCTTCCTGATGCGACCCGGCTGGCGACCGGCCGATGTTGCGCAGCGCTTCCCGCACGCGCCCTTCAACGTGGCCCGCGAGCGCTACGACCCGTCGGCCACCGGCGCTGCGCGAGGCGCCGCCATCGCGCTGTTCCTCGCCACCGCGGTCGGCTGCGGCTTCTTCCTCTGGAATGCCGAGGCGATGGACACGTCGACGCGGTTCCTGTGCCTGGCCTTGCTGATCGTGCCGCTGTGCGGCGTGGGTTGGTTGCTGGAGCGGCGCCCAGCCGCGGGAGCGATCGGTCAGCACCCGGGGTCCTCGACATCACCGCTCGGCCGCCTCGATTGACCCCCCTGTCTGATCACCCTGCGTCCATCCATGTGTTGGGGGGACGGCAGTTCGGCGGTGCCGATCAGTTTTATGTGCGGCTGATTCGTGCCCTTCGCGATGCCGGCCAGGACGTGACCGCCGTCAACCGGGTGGGCAGCCCGGTGGCGCAGGCGCTGGCCCATGACGGTGTGGCGCAGGTTCATTTCCCGTTCGCCAACGGCTGGGACGCCTGGACGGCGTGGCGCCTGCGCACGCTGATCGGCGCGCGGGAGCCGTGCGTTGTGCAGACCTACATGGGTCGCGCGACGCGGCTGACGCGGCTGCCTGCAAGGTCGCGAGCCGTGCACATCGCCCGGCTCGGCGGGTATTACAAGATCGACGGCTACTACCGCCATGCCCATGCCTGGATCGGAAACACCAAGGCCTTGTGCGACTACCTGGTCCAGTCCGGGCTGCCCGCCGAGCGCGTGTTCCTCATCGGCAATTTCGTGCCCGATCCGGTCGGCGCGTCACCGGAGCAGGTCGAGGCCTTGCGCGCCGAATGGGCCCTTCCGAAGGACGCGTGGACGCTGTTCGCGCTGGGCCGGCTGATTGAAAAAAAGGGCTTCCATGATCTGCTGAAGGCGGCTTCGTTGTTGCCACCGGAAATCAACGGCAGGCCGTGGGTGTTGCTGATCGCCGGCATGGGGCCGCTGGAAGCCGAGCTGAAAGCCCTCGCAGCGCAGTTGCAACTGGGCCACCGTGTGCGCTGGCTGGGTTGGCAGGACCCGCCGGATGCCTTCTATGCCCTGACCGATGTGTTCGTCTGCCCCTCGCGCGACGAGCCCTTGGGCAACGTGATTCTCGAAGCGTGGAATCACGGCCTGCCCGTGGTCAGCACGCGAACCGCTGGCGCGACCGAACTGATCGAGGACGGCCGCACCGGGCTGCAGTCGCCGATCCAGGCACCTCAAGACCTGGCTGGGTGCATTCAGGACATGCTGACCGCCACGCCTGTGCAGCGCGCTGAGTTTGGCGAGGCCGGTCGGCAGTACCTGCAGGCAAATTTCAGCAAACAGGCCATCCTCAGCGCCTATCTGTCGCTGTATGACCAGCTGTTGATCACGGGTCGTTGATCACACCGAGCCACGGGGTCACGGAGTCAGTCCGCCGCGAGAAAGTGCCCGACCGACGGCGCATCTGCGAGTGACCACGCCCTGGCGATGACCTGCCGCATCTCGGCCTCGCTCGCACCGCCGCGATAAGCGCCGAGGGCCAGGGCCTTGGCTTCGAGCTCGGGCCGCGTGAGGGTGTTGCCCGGGTCGCCCTTGGGTTCGAGCACGGTGGCCTCGCAAATCCGGCCATCTGTGGTCTCGACACGCACCTTGCCGAGCCAGCGCGCGGGGTAGGCGGCATCGACCTCGGCGTCGAGCTGCATCCTGACCTGGTCGTGCACGGTGCGCACGGGCGCGTCCCGCCAATGCAAGTCGAACTCGGCGAGGCCCGCACGGCCGTGCACCGCGATCAGGCCGAGCACCGTGCCCATCGAGAACTTGGCCTGGTGCACCGTCTGCGGGTCGACCACCGGACCCAGCACATCGATCGCCGCCTGATGAACCAGTGCGGTCACTGACCGTATGTCGCCAGCGGTCAAATGATGCTCGTGCAGGATGCGTTGCAAGGCGTCTGCCGCAGGGTGCGTGTGTCGGCACGACGCGTGAAACTTGAACGAGGTCTCGGCCAGCGTCCAGCGTGTGCCCAGCCCGTCGGCGAGACGGCTCGCGTCGGCGTCACGAGAGGTGCCCGCGGCCAGGCCTTGCGGGCCGTCGAGGATGTGCCGCGCGCCGGTGAAGCCATCGCGTGCGAGGTAGGCAGCCGTCAGCCCGGCCGCGGCCGCGTGGGCGGTGTGCAGTTGCTTCGAGTCGGCCGCGTCGCGCAGGAACTCCCACAGCCCCGCCGACTGCGTGCCGGCCGAGCCGAACGCGTGCCCCATCTGTTCGGGCGTGAGCTTCAGCAGGTGGCCGACCGCCGCAGCCGCAGCGAACGTCCCTGCCGTGCCAGTGGTGTGGAAGATCCGGTAGTGCGTGCGCCCGAGGAACTCGCCGACGCGGATGCCGACCTCGTAGCCCGCGACGCTGGCCGCGAGCAGCTCGCGCCCGCTCGCACCGATCGCTTGCGCGACGGCGAGCGCCGCCGGGAAGACCACGGTCGCCGGGTGAAAGACCGAGCCGTTGTGCACATCGTCCTGCTCGGCCACGTGCGATGCGGCGGCGTTCACCATCGCTGCCACCAGCGGGCTGCTGCCGCGGCGGTGGATCAGGATCTCGCTGGGCCCGTCTGCCGGCCCCATCGACTCGGCGAAACGCGCGAGGGTCTCGACCGGCCGCGCCTCCTTGCCCGCCAGCGCCGAGGCAAACCAGTCGAGAAACAAATCTTCGGCGCGGCGCACCACCGCGGGGGGGATGGCCTCGAAGGTCAGCGTGGCCGCGAAGTGCGCCAGGGCGCGGGCGGAATCGGTCATCGTGGGTTCTTTCGCAGTCAGATGGCGGCTTGCGCCTGCAGGCGCTCGATCTCGGCCGGCGTGAAACCCAGCTCCGTCAGCAACGACTGGGTGTGCTGCCCCAGTGCCGGCACGGCGTCCATGCGGGCGTCGAAGCTCGCGGGCATGCCCGGTGGCAGCAACGCCGGTACCGGCCCGTGGGGTGTGGGCACCTCGACCCAGCGTTCGCGCGCCTTCAGCTGCGGATGCGCCCACACGTCGTGCATGGTGTTGACGTGGGCGTTGGCGATCTGTGCGCCTTCGAGCCGCCTGATGACCTCGTCGAGGGTCAGCCGGGCGAAGTGCTCGGTGATGAGGCGTTGCAATTCCGGCTTCGCGGCGACGCGGCGCGCATTCGACTGGTAGCGCTCGTCGCTGGCCAGCGCCGGTTCACGCAGCACCTGGGTGCAGAACGCCTGCCACTCGCGCTCGTTCTGCACACCCAGCATCACGGTGCGGCCGTCGCCCGCGACAAACGGGCCGTAGGGGTAGATCGTGGCGTGCGATGCGCCCGCGCGCGGCGGTGGTGGCGCGCCGTCGAAGGCGTAGTACAGCGGGTAGCTCATCCACTCGGTCATGCTTTCGAGCATCGACACGTCGATGCGACAGCCGCGCGCCGTCTTGCCGCGCTGGATCAGCGCTGCCAGGATGTTCGAGTAGGCGTACATGCCCGCGGCGATGTCGGCGATGGAGCAGCCGGCCTTCGACGGTTCGTCGGGCGTGCCGGTGATCGACAGGAACCCCGCCTCGCTCTGGATCAGCAGGTCATAAGCCTTCTTGTCGCGGTAGGGCCCCGGTTGCGCCGGGTCGTCGCCGTAGCCCGAGATGTCGCAGACGATCAGGCCGGGATGCTGTTCGCACAGCGCCTCGTATGACAGCCCGAGGCGTGCCGCAGCACCGGGCGCGAGGTTCTGCACCAGCACGTCGGCCGACTTCAGCAGCCGCGCCAGCACCTCGCTGGCTTGTGGATGCTTCAGGTCCAGCGTCAGGCTTTCCTTGGAGCGATTGGTCCACACGAAGTGCGAGGACTGGCCCTGCACCCGCGTGTCGTAAGCGCGCGCGAAATCGCCGACGCCGGGGCGCTCGACCTTGATGACGCGGGCGCCGAGATCGGCCAGTTGCCGGGTGCAGAAGGGCGCGGCAATCGCGTGTTCGAGCGTGACGACGGTGATGCCTTCGAGCGGGCGCATCGAATGGGTCCTCAGAAAGAGCGCGGCAGGCCGAGCACGTGTTCGGCGATGTACGACAGGATCAGGTTGGTCGAGATCGGCGCCACCTGGTACAGCCGCGTTTCGCGGAACTTGCGTTCGACGTCGTATTCGTGGGCGAAGCCGAAGCCGCCGTGGAACTGGATGCAGGCGTTGGCCGCTTCCCAGCTGGCCTTGGCCGCCAGGTACTTGGCCATGTTGGCCTGTGCGCCGCAGGGCTGGTGGGCGTCGAACAACCGGCAGGCTTCCCAGCGCATCAGGTTGGCGGCCTCGACCTCGATGTAGCTCTCGGCAATCGGAAACTGCACGCCCTGGTTCTGACCGATGGGCCGGCCGAACACGACGCGCTCGCTGGCGTACTTCGCGACACGGTCGATGAACCAGTACCCGTCGCCAATGCATTCGGCCGCGATCAGCGTGCGCTCGGCATTCAAGCCATCGAGGATGTACTTGAAGCCTTGGCCCTCTGCGCCGATCAGGTTCTCGGCGGGGATCTCGAGGTTCTCGAAGAACAGCTCGTTGGTCTCGTGGTTGACCATGTTGGGGATCGGGCGCACCGTCATGCCGCTTTGCTCGGCGGCGCGCAGATCGACCATGAAGATCGACATGCCCTCCGACTTCTTCTTCACCTCGGCCAGCGGCGTGGTGCGCGCCAGCAGGATCATCCAGTCGGAATGCTGAACGCGCGAGATCCACACTTTCTGGCCGTTGATCACATAGCGATCGCCGCGCCGCACCGCCGTGGTCTTGATCTGGGTGGTGTCGGTGCCGGTGGAAGGTTCGGTCACGCCCATCGACTGCAGGCGCCACTCGCCGCTGGCGATCTTCGGCAGGTAGTGCTGCTTCTGGGCGTCGCTGCCGTGCCGCAGCAGCGTGCCCATGTTGTACATCTGGCCGTGGCAGGCGCCGGAGTTGCCACCGCTGCGGTTGATCTCCTCCATCACCACGCTCGCCTCCGACAGGCCCAGGCCCGAGCCGCCGTATTCCGTTGGAATCATCGCGGCCAGCCACCCGGCTTGGGTCAGCGCATCGACGAAGGCCGTGGGATAGCCGCGCTCTCGATCGATCTGGCGGTGGTACTCGTCGGGGAATTCGGCGCACAGCGCGCGCACCGCATCTCGTATGTCCTGGTAGGCGTCGGGCGGGGTTGGCAGCATCGGGGCCTTGGGGGTGTCGAGCAGGTGGGTTCAGGCGAGCACGGCGCGCGCGGTCATCGCCAGGTGGCCCCGCGGGTTGCGCGCCCACAGCGCCACGCTGCCATCGGCTTCGCGCTTGCCGCACAGGGTGAAGGGGTGGAGGTCGAACAGCGGGCTGGCGGCGGTGAACTCGAACTGTGCGACTTTGGTGTCTGGCAGCTCGCGCCGCAGCAGGTCGAGCAGCAAGGTGGCGATCAGCGGACCGTGAACCACCAGGCCGGGGTAGCCCTCGACCTGGGTCGCGTGATCGCGGTCGTAGTGAATGCGGTGGGCGTTGAAGGTCAGCGCCGAATAGCGGAACAGCAGCACCGGGTCGGGCGTGACGGTGCGGCTGAAGTGCTCGTCAGTGCGGGCCAGCGCCGGCGTGGGCGGCGTCGCCCCCGGCTGGGCCGGTGCACGGTAGACGATGTCGTGCTCTTCGCGCACGCACAGGCCCCGCGCGGTCGAGATCTCGTGTGCCACCGTCACGAACACGAGCGGGCCGCTGCGGCCTGCTTTCTCGGCGATGTGGGTGATCGTTGAACGGCGCGTTGCGGTGTCGCCGATGCGCAGGGGTTGCTCGAAGCACAGCCGCCCGCCAGCCCACATGCGCCGTGGCAGCTGAATGGGCGGCAGAAAGCCACCGAGCAGCGGATGCCCATCGACGCCGAGATCGCGCTGCAGCGCCTGCGGCAGGAAGTACAGCCAGTGCGAAAGCGGAGGCAGCGCGCTGCCCGGCACGGGGGCCGGGTCGTCGGCGCGGTCGAGCGTGGCGAGCAGGCCGGCCAGCGGCGCGGCGGTGACCAGGTCATCGCGCTGCACAGTGCGGCCGATCCACGAGCGCAGATCGCTGGCGCTGTCGATGGGGGCGTCGGGGGGTGTGTCGGTGTGAGCGTGGTCGGCAGGTGCAGTCACGGCGAAGGCAGGTGTCAAGACAGGCGCCGAGCTTGCCCTGTCTGCGCCGTGGTGGCAATTCGTCATTTGCAAAGGCGGCGTTCGGTGCTGACGAACAGGCCTGGTGACGCGGCCGGCCTGCGGGCCACGGTGCAGGGTAAGGTTGCACCTTCTCAACGACCTGCGGCACGCCATGGGTATGGCCATGCATTTCGATCTGGTGGACCTGCGGCTGATGGTGCGTGTGGCCGAGGCCAACAGCCTCACCCGCGGCGCCGAGGCGGTGCATCTGTCGGTGCCCACGGCCAGCACCCGCATCAAGAACATCGAGGACAGCCTGGGCGTGAAGCTGCTCTACCGCACCAGCCAGGGCGTCACGTTGACACCGCCGGGGCAGGCCTTCGTGCACCACGCCAGGTTGGTGCTGGGGCAGCTGGAGCACCTGAGTGGCGACCTGCAGGAGTACGCCAAGGGCATCAAGGGCCACCTGCGCGTGTTCGCCAACACGACGGCGTTGGGCGAGTTCCTGCCGCCGGTGTTGCGCGCCTATCTGCTGACCCACCCCGACGTGAACATCGATCTGCGTGAACGCCTGAGCCACGACATCGTGCGTGCGGTGTCCGACGGGCAGACCGACATCGGCATCGTTGCGGGCACAGTGCGCACCGAGAACCTCGAGGTCATCCCCTACCGGCGCGATCGGCTGGTGCTGGTGGTGCCACGCGAGCACCCGCTGGCGTCACGGCCTACGGTCGCGTTCGCCGACACGCTGGAGCTCGAACACATCGGCCTGCATGAAGCGAGCGCGATCCACGCCTTCTTGCGCCAGATCTGCAGCGGCCTGCGCCGAACTATCCGCTTGCGCATCCAGGTCGGCAGTTTCGAAGCCGCCTGCCGGATGATCGAGGCCAAGGTGGGCGTGGGCGTGCTGCCCGAATCGGCCGCGCGGCGACACGCGCAGACGCTGGCGATCCAGATCGTCCCGCTGTCCGACGAGTGGTCCCTGCGCGCGATGCAGATCTGCGTGCGCAGCCTGGAATCATTGCCACCGTTTGCGCGCGACCTCGTGGCGCTGCTGGTGGAGGATGCGCGCGCGGCGAGCGAGGCTGACAGCGATTGAGCGCCGCGATCGGGAGGCTCATCCAAAATCGCCTCTCATTCATGGCCAGTGAGACGACCGCACCGTGTTCGAGCAAACCTTCAAGAACATCGACGACATCCTGCACAAGGACGCAGGCTGCACCAGCGAGCTGGACTACACCGAGCAGTCGTCGTGGCTGCTGTTCCTGAAGTACCTCGACGCACTTGAGAACGACAAGGCCATGGAGGCCGCACTCGAAGGCAAGCCCTACCACCGCATCATCGACGCGGCCTACCGCTGGGAAGCTTGGGCCGCGCCCAAGACGGCCGACGGTTCTTTCGACCACCACACCGCGCTGACCGGCGACGACCTGCGCGACTTCGTCAATACCAAGCTGTTCCCCTACCTGGCCGGCTTCAAGCAACGCGCCAGCGGCCCCAACACCATCGAATACAAGATCGGCGAGGTGTTCGGCGAGATCACCAACAAGATCCAGAGCGGCTACAACCTGCGCGACGTGATCGAGCGGGTGGACGAATTGCGCTTCGGCTCGCAGACCGAAAAGCACGAGCTCAGCCACCTGTACGAAGCCAAGATCAAGAACATGGGCAACGCCGGGCGCAACGGCGGCGAGTACTACACGCCGCGCCCGTTGATCCGCGCCATGATCAAGGTGCTGGACCCGCAGATCGGCGAACGCATTTACGACGGGGCCTGCGGCTCGGCAGGCTTTTTGTGCGAAGCGTTCGACCACCTGCTGCCCCAGGCCACCAAGGCCGACGACCTGAAGACGCTGCAGACGCGCACCTTCTACGGCAAGGAAAAGAAAAGCCTGGCCTACGTGATCGCGATCATGAACATGATCCTGCACGGCATCGAGGCGCCCAACGTCGTGCACACCAACACGCTGGGCGAAAACATCAATGACATCCAGGAGCGTGACCGCTTTGACGTCATCCTGGCCAACCCGCCCTTCGGCGGCAAGGAGCGCAAGGAGGTTCAGCAGAACTTCCCGATCAAGACCGGCGAAACAGCCTTTCTGTTTCTGCAGCATTTCATCAAGAGCCTGAAAGCCGGCGGCCGCGCGGCCATCGTCATCAAGAACACCTTCCTGAGCAACACCGACAACGCCAGCACCAGCCTGCGCAAGCTGCTGCTCGAAAGCTGCAACCTGCACACGGTGCTGGACTGTCCCGGCGGCACCTTCCAGGGTGCGGGTGTGAAGACGGTGGTGCTGTTCTTCGAGAAAGGCTCACCCACCCACGGGGTCTGGTACTACCAGCTGAACCCGGGCCGCAACCTGGGCAAGACCAACCCACTGAACGACGACGACCTGGCCGATTTCATCGCGCAGCAGAAAGCGTTTGCCGATTCGGCGCAGAGCTGGTCGGTGGACATGGACGACATCGACGCAGCGACTTTCGATCTGTCGGTCAAGAACCCGAACGGCGGCGACGAGGTGGCGATGCGCACGCCACAGGAAATCCTTGACGAGATTGCGGCGCTGGATGCTGAAAGCGCCGAAGTGCTGGCGACGATCCGGGGGCTGGTGTGAAGGCAGGCTGGAAGTTGGCCCCGTTCGAGGTTGTCGTTCGGTCGCGCGGATCGGGCGCCACCGGCCTCCCGACGAGCGAGTGGCTGGACTCCGGGGCGTATCCAGTCGTTGGCCAGGGCGCGCAGGACATTGAAGGATGGACAGACCGACTTGACCTACTGCTTACTCCAACCTCAGCGGTTGTTTTGTATGGCGGCCACACACGCCGAGCAAAGCATGTCGAAGGTCCTTTTGTTGCTGGCCCGAATGTGAAGATTCTGGAGCCAGCGCAGGGCCTGGACAGCAGATTTCTCTTCTACTTTCTTACCTACTTGCCGATTGAAAGCAAGGGATACGCCGACCACTTCCCGCTTGTCCGAAAGTCATACGTTCCTGTCCCACCAGAGAATGAGCAGCGCCGCATCGTCGCCATTCTCGACGAAGCCTTCCAGGGCATCGCCACCACTAAGGCCAACGCCGAGAGGAACCTGCAGAACGCGCAGGCGGTATTCGAAAGTCATGTCGAACGAGTTTTTGCAAGGTCTCCCGACGGCTGGCGATTGGCCGCGCTTGGCGAGTTATGTCAGGTAAAGACTGGCAAGAAGGACGTCAACCAGGGCAACCCAGGAGGGCAGTTCCCATTCTTCACTTGTGCGGCGGAGCACACCTACAGTGATAGTTATTCCTTCGACGCTGAAGCCTTGCTCGTTGCAGGGAACGGCAATGTCGGCCAGGTCAGCTACTACTCGGGTAAGTTCGAGGCCTACCAGCGAACATATGTGCTCTTCGGCTTCAATGATGTGACAGCAAAGTATTTGTATCGAGTTCTTGATAAGCGGCTGAGCGCAACGGTTTCAAAACAGAAGCTAGGCAACACAATGCCGTATATCAAGATCGGGATGCTTACTAACTTCATTGTTCCGGTGCCGTGCCTCGCAGAACAGCATCAAATCTCATCTGAGCTTGATTTATTGGCCCACGAAACCGATCGGCTCAAAGCCATTTATCTTGCAAAGGACGATGCGCTAATCGAGTTGAAGAAGTCCCTCCTTCATCAAGCCTTCACCGGCGCCCTCTGACCGCGCCATTGCCGCCGACCGGCCAGGTATGGGAGCATGCATCCGTGAAAACTCAGCATCCCGCCATCACCGTCGACTCGGGAATCCGAGGTGGGAAGTCTTGCGTGCGTGATGTGCGCATCAGCGTGGGCGATGTACTGGGCTGGCTGGCCCAGGGTATGACGACCGAGCAGGTGCTGGCCGATTACCCGGAACTCACGGCAGATGACATCCGCGCCTGCCTGGCCTACGCGGCGGCCCGCGAAAATCACGAAGTGCGTCTGGTTGCTACGGCGTGAAGCGGCTGCTGGATCAGGAAAGGTCCGAAGCATGAAGATTCTGCCCACGCAATTCGACGGTCAGGACATTCGCCGTGTGTACGACGAAGCGACCGACACCTGGTGGTTCTCGGTGGTGGATGTGGTGCAGGTGCTCACACAGCAGGCCGACTTCCAGACTGCGCGCAAGTACTGGAACCAGCTCAAGCGCAGGCTGGAAAAAGAAGGCAGTCAGTCGGTGACAGCTTGTCACCGACTGAAGCTGCCAGCCGCCGACGGCAAGCGCTACCTGACCGACGTGGCCACCGCGGCCACCCTGCTGCGGCTGGTGCAGTCAGTGCCCAGCCCCAAGGCTGAACCCATCAAGCTGTGGCTGGCCAAGGTGGGCTACGAACGCATGCAGGAGATGTCAGACCCGGCCTTGTCGCTGGACCGCGCCCGCCAGACATGGCAGCAACATGGCCGCAGCGACAAGTGGATCCAGCAGCGCATGACCGGGCAGGAAACCCGCAACAAGTTGACCGACTACTGGCGCGAGCACGACATCAAGGAAGGCGCCGAATTCGCCATGCTGACCAACATCATTCACCAGGAATGGACCGGCATCAGCGTGCAGAACCACAAGAAGGCCAAGGGCCTGAAAAGCCAGAACCTGCGTGACCACATGACCGAGGCCGAGCTGATCTTCACGGCGCTCGCAGAACTGTCGACCCGGCAGATTGCCGAGAACACCGATGCCACCGGGTTGACCGCCAACAAGGTGGCTGCGCAAGCCGGCGGCGGCATCGCCAAGCGGGCCCGGTTGCAGCTGGAAAGCCAGACCGGTCGGCGCGTGGTGTCGGGCGACAACTACCTGGCCCCGCCACCGCTGAAAAAGGCGCCAAAGCTTCCGCGCAAGGCATGAGTGCAATGCGATGAACGAAGCCGAAACCCGCGCCGACCACATCGACCCCGCGCTCAAAGCCTCTGGCTGGGGCGTGGTCGAAGGCAGCCGGGTGCTGCGTGAACATGGCATCACGCTGGGGCGGTTGCAAGGCAGTGGCGGCAACGGCGCAAGGGCCAAGGCCGAGATCGCTGACTACGTCCTCGTCTATCGCAACACCAAGCTGGCCGTCATCGAGGCCAAGGCCTGGGACAAGCCGCACACCGAAGGTGTGGGCCAAGCCAAGCGCTACGCCGCGAAACTGGCGGTGCGATTCACCTACGCCACCAACGGGCAGGCGATCTACGGCATCGACATGGCCACCGGCGCCGAAGGCGATGTGGCCGCCTACCCGAGCCCCGACGCGCTGTGGGCGCTGACTTTTGCCGCGGCGGATGCCGCCACCGCCGCGTGGCGCGACCGGTTTGCTGCCGTGCCCTTCGAGGACAAGGGCGGCACTTGGCAGGGCCGCTATTACCAGGACATCGCGATCACCCGGGTGTTGACGGCGATGGCCGAGGGGCGCGATCGAATTTTGCTGACGCTGGCCACCGGCACCGGCAAGACTTTCATCGCCTTTCAGTTGGCGTGGAAGCTGTTTCAAAGCCGCTGGAACGTGGCGGACTGGAAAAGCGGTGCCGAACCTTCGCGCCGTCCGCGCATTCTGTTTCTGGCCGATCGCAACATCCTGGCCGACCAGGCGTACAACGCGTTTTCAGCCTTTCCGGACGATGCGCTGGTGCGCATCGACCCGGCCGACATCCGCAAAAAGGGCCGGGTGCCAAAGAACGGCAGCATTTTCTTCACCATCTTCCAGACCTTCATGAGCGGCCCCGGTGGCGCGCCGTACTTTGGCGAGTACCCGGCCGACTTCTTTGACTTCATCGTCATCGACGAGTGCCACCGCGGAGGGGCCAACGATGAAGGCACCTGGCGCGCCATCCTCGACTACTTTGCGCCAGCCGTGCAACTGGGCCTGACCGCCACGCCCAAGCGCACCATCAACGCCGACACCTACGCCTACTTCGGCGAGCCGGTGTTCGTGTACTCGCTCAAGGAAGGCATCAACGATGGCTTCTTGACGCCTTTCAAGGTCAAGCAGATCGCCACCACGCTTGACGAGTACGTTTACACGCCCGACGACCAGGTGGTCGCAGGCGAGATCACGGCGGGCAAACGGTATGAAGAGAAAGACTTCAACCGCGTCATCGAGATCAAGGAGCGCGAGGCTTACCGCGTCAAGCTGTTCATGGACATGATCGACCAGCGCGAGAAGACCATCGTGTTCTGCGCCACGCAGTTGCATGCACTGGCGGTGCGCGACCTGATCAACCAGACCAAGACCAGCAAAGACCCGAACTACTGCGTGCGCGTCACGGCCAACGACGGCGCCCTGGGCGATCAGGCCCTGCGGGACTTCCAGGACAACGAGAAAACCATCCCCACCATCCTGACCACGTCGCAGAAGCTGTCCACCGGCGTCGATGCACGCAACGTGCGCAACATCGTGCTGATGCGGCCGGTGGCTTCGATGATCGAGTTCAAGCAGATCATCGGCCGTGGCACGCGCCTCTACGACGGCAAGGACCATTTCACGATCTACGACTTCGTGAAAGCCCACCACCACTTCAGCGATCCGGAGTGGGACGGTGAACCGCTGGCCCCGGAAGAGCCCGAACCGCGCGTGCTGCGCACTGGTACCGGCGCGACCGACATACCTGCCGGCGAACCCATGCCACCGCCGTTGGTGACTCCGCCGCCAGCCAGGATTCAGGTGAAGCTCGCCGATGGCAAGGCCCGCAAGATCCAGTACATGAGCGCCACGACCTTCTGGAGCGCCGATGGGCGCCCGATGTCAGCCGCGCTGTTCCTCGAAGTGCTGTACGGCGCACTGCCGGAGTTCTTCAAGGACGAAGACACGCTGCGGCGCATCTGGAGCGTGCCCGACACCCGCAAGTCGCTGCTGATCGGGCTGGCTGACAAGGGCTTTGGGCGCGAGCAACTGGCAGAAATGCAGAAGGTCATTGAGGCCGAGAACAGCGACCTGTTCGATGTGCTGGCCTATGTGGCCTTCGCCGCCGAGCCCGTGACGCGGGCCGAACGCGCGGCGGCAGCAAAGTCAGCAACCGCAGCCGAGGTCACCGACAAGCAGCAGGCTTTTGTCGAGTTCGTGCTGGCGCAGTACGTTCAGCAGGGGGTCGATGAACTCGACAGCGAAAAGCTGTCGCCGCTGCTGAAGCTGAAGTACAAGAACGCCATCGCCGATGCCTTTGCCGAACTCGGCAAGCCAGAGCAGGTGAGGCAAGTGTTTGTGCGGTTCCAGCGGCATCTGTACGCCGGACCTCCGGTTGCCTAGAGCGGTATCCCAAGCGGTATCCGCGCCCGCGCCAAACAAAAAGGGCTAGCTCCTTGTGAGAGCTAACCCTTTGATTTAACTGGTGCGGCTGGCAGGAATCGAACCCACGACCCCTTGGTTCGTAGCCAAGTACTCTATCCAGCTGAGCTACAGCCGCAACGCCCGCGAGTATAGCAGCCGCAGCGGTGCTTGTTCAGAGTGTTGCGGCGGTTCGGTAGCTGTTGGCAGCGCGTTCGGACTGGCCCTCGTTTTCGGCCAGCCGCGCCAGCGTCAGCCAGGCCATGCGCTTCGCGGCGACGGGCAGGTTGGCGTCAGCCGCGGCGGCTTCGAGCAGCAGCCGGGCCTTGCCCCACAACTGCCGCTCGGCCAGTGCCGTGCCCACCGCGTGGGCCACGGCGGCTTCGCGAGGAAACGCGAGCTGCGCCGATTCGAGCCGCGGCAGCCAGTCGGCGCCGATGCCGTCGATGGCACAGGCGAGCGAGAAGGACAGTGCGGCGCGCTCGTCATCGCTGGTGTCCTCGATGCGTTCCCATCCGGGGCGCAGCCAGTTCCGCGCGTCGTCGGGCGCACCGAGTTGTGTCGCGAGCAAGGCCGCGCGCGCCGCCACGAAGTTGTCGCGGCGATCGGCCACATCGAGCGACTGCCAGGTGCGGCGCAGTTGGTCGATGTCGTGCGCGGTGTCCAGGCATTCAAAGGCCAGCGAGCGCAGCAGGCCTTGGCTGGCGCCCTTCGACAGGCCCTGGTGTTTGACCAGCAGCCGCGCGGTTTTCAGTGCTTCTTGTGGCTGCTGTCCGAGCCGCGCCGCCTGCAGCTTCAGGCGCAAGGCCTGCGTGCGTCGCATCACGCCAGGAGGCAGGTCGTTGAGCAACTGCAGGCTGCGCGGGGCATCACGGTCGTCGATCGCCCACTCGGCGGCCATCAGCCGGGCGCCTTCTTCAGCCGATCTCGCCGCGTTGTTGCCCTGCGCGAGCTGAAAGGCGCGCGCCAGGTGCTCGTCGCGCTGCTTGCGATCCTGCAGTCGGTGCGCGCTGCCTGCGGCCAGCAGCATCCCCAGCACGCCGAACTCGGCGTCGCGCTTGAGCTCTGGCGTGTCGTCCTGGATCGACAGGGCGTGTTGCGCAGCCGACTTGGCACGGCTGTAGCGGCCTGCGAAGTACTGCGCCAGCGATTCGCGCAAGGCGGCCTGGGCCATGCGTTCGCGCCGCGCCACGCGCCACAGCCGCGCCCGCTCGGGTAGCCCGATCAGTCGGTCGGCTGCATGGATCAGCGACACCAGCGCGAAGCAGCCACCCACCAGCACCAGCAGGAAGAGGTTCAGCGACACATCGAAGCGCCAGGTGCCCGCATAGACGCTGACCAGCCCGTCATTGGTGCCCAAGGTCGACGCGGCCACCACGGCGGCACCGAACAACAGCACGAACCAGATGACCGAGCGCATCGCTGCAGCAGCCTGTCGCGGTGATCAGCGCCCGGCCGCTGCCGCGGCCAGTGCAACCAGTGTGTCGTCAGGCTTGGGCACGTTGACCTGCCGCGATTGCGCCGCCACCTGGTTGAGCACCTGGGTCAGCAGCACCGTGCTGCGGGCACTGCGATCGAAATAGCGGTCCAGCGCGGCCTGCGCCAGCTGCAGATCGCTCTGGGTGGTCTCGAACTGGCGGCTGAGCAGCGCCAGACGGGCATTCAGCAGTCGCAGCTTTAGGTTTTCGCGCACGAAGAATGCGTTGTCAGGCGCCAGCAGCATCGCTTCGGGGTGGTCGATGCGGGTCACACGGATCAGCGACTTGGCCTCGCTCCACACGCGTTCGGTCACTGCGGCCCATCCGCCGTCCCAGGTCTGCCACCAGGGCGCCTGCGGCATGGAGGCCGCAACCGTCGGCGCGCTGGCCGCCGAGGGCGCCTTCGCAGCGACCGGCTTGCCTTTGGCTGGAACAGCGCGTGGCAGCGCGTTGGCGAGCAGTGGCAGTTCGTCGATCATCCGCGCTGCTTCGTCGAGTTTGATGGTCAGCGTCGGGATGTCGATCAGGCCCACGGACTTCACCCGGTCGAGGTCACGCGCGATGGCGCGACGAACGCCTTCGAGTCGCGGCTGGTTGTGGTGGAGCAGTCGGTCGTCGGCCTGCTTGAGCATGGCCACCAGGGGTTCGGCACTGCCGGTGATGGCGGTTTGCTGCATGGCCACACGGATGCCGGCATCGATGTCGACCAGCAGGTTTTCATCGCGTGAGCGCGACAGCGACTGCATCAGGTCTTCGAGCTGGGTACGCTGGATCGCCACTTCGGCCACGCGCGCCTCGAGCAGTGCCACCTTGGCGGCGGTGGCGAGTGCGCTGTCCTGCGACTGCTTCGACAGCAACTGCGCCTCGCTGGACTGCTGGCGACCTTCATCGAGCCGCAGCACCATTTCCTGCTCGATGGCCTGGACGCGTTGCTGCGTCTTCCACGCCAGGGTCAGGCTGACACCCGAGACCACGGCCAACACGGCTGCCAGCGCAGACCACCAGCGCACGTCCATCCCCAGCGCATGGCGATGGGTTGGCGTCAACTCGGTGAAGGGCAGATCGGCCACGGGCGGCGGCAGCGGGGATTCCGCTGAAGCGGCGGGGGTGGGGTGGTCGTTCAAGGTGCGGTCGATTGTATGCAGGCGACCACCTCGGCCAGCGTTGGCAGGCACTGCCGCACAGGGGAAAAACCAGCTGCTGCCGCCCGCGCCGCGATGCGCGGGTGTGTGGCCAGCGCACTGGCACCCGAGGGCAGCTGCAGCGCCAGGTCGCTCAGGTGCGCCGTCAGGTGATCGATGGCCTCGGAGCTGCTGAAAAACCACAGGTGATCAATCGGCCGTGCAAGCGCGTCGGCCAGCAGCGCCTGCGCGGCGGCATCCCAGCGCGGCGCAACGCGCCTGTAAGCGGAGACGAAGTCGATCTGGGCGCCGTGTTGCCGCAAGGTGTCGGCCAACCAGTCGCGCCCGCCATCGCCGCGCACCACCTGTACCGTGGCGCCCTGCCAGTCGTGCTGGCGCAGCACCTGCCACAGCGCTTCAGAGTCGAACTGGGCGCTGTCGGGTGCCGGCTCGACGATTTGCGCGATCGGCACCCCCGCCTCCTGCAAGGCGCGCGTGGTGCCCGGACCGGGCGCAGCGGCCTGGGTATGGACAGGCCAGCTCACGCCGGGCGGACGCATGGCAAAAAAATGCGCCACCGCATTGGCACTGACGAACATCGCCAGGTGGGCCTTCGGCAGCCGTTGCCAGGCGTCGGTCACCGCTGAAGAGTCCAGCGCCGGCGCAATGTCCATCAGCGGCAGCGCTGCGGCGGACACCCCGTGCTGCTCCAGCGACTGCACCCAGGATGTCGCCTGAGCGGCCGGGCGGGTGACGATGACTCGCATTCGGTCAGGCCCTGGCGCTGATCCGGCAGCCCGTGCTGCCACCGGTCGAGCGCGCGGCGCTCAGGCGCTGCTCACCGCGCTCAGGTAGGCCGCGGCGCCCGCGTCGCGCAAGGCTGCAGCCGCCTGCTCGCCCAAGGCACGGGCCTGCGCTTCAGTCTGAACGACGGCATTGACCGAAGCGCGCAGCAGCGGTGCGTCGGCGTTCTCGGGGTGGCCGACCGCAGCGCGCAGGCTCAGTGCGCCGTCGAGCCAGACCGCGTGGGCGGCCAGCGGCATGCTGCAGCTGCCACCGAGCGCACGCGAGACGGCACGTTCGGCCTGCACCGCCAGGGCGGTCGGCATGTGCACCAGCGTGGCGAGCTTGGCACGCAGGGCGGTCGCGTCGCTGCGCACTTCGAGGCCCAGCGCACCTTGGCCGGCGCACGGCAGCATCTGATCAGTGGCAAATTCGATGCGAATGCGCGAGGCCATGCCCAGCCGCTTCAGCCCGGCGGCCGCCAGCACGATGGCGTCGTACTGGCCTTCATCGAGCTTGCGCAGCCGGGTGTCGAGGTTGCCTCGCAGTGGCTCCACGAGCAGATCCGGGCGCAAGGCGCGCAACTGCACCACGCGGCGCAGGCTCGAGGTGCCGACCTTGGCGCCTTGCGGCAAATCGGCCAGCGAGCCATATTGGTTCGACACAAACGCATCGCGCGGGTCTTCACGCTCCAGCACCGCGGCCAGCTCGAAGCCATCGGGCAGGTCCATCGGCACATCCTTGAGCGAATGCACCGCCAGCTGCGCGCGGCCCTCTTCGAGCGCGGTTTCCAGCTCCTTGACGAACAGGCCCTTGCCACCGACCTTGGACAATGTACGGTCGAGAATCTCGTCGCCACGCGTGGTCATGCCGAGCAATTCGACGCTGACGCCGAAGCAGCTTTTCAACAGGTCGCGGACGTATTCGGCCTGCCACAGCGCGAGGCGACTTTCGCGGGTGGCGATGATGATGTGTGAGCTCATCTCGGAATGCTAGCAGGCGCGAGTCTTGCAGCCCTCCTGATCTGCCCGCGACAAACCCCTGCCCCACCCACCTGCCATGCCCCCAAAAACATCCCACGCCGCTGCCGCCGACAACAACCGACCGCTGGTCGAAGACATCCGGCTGCTCGGCCGCATCCTCGGCGATGTGATCCGCGAGCAAGAAGGCAAGGAGGCGTTCGAGCTGGTCGAGCGGGTGCGGCAACTGTCGGTTGGTTATCGGCTGAAGCGCGACGCGCAGGCGGGCCGCGCGCTGGACCGGCTGCTGAAGAACCTGTCGGGCGACCAGACGGTCAGCGTGATCCGGGCGTTCAGCTACTTCTCGCACCTGGCCAACATCGCCGAAGACCGGCACCAGGTGCGCTTGCGTGAAGCGCAGGCGCTGCAGGGTGATCTGCAGCAGGGCTCGCTGGCGCTGACCTTCGAGCGCCTGGCCGCGGCCGACATCCGCGCGGCCGACATCGTGCGCACGCTGGATCACGCCTACATCTCGCCGGTGCTGACCGCCCACCCGACCGAGGTGCAGCGCAAGAGCATCCTCGACGCCGAGCGCGCGATTGCCGAGCTGGTCGAGCAGCGCGATCACCTGCGCATCGAGCGCGAACGGGCCGACAACGAGGCTCTGATCCGCGCCCGCGTCACCCAGCTTTGGCAGACGCGGATGCTGCGCAACACCAAGCTGACGGTGACCGACGAGATCGAGAACGCGCTCAGCTATTACCAATCCACCTTCCTGCGGCAGATCCCGCGGATGTACCGCGACATCGAGGCTGCGCTGCCGGGCCATCCGATTGCGAGCTTCTTCCGCATGGGCAACTGGATCGGCGGCGATCGCGACGGCAACCCCTACGTCACCGCCGCGACGCTGCAAACCGCGCTGGCGCGGCAGAGCGAGACCGTGCTGCGCTTTTATTTGACCGAAGTGCACCAGCTCGGCGGCGAGCTGTCGATCTCGGCCACGCTGGCACCGATTGCGCCAGCGATGCGCGCACTGGCCCAGGCCTCGCCCGATCACAACCCCCACCGTGAAGACGAGCCCTACCGTCGTGCGCTGGTCGGCATGTACGCCCGGTTGGCCGCCACCCTGCACAAGCTCACCGGCACCGAAGCCTTGCGCCACGCGGTGCCGCCGCAGAACCCGTACCTCTCAGCCCATGACTTTCTGGCCGACCTGCAAGTGATCGAGGCCTCGTTGAACGCCCACCATGCCCAGGCCCTGGCCGCGCCGAGATTGCGGCCACTGATGCGCGCCGTGCAGGTGTTCGGCTTCCACCTCGCCACCGTCGACCTGCGGCAAAGCTCGGACAAGCACGAGGCGGTGCTGGCCGAGCTGATGCGCGTGGCGAAGATCGAGCCGGACTACTCGGCACTGACCGAAGCCGCGCGGCGCGAACTGTTGCTGAGGCTGCTCAACGATGCCCGGCCGTTGCGGGTGCGGGCCGCGTCGTACAGCGAGCTGGCCCTGAGCGAACTCGCCATCTTCGAGACCGCGTTGGAGATGCGCAGCCGCTTTGGCCCCGACGCACTGCGTCACTGCATCATCTCGCACACCGAGGAGGCGAGCGACCTGCTCGAGGTGCTGCTGCTGATGAAGGAAAGCGGCCTGATGAGGGGCACGCTGGACGATGCAGCCGTGGCCGACCTGATCGTCGTGCCCCTGTTCGAAACCATCGGCGACCTGCGCCATGCCGAGCCCATCATGCGCGCCTTCTATGCGCTGCCGGGCATCACCGAGCTGGTCAAGCGCTCCGGTGCCGGCGCAGACGGTCCAACGCGCGCCGAGCAGGACATCATGCTCGGCTACAGCGACAGCAACAAGGACGGCGGCAGCTTCACCAGCAACTGGGAGCTCTATCGCGCCGAGATCGCGCTGGTGGAGTTGTTCGATGGACTGGGCCGCGAGCACGGCATCACGCTGCGCCTGTTCCACGGCCGCGGTGGCACGGTGGGCCGCGGCGGTGGCCCGAGTTACCAGGCCATCCTGGCGCAGCCGCCTGGCACGGTGAACGGGCAGATCCGGCTGACCGAGCAGGGCGAGGTGATCGCATCGAAGTACGCCCACCCCGAGATCGGTCGGCGCAACCTCGAGACCCTGGTGGCGGCCACGCTCGAAGCCACCTTGCTGCCGGCGAGCGCAGGGGGCAGGAAAGCCGGACGCATGGGTGCGCCGAAAAGCTTTCTCGACGCGGCTGCGGCGATCAGCGATGCCAGCTATGCCGCGTATCGCAAGCTTGTCTACGAGACCCCGGGCTTCACCGATTACTTTTTCAGCGCCACACCGATCCGCGAGATCGCCGGCCTGAACATCGGCTCACGCCCCGCCGCGCGCAAGGCGACCAACGCGATCGAGGATCTGCGTGCGATCCCCTGGGGCTTCAGCTGGGGCCAGTGCCGCGTCGCGCTGCCGGGCTGGTGCGGCTTCGGCTCGGCCATCGACAGCTTCCTGACGCGCGATGCCGCCACCCGCGCCGAACGGCTGGCGCTGCTGCAGCGGATGTACAAGCAGTGGCCGTTCTTCCAGACGCTGCTGTCCAACCTCGACATGGTGATCGCCAAGAGCGACCTGAACATCGCGGCGCGCTACGTGGAGTTGGTCGAAGACAAGAAGCTCGGCAAGCGCATCTTTGGATTGATTCAGGCGGAGTGGACGCTGACCAACGACGCGCTGACGCTGATCACCGGCCACAAGGACCGGCTGGCCTCGAACCCGTCGCTGGCGCGCTCGATCCAGCACCGGTTCCCGTACCTCGACCCGTTGAATCACCTGCAGGTCGAGCTGATGCGTCGCCACCGCCAGCGCCGCGAAGGCGACCCCGGCAACGAGCGGATGCAGCGCGGCATCCACATCTCGATCAACGGGGTGGCGGCGGGGCTGCGCAACACCGGGTAAGCGATTGCCGTTGCGCGAATCGGTCAGATCTCAAGCAGCCCTTTGTGTGGCGAGTGGCAGATGGCAAACCACCTGCGGGAAGGGAATCTCGATGCCTGCCCGGTCGAACGCCTGCTTGAGTCGCCGCAGCAGCTCTCGGCGCACGTTCCACTGCTCGAGCGGTGCGACCTTGAACCGCGCGCGAATGACGACCGCGGAATCGGCCCAACGCTCGATGCCGGCGATCTCCAGATCACCCAGGATGCGAGTGCCTTGCAATGGATCGAGCCGCATCGACGCGCCCACTTCGCGCATCAGCGACATCGCTGCATCGACGTCCGAGCCGTACGAGATGCCCACGTCGATGACGGCCTGCGCGTGGTCTCGGCCCATGTTGACGACGCTGGTGATGGTGCCGTTGGGCACAAAATGAACGTGGCCGTCGTAGTCGCGCAGTTGCACGTACCGCAGCGTGACCTGCTCGACCAGGCCGCTGTGCTCGCCCAGCTTGACCACGTCGCCTTGGCGAATCTGGTCCTCGACCAGCAGGAAGAAGCCGGTGAAATAGTCCTTCACCAGACTCTGCGCCCCGAAGCCAACCGCCAGGCCCGCCACACCGGCCGCACCGAGGATCGGTGCCACGCTGATGCCCATTTCGCTCAGCACCAGCATCCCCGCGACCAGCGAGACGACCGCCGCCGCCAGGTAGCGTATGGCGCGGCCCAGCGTCTCGGCGCGCTGGACGGCCTCGCGATCGTCGAGCCGGCTCGCAATGCGGATGCGCATCGCCCGGATGGCACGCTGCGACAACGCAATCAGCACCCAGGCGCCGATCACGATGCCGCAGATGCGCATCGCCGATGCCGCCAAACCGCCGAGGCCTTCCACGCTGGCCAGCATCGGCTGCAGCCATTCCAGGGTGGCGCTCATACGGCCGTCTCCCAGTCGGCCGACAGGCGAACGGCGCCATTGATGATGCCGACCATCGAGTAGGTCTGCGGAAAGTTGCCCCACAACTCGCCGGTGGCTGGCGCCAGGTCTTCGCTGAGCAAGCCCATGGGGTTGCGGCGCGCCAGCAGCGCCTCGAACGCTTCGCGTGCCTGCTCGCGCTGCCCGATACGGGCCAGGGCATCGACCCGCCAGAACGAGCACACATTGAACGCGGTTTCCGGGCGGCCGAAGTCATCAGGGGCTTCGTAGCGGCGCATGAACGGGCCGTCGCACAGCGTGCGTTCAAGCGCCTGTACCGTGCTCACGAAGCGCGGATCGTTCGGCGGGAGAAAGCCCACCTCGGCCATCAGCAGCACGCTGGCATCGAGATCGCGCCCGCCCAGACTCTCGACGAAGGCTTGTCGATCCGGGTTCCAGGCGCCTTGCAGGATGGTGTTCTTGATCGCAACCGCTCGCGTCTGCCACAGCGTGGCGCGGTCTGATTCGCCCAACACGGCGGCAATGCGCGCCAGCCGGTCGCAGGCGGCCCAGCACATCAGCGTCGACGAGGTGTGCACACGGGCTCGGGTGCGCAGCTCCCAGATTCCGGCATCCGGTTGGTCATGCAGCCGCCACGCCTGCTCGCCCATGACTTCGAGCGCCGTGAAATCGGCCTTGTCGCCGCGCTTGAACAGCCGATGGTCGTGAAACGCCTGAGCCGCACCGAGCACGACGCTGCCGTAGACATCGTGCTGGAAATGCTCCTGGGCCTGGTTGCCCACCCGCACCGGACCCATGCCCCGGTAGCCGCTGGCGTGCGCCATCACGCGCTCGGGCAATGAGCGCTCCAGGCCGATGCCATAGAGCGGCTGCACGTGCCCACCTTCGGCACCGCGCACCACGTCGTACAGCCACTGCAGGTAGTTCTCCATCGTTCCGACTTCAGACAGGCTGTTGAGCGCGCGCACCACGAAGAACGCATCGCGCAGCCAGCAGTAGCGGTAGTCCCAGTTGCGTCCGCTGTGGGGTGCCTCGGGAATGCTGGTGGTCATCGCCGCGACGATGGCGCCGGTTTCTTCGAACTGGCACAGCTTCAGCGTGATCGCCGCGCGTATCACCGCGTCCTGCCATTCGAGCGGCACGGCGAGCCGGCGTGTCCAGTGGCGCCAGTGCGTGGCGGTCATTTCCTCGAACTCGCGCGCGGTGTCGTCGACGCTGCCGGCCAGGGTCTCGTCGAGGCCGAGCAACAGACTGACCTCACTGTGCAAGGTGAACCAGGTGCTGTCGATCAGATAGGTCAATGGCACGCTGGTGTTCAGCCGCAGCGTGCACTCCGGCATCACGAAGCGCAGGTGATGACTGCCGCGCGTCAGCGTGGGTGGTGAGGCGCCCCAGTCGCCCCGCGGGCGGACCGTGAAGCGCACCCGCGGGTGTCCGGCCAGTGGACGCACCCGGCGCACCAGCTGCACCGGCCGGAACATGCGGTCTCGGTTCACGAAGCGCGGCGCAAAGTCCACGACCTCGATGCCATGGCCTTGCGCGTCCCACAGGCGGGTGCGCACGATGGCGGTGCCTGGATCGTAGGACTGCTCGCTGCGCACCAGGCCTTCCAGTTCGATCGACATCGCGCCATCGAGTGGCACGCCCTCGGCGCTGTTGAGCAGCGCATCGAACACCGGCGTGCTGTCGAAGCGCGGCATGCAGGACCAGACGATGCTGCCTCGGGGGTCGATCAAGGCGCTGACGGTGCAGTTGCCGATCAGCGCCAGATCGAGGCTGGCCAACGGTCGTGCCGAGGAACCCGGTGCCGGTGCAGATGGGGTGGCGTTGTTCATGGTGATTCAGTCCGCTTTTCGTTGCAGTTATATTTGCACAAATATAAATGTATGGGCAAAGCTACCTTGAATGTCAGTCGATCAGGATGGAATGTCCCTCCATGGGCGGCACTGAGGACGATCCGGCTTCAGCTGCGATTTCTGCTGCCGCTGCTGGCGACCTTGGTCGTGGCCTCCTATCTGGCGGTTCCGCTGCTGGATCAGGTGACGCTGCGCTGGTTCAGCCGCGACCTGAACAGCCGCGGGGTGCTGGTTGCCAACGCGCTCTCCGATTCTGTGGCGGAGGCCCTGGAGACCCAACGCCTCTCGCGCCTGGATGCGCTGTTTGACCGCGCCGCACAAGACGAGCGCCTGTTCGCCGTCGGCTTGTGCAGCCCGCAGGGGATGCTGCTGGAGAGCACGGCCCGCTTTCCTCAAACGCTGACGTGTGCGAGGGCGTTGGACCTGGCCAAGAAGGAGGAGCCCCGGCTTGCGCTGGAGGGCGGACCGGTGCACGTGGGCGTGCAGGACATCACCGGACGCTCTGCGGTGGCTTCGGCGCCGACACCGTTCGAAGCGCCGATCGACGAGCCGCTGTCCTCACCCTGGTGGGCGGCCGAAGTGGCCGCCATCGCCACGTCGAGCGATCAGGGCGCAGATGCCATGCCCGCCCCCGCAAGAGTCCTGGCGCAACTGGTCCTGCTGCATGACCTCAGCTTCATCGACCGCCGCAGTCAGGACACCCGGCGCTATCTGATCGGACTGATCACGGTGCTGGGCTTCGTCATCGCGCTGATCACGGTGGTGGTGGCTCAGCTGAGCTGGCGGGGATGGGTCAATGGCGCGCGGGCCATCATGCGCGGCGAAGGGCTGCTCAGTCCGATGTTGCCGGCACCTGAATTGGCGCCGTTTGCGGCCGATCTGCGCACGCGGCTGCGCGATCTCGAGGATGAGTACCGCCGGGCGCAGGGCCCTGATGCGGAGTGGACGGCCGACCGCCTGCGCACCCTGCTGCGCACGCAGCTGGTCGGAGACCAGGTGATCGTGGTCTCGAACCGCGAGCCGTACATCCACGAACGCACCGCCGACGGCGTCGTCGTGAAGCGACCAGCGAGTGGCCTGGTCACGGCGGTCGAGCCGGTCATGCGCGCTTGCTCAGGCACGTGGGTCGCGCATGGCAGTGGCAGTGCCGACCGTGACGCCGTCGATGCCAGCGACCGGGTTCGTGTGCCGCCCGGCCAGGATGATTACTGGCTGCGGCGCATCTGGCTGACGGCCGAGGAGGAGCAGGGCTACTACTACGGCTTCGCCAACGAAGGCATGTGGCCGCTGTGCCATGTGGCCCATGTGCGGCCGGTGTTCCGAGAGTCCGACTGGGAGGCCTACCGCGCGATCAATCAGCGGTTCGCCGACGCGGTGATCGCCGAAGCGCGCAGCGACGACCCCGTGGTGCTGGTGCAGGATTACCACTTCGCACTGCTGCCGGCGATGATCCGCGAGAAGCTGCCGCAGGCGACGATCCTCACCTTCTGGCACATCCCCTGGCCCAACCCCGAATCCTTCGGCATCTGCCCCTGGCGGCGCGAGATTCTGCAGGGCATGCTGGGCAGCACGATCCTCGGCTTTCACACCCGCTTCCATTGCAAGAACTTCATCGAAACGGTGGACCGTTACCTCGAAGCGCGCATCGAGCACGAACACTCGACCATCGCCTACCAGGAGAAGGAGACGCTGGTCGAGAGCTACCCGATCTCGATCGAGTGGCCGAGCGACGCCGAGGTCGCTGGCTGGGCACCGGTCGCGGCCTGCCGGCAAGCCGTGATCGATCGACTGGGTCTGCCTGCCGATGTGTGCCTGGCCGTCGGGGTTGATCGCTTCGACTACACCAAGGGCATCCTGGAGCGGCTGAACGCGGTCGAGCGGCTGCTCGAGAAGTGGCCTTCATGGATCGGCCGCTTCGTGTTCGTGCAGGTCGCTGCGCCCACGCGCACCGCGCTCGACGAGTACCGCAGCTTTCAGGAGCGCATCGAGCGGGTCACGCAGCGCATCAACGATCGCTTCGGGCGCGAGGGTTACCAGCCGGTGCACCTGCTGGCACAGCACCACGAGCACGGCGCCGTGATGGAGCTGTTTCGCGCGGCCGACATCTGCGTGGTGACCAGCCTGCACGATGGCATGAACCTGGTCTGCAAGGAGTTCGTCGCTGCGCGCGACGATCTGCAAGGGGTGTTGCTGCTCAGCCGATTTGCCGGTGCCTCGCGGGAACTGTCCGAGGCGCTGATCGTCAACCCGTACCACGTCGAAGAGACGGCCGATGCGCTGAACCGTGCCGCGCTGATGCCGCCGGCCGAGCAGCGCGAGCGGATGTCCAGCCTGCGCAGCACGGTGCGTGAGTTCAACGTGTTTCGCTGGGCGGGCCGCATGCTGGCCGATGCAGGCCGCTGGCGCCTGCGTGCCCGCATCGAGGCCCGCGTGAGGCGGCACCAGAACGAGAATGGCTGAGAGAGATCAGGAGGATCGGTTGGCAACCATGCAGCATTTGTTCACGCCCACGGGTGAGGCCGCGCTCGCCGCGGCGCTCCAGCGCAAGCCGCTGCTGGCCTTCGATTTCGACGGAACGCTGGCGCCCATCGTGGCGCGGCCCGAGTCGGCCCGGATTTCGCGGGGCGTCTCCGCGCGCCTGATGGCCTTGAACGCGCATCTGCCCGTGGCGATCGTGACGGGTCGAACGGTGGCGGACGTGCGCGCGCGGCTCGACTTCAACCCCACCTACGTGATCGGAAATCACGGTGCCGAGGAAGAGGGGGGCGCAGCAGAGGGGGTCCCGCCTGCGTCGGAGTTGGCGTTGCTGCGCGAGGCGCTTCGAGGGCGCAGTGAGGCGCTGGAGGCGCTCGGCGTGACGGTGGAGGACAAGCGGTTGTCGATCGCGTTGCACTACCGCTTGTCCCGGCAACGCGAGCACGCGCTTGCCACCATCCATGAACTGCTGGCGCCGCTGGCCGCCGAGCTTCACGTCTTCGCGGGCAAGATGGTCGTCAATGTGTCGCCTGCGAACGCGCCGGACAAGGCCGACGCGGTCCATGCGCTGGTGGCCAGGTGTGGCGCCAGCTGTGCCGTGTTCGCGGGTGATGACGTCAACGACGAGCCCGTCTTTGAATCGGCGCCCGCCGATTGGCTGACGGTGCGGGTCGGTCGTGACGATCCGCACTCGCGGGCCCGGTACTTTCTCGATGGCCCCAACGAAGTCGCGTTGATGCTGGAGCACATGCTGTCGCTGCTGTTGTCTGAACCGCGCTTGCGAGGATGAATTTCGTGACGCCGGTCTACGCGTTCACTGGCCCAAGGGGATGTTCGCTCCGCGCTCGTCGGCATTCAGCGCCGTGATCAGTTTGGCCAGATCTGCATCGAGGCGAGCCAGTGTCTTGGCGTCCAGGCTGGCCAGGGCCTTCGGCAACACGCCAGCCAAGGGTCCGGGTGCCTTGCGCAGGATCAGCTCGCCCGCAGGCAAGATGGTGATCTGAACGGTCCGGCGATCCGATCCCTGCTTGTTGGCAACGACCAGTTCGCGCTCGACCAGCGCCCTGACCAGGTTGCTGGCGGTCGAGGGGTGCACGTCCATGGACGTGGCGAGGTCATTCATCCTCAAGCCAGGCTGGGCGTGAATGATGCTCAAAGCCCAGAGTTGGGCGCCCCCGATGCCGGTCTTCTTTTCGACCTGCTGGAAGTGAGTTTTCACTGTATTGAAGACGAGTCGAAAACGGCGCAGAACCTGGCTCGCCGGTTCAACGACATCACGGTGCAGCGCGTTGCTGGGTGCGGCGTTTGCCAGCTCAGCCTTGACAGTCCCTTTGGCCATCTGGCGATGATATGAGCGGGCAGACACGCTGAACCGTCGCCGTGGCTTGGCGGCTCCCTGCGCGCGACGGTGAAAGGGGGCTCCCCCCTCATTCAGGGGGGTGCGTGTGATTTTTTGCATCCCGATGCCTCTCGTGCGCGTAGTGCAGACGACGGTGCGCATCCATCGAATGCCAGAACGGCTTCAGCGGAGCGTCAGTGCTTTCCGTCTCCCCTCAAGACCTTCCACGCCTTTCATCGGAGCCCACATGACCCTGCCCCTTCCTTTCCCCAAGACGCTGCTCGGCGCTGCACTCGCGCTGACCGCCCTGTCCAGCCAGGCGGTCACGCTGGTTGGCCTCACGAGCAGCAATGAGGTTGCCCGCATCGACACCACGAACGTGGCCGCTGCGACCAGCATGGCCATCAGCGGACTCGACGCCGGTGACCGCTTCGTCGGCATCGACCTGCGACCCGGCAACAACACCATCTACGGTGTCACGCTCTCGAACAAGCTCTACACCCTGAACGAGTTCACCGGCGCTGCCACCTTCGTGGCCGGTTTGTCGAGCTCGATCGTCAATTCCTCGCTGGGCTACGGCATCGACTTCAACCCAGCGGCCGACTTCGCTGGCGCCGCGTCGCTGCGTTTCGTCAGCTCGGCGGGCGACAACTACGCCATCAACGCCAACACCGGTGCGGTGGTGGTGGCCACCTCCATTGCCCCGGGCTTTGGCGGCGTGGGCTACACCAACTCCAAGCCCAACCCCACGGTCGCACCTGCGGCACCCAGCCTGTACTACCTCAACAGCAACAGTGACACGCTGGCGGTGGCCACGTCGGCTTTCAACAACCCGACGATCAACAACGTCGGCAGCCTTGGCGTTGATGTGCTGCGCGCCAACGGCTTCGAAGTGCTGGCCGACGGCAGCGCGTATGCAGGCTTGAATGTCGACGGCAGCTCGCTGACCTCGGGCATCTACCGCATCAACCTGGCAACGGGTGCCGCCACATCGGTGGGCACCTTCAACGGCACGCTGTCCGGCTTGACGGTGTCAGCGGTTCCAGAGCCCGAAACGTATGCGCTGATGCTGGCGGGATTGGGTGTGGTCGGCTTCATGGCGAAGCGTCGCAAGGCGGCCTGACCCCAGGCTCGCTGGGCGGCCAGCCGGCTCACAGCCCGCTGGCCGCCAGTGCCTCGCGTACCGCACTGGCCTGGCGGCGCGACACCGCCAGCCATTCGCCCACCGGGGCGACCTTCACCGCCCAGCAATCGCTGGCCATGCCTTCTTCAGCGTCGTCGCCGTCGCTGCCCTTGTCGGTCAGCGTGCGGCGCTCCAGCGCGCTGATGGCCGAGCGGGCGACCAGCGCATTGCGGTGCACCCGCAAAAAGCGCGGCCCCAGCCGTTGCTCCAGATCGCTCAGCGCATCGTCCAGCACATGGGTGTGGGCGGCGGTGCGCAAGGTCACGTACTTGAGCTCGGCCTTCAGGTACAGCACCTCGGCCAGCGGCACCCGAACGACGCGACCGCGTTCGCTCACCACCAGCACCGGGTCGGGCTGCACGGCCGGTTCGACCGCTGAAGGCACCGGCGCCAGCCGCGCCGCCACCCGCTGCAAGGCCAGTTGCAGCCGTTCGCGGCGCACCGGCTTGGTCAGGTAATCCACGGCCTCCAGGTCGAAGGCTTTCAATGCGTGGCCGGCATGGGCGGTCACGAACACCACCGCGGGCGGTTGTGGCAGTCCGCGCAACTCCTCGGCGAGTTGGGTGCCGTCGCGGCCCGGCATCTGGATGTCCAGTAGCACCAGATCGCAGGCGCGGTCGGCGCCTGCAGTGCCTGTGTTCTGCGCCTGCAGCCACTCCAGTGCCAGCGCCGCGTTGGCGACCTCGCCCACCACCGTGGCGCGCGGCTCGGTGCAGTCGCCGATCAGCGTGCGCAACCGCAGCCGCGCCAGCGCCTCGTCATCGACCAGCAGCACGCGCAGCGCGTGCGCAGTGGCGCGGGTGGGATTGTTCACAGCGGCACCACGATCTGCACCCGGAAACTGTCGCCATCGCGCCGACTCTCGAATTGCGCATTCACATCGTGCATCAGACGCAGCCGGTCCTGCACATTCTTCAGCGCGATGCCCAAGCCGGGCCGCGATGCAGTCGCAGGTACGCTGTTCGAGATCGAGATCACGGCGCGGCCGCCCTTGGCGCGGGTTCGCACCCGGATCGTGCCGCCGACATCGGCCGTTTCGATGCCGTGGCGTACCGCGTTCTCTACCAGCGGCTGCAGCAGCAGCGGTGGCATGCGCGCCGCGCCTGCCGCCGGGTCGAGTTCCCAGGTCACGCTCAGTCGGTCGCCGAAGCGAATCTGCTCGATCGCCAGGTAGCGCTGCGCCAGCTCGACCTCCTCATTCAGCGACACCGACTCGCCCACCTCGGTGAGTGCGACACGGAACAGCTCGGCCAGATCTTCCAGCACCGCTTCCGCACGCTGCGGATCGTGCCGCACCAGCGCCAGCGCCGAATTCAGCGTGTTGAACAGGAAGTGCGGCCGGATGCGTGATTGCAGCTCGGCCAATTTCGCGGCCGTGTCGGCCGGGGTGCGCGCCATCGCCCGCATGCGCAGCCATTGCAGCATCAGCAGCGCCAAGCCCATGCCGGCCAGCGCCGGGGCCAGTGGGCTGATGCGGTCGAGCTCGCTCAGGCCGAACTGCGCTGACAGCTGCCAGCCGCCCAGGGCACACAAGGCACCCAGCGCGCCGATCACCGCCGCCTGAGGCACGATCGACAGCCGCGCCAGCGGCGCCTTCAGCGCGCAGGCCGTGATCAGCCAGGCCAGTAAAGCCGGGGTCACGATACCGGCGCCGAGGGCGAAGCCCAGCACCCAGGCATCGAAGGTGGGTGCGGCGAACAGCACGCCGATGGCGAGTACCGCATGCGCAAACAGCGTGGCGCGCAGCACCACGCCCACATGACAGACATCGAACATCGCCGCCGGGCGGACCTCTGCAGCATCGGGCCCCGGCAAGGTGCCGAAGCCCGACAGGAAGGTCGAGGCAGGGTCGTCAGGGGGAGAGGGGCTCATCGATAGAATCGGCGTCGCTTCGGCGCATTGTCTACAAACCCTCCACCACACCGGCCACGACGTACCCCGCCGTTCGCCGCGAGCCCATGGCGACCAATCCACTCGACAACAAATCCGAAGCCTGGTCGGCGCTTTTTTCCGAGCCGATGAGCGATCTGGTCAAGCGCTACACCGCCAGCGTTTCCTTTGATCAGCGGCTTTGGCGCGCCGACATCACTGGCTCGCTCGCCCACGCCGAGATGCTGTGCCACCAGGGCATCATCAGCGCCGAAGACCGCGCCAGCATCGAGCGCGGCATGGCGCAGATCACCACCGACATCGAGGCTGGCCGCTTCGAATGGAAGCTCGATCTCGAAGACGTGCACCTGAACATCGAGGCCCGGCTCACACAGCTGGTCGGCGACGCCGGCAAGCGCTTGCACACCGGCCGCTCGCGAAATGACCAAGTAGCCACTGACGTGCGGCTGTGGTTGCGTGGGGAGATCGACACGCTGCTGCCGCTGTTGAAGGCGATGCAGACCGCGCTGGTCGACGTGGCCGAGAAGAACATCGACACCATCCTGCCGGGTTTCACCCACATGCAGGTGGCTCAGCCAGTGAGCTTCGCGCACCACCTGCTGGCCTATGTGGAGATGTTCGCGCGCGACACTGACCGCCTGGCCGATGTGCGCAAGCGCGTCAACCAACTGCCGCTGGGTGCGGCCGCGCTGGCCGGTACCAGCTATCCGCTGGATCGCGAGCGCGTGGCGCGCACGCTGGGCTTCGATGGCGTGTGTCAGAACAGCCTCGATGCGGTCAGCGACCGCGACTTCGCGCTCGAATTCACCGCCTTCGCGTCGATCACGATGGTGCACATCTCGCGACTGGCCGAAGAGCTGGTGCTGTGGATGAGCCAGAACTTCGGCTTCATCGACCTGGCCGACCGCTACTGCACGGGTTCGTCGATCATGCCGCAGAAGCGCAACCCCGATGTGGCCGAACTGGCGCGCGGCAAGAGCGGCCGCGTGGTCGGCCACCTGATGGGCCTGATCACGCTGATGAAGGGCCAGCCGCTGGCCTACAACAAGGACAACCAGGAAGACAAGGAGCCGCTGTTCGACACCGTCGACACGGTCCGCGACACCTTGCGCATCATGGCCGAGATGGTGGCGGGCATCATCGTCCAGCCCGAGGCCATGCAGCGTGCCGCATTGAAGGGCTACGCCACCGCCACCGACCTGGCCGATTACCTGGTCAAGAAGGGTCTGCCATTCCGTGATGCGCACGAGGCCGTGGCGCATGCGGTCAAGCACGCGATTGGCCAGGGGGTGGACCTGAGCGCGCTGCCGCTGGCCACGCTGCAAGGCTTCCACGCCAGCATCACCGACGACGTTTTCGGGGTGCTGACGCTGCGTGGCTCGCTGAACGCCCGCAATGTGCTGGGCGGCACCGCGCCGGCCCAGGTGAGCGCGCAGATTGCCCGCCATCGCACCCGCCTGACCTGACGCGCCCGTGCCCCGCGTGCTGCTGACCCTCGCCCTCATCGTGGTGGCGTGCGTCGGCTTCACGGCGTGTGCGCCGGTCACTGTGCTGAACTCGCTGGTTGCGAGCGACAGCCATGCGCTCACCCCGTCGATCCCCTACGGCACGCTGCCGCGGCAGCGGCTCGATGTGTACCGCCCGAGCGCGGCTCCGCCTTCGGGCGGCTACCCGGTGGTGGTGTTCTTCTATGGCGGGTCTTGGAACAACGGCGAGCGGGCCGACTACAAGTTCGTTGCGGCGGCCCTGGCCTCGCGTGGCGTGATGACACTGGTGGCCGACTACCGCCTCTACCCGGCGGTTCGCTACCCTGAGTTCCTGGAAGACAGCGCCAAGGCCCTGGCCTACGGCCTGGAGCATGCGAAGGCGCTGGGCGGCGACCCGCAACGGGTGTTCGTGATGGGCCACAGCGCGGGCGCCTACAACGCGGCGATGCTCGCTTTCGACGCACGCTGGCTGCGACCCACGGGGCACAGCCCGGCCGAGCTGGCTGGCTTCATCGGGCTGGCCGGGCCGTACGACTTCCTGCCGATCGTCAACCCCGATGTGAAGCCGGTGTTCTTCCACCCCAACTACCCGCCAGACTCACAGGTGTTCGATCACGTGAGCGCCGCCGCGCCGAAGACCTTCCTGGGGGCAGCACGCACCGATGAGCTGGTCGATCCGCAGCGCAACACCGTGGGGCTCACCACGCAACTGCAGTCGGTGGGCCGCCCGGTGACGATGCGGCTCTACGACCGCGTGAATCACATGACGCTGGCCGGTGCTTTTGCAGCACCGCTGCGCTGGCTGGCGCCGGTGCTCGACGACGTCGTGGCGTTCATCAACACGCCCTGATCCGGGGGGGCTGTCAGTCGCGCCGGCCGGGCGTATCACGCGGCCGAGAGCACTTCCAAGTCGGCATCTTCGTTCTGCGTTGGTGCCGTGCACCGCAGCAGCGACGCTGCCAGTGCCTGCAGATCGAGGAGGTGCAGCGTTCGGCGCTTCGTACCGACACCGATTTCGACCAGCGGGTGCCGGCCCAGTACGCCCGGCTTGGCCGCAGAGCGGTGCCGGGGCGAAGACTCCCAAGCCGTGCCTTCAATGTGGCAAAGGCGAGGGACGACGAAGCCGAAGCGCACCGTCGTTCTCGACCACCAGCACCCGCGCCTGCTCCGGATCGGGCAACACGCCGCCATCCAGCAGTGTGCTCAGGCATACGAGTGTGATGCTGTGCTGGCGATGGGTGAACATGCCGATCACCGCCCCATGGCCGCTGTCCAGGCGGGCGTGGTCGGCTGGCAGCGGCAGCACCTCGAGCACCTGAGTGAGTCGCGTGGCCACTTCGGCGCCGATGTTGTAGGTGATCACGGTATGGCTGCTGGTCTGAGCCATCGTCTCTGTCGCGCTGGCCGTGTTCAAGGCAGCGGTTCCCGCAGCGGTCTCGGGTGTGGCATTCAGGCCGGACAGCGCTCTCAGGTCAGGCAGCCGCCGCAACGCATCGCCTGCGACCACCAGATGGTCGCCTTGACCCGGCACGCGCAGCGCCGCGCGGAATAGCTCGGGACGCTTGACTGCCAGTGGCGACAGCGCCAACAGATCGGTGTCGGGTACGCGCGTGATGTCCATGACCTGACTCACCAGCAGCGCCACCAGCCCACTCGGAAGGCGCAACAGCAGGGCTTGGCACGACGCCCCCTCGGGCAGTGAGCCCAGCGCCATCAACGCCAGCGTGTCGATGGCGGGCACGCGCACACCGTTGTGCTCGATCACACCGCGGCATACGCGTCCATCCATGGCGGAAGGCAGCAGCGTCACCATCGGCAAGGTGGTGTGGATGTCTGCCACGTCCATCGCCAGCCGCGTCGGGCCGCAACGCACCAGCATCAGCGCGCAGTGCGGAACGTGGGTGGACGCACTGACCGAAGCCTCAGCCGCTGATGCATCGCGCGCCAGAGGCACGCCAGGCAAGCTCATCAGTGCCGCAGCGTCCAGCACGCTGACCACGGAACCGTCCTCGGCTCGCTCGAAGCTGCCGATGAACAGCAGTGGATGGCTGCTGCTGTTCATTGCATCGAGCGCGCCTGCGGGCAGCCGTGCCAATCCGCGAACGCCGTCGGCCAAGAGGCCCAGCAGCGCGCCACCATGGCGCAGGACCACCACCACTTGGCTCGCCAGCCGTGGAGCTTCCCAACCCAGCGATGCGCGCAAATCCAGTACCGGCAACACCCTGCCACGCAGGCTCACGGCGCCCAGGAGACCGGGCGCCGAGGCGGGCAGGGCGCTGAACTCAGACGGGCACGGAATCACTTCGCGCAACACATCGAGCGACAGCGCCATGTGCATGGCGCCCAGCAGCAGCACGCCGTAGTCCGAGGCGGCCCCCAAGCCAGGGGCTGCTGACTGATGGAGACCCCGTGCGGCCTGGTCCGGCATCAGCCGGCTCAGATCGGTCATGGCGTTCATGGCGGATGCTCGCTCAGGAGCGCGTGTTCGTGTTGGCCAACTCACCGATCAGTGTGCTGACGGCTTTCGACACCTGCTGCTGCGTGTGCGTGGACTCCGAGATGCGGCGGATCGATTCACTGGTCTTGGCCACGCTGCTGACGATGCGCTCAAAAGCGTCCTTGGCCTGCTGCGACACCGTCGAGCCTTGGTTCACGCGGCTCGACGATTCGTCGATCAGCTTGCTGATCTCGCGCGCTGCGTCGCCGGCACGTTCGGCCAGTTTGCGCACCTCGCCCGCCACCACCGAAAAGCCCACACCGTGTTCGCCGGCGCGTGCGGCCTCGATGGCTGCGTTGAACGCCAGCAGATTGGTCTGGCTGGCAATGTCGCCGATCACCTTGACGATCTCGGCAATCTCAACCGATGACTTCTGAATCAGCGCAATCGAGTCGATCGACTTCTTCAGTGCCTCGAAGCCATTTTGCGCATTGGTCTGCGTTTCAGAAGCCAATTCGTTCGCCGAGCGCGTGCTTTGCGAGATGTCGTTGATGGCGTCCGCCAGGCTGCGCACGGACTCGGTCATCTCGCGCGCCTTCGCGGTGACGCGACTTTCCATGTGGACCTGATCGGTCACGTCGTAGGCGTACTTCACGACCTTCAGAGGCTGGCCCTTGAGGTCGAAGATCGGGTTGTAGCTGGCCTGCAGCCACACGTCGCGTCCGTACTTGCCCACGCGCTGGAAACGGCCGCTGAGGAACTCGCCCTTGGACAGTCGCAACCAGAAGTCTCGGTACTCGGCCGAGGTGATGTAGTCGGGTGCGCAGAACATGCTGTGGTGCTGGCCCAGCACCTCACGCAGCGAGTAGCCGATGGTGCGCAGGAAATTCTCGTTGGCGGCCATGACATTGCCTTCGAGATCGAACTCGATCACTGCCTGGGCACGGCCCATGGCCGTGACCTTGCCCTCGAATTCCGAATTGCGCAGCTTGAAATCGGTCACGTCGGTGGCGAACTTCACCACCTTCATCGGCCGGCCTTCCATGTCGAAGATCGGGTTGTAGGTGGCCTGGATCCACACCTCTTTGCCGCCCTTGCCGAGGCGCTTGTACTCTCCACTGTCGTAGTCGCCGCGGCCGAGCTTTTCCCAGAAGATCTGGTACGAGTCACTGCGCGCCGTCTCGGGGTCGCAGAACATCCGGTGGTGCTTGCCGCGGATCTCCTCCAAGCGGTATCCCATCAGGTCGAGGAAATTGTCGTTGGCATGGATCACGTGGCCCTTCAGGTCGAACTCGATCACTGCTTGCGCGCGCTCCAGGGCCTGCACCTTGCCTTCGAAGTCGGCATTGCGCAACTTCAGGCCCGTCACGTCGGTGGCGAATTTCACCACCTTGATCGGCCGACCTTCCAAATCGAAGATGGGGTTGTAGGTGGCATTCAGCCAGACTTCTCGGCCGTCCTTGCCGATGCGCTTGTATTCGCCGGCGTCGAACTCGCCGCGACCCAGCTTGTGCCAGAACTCTCGATAGGCGTCGCTCGCGGCATGGCCCGGCTCGACAAAGATCCGGTGATGCTTGCCCTTGACCTCGTCAAGCGTGTAGCCCACCAGCTTCAGGAAGTTGTCGTTGGCCGACAGGATGCGGCCTTCGAGATCGAACTCGATCACGCCTTGGGCGCGATCGACCGCGCGCACCTTGCCTTCGAATTCGGCGTTCTTCATTTTCGAGGCTGTCACGTCCATCGCGTACTTGACGACCTTCACCGGGTTGCCGTTCAGGTCGAAGATCGGGTTGTAGGTGGCCTGGATCCACACCTCTTTGCCACCCTTGCCGATCCGCTTGTATTCGCCCTTGTCGAACTCGCCGCGTCCCAGTTTCTGCCAGAACGCACGATAGGCGGCGCTGCGCGCCTCGCCCTCTTCGACAAACATCCGGTGGTGCTGCCCCTTCACTTCATCGACGGTGTAGCCCATCAGGGTCAGGAAGTTCGCGTTGGCATCGAGCACGGTGCCGTTCAGATCGAATTCAATCACCGCCTGTGCCCGGCCGATCGCCTGCACTCGGCCCTCGAACTCGGCATTGCGCGCCTTGGTGTGGGTCACGTCCATCGCGTACTTGACCACCTTGAACGGCTTGCCGTCGAAGTCCATGATGGGGTTGTAGGTGGCGCGAATCCAGACTTCTTTCCCACCGCGGCCGATGCGCTTGAACTCGCCGCCCTCGAAGCCGCCACCGCGTAGGCGCGACCAGAACAACTGGTACTCGGCGCTCTCGGCCACCGAGTCCTCGCAGAACATGCGGTGGTGCTTGCCCTTGACCTCCCCGAGCGAGTAGCCCACCAGCTGCAGAAAGTTGTCGTTGGCGGTCAGGATGTTGCCGTTCAGGTCGAACTCGATCACGGCCTGTGCGCGGTCGATGGCCTGGACCTTGCCGGCGTGCTCGGCACCGCCGAGTTTGTCGGCAGTCACGTCCATCGCGTACTTGATCACCTTGAACGGCTTGCCGTCGAGGTCGAGGATCGGGTTGTAGGTTGCGCGCAACCAGACGGCCTTGCCGCCCTTGCCCACGCGCTTGTACTCACCGCTTTCGAAGTGACCCTCGCGCAGGCGCTGCCAGAACGTCGCGTAGTCATCGCTGGCCGCCAGTGCTGCATCGCAGAACATCCGGTGATGCTGGCCAATGATCTCGTCGAGTGCGTAGCCCGTGACCGCCAGGAAATTGTCGTTGGCAAACAGCACATGACCCTGCAGGTCGAACTCGATCACCGCCTGCGCACGTCCCACTGCGGCGTACTTGCCGCGCAGCTCCTGGCGGTGCAGTTCGTCATCGGTGACATCGCGAGCGGCCAGTAGCAGCGTGTTCGGCTCACCGCTTGGCTTGGCTTGAATCGCGAGGCGGGCCGCCAGCCAGTGGTTGCGTCCATCGATGCCCCGCAGTTTCAGGGTGCGCGTGGTCAGCGTCGCGCTGGCCGCATCCGCCATCAAGGCATCCCATTCCGCGTCGTCTATCAGCAACAGCGAGGCCACCGACTCGCCTTTCCAGGCGTCGGCCGCGCGGCCGGTGCACAGCGCCAGGGTGTCGTTGACGTGGTGCAGCGCTTTCGTGGCGATGTCGATCGATGCCAGCATCACGCCGTCCGACAGCAGAGCCAGCGTTGTTGGATCGAGTGCGGTGTCGCGAGCGCGGCTGGTTTGCGAAGAGGGCACGGCGGTCTCCAGTACCAAAATGAAGGTTGCAGATTGAGGGTGCGCCGCGTTCCCACGATGGCCCGCCACGCCATCCGCATTAAGTCCTGAGCGCAGCAGTTTGATGCGCGAAAAAAAACCGCCCACGGCGGTCAGTTCAAGTGATCAGCTCCGCGCCTGGAGGCGCGGTTCACCGCACTCAGGGGGGCGAGGTGCCGTAGGTGATCGATTGCACCCGGCCGTATTGGAAGCGCACCGTGGCCATGAGATGGCCCGGTCCGCGGTCGTACAGCCATTCGTCAACCTGCAGGCAGGGCGCCACGAGCCCGGCGATCGGCGCAGGCACCGGCTGCAGTCCATGCGCGGCGTACACCGGTGCGCAGAACGAGTCTTTCAGTTTAGGCTCACCGCAGGCGGTCAGCACCTTCAGGCGAGAGTCACCGACCTCCGTGGCCCGACCGTTGCAGCGCAGGGTTTCGGCGTGGGCCGATGGCGCCCACAGCAGCATCAGCCAGAGCAGCATGATCAGCGCCATGATTCGAGTGCGCCCCCAATAAAAAAGCCCCGCAACGCGAGTTGCGGGGCCGTCACTCTGAGCTTACTGAATGCGGCGTTCGACCGTGATCTGCTCCACCTCGACCCGGCGGTTCGGTTCCAGGCACTTGATCAGGGCTGCGCGATTCTTTTCGTTGCACTCAACGACAGGATTCGCTTCGCCTTTACCGACTGCAGTCAGCCGGTCTGCAGCAACGCCCTTGCTGACCAGATAGTCCTTGACCGCAATGGCGCGGCGCTCGGACAGCTTCTGGTTGTACTTGTCGTTGCCCAGACGGTCGGCGTAGCCAGTGATGACCACGTTGCTGATACCGCTGTTTTCATTCAACAGCGTGGCGACCTCGTCCAGCTTGGGCATGGGAGCGACCAGCTTGTCGTTGTCAAACCCGAACAGTCTGGTGGCCGAGAGAGTGATTTTCTCGAAGCGTGGCGCTGGCGCAACGGCTGGCGGCGGTGCCACCGGCGTTGGCTCTTGCAACATGGCCGGAGCGACAGGTGGTGCGGCCGCAGGCGCTGGTGGCGCATCTAACGCGATGTTCAAGCCGACCGTCAGGTAATAGTTGTTGCTCTTGAGGTCGTTGAATTCTTTGCCACCACCGAACCCGTGGACGTTCCGCAGATCTGCCTGGAATGTGACACGGTCGCTGAGCACGGCCTGTACACCTGCACCGGCGCTTACGTAGGGCGCTGTTTGATCCCTGCGGCCGCCGAAGCCCGCACCCAGATTGGCCCTGTCGTGCTCGACGCCTGCACCGATCAGAATGAACGGACGGAAGGTTTCACGCGAGAACAGGTACAGGCCATCGACACCCAGCAGGTGCTGCTGGATTCGTTGGCCGCTTTCACGGGCGCGACCATAGACGTAGCCCATTTGGACATCCCAGTGGTTGCTGATAGCTCGGCCAAATTTCAGGCCACCGCCGTAGCCGAGTGGCTTGCCGCCTTGGGTCAAGCCGAAGTCCTGATCGGGCCTGAATGCGTTGACGCTGGGCTGGATGTACCAAGAGGGGTTGAAGCCAGCATCCTGGGCCATGGTGGCGCACGACGCGCTGAGAAATACGGCGGCGAGGGCGAGTTTCTTATGTTGATTCACAGGGTTTCTCCGGATGAGTTAGCAGGTTTCCAGTCCAACCCGAAGTGTCGCATCTCTGTCATATAGATGGCTAGAGGGGGAATGGACAGATGGCGTAGGAAATTTCTGACCGCAATCCTGCGGGCGTCGCGTCGACAGGCTGGATTCATCGACTGTTGCGCGGAGTTCACAGCGCGCCCATGATTTGCTGAGGGCGAGGTGCCTGGTGTTCGCCACGGCGGTTCGGTGCACGGGCTCCAGCCCTTTGGGCAACCAGAACGCCTGATTTGCGATCACCCGAGGGACGGCGAACGACGGTTCGGCCATATGGGTGGCATCAGCCCGCAAGCGATGACTACCTGCATTCACCGTCGCCGCGGCGGCCATCGTGGCAGCGTGTGGGGGCGGCGGCGGAGGAGGTTCATCTTCCGTCACGACAACCACGATCAGCGGCTCGGCTGTGAAGGGCCCTGTGGATGGGGCGACCGTCACCGTCAAGAATGCGGCGACCGGCGCGGTGCTTGGCACCACCACCACCAGCGCCACAGGCACCTACACATTGGACGTGCCATTCACTGGTGACGTTGTGGTGGAGGTCAGCGGCGGTAACTATCTGGACGAGGCGACCAGCGTTTCGACGGCCCTGAGCACACCGATGCGCGTGGTTCTCAGTGCCAACGGCGGCAGCGTGACCGGTGTCGTCACGCCGCTCACCACGCTGGCCTACACCTACGCATTCGGGACCAGTGGAACCCCGACTTCAACGGCTTACAACACCGTGGCCGCCAATCTCGCAACACAGCTTCAAATGCCGGGTGTCAACCTCGCCACCACCGTGCCAGTGGTCACCGGTACGGTGAACGACTACGGTCGCTTACTTGCCGGCATTTCAACCTACCTGCAGCTCAACAATGGTCAGCTTGCAGTCGTTGATCAGCACCGCATTGGATGAAGCGGAATCGGCGCAGTTTTCGGTCGCGTTCACGACGGCATACAACACGGCCAATCCCGATCGCACCCTGACATTCACCTTTGACGGCAGCACGCTGAACGTCAGCGGCACAGGTGTCGGTGGTGGCAGCGGCGCCTGTGGCGTCAACGTGCAAGGTACTCTGTCGGTCGGTGGCAACAGCGTGCCGCTGGATCTTGACTACTGCATCAACGGGATCGAGGCGGGCTCCTGTAACAACGGCAACACGTCGCTGTCTCAGGCATTGAGCGGCCAGCAAGGTCTTGCCGGTGCTGCGAACCTGACCTACACCTACTCGGCCACCTGCGTGGCGAACCCGCTTGTAACGATCAACCTGAACTAACTCTCCAGTATCAGGATGAAAGACGGCCGCGCAGTGCGGCCGTCTTTCTTGATCTTCATTGAGTTCGGCGTCTGGATGCGAGAGCTTCGAATCTGGCGCCCCAAGGCGAGCCTCGTTCCATGCAGGCGCGCAACGATCGTGGGTATGGAAGGCCATGCAAGTCAGCCTGCCGGTAGCGCCACGTTCTCCAGCGCGTCCAGTGGACTGCGCACCGCGCCGCCGCCAACCTTCAACACGTGCGTGTAGATCATCGTGGTCGCCACATCGGCGTGGCCCAGCAAGTCCTGCACCGTACGGATGTCGCTGCCGGCCTGCGGGTACTTGCGTTCCAACGCATGCGGCAATTCCACGCCCGCTGTGCCTGCAGCCACGTGAGCTTGCAATCTGAGCCCGCAACGGTTGAACAAGGGATTGCGGCAGCATCAAGACGCGGTCCTTGCCACCCTTGCCAGCGCGCACGATCAGCGCCTGGTGGGCAAAGTCCACATCCTTGATCCGAAGTTGCAAGGCTTCATTGATGCGCATGCCTGTGCCATAGAGCAATCGAGCCAACAGGCCGAATTCGCCTGTCATGCTGCCCAGCACCGCCGAAACCTCTTCGCGGCTCAGCACAACGGGCAACCGACGGCGCACCCGTGGCCGCT
>LNEY01000018.1 GCA_001464195.1 Burkholderiales bacterium Ga0077547
CACAGGTGCCAACTTGCTGACGCTGCTGGAATCGCGCCTGGACAACGTCGTGTACCGCATGGGCTTTGGTTCGACCCGCGCCGAAGCACGCCAACTGGTGTCGCACAAGTCGATCACGGTCAATGGCGCCGTGGTCAACATTGCGTCCTACAGCGTCAAGGTCGGCGATGCCGTGAGCGTGCGCGAGAAAGCCAAGAAGCAGTTGCGCATCGCCGACTCGCTGAAGCTGGCCGAGACGATCGGCTTGCCAGCCTGGATTCAGGTCGACGCGTCGAAGATGGAAGGCGTTTTCAAGAAGACGCCGGAGCGTGATGAGTTGAGCGCCGACATCAAGGAAGCGCTGATCGTCGAACTGTATTCACGCTGATCCGCTTGCAGCGCAGGCGGCAGGTCCTGGTTGATCTGCTGCCCGCACTGTTCCAGCTACTTCCCGAGATCGGTGTTGACAGGTGTTGCCAGCACCGACGGGTCCATCAGCCTTATCGGCGTAACGAGCCGAGGGTATTGAAAGAAAGACCGAATGCAAACGAACTTGCTCAAGCCCAAAGCCATCCACGTCGAACCCCTCTCGATCAACCGCGCCAAGGTCACCTTGGAGCCGTTCGAGCGTGGTTACGGACACACCCTGGGCAACGCGCTGCGACGTGTTTTGCTGTCGTCGATGGTGGGCTATGCGCCGACCGAAGTGACCATTGCGGGCGTGCTTCACGAGTACTCGACCATCGACGGCGTGCAGGAAGACGTGGTTCACATCATGCTGAACCTGAAGGGGGTTGTCTTCCGCCTGCATAACCGCGACGAAGTGACGCTGGTGCTGCGCAAGGACGGCGAAGGCCCGGTCACGGCCGGCGACATCCAGACGCCGCACGACGTCGAGATCATCAACCCGGGCCATGTGATCGCGAACCTGTCGCAAGGCGGCAAGCTCGACATGCAGATCAAGGTCGAGAAGGGCCGCGGCTATGTGCCGGGCAACCTGCGTCGGTTTGGCGATGAGCCGACCAAATCGATCGGCCGCATTGTGCTTGATGCCTCGTTCTCGCCCGTGGCCCGCGTCAGCTACACCGTCGAGAGCGCCCGCGTCGAGCAGCGCACCGACCTTGACAAGCTGGTGATGGAGATCAACACCAACGGCGCCATCTCCCCCGAAGAAGCGATCCGCGCTTCGGCGAAGATCCTGGTCGAGCAGCTGGCCGTGTTTGCGCAGCTCGAGAACAGCGAGATCGCAGCCTTCAATGAACCGCAGAGCCGCAACACACAGTTCGATCCGATCCTGCTGCGTCCGGTCGACGAACTCGAGCTGACGGTGCGTTCAGCCAACTGCCTGAAGGCCGAGAACATCTACTACATCGGCGATCTGATCCAGCGCACCGAGACCGAACTGTTGAAGACTCCGAACCTGGGTCGCAAGTCGCTCAACGAAATCAAGGAAGTGCTGGCTTCTCGCGGCCTGACCCTCGGCGGTCGCCTCGAGAACTGGCCGCCGCAGGGCCTGGACAAGCGTTAAGGCCCTCCCAACGCCGTGGACAGCCTGAAAGGGCGCCATCGGAGATGACAAGCGCGCGTGCTTCGGGGCTCGCGCTTGATCACCACCCCCAGTACCTGATACGGCTGGGGTTCATAAGTCAGTCAACAAAGGATTCTCACCATGCGTCACCGTCACGGACTCCGCAAACTCAATCGCACCTCGTCGCACCGCTTGGCGATGTTGCGCAACATGTGCAATTCGCTGCTGCAGCACGAGGCCATCAAGACCACCGTGCCAAAGGCCAAGGAACTGCGCCGCGTCGTTGAGCCGCTGATCACGCTGGCCAAGGAGCCGACGCTGGCCAACCGCCGCCTGGCTTTTGACCGCACGCGCGACCGCGACATCGTTACCAAGCTGTTCAACGAACTCGGGCCGCGCTACAAGGCGCGTCCAGGCGGCTACACCCGCATTTTGAAGATGGGCTTCCGCGTCGGCGACAACGCGCCGATGGCGTTCGTCGAACTGGTCGATCGTCCAGATGCGGCAGCGACAGAAGCCCCTGAAGCAGCCGAATAACAATCACATTGATTCGCCGAATCTCACCGAACGGTGAGGTAGTCGGTTATAGTCATAGGCTCAGTCGCGGGGTGGAGCAGTCTGGTAGCTCGTTGGGCTCATAACCCAAAGGTCGTAGGTTCAAATCCTGCCCCCGCAACCAAAAGTCTACGCGGCTCAACGCCAAAGCAAAACGCCAACCGAGAGGTTGGCGTTTTGCTTTGCACGGAAGGAACGCGTTGAACTGTTGAGTCCTCAGGGTGCCAGCACCGCCAGCGCCAGAGGCACGCACTCCCGGGCATCGACACAGATGGCCTGCGCGCCGAAAGCCTCGGCCCGGTGCGCGCCAAGAGAGAACACGGGGCCGCCAAGCAGGACCGGTGTGGATGGGTTGCGCGAGGCGACCTTGAGGCTGTCGACCAGCGCACTGAGCGTGTCGAGTTGCGAGTCCAGCGCCACCGAGATACCGACGAGATCAAACCATTCGTTCTGGACGGCATGACACAGCTCGGTGCGGCTGGGCGACACCTCCAGTACCACTTGCCAACCCGCTTTCCGGAAGAACTCCGACACGATGGACAGCCCCAGCACATGCTGAGAACCGGGTGCCGAGGCCAGCATCACGCGCTTGACGCCGCCTCCGTGCTGCGGCCCGTCGTGGTATTCGTAACCCATGCCATGGATGACTTCATGCATCAGCACGAGCCCGATGGTCACGTCAGCAAAACTGAGCAGGTCTTCTTCCCACTGCACGCCCAGATACCTGGCTGCTGGCGTGATCAGCTCGATGAAGATGTCTTCCTGTTCCAGGCCTTCGGTGCGCAGTCTTTCTATGAGTTCGACAGCCTGCTCGCGCTTACCGCCTGCGCAGAACACGGCGAATGCTGTGACTTCGTCTCCCAGGAGCCGAGAGGCCGTGTCGTTGGCGGCACGGCCCTCATCGCTGCTGCGGTGGGCTTGCACGAGACGCGGAATGATGTGGGATTCGAGCACGGTACGCATGGAGCGGCGGCACTCGTCATCTTCACTCGACGCGGAGCGGTCGCTCACCTGTGAGGGCCGAGGGCTGCGTCGCTCGAACATCGACGACAAGGTCCATTCGCTGAAGGCCCGACCCAGCTTGAGCATTCGGACAACCGGAGACGCTGAAAAAGCCAGGTGCATCATCACTCCAAGTTCGAGTTCGTTCCACCAAGCCACGGCGGGGGGCAATGCCGAGCCCGGAAGGTACCCCGGGAGCTGCCGGCATGAATATTAGAGTGAACCCCTGTTGCCGTCAGGGCTGACCGGCGTGTTTTCTCAGATGTACTTGGGTTGGCGTGATGGGTGCATCGGCGATATGCCATCTCTGTCTCACCTGGCGTGCATCGGCGTCACGTCACTCGCAACGGCATCCGGTGCAGTGACGATGTCATCATGACCTGCGCCGCCTGTACCGGCGGAAACACAGCAGCAACACTCTCCGCACAGCATCCGCAGACAGCGCGATGCCGAGGGCGTTGCTGCCGTTCCTGCATCCCTCCCCTGCCTGCGCGTGGCTTGAGTGCTTCGGCCTAGACTGAAGAACACCGCAGCAACACGGTCACCGAGTTTCGATGAACAACCACACGGAGAGCGAAGCCACCCCGCATCAACCGAGTTCGGCCCCCTCCGGCAAGCCGGGAATTCTTCGTCGTACATGGCCCTGGCTGATCGGTCTGCTGGTCTTGGCGGGTGCTGCACTCTGGTGGTGGAAAACGCAAGCGAGCAACCCTTCCGCGTCAGACGCGACGCAGGCGTCCGCACGGGCGGATCGAGCTTCGGGGGGCGGCGGGCGACGCTTCGGTGGTGCCAATGCCGTTCAACCGGTGTCGGTGCAAGCGGTTCGCCGACAGGACATCCGTGTCAGTGTCAATGCCATTGGCAGCATCACGGCGCTGAACACTGCAGTGGTGCGCGCGCAGGTCAGCGGGGTGCTCCAAGCGTTGAATATCAAGGAGGGGCAGCAGGTCCGCGCCGGGCAATGGCTGGCGCAGATCGATCCTCGCGCCTTCCAGGCAGCGCTCGGTCAGGCCGAGGGGGTCCTGGCGCGCGACAAGGCCCAATTGGACAACGCCCGAATCGACCTGGAGCGCTACCGTGGCCTGCTGGCCAAGGACGCCATCCCGAAGCAGCAGCTCGACACCCAGGAAGCGCTGGTGCGGCAGCTGGAGGGCACGGTGAAGGCCGATCAGGGTGCGGTCGACAGCGCCCGTGTGCAGTTGTCCTACACCCGGATCACCGCGCCGATTTCAGGACGGGTGGGCCTGAAGCAGGTCGATCTGGGCAATGTGGTCCAACCGGGTGATGCCAACGGCATCCTCAGCATCACCCAGACCCAGCCCATCTCGCTGGTGTTCGCTGTGCCGGCCGCCCACGTACCGCTGATCACGGCGCGCCTGCGGGCCGGTGACTCGATTCCGGTGGAGGCCTGGGAGCGCGGGGGGCAGCGACAGCTGGCCGTCGGGCGCGTGGCCACCGTCGACAACGCCATCGACCCCAGCACCGACACGATCAAGGTCAAGGCGGTGTTTCCGAACCGCGACGAGACCTTGTTTCCGAATCAGGCGGTCAGCGTCACGCTGCAGCTCGATGTGCTGACCGATGTGATTGCCGTGCCGCAAGCAGCCGTGCTGCGGGGTGCGCAGGGCTTCTATGTGTACGTTGTCAATGCCGACAACACCGTCAGCAGCCGGGTGGTGACGCCCGGTACGGTGGATGAGGGTTGGATGGCAGTTCAAGGCTCGCTGCAGCCCGATGAGAAGGTGGTGATCGATGGCACCGACCGCTTGCGCGAAGGCGCCACGGTGGAACTGATCGCTGCCGATCCGAAGCAGCGCGCGGGCGCCAACGCGCCGGGCCCCTGAGCGCTGTGCCATGAACCCGTCACGCGTCTTCATCGAGCGCCCGGTCGCCACCTCGCTGCTGATGCTGGCGATCTTGCTGGCCGGGCTGCTGGCGTATCGGTTGATTCCGTTGTCGGCCCTGCCGGAGGTGGACTACCCCACGATCCAGGTCACCACCTTGTATCCGGGGGCCAGCCCGGATGTGATGTCCACCTCAGTGACCGCGCCCCTGGAGCGCCAGTTCGGACAGATGCCTGGCTTGAGCCAGATGACGAGCAGCAGTTCAGGCGGTGCCTCGGTGATCACGCTGCGCTTCGCGCTCGGCCTGCCGCTCGACATCGCTGCGCAGGAAGTCCAGGCAGCGATCAACGCCGGCGCCAGTTTGCTGCCCGACGATCTGCCGATGCCGCCAATCTACAGCAAGGTCAACCCAGCAGATGCGCCGGTGCTGACCATCGCGGTGACCTCGCCGTCGCTGCCAGTGATCAAGCTGCACGATCTGGCAGAGAACCGCCTGGCGCCCAAGCTCTCGCAGGTCGAGGGTGTCGGGCTGGTCAGCCTCGCGGGCGGGCAGCGACCCGCGGTGCGCATTCAGGGAAATGCGCATGCCCTGGCGTCTCTGGGCCTGTCGCTCGAAGATGTGCGCAGCACCATCGTGGCAGCCAACGTCAACCAGGCCAAAGGCAGTTTCGACGGTCCGCAACGGGCCTCGACCATCGACGCCAACGACCAGCTGAAGTCGGCCGCGGAATACCAGGACCTGATCATTGCCTGGAAGAATGGCAATCCAGTGCGTCTGAAGGATGTGACGCAGGTTGTCGACGATGCCGAGAACGTGCGCCTGGCGGCATGGTCGGACCGCACGCCGGCTGTGATCCTCAACGTGCAGCGCCAGCCGGGCGCCAACGTGATTGAGACCGTCGATCGCGTCCGGGCCTTGCTGCCCACGCTGCAGGCGTCGCTGCCAGCGTCTGTGGATGTGCAGGTCATCGCCGACCGCACCATCACCATCCGCGAGGCAGTGGATGCCACCGAATTCGAGCTTCTGCTGGCGGTCGCGCTGGTGGTGATGGTGATCTTCCTCTTCCTGCGCAGCGCCAGTGCCACGGTGATCCCGAGCGTGGCCGTGCCACTGAGTCTGCTGGGGACCTTCGGTGTGATCTACATGGCCGGGTTCTCGATCAACAACCTGACGCTGATGGCGCTGGTGATCTCCACCGGCTTTGTCGTCGACGACGCGATCGTGATGATCGAGAACATCGCACGCTTCATCGAAGAAGGCGATTCGCCGATGCAGGCCGCGCTGAAGGGCAGCCAACAGATCGGCTTCACCATCATTTCGCTGACGGTCTCGTTGCTCGCGGTGCTCATCCCACTGCTGTTCATGGGGGATGTGGTGGGGCGCCTGTTCCACGAGTTCGCCATCACGCTGGCCGTCGCGATCCTGATCTCCGCCGTTGTCTCGCTGACCCTGACCCCGATGATGAGTGCGCGGCTCTTGCGCCCCGAGCGCGAGCGCAGCCATGGTCGATTCAGCGACGGGTTCGCGCGCCGCTTCGATGAGCTCGTGGCCGCCTACGGCCGTTCACTGACCTGGGTGCTGGACCGTCCCCGCAGCACGCTGGGCGTCTTCGCGCTGACGCTGGGCCTGACCGGACTGCTCTACGTGGTCGTGCCCAAGGGGTTCTTTCCGGTGCAGGACACGGGTCTGATCCAGGTCATCACCGAGGCGACCCAGACCACATCGTTCAGTGCCATGTCAACCCGACAGCAGGCGCTGGCCGATGAGATCCTGAAAGACCCCGACGTGGACCACCTCGCGTCCTTCATCGGCGTGGACGGCGCCAATGCGACCTTGAACACCGGGCGCATGCAGATCACATTGAAGCCCTTCGCGCAACGCGACGCGTCGGCTTCCGAGGTGATTCGCCGCCTGGCCGACGCCACCTCCCGTGTGCCCGGCATCACCGCCTACATGCAGCCGGTGCAGGATCTGACCATCGAGGACCGGGTCTCCAAGACCCAGTATCAGTTCCTGCTCAGCTCACCCGACGCGAAGGAATTGGCCGCCAGCACCACGCGCTTGCTCGAACGTCTGCGCCAGCGGCCGGAACTGGTGGATGTGGCGAGCGATCTGCAGGATCAAGGCCAGCAGGCTTATGTGCAGATCGACCGCGAGGCGGCTGGTCGGCTCGGTGTCACCGTCGCGGCCATCGACACCGCGCTGTACAACGCCTTCGGTCAGCGCCTTGTCTCGACCATCTACACGCAGACCAGCCAGTACCGGGTGGTGCTGGAAGCCGCACCCGGCCGCGGCCGCGGCCCGATGGCGATCTCGGATCTGTACGTGCCAGGGACCAGCACCAGCGCCAATGGCACCACGACGCAGGTACAGGTTCCGCTGTCGTCCGTGGCACAGGTCCTGGAGCGGCCCGCTGCGCTGGCGATCAACCATGTGGCGCAGTTCCCATCGGCCACCGTGTCGTTCAACCTCGCGCCCGGGGTGTCCCTAGGCAGCGCGGTCGAAGCGATCAAGGCAGAGGAGGCCCGCCTTGAGTTGCCGCTCAGCGTCGAGACCAGCTTCCAGGGGGCGGCGGAGGCCTTCCGCGCCTCGTTGAGCAGCACGCTGCTGCTGATCCTGGCGGCGGTGGTCACGATGTACATCGTGCTCGGCGTGCTCTACGAGAGCTACATCCACCCCATCACCATTCTCTCCACCTTGCCGTCGGCTGGCCTGGGCGCCCTGCTGGCGCTGCTGCTGGCGGGGGAGGAGCTGGGCGTGGTCGGCATCATCGGCATCGTGCTTTTGATCGGCATCGTCAAGAAGAACGCGATCATGATGATCGACTTCGCGCTCTATGCCGAACGCGAGGAGGGCCTGGCGCCGCGTGAGGCCATTTACAAGGCCTGCCTGCTGCGCTTCAGACCGATCCTGATGACGACGATGGCCGCGCTGCTCGGCGCACTGCCGCTGATGCTGGGCACCGGCGCCGGCCATGAGCTGCGCCACCCGCTGGGCGTGACGTTGGTCGGCGGGTTGATCGTCAGCCAGCTGCTCACGCTGTTCACGACACCGGTGATCTACCTCGGCTTTGCCCGCCAGGCGCAGCGGCTCAAGGCCTGGCAAGCGAACCGCGCCGCGGCCACATGAGCATCTCTGCCCCATTCATCCACCGGCCGGTGGCCACCACACTGCTTACCTTCGGCATTGCGCTGGCAGGCCTGTTCGGCTTCCAGCTGCTGCCGATTGCGGCCTTGCCGCAGGTGGACTTCCCGACCATCTCGGTCAGTGCGTCCTTGCCCGGCGCGAGCCCCGACACGATGGCGGCAACCGTCTCCACACCACTGGAACGTGCGCTCGGCACGATCGCCGGCGTCAACGAGATCACCTCGCGCTCGTCCCTGGGTTCGACCAACATCACCCTGCAGTTCGACCTCGACCGCGACATCGACGGCGCTGCTCGTGACGTGCAGTCGGCCATCAACGCGGCGCGAACGCTGCTGCCCACGGGCATGCCGAGGAGCCCCACCTATCGCAAGGTGAACCCGGCGGCCGCGCCGATCATGATCATTGCGCTCACTTCCGACACGCTGACGCGTGGTCAGATGTACGACGCGGCCTCCACCGTGCTCGCGCAGCGCTTGTCGCAGGTGCGCGGCGTGGGCCAGGTCAATGTGGGTGGCAGCGCCTTGCCGGCGGTGCGGGTGGAGCTGGATCCGGACAAGCTGGCTGCCAAGGGCATTTCGCTTGAGAACGTGCGCATGGCGATCACTGCCACCAACGCCAATCGGCCCAAGGGCTCGGTAGAAGACGGCGACCACCACTGGCAGATCGGCGCCAACGACCAGGCGCTGACGGCCGCCGACTACGCACCGGTGCTGGTGACCTACCGCGATGGCGCCGCGGTGCGGCTGCGCGATGTGGCGCGCGTGGTCGATTCGGTGCAGGACGTGCGCAACTACGGCGCGGCCAATGGCAAGCCGTCGGTGGTGCTGTTCGTGCTGAGGGAACCTGGCGCCAACATCATCGAGACGGTGCAGCGGGTGCGCGAGGTGCTGCCACGCATGCAGGCGTCGATACCCGGCGCGATCGACCTCCAGGTGATCAGTGACCGCACGCTGACCATCCGGGCGTCGATCGAGGAGGTCGAGCGGGCGATGGCCATCTCGATCGGGCTCGTGATCCTGGTGGTGTTGCTGTTCCTGCGCAGCTGGCGTGCCACCGTGATCCCGGCGGTGGCCGTGCCGGTGTCGCTGCTGGGCACCTTCGGTGTGATGTACCTCTGTGGCTACAGCCTGAATAACCTGTCGGCCATGGCCCTGACCGTGGCCACCGGTTTTGTGGTCGACGACGCCATCGTGGTGCTGGAGAACATCACACGCCACATCGAGCAGGGCATGGCGCCGCGCGAAGCAGCGCTCAAGGGGGCGCGCGAGATCGGCTTCACCGTGGTGTCCATCTCGCTGAGTCTGATCGCGGTGTTCATCCCGCTGCTGCTGATGGACGGCATCGTCGGCCGGTTGTTCCGGGAGTTCGCCGTCGTGCTGTCGGCGTCCATCCTGGTGTCGATGCTGGTGTCGCTGACGACCACACCCATGATGGCCGCACAGCTGCTCCAGCCCCGTGCCCAACGACGACCACCTGGCCGCATCGGCCGTCTGCTGACACGCGCCGGCCAAGCCCTGCAGCGAGGCTATCGGCGCTCGCTGGTCTGGGCGCTGCGGCACCAGCCGGTGGCCGTCCTGGCGCTGGCGACTGTGGTCGCACTCAATGTGCACCTCTACGCCACGATTCCCAAGACCTTCTTCCCGCAGCAGGACACCGGCGCGCTCGTTGGTGGCGTTCAGGCCGATCAGGGCAGTTCGTTCCAGATGATGCAGGCGCGGGTCGACAAGTTCATGGCGATCGTGCAGGCCGACCCCGCGGTGGCGCATGTCACTGGTCGGACCGGCGGTGGCCAGAGCAACTCGGCCAACTTCAACATCGCCCTCAAGCCGCTGGCCGAGCGCAAGGTGTCTGCCGATGAGGTGGTGGCCCGCCTGCGCGAGAAGCTCAGCCACGAGCCAGGTGCCAACCTCTTCTTCGCACCGGTGCAAGACATCCGCATCGGGGGGCGCCAGTCAAGCGCACAGTACCAGTACACCCTGCAGGCCGACGACGTGGAGACTCTGCGCGCCTGGGAGCCCCGGGTGCGCACGGCGCTGTCACAACTGCCCGAGCTGGCCGACATCAACACCGATCAGCAGGACAAGGGCTTGCAGACCTCGCTGGTGATCGACCGCGACGCCGCCGCGAGGCTGGGCGTCACGGTGAGCAACCTGGACAGCGCACTGAACAACGCGTTCGGTCAGCGTCAGGTCGGGGTGATCTACAACGCACTCAACCAGTACCGCGTGGTCATGGAGCTGGCCCCGCAGTACTTGCAGGGTCCGGAAACGCTGAACCACTTCTATCTCACCAGCGAGTCAGGTGCGCAGGTGCCGCTGTCGGCCATTGCCCGTGTCGAAACCACGAACACCCCGCTGTCCGTCAATCATCAGAGCGGCTCACCGGCCTCGACGATCAGCTTCAACCTGCCCCCCGGCGTGTCGCTCTCGGACGCCACCGCTGCCATCGGCAACGCGATGGCCGAGCTGGGCGTGCCGGTGTCGGTTCGGGGCGGCTTTCAGGGCACGGCCAATGCGTTCCAGCAGTCGTTGTCGTCGCAACCATGGCTGATCCTCGCGGCCATCGTGGCGATCTATCTGGTGCTCGGCATGCTGTACGAGAGCCTGATCCATCCGGTCACGATCCTCTCGACACTGCCGTCCGCAGGTGTTGGCGCGATGCTGGCACTGATGCTCTTCAAGACCGACTTTTCGATCATCGCGTTGATCGCGGTGATCTTGTTGATCGGCATCGTCAAGAAGAACGCGATCATGATGATCGACTTTGCCATCGTCCGGCAGCGCGAAGGCCAGGTCAGCGCCGGCGCAGCGATCTACCGCGCGGCCAACCTGCGGCTGCGGCCGATCCTGATGACGACCGTCGCTGCGATCTTCGGCGCGCTGCCGCTGGCACTCGGCAGCGGCGACGGCGCCGAATTGCGCCAACCGCTGGGCATCGCGATCGTCGGCGGGCTCATCCTGAGCCAGTTGCTGACCGTGTACACCACGCCCGTGGTGTTCGTGCTGATGGACCGCCTGAGCGCGAGAAGCTGGCGAGGCCGGCGGGCGGCTCGGGCCGCGACCCTCCAAGTGGCATCTGCCTGAAGCCCCATGACGTACCGAATCCATTGGAGCCTGATGTCGGTGGCTGCTGCCATGCTGATGACGGCCTGCGCCGTCACCCGCGTGGACCCACCGGCACCGGTGGCGGCGACCGCGCAGTACAAGGCGGCTGGCGCCTGGAAGCATGCCTCTGCCGCAGCCCCTGTGCCCGACGACTGGTGGACGCTGTTCAGCGATCCGGTGCTCAACGAGCTGCAACGCCAGCTGGTGATCGGCAACGAGAACCTGAGATCGTCACTGGCTGCCGTGGCCAGTGCGCGGGCGCTGTATGACGCAAGCGGCAGCGCGCTGTGGCCCACGCTGTCGGTGGGTGCCGCAGCGACACGCAGCGATTCGCCGAGCGCGAACAGCGGCGACGGATCCTCCAGACCCGTCAACAGCCTGAACGTCACGGCCACTGCCAGTTGGGAGATCGATCTGTGGGGTCGGCTGTCCCAGGCACGAACCGGTGCGCAGGCGTCTCTCCAGGCCAGTGCGGATGACCTGGCAGCGGTGAGGCTCTCGGCTCAGGCACTGCTGGTGCAGACCTACTTGTCGCTGCGCACTGCCGACGCACAACTCGCGGTGCTGGCGCGCAACGTCGCGGCCTACCAGCAGTCGCTGACCTTGACGCAGGTGCGCTACGAGGGCGGGGTGGCCGCGCGCACTGACGTGCTGCAGGCGCAGACCCAGCTCAAGTCGGCGCAGGCGCAGTCGGCCGACCTGACGGCGCAGCGGGCGCAACTCGAACATGCGATCGCGGTGCTGCTCGGCGTGCCACCGTCTTCACTGACGCTGGCAAGCCAGGCCAGTCTGCCGCCCGTGCCGGAGGTGCCGCAAATGCTGCCGGCGACGCTGCTGCAGCGCCGTCCCGACATTGCAGCTGCCCAGCAACGGGTGGCTGCCGCCTATGCGCAGATCGGGGTGGCCGATGCGGCCTTCTTCCCGGACCTCACGTTGTCGGCCAACGCGGGGTTTCGCAATTCATCGCTGGCCAATTTGTTCAGCGCACCCAACCTGCTGTGGTCGCTGGGCCCCTCGCTGACCCAGGCGATCTTCGATGGTGGCCAGCGCAGGCTGGCCAGTGTGCAGGCCACCGCGGCGGCTGATCAGGCCACATCGGCTTACCGACAGGTCGTGCTGACCGCCTTGCAGGAAGTCGAGGACAACCTGGTGCTCGCACGGCAACTGCAGCAGCAGGCACAGTGGCAAGGCGAGGCACTGGAGGCGGCGCAAAGCAACCTCGACATCACGCTCGAGCAATACCGCGCCGGCACGGTGAGTTATCTCAATGTGGTGGTGGCGCAGACGGCAGCCCTGAGTAGCGAAAACACCTTGCTGTCGGTGCGCAACCGCCAGCTCGCCGCAGTCAATCAACTGCTGAAGAACATCGCCGGCCGTTGGCAGCCGGTGTCGGCTGTTGAAGCGGGCGCTGCGCGTGGCGATGCCTTGTAGCAAGGCGGTGCGGCACGAGAGAATGCCGATGCCATGACCACGCCCCCTGCCTCGAACTCGCCGGTCGCTGCAGTCGCCCCACCGCGACTGGTGGCTGACGTCGGCGGCACGCACGCCCGCTTCGGCTTGGTCGAGGGGCCAGGACGCGTTCTCACGCAGGTTCAACGCCTGCGGACCGAAGACCACCCGCAGCTGGTCGACGCGGCGCGCGCCTACCTGGCCGCCTTGCCGCCTACGGTGGGTCGACCCGTCGTGGCGTGTCTGGCCGTGGCAGCGCCGCTGGACGGCGACGAGGTGCGTTTCATCAACCACCCCTGGCGGTTCTCGCGCACTGCCGTTCAACAAGAGCTGGGACTCGATCGGTTGGTCCTGCTCAATGACTTCGAAGCGTTGGCGCTGGCCTTGCCTCATCTGGGTGGTACGGGATTGCGCAGGCACGCGACAGCGCTCCCACCCGCTGTCACCCCGCACGGCATGCTGGCTGTTCTCGGCCCAGGCACGGGCTTGGGTGTGGCGGGTCTGGTCCAGACCTCCACGGGCTGGCAGGCGCTTCCAGGTGAGGGCGGGCATGTGACGTTGGCAGCCTGTGACGACTTCGAGGCCGCAGTGCTGGCGGCCGCGCGACGCGAGTTGGCGCATGTGTCGGCCGAGCGACTGCTGTCGGGCGTCGGGCTGCCGCTGTTGCATCGCGCGGTGGCGACGGCTGCGGGTCGCTCCATTGACGTGGCCATGCGCACCGAAGCCATCCTGCAGCACGGCATTGATCACGCCACTGGTGACGGCGGGGATGCCGATTGCGCCAGGACCCTGGCGGTGTTTTGCGCGATGTTGGGCACCGTTGCCGGCAATGTTGCCTTGACGCTGGGCGCGCGCGGTGGGCTCTACATCGGCGGCGGCATCGTGCCGCGCATGGCGGATCTGTTCTTCGCCTCGGGTTTTCGCGAGCGCTTCGAATCGAAGGGGCGCTACCGCGACTACATGCGTGCGATCCCGACAGCGCTGGTCGTCGACCCGCACGCCGCATTGACGGGCGCTGCGGTCGCCCTGGAGACGGAGGTTGGTGCTTCCAGTTTGGGGTGATCAACGGGGAACTCATCAGGCCTGATGACCTCTGAGGTCATGCCGGAGCACTCGGAGGCGTCACCGTACAATCCGCGGGTTTTGCCCAAGGCGTTTCACGCCGTCCAACAGAGGAATTCACGTGTTCATTTCCGAAGCTTTCGCCCAGGCTGCACCGGCTGCCACAGGGAGTCCCGACATGCTGGGCACCCTGGGGTCCATGCTGCCGCTGGTGCTGATGTTCGTGGTGCTGTACTTCGTGATGATTCGTCCGCAGATGAAGCGTCAGAAGGAGCACAGAGCCATGGTCGATGCACTGGCCAAGGGTGACGAGGTGGTCATCGGCGGCGGCGTGCTCGGCAAGGTTGCGAAGTTGGGCGAAACCTACCTGTCGGTCGAAGTCGCTGCAGGCGTCGAACTCCAGGTGCAGCGCACATCGGTGCTGCAAGTGCTGCCCAAGGGCACCATCAAGTAAGGGTGTGACGCAGGCCGCTGCGTTGCAGCTGCCACACCCCCCACTCATTGGCGCGGGCCGGCAGGCCTGCAGTCGATCGATCGCCAGAAAGGCGCCATGAACCGCTATCCCCTCTGGAAATACGCGATCCTGCTGGTGGCCCTGCTGATCGGCCTGATCTACACCTTGCCGAACCTGTTCGGCGAGGCGCCTGCGGTGCAGGTCAGCAGCGGTCGCGCCACCCTGAAGATCGACAGCAGCGTCGCCACGCGTGTAGAGGAGGCGTTGACGCAGGCCGGCCTGAAGGCCGACTTCGTGCAGTTCGAAGGCAATTCGGTCAAGGCTCGCTTTGCCGATACCGATGCGCAGATCAAGGCCAAGGACGCGATCAGCAAGGCGCTCAATCCCGACCCTGCCGACCCAAGCTACATCGTCGCTCTCAACCTGCTCTCGCGTTCGCCGCACTGGCTGACGGCCATGCATGCGCTGCCCATGTCGCTGGGACTGGATCTGCGCGGTGGCGTCCACTTCCTGATGCAGGTCGACATGAAGTCGGCCTTGACGAAGAAAGCCGAGTCGCTGACCGGCGATGTGCGCCAACTGCTGCGCGACAAAAATCTGCGCCATACCGGCATCGTGCGCGATGGCGATTCGGTGGTGGTGCGTTTTCGAGATCGTGAAACGCTCACGGCCGCGCGTGGCCTGCTGGAAGACGAACTGCGTGACTTGCAGTGGGCGGAAGCCCCGGACGGCGTCGACATCAAACTGGTCGGCGTGTTGAACGCCGCGGCCGCTCGGTTGGTGCAGGAGGCCGCGGTCAAGCAGAACATCACCACGCTGCACAACCGGGTCAATGAACTTGGCGTCTCGGAGCCGGTGATCCAGCAGCAGGGTGCCGACCGCGTAGTGGTGCAACTGCCTGGGGTGCAGGACACTGCCAAGGCCAAGGACATCATCGGCCGCACCGCCACCCTGGAAGTGCGCATGGTCGACGAAAGCGCTGAAGCGGCGGCTGCCGCTGCGGGCACTGGGCCAGTGCCGTTTGGCACCGAGCGCTACACCGAGCGCAATGGCGTTGCGCTGATCCTCAAGCGCCAGGTGATCTTGACCGGCGAGAACCTCACCGATGCGCAGGCTGGCTTTGACGGGCAGACGCAGGAGCCGAGCGTCAATCTGACGCTGGACGCGAAAGGTGCGCGCATCTTCAAGGATGTAACGCGCGAGAACATCGGCAAGCGCATGGCCATCCTGCTGTTCGAGAAGGGCAAGGGTGAAGTCGTCACCGCGCCGGTGATCCGTGCCGAAATCGGCGGTGGGCGCGTGCAGATCTCAGGGCGCATGACCACCGCCGAGGCCGCTGACACCTCGCTGCTGCTGAGGTCGGGTTCGCTGGCGGCGCCGATGGAGATCATCGAGGAGCGCACGATCGGACCGAGCCTGGGGGCGGACAACATTTCGAAAGGCTTCAACAGCGTGCTGTATGGCTTTGCGGCCATCGCGGTGTTCATGTGCCTGTACTACATGCTGTTTGGCATGATCTCGACGCTGGCGCTGGCGTTCAACCTGCTGCTGCTGGTGTCGGTGTTGTCGATGTTGCAGGCCAGCCTGACGTTGCCCGGCATGGCGGCGATCGCGCTGACGCTCGGCATGGCCATCGACGCCAACGTGCTGATCAACGAACGGGTGCGAGAGGAATTGCGCAATGGCGCCTCGCCCCAGGCAGCAATCCACCAAGGCTACGAGCGCGCCTTCGCCACCATCTTCGACTCCAACGTCACCACGCTGATCGCGGGCGTGGCGCTGCTGGTCTTCGGCTCCGGGCCGGTGCGCGGTTTCGCTGTGGTGCACTGCCTCGGCATCCTGACCTCGATGTTCTCGGCGGTGGTGTTTTCGCGTGGGCTGGTCAACCTCTGGTACGGGCGGCAGAAGAAGCTCAAGGGTGTCTCTATCGGGCAGGTCTGGAAGCCCGCCGCTGACGTCGGCACTCGCCGCTGACAAAGGAGCTGACCATGGAATTTTTCAGAATCCGACGCGATATCCCGTTCATGCGCCATGCGCTGGTGCTGAATGTGATTTCGGCGCTGACGTTTGTCGCTGCCGTGTTCTTTATCGCTACGCGCGGCCTGCACTTCTCGATCGAATTCACCGGCGGCACGGTGATCGAAGTGGCTTATGCGCAGCCGGCTGACATCAACCGGGTGCGCACCACCGTCGAGTCGCTTCAGTTCGGCGAAGTGCAGGTGCAGAACTTCGGGACCTCGCGCGATGTGCTGATCCGCCTGCCGGTGCGCGGCGATGTGAAGCAGGCGGAGGTCGTGTCCCGCGTCTTCAATGCGCTGTGCCAGGCTGAAGGCGCCACAGTCAGCACGCAGCTGATCACCTCCGAAAAGGGTGCGGAGACCACCGCCCCGGTGTGCGGTGCGGTGGGTGCCGAAAAGGTCAAGCTGCAGCGCAGCGAGTTCGTTGGGCCCTCGGTCGGCTCTGAACTGGCTCGCGATGGTGCACTGGCGCTGGCCGCAACCATCGTCGGCATCATGCTCTATCTGGCGGTGCGCTTCGAGTGGAAGTTCTCGGTCGCCGGCATCATTGCCAACCTGCACGACGTGATCATCATCATCGGCTTCTTCGCGTTCTTCCAGTGGGAGTTTTCGCTGTCCGTGCTGGCCGCGGTGTTGGCGGTGCTGGGCTATTCCGTCAATGAGTCGGTGGTGATCTTCGACCGGATCCGCGAGTCCTTCCGAAAGTACCGCAAACTGACCACGCCGCAGGTGATTGATCACGCCATCACCAGCACGATGAGCCGCACCATCATCACCCACGGCAGCACCTTGATGATGGTGGTGTCGATGCTGATCTTCGGCGGCCCGACGCTGCATTACTTTGCGCTCGCGCTGACCATCGGCATCCTGTTCGGCATCTACTCCTCGGTGTTCGTCGCCGCGGCCATCGCCATGTGGCTGGGTGTCAAGCGCGAAGATCTGATCAAGCCCTCTGCCAAGGAGCTGGATCCGGACGATCCGAATGCTGGGGCGGTGGTGTAGAGTCGTTTCGAACTTCTCAGCGCAACCCACACGAATCCATGGCGTCCACGGCCCACTCGATGGCCCAGGCCACCCAGGCCCGCCGTGCGTACGTTGAGGGCTTGCTCAACGGCATGCCGGGTGTGGTGCAGGCGGTCGACCAGGGCGCACGCCTGTTGCTCAGTCAGGTGGCAGACCCGGCCACGATGATGCGTCGCCGTGATGCGGTTGAGGACCTGAAGAACGCGGCAGGTTTCTGGCTGCAAGGTGCGATCTCGATGTTGCGCAGCGCATTGCACAGCGGCGTTGTCTCGGCGACACGACCGAACGACCTGCCGATGCCTGGTGACCGGCAGAACTTCAGTCTGGTCGACAACGAGACCATTGAAGGGGAGATCCTCAGTTCGCGCCTGGCGCTGGCGGTGATGGATCGTGCGTCCTGGGAGTTCACTGATCTGCGCTCTCGCATGACCCTGCTCGAAGGCCGTGATGAGCTCGATGCCAACGACATCCTGCGCCCGCATGTGCTGGCGCGCATCGCCATCAACTCCTGGCGTGCGGCCGGCCTGAGCCATGAGACCTGGCGCACCTTGCAGGGTGTGCTGCATGAAGAGTTTGCGCACTTCAACGAAGAGGCGTACCACGAAGCGAACCGGATGCTGATCCAGCAACGGGTGTTGCCCGAGATTGATCTGCGGCCCTTCATCCGCCGTTCGCGCAATGCGGCATTCGTCAACACTTACTCGGGGACCCTGACCTCGGCGGGTTCTGGTGGCGCTGCAGGGCGCGATGCCGCCAGCGCGCCGACGGTTCGAGGCCCACTGGCCGAGCCTCGGGCGAGCCGCTACAGCGCGTTACCCGACGGGCCCGCGGGTGAAACCCGCCTCATGAGCCGGGTGGGCTCGCTCGTTCGCGGCGGATCAGACCATGCGGATGCGGTGCTCGGTCGGCTGAACCGGCTGATCGGGCGTCAACTGCCGGAATTTGCCCGCACGGTGCATGGGCCCGCCTCGCCGGCGCTGGATGCGGCGATCACGAGTGCCCAGCAAGGCATTGCACTGCGGTTGACGCCCGATCCCGGCGGGCGCTACGCGGCTGGCCCGGTCAGCACGCCGGCGATGCTGGAGGAATTGCACCAGCGCAAGCAGGCCTTGAAGGCGGCCGCCGCATCGCCCGGCGAACGCGCGACGATCGAGGTGGTGGCCTTGCTGTTCCAGAGCATCCTGACCGAGGAGCGCATTCCCGCCTCGGTGCGTGTGTGGTTCGCACGACTGCAGATGCCGGTGCTGCGGGTGGCGGTCGGAGAGCCTGACTTCTTTGCCACCACCGACCACCCGGCGCGCCGCCTGATCGACCGCATGGGTGCCTGTGTGATGGGATTCGATGCCCACAGCACCCGGGTATCCGGGGGCGCGGTCGAGAGGGAGATCAAGCGCGTGGTGCAGGTGGTCGAGGCCTATCCGGACACCGGTCGCCGGGTGTTCCAGACGGTGCTCACCGAGTTCGAGCGCTTCCTCGAGCACTATTTCAAGAACGAGAACGAGGCCTCACGCAAAGGCGTCTCGCTGGCGCAGCAGGTCGAGCAGCGAGAGACGCTGGCCATCCAGTACACGATCGAGCTGCGCAAGATGCTCAACGAGGTGCCGGTGCCCGAAGGCGTGCGCGAGTTCCTGTTCCAGGTCTGGGCTGATGTGCTGGCGATGACCGCGGTCAAGTCCGGGCTGGGGGGCGAGGAAATCAAGGAGATGAAGCGTGCCGCAGCCGATCTGATCTGGTCGGCGAGTGCCAAGGTCTCACGCGACGAGCGCGCCGACGTGATCCGTCGCTTGCCGCCGTTGCTGAAGATCCTGCGCGATGGCATGCAGGGCGCCGGTGTCGCGGCGGTGGCTCAGGACGAGCACATTCAGCGTCTCAACACCGCGCTGGCCGCGGCATTCACCGCCCGCACCGCGGCGATCCCGAAGGATCGGCTTGAGCAGCTGATGGCCCGGCTCGAAACCCTGGAGGAACTGCTGCCCGACGCCGACGACATGGAGATCGACGAGTCGCTGGTGCTTGATTTGTCCGGCCACGAAAGCAATGAGCTTGAGGTGGTTACGGCTGGAGGGTCGATGCCGACGCCGGCAATGGCCGCCTGGGCGCGTGAGTTGCAGGTCGGCGGCTGGTACATGCTGGACTACCGCGATCGCAATGAGTCGGTGCAACTGGCATGGCAGGGCATGCGTCGGCAGCTGACCTTGTTCGTGACGCCACAGGGGAGAGGTGTGCTGTTCCAGCAGCAGCGTCTCGCCGCCTTCTTGCAAGCGGGTCTGCTGGTCCCGGTTCAGGATGAATCGCTGACGGTTCGGGCGACGCGCTCCGCACTGGCCAAGCTGGATGGAGACCCGAGCCGCTTGCTGAATTGATGCCCGAATGAAAAAGCCGCCCGATGGCGGCTTGAGGAGGCGGATCGACGGGTCAGTGGATCAGCCGGTCCTCTTCGTCGACGAAAAGCTCATCCAGGATCAGCGCGTCGGGCTCTTCGCCCAGGCTCCAGAAGACCATCAGCACGATGATCTTCAGGTCTTCCAGATCGAGCGGACCTCCAGGGATGGCGCTGGCGCGGTCGATCACCATCTCGCGCATCGGGGGCGGCAGCACGCCTGCCGATTCGAGGAAGCTGACAAAGCCGATCGAGTCCTCGCCCAGGTGCTCTTGCTCGGCGGGCGAATAAACGCGCAAACTGCGCTCGCCTTGCTCACCCACATACGACTCGGCCGCAGTGGCCAATCCATCGAGCCACGTCAAGGCCTCCTGGATCTCGTCGGATTCGAAGCCGACTGACGAGAGTTTGCGCGTCAACTGCGCGTGATCCGGACAGGCGTCCGGGCGCCAGTAGTTCTCGTACAGGTACACAAGCACATCGAACATGAAGCCATCATACCCGAGCGATCGGGCATGCCAGAGGGCTCTCAACCGGCCGTAATTCTCTGGAAAAGCTGACCCGGCATTCGCGTCACATGGCCACTCAATTCGAGGTCGAGGAGCTTGATGTTCAGCGTCTGCGCCGACCAACCGGTGCGCGCCACCAGAGCGTCGAGCGAAATCACCTCGTAGCCCATGGCGGCCAGCAGCGGGTCGTCCGGTTTCGCAGCGTCCACGGCCGTAGTCGCGCGCGGGCCTACCGCGGCCAGCGCCGGCAGCTCATCTTGCACATCGGCAGCCGACTCGACCAGCTTGGCCCCCTGTTTGATCAGCGCATGGCAACCGCGCGATTGCGGTGAGTGGATCGAGCCGGGGATGGCAAACACCTCACGCCCGGCTTCCAGGGCCAGCCGTGCGGTGATGAGCGATCCCGATTGCAAGGCCGCCTCGACCACCAGCGTGCCGCGGCTCAGGCCTGCGATCAACCGGTTGCGCTGCGGGAAATGTGCGGCCAGGGCAGGCGTGCCCAGCCCGTACTCGCTGAGCATCAGGCCTGCTCTGGCAATGCGGTGAGCCAGATCGAGGTGGCGCCTTGGATAGACCCGGTCGAGCCCGGTGCCGACCACCGCAATGGTCCCGGCCGAGGCGGCCAGGGCCCCTTCATGCGCAGCACCATCGACGCCCAGTGCCAGGCCCGACACGACGACCCAGCCCGCTTTGCCCAGCGCCTGGGCGAATTCGCGCGCATTCAGTGCGCCTTGTGGCGTTGGATTGCGGCTTCCCACGATCGCAACCGCCTCGCTGCGCAGCAGGTCGACTTGCCCTTGTGCATACAGCAGCAGAGGCGGGTCAGCGGTGTCGAGCAACTGCGGTGGATAGCGCACATCGCCCAGCGGAATGACTGTTCTTGCCGCATCGTCCGCGCCCTCGCCGAGCCAGGCGAGCGTGCGCGCCAGCTTCTCGTTGAAGTGTGCCGGCGGTGTCATCAAGCCGCGTGCCGCGGCTTCTCCGACCACAAGGCAGTGGTTGTCGAACGATGCCGCCATCACTGCTTCCGGCGAGCCGAAGGCGGTCAGCAGTCGGCGGGCCGCCTCTCGACCGACCTTGGGTGTCTCGACCAATCGCAGCCAGGCGGCCAGCTCGTCGTGATCGATCACGTCAGTTCAGCGCCGCCCTGCAGCCACCCCTGCGATCAGGGTTGGGTGAATCGGTCACCTGGCCTGACAGGCTCTTTCACCGACAGGATCAACGCATACGACATGCGTTCGAAAACCTGGAACACGAACAACATGCCATGGCGCTCGTCGGGCAGCTTGATGCGTGTGGGGGTGGGGCTGGTGCGATCGACCACCTCTTGGCCGTCTTGCCACAGGGCCAGCACGTGGCCGCGCTCGACGCCGTCGCCCTTGCCACGGTTGAGCGTGACGATCTGGTTCTGTCCGGCCATGACCGCCTCGCCGTAGACCGAGACGATCTGGCCGGTGAGCTCGCCCTGAGGGGCGTGCGGCATGTAGTTGCTGTATTCGCGTGTGGTCACCGGGGCGAGCCGGTCACCCACATTGGCGTCCTGTCGGATGCTGGTGACGATGAAGCTGTCGGGCACGGGAGCCGACGATTCCTTCTCATCAACCCGGCTGCGGTCGCCAGACCGAACGAATTCGGCCGTTCCGACATACGGCGCTTCGTAGCCGAGGATTTCCTTGGTCGTGGGGTCGCGCAGCGGCTTGGCTTGGCGGAAGATGCGGAACACCGTGTCCTTGCCGACGTTGCCGCGCACATAGGCGGTATCTCCGCGCGCCATCAGGACTCGGCCTTCCCGCGTGGCAACGATGCGCGGCGCGTCATCCAGCGTGTTGGCCTCGAGGATCACGGCTTCGTTCAGGAACGGCTCGATCAGGTGGAAAGGTATCGAGGTGATGGCTGAGGTGGTCAGTGCCGACGAACGCACCTGCGGCGACAGCTTCACGACGCCCCCATCGACCGCTTGCCCCAGCCGCAAGCGTGCGCGGCCATCCGACGTGTCCAGGTACAGCACCTGTCCCGGGTAGATCAGGTGCGGATTGCGGATCTGATCAAGGTTCATGCCCCACAGCTCCGGCCAGCGCCAGGGCGACTTCAGGAACAGGCCTGAAATACCCCACAAGGTGTCGCCGGCCTTCACCGTGTGCGATTCAGGTGCGTTGGGCGCCAGTTCTGACAACGCCACCCCGGCGCCTGCCACCTTCTGTGCCGTCTCACGCTGTTGCGCGGAGATGGGGAAATTGGGCTCGGCGCTGGCCGTCGCAGCGCTACCCAGTGCGATCAACATGCACAAACCGAAAGCTGACAGTCGTGGACTGCGGGCAGGCAGGGAAATCGCGGATCGGGTCATGGGATGAAGTCTCCGAACGGGTCGCGGCAGGCAACGCGTCATGGGTGGGCCGGGAAAGGGGGTCGCAATACTCACTATTCCGTATCGGCCAAAGTGGCTGGGAATTCAGCGAAAATCTTCAATTGGTTTCAAAGATTCTGCCTCTAAACCCTTGCCGTCGCAACGAAAGCAGGCCACCTCACCCCATGCCGAAGCTCACCATCCTTCGCTACCCTGACCCTCGCCTGCACACGGTCGCCAAGCCAGTGTCTCAGGTCGATGACCGCGTCCGGCGCCTGATCGACGACATGTTGGAGACGATGTACGACGCCGATGGCGTGGGCCTCGCGGCCAGCCAGGTCGATGTCCATGAGCGGGTGCTGGTCATGGATACGTCAGAAACACGCGACAAGCCGCTGGTCCTGATCAATCCCGAACTGCTCTCGGTCAGCGCCGACCAGGTGATTGACGAGGAAGGCTGCCTGTCGGTGCCGAGCGTTTACGACAAGGTTTCGCGGGCGGCGCAGATCCGTGTGCGTGCCCTGGGTCGCGACGGCGAGTCATTCGAGTTCGATGCCGAGGGGTTGCTGGCCAAGTGCGTGCAGCACGAAATGGACCACCTGATGGGCAAGGTCTTCGTCGACTATCTCAGCCCGCTCAAGCGCACCCGCATCAAGACCAAGATGCTCAAGCACTGGCGCGATGACGGGCGCTGACGTCGGATCGCTGCGCGCATGAGGCTGGCATTCGCCGGCACCCCCGAGTTCGCCCGCGTTGCACTCGCATCGCTTCATGCCGCAGGCTTTGACATCCCGCTGGTGCTGACGCAGCCGGATCGCCCTGCCGGACGCGGGCAGCAACTTCAACCCTCGGCTGTCAAGGCGTGGTCTGTGGCGCATGGCCTGCCGGTGATCCAGCCGCAGGGACTGCGACTGGACGGCCGCTACGCGGAGGACGCGAGCGCCGCGCGCGTCGCCTTGCAGGCGGCCCGGGTTGATGCCCTGGTGGTCGCGGCGTATGGATTGATCCTGCCTGAGTGGGTGCTGACCCTGCCTGTGCTGGGCTGCCTGAACATCCATGCGTCGCTGTTGCCGCGCTGGCGTGGTGCGGCGCCGATCCATCGGGCCATCGAAGCGGGCGACGCACGCACCGGCATCACGGTCATGCAGATGGACGCCGGGCTGGACACCGGTGCGATGCTGCTGACCGAGTCCATCGAGATTGCCAACGACGACACCACTGGCTCGCTGCACGATCGGCTGGCGGCGTTAGGAGGTCGCCTGATCGTCGACGCACTGGAACAGGCCGCGTGCGGCGGTCTGCACGCTGCGGTACAGCCGACCTACGGTGTGACGTATGCGAAGAAGGTGGAGAAGACAGAAGCCGCCGTGGACTGGCGTCTGAATGCGGACGTCATCGCACGACGCATCCGGGCGTTCAACCCGGCGCCTGGCGCGGTTGCGCGGCTGCGCGGCGAGGTGGTCAAGCTGTGGCACGCGCGTGCGGTGCCGATGGTCAGACCCGCAGCCACTCCCGGCGAAGTGATCAGCGCGTCAGGGGAGGGTGTCGTCGTGGCCTGCGGATCGGGTGCTGTGTGTTTGTCAGAGCTGCAACGTCCCGGCGGCAAGCGGCTGAGCGCTGCGCAGTTCCTGCAAGGACAGCCGTTGCAGATGGGCGACCGATTTGATCTGGGCGAGACCTGATCCGCCTGCCCGCTGAATCAGCAGACGCGAATCAACGATCGTCAGAACAACGCCATGCTCAGCTTGCGTCGGTAGCGGTCGACCTCGGGGTCGACTGGTGTGGTGTCGACCTTGCCAGCGATCTCCAGCGCACCCTTGGGCGCCGTGGCGGCGGGTTTGGCCGGCGCAGGCTTGGCCATCACATCGAGCACGGCCACATAGGTCTTGCGGGCCAACTCGCCGTTCCAGACCTTGTCGCGCATGATGATCTCCAGCAGCTCGTCCATTGCTTCGATAAAGCGCTGTGACGCGAAGTGCAACTGGGCCAATTCGAATCGGGCCTCGAAATCACGCCGATTGGCGGCGATGGCCGCTGTGAGCACATCGGGCGAGCGCAGCAGCGGCGCCCGTTCGCAGGCCGTGAGCCAGTGGCCGCAGGCGGTCAGACGCGGATCGGGCAGCACCTTCGTGGCCACCGGGCTGTACACCGCGCGCGCTTCATCGACGCGGCCTGCCATCAGCAGTGCTCGCAGGCAGTCGGCGCGTGCGCTGTCGTTGGCGGGGTTGATCGCGACGGCCTCCAGCAGCTTGGCGATCGCGCTGTCGGTATTGCCGCCCGCCAACAGGGCTTCGGCGTCTTCCAGGTCTTCGGCCGAGGCCATTTCCTCGACGCTGGGCACGTGCTTGTCCAGGAACTGGCGAATCTCGGCTTCCGGCAGCGCTTCGACGAAGCCATCGATCGGCTGGCCGCCCTTGAACATCACACAGAACGGAATGGTGCGCACGCCGAACAGTCGCGACAGCTGGACCGCAATCTCGGACTCGCTTTCGGAATTCAGTGTGGCCAGCGTGAACCGACCGGCGTAAGCCACCTCCAGCTTTTCCAGCACCGGTCCCAGCGTCTTCGCAGGCTCCGACCACGGCGCCCAGATGTAGAGCAGGATCGCCTGTTCAGTCGACGCCTGGACCAGGTCGGTTTTGAAGTTCTGGATGGTGATGTTGATCATGGCGGAAGGTCAGGTGCGTGTCGGCAGGCAAGGCTAGGCTGAGGGAGATGGCGCCGTGCCGCCTACAATTCAAGGCTTGTCAAAAAGCGGAGCAAGGCCATGAACGCGCCTGCGGTGGTGGGTGTGGTGATGGGGTCCAGCAGCGACTGGGAAACCTTGCGCGCAGCCACCGAGATTCTCACCGAGTTTGGCGTCCCGTTCGAGGCCCGCGTCGTCTCGGCGCACCGCATGCCGGACGACATGTTTGCCTATGCCGAGGCAGCAGCTTCGCGCGGCCTGAAAGCCATCATCGCGGGCGCCGGTGGCGCCGCACATTTGCCAGGCATGCTGGCCGCCAAGACCACCGTGCCGGTACTGGGCGTGCCGGTTGCCAGCCGCCACCTGCAGGGCGTCGATTCACTGCATTCGATCGTCCAGATGCCCAAGGGTATTCCCGTGGCGACCTTTGCGATCGGCACGGCGGGGGCGGCCAACGCGGCCTTGTTCACGGTGGCGATGTTGGCGGTCGGCGACCCGGTGTTGCGCACCCAGCTCGACGCGTACCGGGCTCGCCAGACCGAGGTGGCGCGCGCCATGACTGCGGATTTGAAATGACGTCGTTCATCGCGCCGGGTGCCACCTTGGGCGTCATGGGCGGCGGCCAATTGGGCCGGATGTTCGTGCACGCCGCGCAGCAGATGGGCTACTACACCGCAGTGCTGGATGCAGACCCGGCAAGCCCAGCCGGGCTGGTGGCACACCACCACATCCAGGCCGACTATCTCGATCCCCAGGGACTCGCGCAGCTGATGCAATGCAGCGCGGCCATCACCACCGAGTTCGAGAATGTGCCGGCTGCCGCACTGATGACGTTGGGCGCGCACCGGCCGGTCGCGCCGGGGGTACCAGCGGTGTCGGTGTGCCAGGACCGGGCTGCGGAAAAGCGGCATTTCGCGTACTGCGATGTGGCTTGCGCGCCCTATGCGGTGATCGAGCACGCGGCGCAACTCTCAGCGGTACCGGAAGAACTGTTTCCAGGCGTCCTGAAGACCACCCGCTTGGGCTACGACGGCAAGGGTCAGGCGCGCGTCAAGACGCGTGCGGACCTGCCGGCGGCGTGGGCCTCCTTGGGCAGCGTATCGGCCGTGCTTGAAAAGCAGTTGCCGCTGGCCTACGAGGTCAGCGTCATCGTCGCGCGCAGCGCCGCCGGGCAGGTGGTGCATTTCCCGCTGCAGCAGAACCTGCACCGCGACGGCATCCTGGCGGTCACCCAGGTGCCGGCGCCCGATCTGACACAGGCCGTGCAGCAGCGCGCGATCGAGGCCGCCGAGCGGGTGGCCGAATCGCTGGGTTATGTCGGCGTGCTGTGTGTCGAGTTCTTCGTGCTGAAAGACGGCAGCCTGGTCGCCAACGAGATGGCGCCGCGCCCGCACAACTCTGGCCACTACAGCATCGACGCCTGTGATCAGTCGCAGTTCGACCTGCAGGTGCGTGCGATGACGGGCGCGCCGCTCGTGGCGCCGCGGCTGCATTCCCCGGCGGTGATGCTGAACCTGCTCGGCGATCTGTGGTTTGCCTCTGCCAACGCTGCGCCGCGCGAGCCCGACTGGGCGGGCGTGCTGGCGCTGCCCGGCGTGCACCTGCACCTGTATGGCAAGGCGATGCCGCGCTGCGGTCGGAAGATGGGCCACCTGACCATCACCGCGGCCACCGCCGAGCAGGCGCGGGCCGTGGCGTTGCAGGCCGCTGCGGTGCTGGGCCTGCCGGCATTCTGACGCGGTCGACCACGCTGCCATGCTGCTGGACGGCCACGATGCCACGGCAATCGCCGCGGCCGCCGATGCGCTCGCTGCCGGTGAGCTCGTCGCCTTTCCCACCGAAACGGTCTATGGCCTGGGTGCACGCGCCGATGACGACGCCGCGGTGGCCCGCATCTTCGCGGCAAAAGGCCGCCCGACCAATCATCCGCTGATCGTCCATGTCGCCGACACCGCGGCCGCTCGCCCGTTCTGTGCCGCTTGGCCCGATCTCGCGCAGAAGCTGGTCGCTGGGTTCTGGCCCGGCCCGCTGACGGTGATCGTGCCGCGCGCCGCCGACATGGCCACCGCCAGCGCCGGCGGGCAGGCGACCATTGGCCTGCGTTGCCCGTCGCATCCGGTGGCGCTGGCGCTGCTGCACGCCGCTGCTGCGCGTGGTGTGCCGGGCATTGCGGCGCCGAGTGCCAACCGCTTCGGCCGTCTCAGCCCCACGCAGGCCGCGCACGTGGTCACCGAGCTCGGCACCGAGTTGCGCGTGCTCGATGGTGGTGACTGCGACGTCGGCATCGAATCAGCCATCGTCGACTGCTCGCGTGGCCGTGCGGTGCTGCTTCGACCGGGCTCGCTGACGCGTGGCGCCATTGAAGCGGTGCTCGGCCAGCCGCTGGAGGACCGCGATGCGGATGCGCCCCGCGCCTCCGGCACGCTGGCATCGCATTACGCACCGCGTGCCAAGGTCAGGTTGATGGCGCCAGGCCTGCTGCAGTCGGCATTGCAACTGCTGGCTGCTGGAGCCGCCGATGCCGCAGTGCCGAAGTCGGTCGTACCGCTGGCGGTATATTCGCGCCTGCCTGTGCCGAACGGTTCCGCGATGGCTCACCAAGTGATGCCCCCGCGCGCCGACCTTGCGGCTCACGAGCTCTTCACGGTGTTGCGCCACTTCGATGACCTGGGTGCGCAACTGATCTGGGTCGAAGAGCCGCCCGCAGGCCCGGAGTGGGACGGTGTGCGGGATCGCCTCTGGCGAGCCTGCGCAGACTGATCGTTCCCCGACCCTTTTTCCTATGGAGACCGCATGAATTTCAGAGTCGATCGATGGAGCGCCGTGGCGCTGCGCAGCAGCCTGGTGACCCTGACGACAGTGAGCGCGTTGTTGCTGACATCGTGCGGGGGCGGTGGCCAATCGAGCCAGACCAACCGGTTCAACCCGACCCGCATGATCGTGTTCGGTGACGAGAGCAGCCTGCTGCTGCCCGGGAGCACCCCGACCGCCATCGATGGGCGCAAGTACACCAACAACGGGTTCGATTACCTAGTGACGAATTCAGTGATCGACTGCAATGAAAATCGTCTCTGGGTTCAGCGCCTCGCGGACGAGTACGAATTGGTGTTTGCGGAGTGCAATCCGGGCGGCGTGACACCGACGGCGCAGATGCGTGCCACCGTGGGCGGCAAGGTGGCCGATGTGGTGGCAGCCATTGATGACTTTTTGGCCTCGACGCCTGGCAACCAGCCGGTTCCCACTGACATGATCACGATGATGGTGGGCACCAACGACATCCTTGAGCTGTACACCAGCGTGATCACGTCAGCGCTGACTCAGACGGCCGCGGTAGCCGAGATCGAGCGTCGCGGCGAGTTGCTCGCGGCCCAGATCAACCGCCTAACCAACAACAGCAACACGCTGGGCCGTGTGATGTACTCAACAGTTCCTCGGGTGAGCCTGACGCCGTTCGGTCGGAGCAAGTCGCCGGCCGACCAGTCGCTACTGGAACTGTTGACCGACAGGTTCAACGACAGCATGCGCAGACAGGTCCGGATCAATGGCCGCAGCCTGGGCTTCCTCGACACATCCCAGACGTTCACCAACGTCGTCGATGACGTGGATGATGGCGGTCGACCCAATGGCATCATCAACGTCGAGGACGCCGTCTGTGACTCCGTCAAAGCCCCTACCATCTTGAGTTGCACTCCGCTGACGCTGGTCAGTGGTGGAACCATCAACAACCACCTGTGGGCAGATGACATTCGCTTCAGCTACGCCGGGCACATCTTCATCGGCGACGACGCGGTCGACCTCGCGACCAGCCTGCCTTGGTAGGGCGGCGGCTCAGCGCGTCTGATTGACCCTCGGCCCGCGCAGTTTCATTCCCAGGATCGCCAACCCCAGCACCAGCGTGATGGCATTGGCGATGACGATCGGCCAGGCGCCCAGCACCACCCCGTAGGCCAGCCACAGCGCCACACCGACGGTGAAGCAGGCGTACATGCTCAGCGAAATGCCGCTGACGTCGCCAGTGCGAAAGCTCAGCCAGGCTTGGGGAATGAACGACACCGTGGTGAGTGATGCGGCGGCATAGCCCAGCAGGTCGGTCCAATCGGGCGGGTTCATGGTCTCAATTCCGGCCCAGGCTGTCGGTCAGCCCATCGTTGGCCGACCACTGGATCAGCGCTTCCAGTGCGGGCCGGGCTGCTGCCGCATTCGGATGGTTGACGATGCCGACCAGCACATACCGTCGTCCGCTCGGCGCCAGCAGGTAGCCGGCCACGGCGGTCACATCGCGCAAGGAGCCGGTCTTCAGATGCGCACGGCCGGTGAGCGTCTGTGAGCGCCGCATCGTGCCATCGACGCCGCTGACCGGCAGCGAGGCCATCAGCTCCGGCATCAGCGGACTGGCCGCGGCGTCTTGCAGCAGCCGTGCTAGCAACGCGGCGCTGACACGGGTCTCACGCGACAGGCCGGAGCCGTTGTCGATCACCGCAGATTGGCCCGCTTCGCCGTAGCGCGTGGCGAGCCAGCCGCGCAGTACGTCGCGCGCGCCGTCCGGTGTACCCAGGCCGCGTTGGTTCAGCGCCAGCGTCAGGAACAGCTGCTGCGCCATCACGTTGTTGCTGTACTTGTTGATGTCGCGGACCACTTCGGCCAGCGGGGGCGATGCCAGCTCGAAGGTCGGTGCGGTGGCTGGCGCCACACCGTCGCGCACGCTGCCGGTCAGCTTGCCGCCCATCTCGGCCCACAGGCCTGCCAGCAGCCGTTCGTTGTAGCGTGCCGGCTCGGCATATGCCACCGGCCATTGCTTCTCGCCGCAGGCCGGCGAGTAAAGGCCCTTGAAGCGCAGACGCAGGGGATCAGCAAAGTCTGCCTGCAGGGCGCCTCGCCAGTCGGCGCACTGGGTCGCAGCGACACCGGCTGCCAACGGCACGCGGCTGTCGGCGCGCACGTCCTCCAGCGGGGGCTCGGTAGCGATCACCGCGACGCCGTGAGCCGGGTCGGGCGTGAAGGTGAATGACAGCGCCTTGTAGTTCAGCAGCAGCGCATCGGCGCGCACGTTGTACGGGCGCAGCGCCTCGCCATCGAAATCGGCGGGGTTCTGCTCGGGCACATCGAACGCACTGCGGTCGAGCACGATGTCGCCGCGAATCTCGCGCACCCCGAGCTGCTGCAGCCGACGCAGCATCAGCCAGACGCGTTCGACCACCAGCTTGGGATCACCGTTGCCCTTGATGACCACATCGCCTTCGAAGACACCGCCAACGCTGCTGGGCAGCGCGCCCTGCAGCCACACCGGTGTGCGCCACGTCCAGGCCGGCCCCAGCAGGTCGAGCGCCGCATAGGTGGTGAACAGCTTCATCAGCGAGGCGGGATTGACCGCCGCCTGGGCCTGCCACGAGAGCCGTGGCGCACCACTGCGGCCGAGCTCCTGCACCACCACCGACAGTGCCTCGCGCGGCACGCGGGCGCGGTCCATCGCGGTGGCGACCTCGGGCGGGAGTGTGGCAAGCGGCACCACGGGCGCCGCCAGCGCATGACAGCCCAGCAGCCATAGGAAGACGATCGATCCGACACGCGAAAGCATGCGGGAATGATCGCATGCGCCTGCGTGCTCGCACCCTGAAAGCCCGATGGCAACGCGCCCGATCGGCCGCAGCTAGACTCGTTCCATGCCTGCTCCATTGACTGCCTGCTTGGCCTTCGACACCGCGACCGAGCACCTGAGCATCGCGCTCCGGCTCGGCGATCGCGTCTGGTCGCACGAGGCCGCCGGCGGGGCACTGGCGTCGTCCACGTTGATTCCGGGCGTGATGGATCTGCTGGCACAGGCTGGTATCGGCCTGCGCGACCTCGACGCCATCGCCTTCGGCCGTGGCCCCGGTGCCTTCACCGGTTTGCGCACCGCCTGCTCGGTGGCGCAGGGGCTGGCACTGGGGGCCGGCAAGCCCGTGCTCCCGATCGACACCTTGCTGGCGGTGGCGGAGGACGCCCGATCGATGTCCGGTGCCGGTGAACTCGACGACATCTGGGTCGCGATGGATGCACGGATGGATGAAATCTACGCGGCGCATGCGGTGTGCGAAGCGGGTGCATGGCGGCTCGCCGCGGCGCCCTGGCTGTGCACGCCGCAGCAGCTGAACGACGCTTGGCAGGCGTGTGCGCCACGCGCTGTGGCCGGCACCGCGCTGGCGGCATTCGGCGATCGGCTGGCCTGTGGTGAGGCCTTGCGCCTGCCGCAGGCCTTGCCGCGTGCGCGCGCGATGCTGCCGCTGGCCGCCACGCTGTGGGCACAGGGCGGTGCCGTCGATGCGGCTCAGGCGCTGCCGCTGTACCTGCGCGACAAGGTGGCGCAAACGATGGCCGAACGCGCGGCCGCGAAAGCCTCGGCGGCGTCTGCGGCACCGGCGGTGTCGGCATGAATGCAGTGCTGCGCCATGCCCGCCGGCTCGAGCGCATGACAACCACCCACCTCGACCAGGTGATGGCGATCGAGAACGAGGCTTACCCATTCCCGTGGACGCGCGGTAATTTCATCGACTCGCTGGCTTCGGGCTATCCGGCACAGGTGCTGTACGACAGCGACCGGCGTGGCCAGGCGATCGGGTACTTCGTCGCGATGGAAGGCGTCGATGAGATGCACCTGCTGAATCTGACCGTGGCGCCTGAGTCCCAGAGTCAGGGCCACGGCCGGTTCATGCTGGATGCGCTGCGCGATCTGTGCCGACATCGCCATGCGATGCAGCTGTGGCTCGAGGTGCGACAAAGCAATCCGCGCGCACGAGCGCTGTACCTGCGCTATGGTTTTCGCGACATCGGCGTGCGGCGCGGTTATTACCCTGCGGAGGCTGGCCGGCGCGAGGATGCGCTGGTGATGAGCCTGGATGTCTCCGGCGGCGTGGCATGAGCTGGACTGAGCGCCAGCGGGCCATGCTGGCCGAGATGGGGCTGCGGGTGTGGGATGCACCAGCAACAGAATCGCTGGCCGTTGCCGTGGCGCCTGAAGCTGCCGAGGCGCGTCCCACCCGCGACCCGGTCGAGCCGCCCGTCACGGTCGCGCTGCCACCGCCGGGCGCCGTTGCGCCGCCACCGACCGCCATCGCCTCAAGTGCGGTTGCCGCCATGGACTGGCCCGCGCTGCGCGAAGCCGTCGCCGCCTGCACCGCCTGCAGCTTGCACCAGAGCCGCCGGCAGACGGTGTTCGGCGTCGGCCACCCGCAGGCGCACTGGATGATCGTCGGCGAAGCTCCGGGCGAGGAAGAAGACCGCCGCGGCGAACCCTTCGTCGGCCGCTCCGGCCAATTGCTCGACAACATGCTGCGCGCGATCGGGCTCAGCCGCCAGACCCCTGAGTCGCCCGATCCCTCCAAGCAGGTGTTCATCGCCAACACGCTGAAATGCCGCCCGCCGGGCAACCGCAATCCGCTGCCGGAGGAGCTGGCGCGATGCGAAGGATTTCTGATCCGGCAGATCGAGCTGGTGCAGCCGAAGATCATCCTCGCGATGGGCCGTTTCGCGGTGCAAAGCCTGCTGCGCAGCAGCGCGCCGATCGGCCAGTTGCGAGGCCGTGTTCACCACTACCAGGGCGTGCCCTTGGTCGTCACGTACCACCCGGCCTATCTGCTGCGCAACCTGACTGAGAAAGCCCGCGCCTGGGATGACCTCTGCCTGGCGCAGGGCACGGTCGAAGCGTCTGCTGCGCGCCCCGCCGGTGGTGCCTGATCCGGCCGCGCAAGCAGCACGCGAGTTGCGCTGGCTGCTGTTGTCGCCGCCGCTGCTCGACACCGCGCCGGGCGTGCATTCGGCGCCGGTGCAACAGTTCAGCGCCGCCGAGCGAGGGCGCATCTCGGTGTGGCTGGATGACATTGACCGTGCGCCGCAGGCGTTGTTCGAGGCGGTGCAGGCGGGTTCCGCAAGCGACACAGCGCCGCGCCCACCCTCGCTGCGCCTGGGCCGTCGCGCCGAACGGCTGATGGCGTTTTTTCTTCGGCATGGGCCGACCCATCACCTGGTGGCAGCGAACATCCCGCTGCGCCACATGACGCCACAAGGCGATCGCACCACACTCGGCGAAATCGATTTCCTGTTGCATGACGCCGACGGTCAGGCCTGGCACTGGGAGCTGGCGGTCAAGTTCTTTCTGTGCAGCGCCACCGGGCCGCATGCGATCGCCGCCGACTTCATCGGCCCCGATCGCGCCGAAACCTTCGACAGCAAGCTGCGCAAGATGTTTGATCGCCAACTGCGCCATCGGCCACCGCCGCCCTGGGATCAACAGACTTGGGCCCCGGCCGCCTGCACGCGCGGGCGGCTCTTCTACCGTCACGGCCGTGCGGTGCCACGAACCGCTGGCGTGCACCCTGACCATTTGCAAGGCCACTGGATCGAGCGCGATCGTGTGGCGGAGCTGCCCGCCGCCAGCGAGCCGGTGTGGCACCTGGTGCCGCGCAACGACTGGATGTGCCCGCGACCGCCGATCACATCAGACGGACTCACCCTGCTCGCCATCGCCGACCGCCTCGGCAGCGAGCCGACCGCGCTGGCCACGATGGTGCTGCGCGGCGATGAAATCGACGCGCAGCCGCTGTTCGTCGTCAGCCCGGCTTGACCGGGCGTTTCCAGGTCGGCAACGACACCTGCCGGCCGCGCACCACCGTCAGCTGTCCGGCAGGCGCCTGCCGGGTGATCGTCGAGCCCGCGCCGATCGTGGCGCCATCGCCGATCGTGACCGGCGCCACCAGCACGCAGTTGCTGCCCACGTGCACATCGGCGCCGATCTCGGTGCGGTGCTTCTTCGCGCCGTCGTAGTTGGCGGTGATGCTGCCGGCGCCGAAGTTCACTCGCTCGCCGACCGTCGCATCGCCCAGATAGGCCAGATGGTTGGCTTTGGCGCCGTCGGCCAGCGTCGAATTTTTCACTTCGACGAAATTGCCGATGTGCACTTCAGCGCCCAGCACGGCGCCCGGTCGCAAGCGGGCGTACGGGCCGATCAGCGAGCCGCGGCCCACCGTCACGCCCAGTGTGTCGCCGTCGATGTGGGTGTAGGGGTGGATGACCGCATCGTCACCGATCACGGCGTTCCGGATCACGCAGTTGGCGCCCACCCTGACGCGGTGGCCCAGCGACACCGCGCCCTCGAACACGCAGTTCACATCGATGCCCACGTCGACGCCGCACTGCAGATGGCCGCGCACATCGAGGCGTGCCGGGTCGGCCAGCCGCACGCCGGCGCTCATCAGCGCTTCGGCCTGGTCACGCTGGCACAGCCGTTCGAGCTCGGCCAGTTGCTGCGGGCTGTTGACCCCCAGCACCTCGCTGGCACGCTTTGGCTGCGCCGCCACCACCGGCACGCCGTCGGTCACGGCGAAGGCGACCACATCGGTCAGGTAGTACTCCCCCTGGGCATTGCGGTTGTCCAGGCGGGCGAGCCATGCCTTCAACAGGGCGGTGGGCGCGGCCATCGCACCGGTGTACACCTCGGTGATCGCGCGCTGCTCGGGCGTGGCGTCCTTGTGTTCCACGATCGCCTGGACCGTCGAGGTGCCATCGGCGGCTGCCCGGCGCAGGATGCGGCCGTAGCCGGTGGCGTCGGGCAGCGTCACCGTCAGCAGCGCCAGCTTGTCACCGGCGCAGGCATCCACCAGCGCACGCAGCGTGGCGGCCTGGATCAATGGCGTGTCGCCGTTCAGGATCAGCGTGATGCCGTCGTTGTGCAACTGCGGTGCCGCCTGCTGCACCGCGTGCCCGGTACCGAGTTGCGGGCTCTGGCGAACGAATTGCAGATTTGGTGCTCTGACCGAGGACTCCACCTGCTCGGCGCCGTGACCGGTGACCACCACGACGCGGTCGGCAGCAACCTCACCGGCGGTGTGGAGCACATGCTCCAGTAAGCTGCGCCCGGCCAGTTCATGCAGCACCTTGGGGCGGTCCGACTTCATCCGAGTGCCTTTGCCCGCCGCCATGATCACGATGTCCAACGCCATGTCCTGTTCCCCTGAGTCCAGTACCACCCGCATGTCGGGCGCGATTATCGGCGGGTCGGTCGCTGCGCAGGCGAGGCGCGGGCGAGGGTGGCGCTACGCGGTCATGTTGGTGTGCTGTTCGCTGCTGATGTCTGGCTGCAGCGCGGTGCGCTTTGGCTACAACCAAGCGCCCGACCTCGCGTACTGGTGGCTCGATGGGTATGTCGACTTCAAGGGCGATCAGTCCGAGCGCGCCGAAGCGGCCATCGACGACTGGTTCCAATGGCATCGACGCGTCGAGCTGCCGGTGTATGCCGGGTTGCTGGCCAAGGCCCGCGAGCAGGTCGCCGCGCCAGCGACGGCGGAGCAGGCGTGCGAGTGGTTCGACGCGGCGAGGCTGCGGGTCGATGCGGCACTGGAGCGTGCGCTGCCCGGTATGGCAGAGGTGGCACGGGGCCTGTCACCGAAGCAGCTTGCGCATCTGGAGCGCAAGTACGCCGAGATCAACGAGGAACTGGTCGACAACTACCTGCAGCCCGAAGCCCAAGCGCGTGCCCGGGCGCAGCTCAAGCGCGCGCTCGACCCGATCGAGCGTGTCTACGGTCGCCTGAGCAGCAGCCAGCGAGAGCGCCTGGCGACGCTGGCCGCAACGACGCCGTTCGATCCGGCGCGCTGGATTGCCGAGCGTCATCGCCGGCAACAAGACACGTTGCAGACGCTGGCGCGGCTGAGCGCCGAGCAGGCCAGCGTGCCGCAGGCCGTGGAGGCGTTGCGTGCTTTGGCGCAGCGATCCCGCGTGTCACCGATCGACGAATACCGCGCGTACCAGCAGCGGTTGATCCGGTTCAATTGTTCATTCGCAGCCGAGGTTCACAACTTGACCACGCCCGAGCAGCGCCTTGCAGCAGCCGAGCAGCTGAAAGAGTGGGAAGACGATGCCCGGGCGCTGGCGGCTCAGGCCAGCCCGTGATGCCAATCAGGGCGGCAGCGGCGTCGTGACGCTGCGCACCTTCTCGTCGGTGCCAGGAAAGGGTGTCATCGCCGCCTGGAACATGGCGGTCATCAGCGCCGGTGTCAGCGGCAGCACGCCGTCGCTGCTGGCGCGCGTTTCATACACGACACGGCCGCTCTTGCGGTCGCGGATCAGCACCGACACCTCACGCACATAGCGCCGCAAGGTGTCGTCCGGGCCGACGCTGAAACCACGACCGAAGCCTCCGAATCCGGTGTGTCCGAAGCGCGGTCGGTACAGCCCGCCGTTCCACCAGATCGGGTCGTCGAACGGCGAAAAGTGGTTGGCCATCAGGCGCGTGCCCAGCAGCACCACCACGTCGGCGGTCTGTTCATCGGACGCTGGCTTGAAGCCGGCGGACTCGATGGCGCCACGTGCAGCATCTTCCATGCGCTGCTGATCAGGCTGATCCTGCTGCGAGGGCAGCCGCTCGAACGCATAAGTGTCGGGCTGGCGATCGGCGGGCCAGCTGCCGAAGGTGGAGACATCGCTGCTGATCCGGGTGGCACACCCGCCGGCCGCCAGCAAGGCGGCCAGGCCGATTGCCATGACGAGCTGACGGCGCATGCTGATCCTCCGATTCAGGGTGAGTCGATCCAGTGCAGCTTCACAGCGCTGGCGTTCGCCACCGGCGTGGTGCTGCAGGTGTCGTCCTCATCGAACGCGCGATCGCCATGGGCATCGGCCACACCTGTTGTTCGGAGCTCGGTGAAGGGGAACAAGTTCCGATCGGCCAGGTGCGAGGGCACCACGTGCTGCATGGCGCTGAAGATGTTCTCGACACGCCCGGGATACCGCTTGTCCCACTCGCGCAGCATCTGCTTGATCTGCACCCGCTGCAGGTTGTCCTGGCTGCCACACAGCGTGCACGGGATGATCGGGAACTGTCGGTGCTCGGCCCAGCGCTCGAGATCGCTCTCGGCCACATAGGCGAGCGGGCGGATCACGATGTTCCTGCCGTCATCGCTGACCAGCTTGGGCGGCATGCCTTTCATCTTGCTGCCGAAGAACATGTTCATGAACAGCGTCTGCACGATGTCGTCGCGGTGGTGGCCGAGCGCGATCTTGGTCGCGCCCAGTTCACCCGCCACCCGGTACAGGATGCCTCTGCGCAGCCGCGAGCACAGCCCGCAGGTGGTCTTGCCCTCGGGGATGACGCGCTTGACGATCGAGTAGGTGTCCTGGTTCTCGATGTGAAAGGGCACACCGACCCGGGCCAGGTACTCGGGCAGCACATGCTCCGGAAAGCCGGGCTGCTTCTGGTCGAGGTTGACCGCCACCAGCTCGAATCGGATCGGCGCGCGCTTCTGCAGGCCCAGCAGGATGTCGAGCATCGCGTAGCTGTCCTTGCCGCCGGAGACGCAGACCATCACCCGATCGCCATCCTCGATCATGTTGAAGTCGATCACCGCCTGGCCCACCAGCCGATGCAGGCGCTTGCTCAGCTTGTTGGCTTCCAGCGCGGCCTTGTCGGCGGAGGTGTTGACAGTGGAGGGGGCGGTTTGCAAGGCGGTCATAAGAACGGAAAGTCTCTGCGCATCGAATTCAAGTGAAAGCCGGCGTCCACCATCAAGGTGCTGCCCGTGAAGGCCCGATTGGACACTGCGAACGACACGGTGGCCGCAACCTCTTGCATGGTGGGCAGCTGATGGGTCAGCGCACGGTTGGCCATGGTCGTCAGCAGCCGGTCATCGATCAGCTCGCTGCCCGTCGTGAGACCCGGCGCCACGCCCACGACCCGCACGGTCGGGGCCAATGACACGGCCAGCACCCGGGTCAGCAATTCCAGCGCACCCTTCGACAGTGCGTAGGACAAGTAGTCCGGGTTGGGGTTCCACAGCCGCTGATCGAGCATGTTGATCACGACGCCGGTGCGTTCGCCCGAGGCCATCAGATGCGCGTGAAGCTGGCGAGCCAGTATCAGCGGGGCCCCGGCGTTGACGTTCATGTGGGCGTTCAGGCGCTCATAGCTCAGGCTGGCCACGTTGTCATAATCGAACGCGGAAGCGTTGTTCACGATCGCATCGACCCTGCCGAAGCGCTGGACGATGCGCGGGAACAATTCCACGCACCGGGATTCGTCTGCCAGATCTGCCTCGAACACTTCAGCGGCAAAACCGAGGTCGGTGATCTCAGCGGCCGTTTCCAATGCTTGTTGCAGCGAGTGGGCGGTGTGGATGGCGACGTCGTGCCCATCGCGTGCCAACCGGAGGGCAATTTCGCGACCGATGCGTTTGGCCGATCCAGTGACCAATGCAACGGGCCGTTGCCTGGTGGGTGAACTGTCTTGAAGCATGGGTGAAATGGGCCTGGGTGGGTATTGTGAAAGACACGCGCGCAATGTGCCACGGCTCAGCTCCTGCGACTAACCGCACGCACTGCATCTCACCATGGCGATTCATCCGCTGACTGATCGCATCTGCTCGGCCATCGAGCGCCAAGGCGGCTGGATGCCCTTCGACCGGTTCATGGCGATGGCGCTTTACGCGCCGCGATGGGGCTACTACGCCCGCGACGACCACCAGTTCGGGGTGCTGCCGGCCTCGGGCAGCGACTTCGTCACGGCACCCGAACTCTCGCCGCTCTTCGGCCAGGCGCTGGCCCGGCAGGTCCGGCAGGCGCTGGATGGCAGCGGCACCGACGAGCTGTGGGAGTTTGGCGCGGGCTCTGGCGTGCTGGCGCGTGAGCTGCTGGACGCGCTGGGCTCGTGCGTGAAGCGCTACACCATCGTCGATGTGTCCGGTGCGCTGCGTGATCGGCAGCGCGAGGTGCTGAGGCTGCACCTGGACCGTGTGCGCTGGATCGACGAGTGGCCTGAGGCGATGCAAGGCGTGGTCGTGGGCAACGAGGTGCTCGACGCCATGCCGGTGCAACTTCTGCACTTCGACGGCCGACAGTGGTACGAGCGCGGCGTGAGCCTGCGCGCGGTCGACAGGGATACCTCGCCTCCTTGGGAATGGGCTGACCGCACCACCGATTTGCGCCTGCCCGTCGATGAAGCGGTCGATGGGTCGCCAGATCCCGGGGGTGTGTACACGACAGAGATCCATCGCCAGGCCGAAGCCTTCATCGCCACGCTGGCCGAGCGTCTGCAGCGCGGCGCGGCCTTCTTCATCGACTACGGCTTTCCCGCGGCCGAGTACTACCACCCGCAGCGCCATGGCGGCACGCTGATGTGCCACCGCGCCCATCAGGCCGACACCGACCCGCTGGCCGATGTCGGCGACAAGGACATCACTGCCCACATCAACTTCACTGGCCTTGCAATGGCTGCGCAGGAGGCAGGGTTGGAGGTGCTGGGCTACACCAGCCAGGCCCGCTTCCTGATGAACTGTGGGCTGCTCGACCTGCTTCAGGGCGCCGACATCCGCACCATCGCCAATGCGCAGAAGCTGCTGACTGAGCATGAAATGGGCGAGCTGTTCAAGGTCATCGGCTTTGCGAAAGACTGCGATGCCGCCTTCACCAACTCACCGATCGGATTCACGCATGGCGACCGCACGCACACGCTGTAGGGCACCCACATGATCCGCTGGCTGATCGCCATTTTCCTGATCCTGATGGTCTTCACCGGGCTACACCGCTGGCTGGAGAAGATCGGCCTGGGCCGGCTGCCCGGTGATTTCCGCTTTCGTCTGTTCGGGCGCGAATTCTTTGTGCCGATCGGCAGCAGTGTGCTGTTGAGCCTGCTCGCCCTGGGGCTGAGCAAGATGCTGTGACGAACCACAACCTGTACGGCGCACTGCGGGCTGCCTTTCCTGCAGACCTGGACCGCACCGCCATCGAATGCGTGGCCACCGACGGCCCGGCGCTGTTCTACACCTGGCGCGACCTCGACCGCAGCAGCGCCATGATCGCCAACCTGTTGGCGTCGCTGGCGCTGCCGGTTGGCGCGCGGGTGCTGGCGCACACTGACAAGTCGGTCGAAGCATTGATCCTGTACCTCGCGGTGCTGCGCGCCGGGCTGATCTATGTGCCACTCAACAACGCCTATCAGGCGAGCGAACTCAGCTACTTCATCGACAACGCCGACCCGTCTGTGGTGGTCTGTGCGTCGCGAGATTTCGGGTGGCTCTCGAAAATCGCATTTCGCGCTGGCACGGCGCATGTGTACACGCTGGACGACGACCGTCGCGGCAGCCTGCTGCAACGCGCTGCGCACCACCCCGACGCGCAGGCGCCAGTACCGCGTACCGCGGCCGACGTGGCCAGCATCATCTACACCAGCGGCACCACCGGCCGCAGCAAAGGGGCGATGCTCAGCCATGGCAACTTGCTCTCGAATGCCCAGGTGCTGAAAACGCTGTGGGGCTGGCGCAGCGAGGCCGAGGGCGGCGATGTGCTGATCCACGCGCTGCCGCTGTTCCACGTGCACGGCCTGTTCGTTGCCTCGCATGGCGCGTTGCTGAACGGCAGCAAGATGCTGTGGTTCGCGAAGTTCGACGCACGCGCCGTGACCGCGCGCCTGCCGGACGCAACGGTGTTCATGGGTGTGCCGACCCTGTATGGGCGCTTGCTCGTCGACCCCAGTTTCAACGCCCAGGCCTGCCGGAACATGCGGTTGTTCATCAGCGGGTCGGCGCCGTTGCTGGCCGACACCTTCTGCCAGTTCCGCGAGCGCAGCGGTCACACCATCCTGGAGCGCTATGGCATGAGTGAAACGGTGATGCTGACGTCCAATCCCTATGCGCCTACGCAGGAACGCATCGCGGGCACCGTCGGCTTCGCGCTGCCGGGGGTGGATCTGAGGGTGACCACCGCTGGCGGCGAGCTCATCGGGGCCGTCGAGGTGCGTGGCCCCAGCGTGTTTCAGGGCTACTGGCGCATGCCCGAGAAGACAGCCGAAGACTTCACCACCGACGGCTGGTTCAAGACCGGCGACGTCGGGCAACTGGATGCGCAAGGCCGACTGACTCTCAGTGGACGCAGCAAGGACCTGATCATCAGCGGCGGCTACAACGTCTACCCGGCCGAAGTGGAGGGGTACCTCAACGAGCTCCCGGGTGTCGAGGAGAGTGCGGTGATCGGCGTGCCGCACCACGACTTCGGCGAAGCGGTCGTCGCGGTGCTGGTGCCGAGCACAGGCGCCAGCGTGGACGTGGCCGCTTGCATCGCCGCGCTGAAGCAGCGCATTGCCAGCTTCAAGGTGCCCAAGCACGCCATGGTGGTTGACCAGTTGCCGCGCAACGCGATGGGCAAGGTGCAGAAGGCGCTGCTGCGGGAGCAATACCAGCGGCTGTTCGTCCAGTGATGCGGGCTGGTCTCCAACCGCTGTCTGCATGCGGACAGTTGTGCAGTGCTGTCGAGGGCGTGGGGTGACCGGCTCCGCTCATGTCCCCCAGGCCGGGTCACCGCTCAAACGTTTCAGGTGAGACTGATCCGGCCTTCCTCCTTTACTTCGCTACGCCGGTCACCCCACGCCCTCGGCAGCAGGACCGTTGTCGCATGCGAAGGTGTTCTAAGGCCCACCGCAGCGCTCCTAACAAAAAAAGCCGCCGAGTCTCACGACCCGGCGGCTTGGTGGCTTCAAGCGCTGACGATCAATCCTGCGCGTAGATGTCCACGTCCTTGGTTTCCTTGATGAACAGCATGCCGATCACGAAGGTCGCGCTGGCGATGATGATCGGGTACCACAGGCCGTTGTAGATGTTGCCAGTCTGAGCCACGATGCCGAAGGCGATGGTCGGCAGCAGGCCGCCGAACCAGCCGTTGCCGATGTGGTACGGCAGGCTCATCGAGGTGTAGCGGATGCGGGTCGGGAACATCTCGACCAGCATCGCGGCGATCGGGCCGTAGACCATGGTCACGTAGATCACGAGGATCACGAGGATCAGCACCACCAGCGGCTTGTTGATCTTCTCCGGATCGGCTGCGGCTGGGTAGCCTGCAGCCTTGGTGGCCTCGGCCACGCTCTTCTTGAACGCCGCGATGCCGGCCTTGCTTGCATCCTCGAACGAGTTGCCGTCAGGCGTCAGCGTGGCGTTGAGCGATGGGATCTCGGTGCCGCCCAGCTTGACAACCGCCACGGTGCCGGCGGGCGCCTCGACGATGTCGTAGTTGACCGCGGCCTGTGCGAGCGTGCGCTTGGCAATGTCGCAGGAGGTGTAGAAGTTCACCTCACGGGCGATCGGACTTCCCTGGAACGAGCATTGCGCCGGATCGACGACGATCGTCACCGGCACCTCCTTCTGCGCCTTCGCCAGGTCGGGGTTGGCCGCCGAGGTCAGTGCGTTGAACAGCGGGAAGTAGGTCAGCGCAGCGATCAGGCAACCGGCCATGATGATGGGCTTGCGGCCGATCTTGTCCGACAGCATGCCGAAGATCAGGAAGAACGGCGTGCCGATCAACAGCGACACCGCGATCAGGATGTTGGCGGTGGGCCCATCGACCTTCAGTGCCTGCGTCAGGAAGAACAGCGCATAGAACTGACCGGTGTACCAGACCACAGCCTGGCCCGCGGTCAGGCCCACCAGCGCCAGGATCACGATCTTCAGGTTCTTCCACTGGCCGAAGGATTCGGTCAACGGCGCCTTCGAGGTCTTGCCCTCTTCCTTCATTTTCTTGAAGGCGGGCGATTCATTCATCGACAAGCGGATCCACACGCTGATGCCCAACAGGGCGATCGACACGAGGAACGGAATGCGCCAACCCCAGTCGGCGAACAATGCTTCGCCTTCCTTGGTGAAGGCGAAGCCACCCAGCACCCAGCGCGTGCCCAGGATCACCATCAGGCTCAGGAACAGACCCATCGTCGCGGTGGTCTGGATCCACGAGGTGTAGGCGCCACGTTTGCCGTGAGGCGAGTGTTCGGCCACATAGGTGGCTGCACCGCCGTACTCACCGCCGAGCGCCAGACCTTGCAGCATGCGCAGGATGATCAGGATCACCGGCGCTGCCCAGCCGATGGCGGCGTAGTTGGGTAAGATGCCGACGATGAAGGTCGACAGACCCATGATCAGGATCGTGACCAGGAAGGTGTACTTGCGGCCGATCATGTCGCCCAGGCGGCCGAACACCAGTGCGCCGAACGGCCGCACGATGAAGCCCGCTGCGAAGGCCAGCAACGCGAAGATGAACGCGGCGCCGGCATCGAGGCCGCTGAAGAACTGCTTGGCGATGATGGCGGCGAGCGAGCCGTACAGGTAGAAGTCGTACCACTCGAACACCGTGCCGAGGCTGGACGCGAAGATGACCTTGCGCTCTTCGGCTGTCATCGGTTGCGGTGTGGGCCGCGGGCCGATGGCGTTGCTGGTTGCTGTTGCCATGTTGGTTGTCTCCGTTGTGATGGCATCACCGGCCTGAGGTGACGCATGAACGGATGATGGTGATGCGCTCTGACCGAGCCCTGACGCGGCGCTGAACTGAGACTTACAAGATCAGCAGAAACCCGGAATCTTTGTTTCTCAATGTGGAATCTGCTGCCGCGCGCGGCGTTTTCATTGACTCGGGCGTTGCAAGTGTGGGGCCGTCACGCTTCAGATTCAGGCGCTGTGAGGGGTGTCGCCGGACAGGATCGCTCCCTCGTGAGTCGAGTCCACAGCACGAACTTCTGGCGGTCGGTCATCTGGCTCCATTGGCCGATTTCCTCGCGGCTGCGCAGGCAGCCTACACACCAGCGGTCCGCTGCGTCCATCCGGCACACGCCGACGCAGGGGCTGGGGATGTGGGCGTAGTCGCTGGAGGGTGAGAGAGGGTTCATGGCGCAGCACGGCGGCCGTGTGGCTCAGACCGTCCGAACCATTGTGCGGGAGGCTGCCCGACCGTTCCCGCTATGGCCCTGTGCGCTGCAGTGTCGGGCGACGCCAGTTCGTCACCCGCGTCGCCAGCTGCCTCAGAAAGCGGCCCAGCCACCAGATCACCCCGATCATCACGATCAGCGCCAACGTCAGCAGCGCCGCAAACCACAGCGGATGCGTCCACGACAGCCACAGTGCGACGGGCACGACGGCATCACCGAGCAGCGACATGCCCACGTTCGAAAACGGCTCGGGGGAGGTGTTGACCGCCGCCCGGGTGGTGGCCTTGGCGATGTGGCTCGTGGCCGCCAGCGTGCCGCCCATCAGTGCTGCGGCCATCGTCCACGCCTCTGGATCGGCATCGAACACCGCCGCTGCCAGCGCCGCACCCGCCGGGATGCGCACCAGCGTGTGGATCAGGTCCCAGAGCGAGTCGATGCCGGGGATCTTGTCCGCGAAGAACTCCATCAACAACATGAAGCCACTTGCCGACAGCATCAGCGGGTGTTGCAGCAGGGCGAGTCCACTCGGCAGATCCACCCATCCCAGCCGGCCGGCCAGACCGGTCAGAAACAGCACGGCGTACAGCCGCAGCCCGCTGGCCCAGCCGAGTGCCGCGGCGATGGCGAGCAACTGTGGGGTGTCGAGTGGCGGCATGGTCATGGTCAACGCCGCCCTGCGTGGTGCGGTCGGCCGCGAGCGGTGCCTGCACTCGGCGCACGATCACGCACCGCGGGGGCGAACCACTCCGTCACGAGCAGCGGCACGCCGCGTCGAGTGAACACGGAGCGTCGGCACCACAGCGGATGCGCTGACCACCCCAGCCGGCTGCCGAGTCGGCGTGCTTGCAGCGGGGACGCGTACCGGCCCCCCAGTCGATCGCAGTGCGCAGCGCGCAGGCCGAACAGCAGATCGGCCAGTGGACGCTGACCGAGCCCGCGCACAGCGCGCCAGGTCAGCTTCGCCTGCACTGCAGGCAACACCGAGCGGGCATGCACCAGCGGCTGGCCGTCGCCCCACAACACGACCTCACGGACATGGCAACGAGGCCATCGAGAGCTTCCAGTGCCATGTTGTCGCAGCACGTGCAATTCCTCCGCTGTAGCGGGTGCGGTGCCTTGGTTGAGCAGCTGCACCCGGAAGCCCCCGAAAGTCTGCGCGAGCTGCCGACTCAGCGACCCGTCCGACAGCAGCCAGGCACGCAGAGCGCGATCGAGTGGCAGCGATCTCACAGGGTCGGGCCGGCCTGCAGTATCCCTGGTGCGCCGGCATTCATGCAACGAGCTCCTTCACCAGGATCGTGCCGCGAGCGATCAGCGCGGGCTTGCCGTGGCCGACCGATGCCGTGCCATCGAGGTGCACAAGAATCCCTTGCAGCTTCTCCTTCGGCTCGACGCTGGCCACCCGCCATTGCAGCAGGATGTCCTGGTCCGCGAACACCGGGTTCTTGAAGGCGAAGTTCATGTTCAGACACAGCATCTCGCGCCGGATGCCATCGTCGTTGCGCGAAAAATAAGTGGCCAGCATGCCCATGAGGTGGGCGCTGGTGTGCTGGCCGCTGGCGATGATCTCGCCAAAGCGCGCCCGCTGTGCCACCGCGGCATCGGTGTGCAGCGGGTTCTCGTCGCCGCTGAGGCGTGCGAAGAGCGCGATGTCCTCGCGCGAATAGCGCAGGGTCTTGGTGACTTTTTCTCCCACAAACACCAGCGGGATCGTTTCGTTCATCTTCATCGGTTACTTCGGGAATCAGTGAGCAGGGGCGGCTTCGAGCCGTCGGCGCTCGAAGCGCTTGGCCGCCTCGTAGGGGAAGACGTCGTGCACGTGCCCGGCCAGGATGCGCTTCTTGTGCTCCTGCCAGAAAGCGGCGTCGAGCAGATCGGCATGGTGCTTCATGAACACCTCGCGCACCTTGGCGTTGCCGAGCAGGAAGGGGGCGAATGTTTCCGGGAACACGTCCTTCGGTCCCACGTTGTACCAGACCTCCCCGGACATCTCGTCCTCTTCGTTGCGCGGCGTGGGCACCCGACGGAAATGGCAGTCGGTGATGTACTCGATCTCGTCGTAGTCGTAGAACACCACCTTGCCGTGGCGTGTGACGCCGAAGTTTTTCCACAGCATGTCGCCGGGGAAGATGTTGGCCGCCACCAGGTCCTTGATCGCATTGCCGTACTCGACCACCGCCTGCTCGATCTGCTCGGGCGAGGCTTCCTGCAGGTAGATGTTCAGCGGGACCATGCGCCGCTCGATGTAGGCATGGCGTATCACCAGCTCGTCGCCATCTTCCTCGAGCAGGCTGGGACAGAACTTCCGGAGCTCAGCGACCAGCTCGTCCTCGAAGCGCGCGCGCGGGAAGGCCACATTGCTGTACTCCAGCGTGTCGGCCATGCGTCCCACCCGATCGTGCTGCTTGACCAGCAGGTACTTCGACTTGATCAGCTCGCGCGTGGTGTCCTTCGGCGGCGGGTAGTAGTCCTTGATGACCTTGAAGACATAGGGGAACGACGGCAGATCGAACACCAGCATCACCATGCCCTTGATGCCCGGCGCGATGCGAAACTGGTCCGACGAGTGCCGCAAGTGCGCGAGGAAGTCGCGGTAGAACAGGTTCTTGCCCTGCTTCTGCAGGCCGAGCGCGCTGTAGATTTCGCTGCGGGGCTTGCGTGGCATCAGCGTGCGCAGGAACTGCACATAGGCCGAGGGCACCTCCATGTCGACCATGAAGTACGCGCGGGCGAAGCTGAACAGCAACAGCAGCTCTTCTTCGCCGAACAGCACCGTGTCGATGGCGAGCGTGCCTGAATCGGTGTGCAGGATCGGCAGCGCGAAGGGCAGTTCCCGGTAGCCGTTGATCACCTTGCCCACCAGGTACGCGCCCTTGTTGCGAAAGAAAAGCGAGCTCAGGACCTGAATCTGGAAATTGGCGCGCGGCAGGTAGTTGCCCAGTTGAGCCTCCACCGCCGCCAGCACATGGTCGAGGTCGCGGTCCAGATCCTCGAAAGGCCGCTGCAGATCGAAGCGATCGACGATGCGCCGCCACACCTGGCGCATCGTGTCCTTGGTCGGGTAATAGGCGTGATAGGTCGGCTTCGAGGCCGGATCATCGACCTCGATGTAGTCGGTCGAGACCGTCGGGCGCAAGAAAATGAAATCGTTGTTGAAGTAGCGCCGGTGCAGGATCTTCGTGGTGACCGAGTTGAAGAAGGTCTCGGCCAGCTCGGGCTGATGGTGGTTGATCAGCAGGCCGACATAGTGCAGTTTGAACTGCTGCGACAACTCGGCACTCAGCTCACCGGCCTTGAACTCCGATTGCAGGCGCTCGGCCGCTTCACCGACGCGCTTGTCGTAGAACTCGATGCGCTCGCGCTGTGCACGCTGCTGCCCGTGCCAGTCCGCCGCCTCGAAACGCTGTTTCGCAGCGGCACTGGCTTCGCGGAACAGGCGGTAATGGCGGTTGAAGCCGTCCAGCATCGCGCGCGCCAGATCGAGCGCGTGCGGATCCGTGAGCGCGACCGGGAACGCGGTGTCGGACATCAGCCGATGCTTTCCCCGGCCGGCTGCGCCGTCGGCCCCCGGCGCACCTGTACCGCAGCCAGTGCCCGTTCGTACGCCTCATTCACCTGGTCAGGCCCCGCCACCGTCATCCTCAGATCTTCCAGCAGGCCGTTGTACAGGCCATAAAACCAGCCATGAACCACCAGCTCCTGACCGCGGGCCCACGCATCCTGCACCACCGTGGTTTGGCACACGTTGCGCGCCTGTTCGATCACGTTCAGCTCGCACAGCGCGTCGACGCGCTGGGTTTCCTCGACCGTGTTCAGCCAGTCCTGATGGCGATTGCGCACGTCCTGCACGTAGCGGATCCAGTTGTCGGCAATCCCGACCCGCATGTTGTTCAGCGATGCGGCGACACCGCCGCAGCCGGAGTGGCCCACGACGATGATGTGCTTCACCTTCAGCATGTCGGTGGCGTACTGCACCACCGACAGGCAATTGAGATCTGAATGGGCCACCACATTGGCGACATTGCGGTGCACGAACAACTCGCCCGGCGCCAGGCCGACCAGCTCGTTGGCCGGGACCCGACTGTCGGCGCAGCCGATCCACAGGTACTGGGGCGCTTGCTGCTTCAGCAGGTTGGTGAAAAAACCGGGCGCGCGTTGCTCGGTGGCACGCGCCCACATCCGGTTGCTTTCGAAAAGTTCGTTGAGTTCGCTGGACATAAGTTGAAGGCACACTGAAAACCCAAGTCTATCGAGCGGAAGTCCACCGTTTCAAAACCATGAGTCGTTCCATGAACGTGACGAACCCGCCTCAGCAAGAACCGGACTACCCCTGGGGCGACACACTGCCTGCGCCTGGGCATGTGTTGGAGGTCGCCCCGGGTGTGCGCTGGTTGCGCATGTCGTTGCCGTTCGCGTTGAACCACATCAATCTGTGGCTGTTGCGCGACCAGCTCGACGGCCCTGGGGGCCCTGTGCAGGGCTGGACGGTGGTTGATTGCGGCATTGCCGATGAGGCCACCCGTGCCGCCTGGGCGCAGGTGTTTGCCTCCGGGCTCGATGGGCTACCGGTGCTGCGCGTGGTGGTGACGCACATGCACCCGGACCACATCGGGCTGGCGCACTGGCTGACGCACCATTGGAGCCGCCCTGCCTCTGCGGGCGACAACGGCTTCGAATGCCGCCTGTGGATGAGCGCGACCGACTTTGCCGCCGCGCGCCTGGGCAGCCGCGCCGATCCGTTGATGGGCGGTGACGCTGCCGCTGCGTTCGTGGCGGCGCATGGGGTGACCGATCCGCACACGCTGGCGCAGATCCGCGCCCGCGCAGGCCACTACGCCAGCATGGTGCCGGCCTTGCCCGCCACCTACTGTCGCCTGATGGACGGCGGTGTGCTGGACATGGGCAGTGCGCAGGTGTCAGGTCGCCATGCGTGGCACGCCCTGGCCGGACACGGCCACGCGCCCGAACACATCGCGCTGCACAGCCCGGCGCTGGGCGTGCTGCTGGCCGGTGACATGCTGCTGCCGCGCATCTCCACCAACATCAGCGTCGATCACCTTGAGCCCGAGGCCAATCCGCTGGCGCTGTTTCTCGCCTCGCTCGACCGCATGCGCGCGCTGCCCGCCGACACCTTGGTGCTGCCGTCGCACGGCAAGCCGTTTCGAGGCCTGCATGCCCGCATCGATCAGCTGCACCGGCACCATGCTGATCGCCTGGCCGACGTGATGGCCGCTTGTGCGCACGCACCCCGCACCGCCGCAGAGCTGCTGCCGGTGCTGTTCAAGCGCCCGCTCGATGTGCACCAGACCACCTTTGCGATGGGGGAGGCGATCGCGCACCTGAACGCCTTGTGGCACCAGGGTCGACTGCGGCGCCAGCGCGAGCAGGGGGTCTATCGCTTTTCGCCACTCCCCGCTTGACGGTCAGGCGTCAGTCGAACACAGGCAGCACGTCGGTCTTCAGCACCTCGCGGGTGCGCTGGTAGTCGGGCACGACCGAGCGCACCACGTCCCAGAAGCGCGGGCTGTGGTTCATTTCTCGCAGGTGGGCGAGTTCATGGGCGACGACGTAGTCGATCGTTGACACCCCGAAATGAATCAGCCGCCAGCTCAGGCGGATCGACCCGTCGGCGCTGGCGCTGCCCCAGCGTGTCTGCGCCGATGAGAGGCTGAGCCGGCTGTAACGCACGCCGAGTTGGGCGGCATAGTGTTCACAGCGCTCGGCGAACACCCGCTTCGCCTGGCGTTGCAGCCAGCTCTGCACCGCGTCGCGGATCTGCTCCGGCGTTGCACTTGGCGGCAGCCCGGTATGCAGTTGGCGCGGCGCACCGTCGCCCGTGCCCGCGTCGAGGACCGCGCCCGAGGGCGTGATGCCCGCCCGTGCATCGAGCACCACCACCACCGTCTGGCCGAGGAAGGGAATCGTGACCCCGTCGCGCCAATCGACGCGGGCCGATTGCAGTCGGCAGCCGCGCTCCTGTTGCTCTTGCAACTTGCGCAGGATCCAGCTTGCCTTTTCGCGCAGCGCCGTTTCGATGTCGCGTGGGCCGACCCAGTTCGGCACGTTGACGCACAGACCCTCGGTGCCGACGATGAAGCCGATGCTGCGACGGCGCACGCGCTTGAGCGCGTAGCCCACGGTGTGGCCGCTGAGCACGATCTCTCGCGCAGCCTGCGGATGCCGGAAGGCCGCCGGTGCGAGCGCGGAACTGGCCACAGCAGTCGCCGGCTCTGCGGGTGCTGCGGGGGGCGTCGGCGCGGGCCGCATCGGTGTCGAGGCCGTCGGCTCCGTCGCGACGAACAGCGACAGCTGTGCGGGATCGGGGCGACGGGGGGCTGCCATGGGGCGGAGTCTACGGTTCGGTGGCCGTGCCAGTCGCTGGCGGTGGGGCGGGGATCGCGGCGGGCCTTGGGGGCTCGCCCACATAGGCTTCTGGGTCGAGCCGCCGCATCTCGGCCTCGATCCAGGTTTCGACTTCGCGCATCAGCGCATCGGGCCGCTTGCCCACGGAAGACAGCAGCGGGCCCACCGACACATCGATCACGCCGGGGCGCAGCGTGAAGGTCTTGCGTGGCCAGCAGCGCGCCGAGGTCACGGCGATCGGCAACACCGAGGCGCCGGTGCTGACGGCCAGCCGCGTGCCACCCGTCTTGTACTCTTCTTGCTGTCCACGGGCGGCCCGAGTGCCTTCGGGAAACATGATGACCCACGCGCCGTGTTTCATGTGCTGTGAGCCTTGCTCGAGCACGCGCCGCCACGCGTCGGAACGCCGCGCGCGGTCGATGTGGATCATGTCCATGCGTGCCATTGCCCAGCCGAAGAACGGGATGTACAAAAGCTCGCGCTTGAACACATAGGCCAAGGGGTGAGGCATCAGACCGGGAAAGGCAAACGTCTCCCAGGTCGATTGGTGCTTCGGCAGCACGATCACCGCGGGCGCCCGGTTGGCCTCGGCCAGGTTGTCCAGTCCATGCATCCGGTGGCGCACGCCGCAGATCACGCGCGCGGCCGCAATCGAATGCGTCAGCCAGCCGGCACACAGCCAGTAGATGCGGTCGCCGCGGGTGAAGATCGACACGATCAGCACCACCGTGGCCCACGGCACCACGCTGATGGCCATGTAGGCCAGGAACAGGTAAGAGCGCAGCGCCCAGACAAAGCGATTCATTAACGCGATTCCTCGAAGCCCGGGTCGGAGTCGCCGGTGTCACCGCGCTGCTGCCGAATCCACCAGTCGGCGAAGGCCGACAGATCGGCGTGCACGCGGGTGCCGGGCACCGAGGCGATCAGCTCGGCCAGGGCCTGACCTTCCAGACCTGCGCTCTTGCCCGTCAGCACCAGGTGCGTGGGGCAGCCAGCCGCCATGCCGGCCTGCAGGTCGCGCACGGTGTCGCCGACCATCGGCGTGTTGTCCAGCGACACGCCGAAGCGCTCCGCAATCTGCAGCATCATGCCGGGCAAGGGCTTGCGGCAATCGCAACCCTCGTCGGGGGTGTGGGGGCAGAAAAACACCGCATCGATGCGGCCACCCTGGGCCGCCAGCGCGTGGTTCATTTTCAGTTGAATCTCGTTGAGCGAGGCCATGTCGAACAGTCCACGCCCGAGGCCTGACTGATTGGTGGCCAGCACCGTGTGCCAGCCCGCATGGTTGAGCCGCGAGATGGCTTCCAGCGCGCCAGGCAGCGGCACCCATTCATCGGGCGACTTGACGTAATCGTCACGATCTTCGTTGATGGTGCCGTCGCGGTCGAGGATGACGAGCTTGAGTGCGTTGGACGAGGTGGGTGACATCTCAGCTTTCCAGGGTGCTTCGCACGAACCGCGACGCATGAAACGGCCGAGCGATCGTCGGCCTGCGCGAGCGGAGGCTACAGGGTGCCTGGCTCCGCTCATGTCCCCCGGGCCGGTTGACGGCCCAAGCGCTTCCGGCAAGACCCATCCGGCCCTCCTCCTTTACTTCGCTGCGCCAGTCACCCTGCATCCTCCGCACGGAACCACGGTTGCCTGCATCGACCTTCAACTGCCGCAGCGGCAACCCACCCCATCGATCTCGCGCAGGACGGGGCCTGCTGCGAACGAGACTCTGCAAAAGTGCAACCGCTGAACTCGATACCGCTGGTTTCATCCTAGGCCGCCAGCTTGGACAGGTCGGCGACGCGGTTCATGGCGGCATGAAGTTGGGCCAGCAGGCCGAGTCGATTGGCGCGCAATGCGGCGTCTTCGGCGTTGACCATCACCGACTCGAAGAAGGCGTCGACCGGCGCGCGCAGTGCGGCCAGGGCCTGCAGCGATGCGGTGTAGTCGTGCTGGTCGAACAGCGTGTCAGCCTGAGGTCGCACGCTCGCCAGCGCCTGCGCCAGGGTCTGTTCTGCGGGCTCCCGCAACAGCGAAGCATCGACCGTGGCCGGCGCCGCCCCGTCTGTCTTTTTCAGGATGTTGCCCACCCGCTTGTTGGCGGCTGCGAGCGAGGCGGCTTCCGGCAGCGCTGCAAAGGCGCGCACGGCTTCCAGTCGGCGCGGCAGGTCGCCCAGTCGAGTCGGACCCAGGGCGAGCACCGCGTCCACTTCCTGTGCGCTGTAGCCCTGGTCACGCAGGTTCACGGCCAGTCGGTCGGTGAAGAAGCCCTGCAGCGCGTCGGTGGGATCGGAAATCAGCTCGCCGAACGCCGGCAATGCGCCCTGCAATAGAGCGGGCAGATCAAGCGGCAGGTTCTTCTCGGTCAGGATGCGGATCACGCCCAGCGCGTGGCGGCGCAGCGCGAACGGGTCCTTGTCGCCGGTGGGCAGCTGACCGATGCCGAACAGACCGACCAGTGTTTCCAGCTTGTCAGCCAGCGCCAGCACCGTACCGGTGTGGTTGCGCGGCAGCGCATCGCCGGCGTAGCGGGGCTTGTAGTGGTCCTCGATCGCGATGGCCACGCCATCACGCAGGCCTTCGTGGCGCGCGTAGTAGCCACCCATCACGCCCTGCAGCTCGGGGAACTCGCCGACCATGCCGGTCAACAGGTCGGCCTTGGCCAGAAGTGCAGCTTCCTGCACCTTGCCGTCGAGCACCGCGAATTCGTCTTGCGCATCCACCGTATACGGCAGCGTGGCCATGCGCAGCTGGTTGACGATGGCATGGCCGATCGCACGAACGCGCTCGGCCCGTTCTGCCTGGTTGCCCAGCTTGTTGTGATAGACCACCTTCGCCAGCCCATCGATGCGCGAGGCCAGCGTCTTCTTGCGGTCCTGGTCGAAGAAGAACTTCGCATCGGCCAACCGTGGGCGCACCACGCGCTCGTTGCCACCAATCACCGCGTTGGGGTCAGCCGGGCTGATGTTGCTGACGATGAGGAACTTGTTCGTCAGCTTGCCGGCGGCGTCGAGCAGCGGGAAGTACTTCTGGTTCGCCTTCATCGTCAGGATCAGGCATTCCTGCGGCACGTCGAGGAAGGCTTCCTCGAAACGGCCGAGCAGCACATTGGGCCGCTCGACCAGGGCGGTCACTTCATCCAGCAGCGCGTCGTCGTCGATCGGCGTCAGGCCTTGCTTTGCGGCGGCATGCTGCAACTGGCGTGCGATCTCGCCGCGGCGCTGCGCGAAGCTGGCGATCACCGCACCCTGGTCGCGCAGCTGCTCGGCGTAACAGTCGGCGTGCTGCAGCATCACCGGATCCATCGCCGCCTCGAACCGGTGGCCGTGCGTTTCACGGCCGGCCTGCAAGCCCAGGGCCGATACCGGCACGAGGTCGGCGCCGTGCAGTGCGACCAGACCGTGGGCGGGTCGGACGAACTGAACGCTGGTCCAGCCGGGCTGTGCGCCAGCTTCGAGCTGGTAGGTCATCACCTTGGGGATCGGCAGCTTGGCGAGCGATTCGTCCAGCGCTTTTTGCAGACCCTGCGCCAGCGTCACGCCAGGCACCATGCTGTCGTAAAACAAAGCCTCGGCCTTGCCGTCCATCTGGCGCTTGAGCGCGGGCAGCACCGACGCGTCGGCACCCAGGCTGGCGAGCTTTTTCAGCAAGGCCGGGGTCGGCGTGCCATCGGCCGCCAGTGCCACGCTGGCTGGCATCAGCTTCTGCGACACCGCCTTGTCGGGCGCAGCGGACAGCACTGCACTGACGTGCGCAGCGAGCCGACGCGGCGAGGCGAATGGTGTCACCGCTGACTGCTCGGTGGCCAGTCCCTGCGCGCGCAAGCTGTCTGCCAAGCCTTGTGCGAACGATTCACCCAGCTTGTTCAGCGCTTTCGGCGGCAGTTCCTCAACGAACAATTCAACAAGCAGATTCGCGGTCGTGGTCATCGGGTCAGGCCGCTTTCTTGTCGCGTTGTTGCGCCAGCGCGGCGATCACTTCCTCGGCCCACTCGCGTGGTGCCATCGGGAAGCCCAGCCGCTCTCGGCTGGCCAGGTAGCTCGCGGCGACTGCGCGCGCCAGGTTGCGGATGCGGCCGATGTAGGCGGCGCGCTCGGTCACGCTGATCGCGCCACGCGCATCCAGCAGGTTGAAGGTGTGCGCGGCTTTGAGCACCTGTTCGTAGGCGGGCAGTGCGAGCTGCGACTCGATCAGATGCTTCGCCTGCTTCTCGTGGCTGCCGAAGGCGCCGAGCAGGAACTCGACATCGCTGTGCTCGAAGTTGTAGGCGCTTTGCTCCTGTTCGTTCTGCAGGTACACATCACCGTAGCTGATGCGCTTGCCATCGGCCCCGACGGTCCACGTCAGGTCGTACACGTTGTCCACGCCCTGCAGGTACATCGCCAGCCGTTCCAGGCCGTAGGTGATCTCGCCGGTGATGGGCCGGCAGTCGATGCCACCGACCTGCTGAAAGTAGGTGAACTGCGTCACCTCCATGCCGTTGAGCCAGACCTCCCAGCCCAGGCCCCAGGCGCCGAGCGTGGGGTTCTCCCAATCGTCCTCGACGAAGCGCACGTCGTTGACCTTCAGATCGAAGCCCAGCGCTTCGAGCGAGCCCAGGTACAGCTCAAGGATGTTGCTGGGCGCGGGTTTCAGCACCACCTGGTACTGGTAGTAGTGCTGCAGGCGGTTCGGGTTGTTGCCGTAGCGGCCGTCCTTCGGGCGGCGGCTGGGCTGCACATAGGCGGCCTTCCACGGCTCGGGCCCGAGCGCGCGCAGGAAGGTCGCGGTGTGGCTGGTGCCGGCTCCGACTTCCATGTCGTACGGTTGCAGCAAGGCGCAACCCTGGGCGTCCCAGTACTGCTGAAGACGCAGGATGATTTGCTGGAAGGTCAGCATGGGTGGTGGGTCAGGGTGGTGGGCTGGTGCGGTGCCGGGCGTGTCAACGCAGGCGCAGCCCTTGATTTTAGGCGCCGGGCTCCGCAGGCGGTCGCGGGCGCCTGCCAATGAACGCTGCCGTGCCCGCGATGGTCAGTGCCACCGCGATCAGCGGCCACAACCCGAAGGTAGCGAGCCAGCGCGCATACGGCGTCTCTCCGACGCGGCCCTCGACAGTGGCTTCGAGTACGCCGGTGGTGAGCGGTGGCAGCCGCGCCGTGACCTGCCCGCGGTGGTCGACCACCGCGGTGGCGCCGGTGTTGGTCGAGCGGATCACCGGTCGCTGGAACTCGATCGCGCGCATCTGCGAGAACTGCAGGTGCTGGTCCTGCACCAGCCAGCGGCCGAACCAGGCCAGATTGCTGACGTTGACGAACACCGTGGCCGCCTGCGGGCCCACCACGCTGGAGACGATGTCTTCGCCGAACAGGTCTTCATAGCAGACCAGCGGTCGCAACCGCTGCCCGCCGAACGCGTAGGCCTCGGTGCTCTGGCCCCGGGCCTGATCGGCCAGCGGGATGTTCATCAACCGAACGAACCAGTGGAAGCCGGGCGGGATGATCTCGCCGAAGGGCAGCAGATGCCGCTTGCCGTAGCGGTAGCTGGCCTCAGCGGATGACGCCGCGCCATTGGTCGCACCCGCAGGCAACGCCACGACGGAGTTGACGTAGCCCGCGGCCTCGTCGCCGACGAACAGGCCGATCAGCGCAGCGCGCTCTGACACCGCCGCGTCGCCAGCCACCGGCTGCAGCGCACCCTGCAGGGCCGCCCAGTAGCCGTCGCTGAGTTGGTCGCGCGACAGCGGCAGCACCGATTCGGGCGTCACCACCAGCGCGCCGCGGGCTTCGCTCAACTGTCGTACCAGGCCGTGCAACTGCAGGGTCAGCCGGTCGGGGTCGAACTTGATCTCCTGCGGCACGTTCGGCTGTAGCAGGCTGACCTGCAGCGTGCCGGTGGAGCGCGTGAACTGATCGGGCAGCAGGTGTGGCGCCAGGAAGAGCGCCGCCACCACCGCGCTGACGGTGGATCGAAGTCTCAGCGAACCACCCTGCAGCCACAGCGCGGCCGTCGCGGCACTGACCGCCGCCAGTGCGCACAGGCCATAAACGCCGATCCACGGCGCCCAGGCAGCCAACGGCCCGACCGCGTGCGCGTAGCCCGAGGCGATCCAGGGGAAGCCCGTGAACACCAGCCCGCGCGCCAACTCGGCACCCAGCCAGCAGGCCGCCCACAGCGTGACATCCCAACCCGCCCGGTCGGTGCGCAGCCGCGCCCACAGCGCCATGGCCGCCGCGTAATACAGCCCCAGCAACGCGGCCAACACGACGACGGCGAGCGTGGCGAGGGCCGGGTGCAGGCCGCCGAAGTCGTGCATGCTGATGTACAGCCACCAGAAGCCCGACACCAGCCAACCGACGGCGTACAGCCAGCCCAACATCGCGGCGCGGCGTGGTGCAGCGGTTGCGGTGGCGTGGGCCAACACGGCGAGAGACAGCAGCTGCAGCCACCACCATTCGAACGGCGAGAACGACAGGGTGTGCACGATGCCGGCCAGCAGCACCGCCGGGGCGCTGGCGAGCCAGCGCGACAGCGCTGTGTCTGACGCCGGCCGACGCATCAAGCGTCGTCGGGTTCGACGGCAGGCTCGGGCGCGCGGGTGACCTTGAACCAGCGCACCGCACCGCCGCGGGTGAGCATCACGCTGAACAGCAGCCCGCCCATCGCCACGGCTTCGCCGCGGCGGGGCACACGGCCCAGCTCGTGGGCGATCAGCCCGCCGATGGTGTCGAAGCTGTCTTGCGGCAGCTGGGCGCCGAAGGACTCATTGACGGCGCTGATCTCGGCGTCGCCCGCCACCCGGTGGCTGCCGTCGGCCAGGGTGTAGACGCTGGACTCGCCGTCCTTGTCATCGAATTCGTCTTCGATCTCGCCAACGATCTCTTCGAGCACGTCCTCGATCGTGATCAGCCCGGCGGTGTTGCCGAACTCGTCGATGACGATCGCCAGGTGGTTGCGGTTCGAGCGGAAGTCGCGCAGCAACTCGTTGAGCCCCTTCGATTCGGGCACGAACACCGCCGGGCGCAGCAAGGTTCTCAGGTTCAGGTCGGGGGAGCGTTGCAGCTTCAGCAGATCCTTGGCCATCAGGATGCCGATGATGTTGTCGCGCTGGCCTTCGTAGACCGGAAAGCGCGAATGCGCGGTACCGATGACCAGATGCAGCAACTCGTCGTACGGCGCGTCGATGTCGAGGTGGTCCATGTGCGGTGCGGCGACCATCACGTCGCCAGCGGTCATGTCCGCCATGCGGATCACGCCTTCCAGCATCATCCGCGACTCGGGTGCGATCAGCTCCCGATGCTCGGCGTCGGCCAGTGCCTCGATCAGCTCGTCTCGCGAATCGACGCCTGGCGAAATGAACTCGATCAGCCGCTGGAACAGGTTGCGCTTGTCGACAGGGGCTGCGCCTCGTGCAGGATTCTTGGCGCGGGCGGTGGAGGCGGATTGCGCCGGGTACGGGTCAGACATCGCGCCGGGGCGAAAAGTGAATCACCACGACAGCTTACCCGAACCGCCATTGACAAGTGTGTTAGCTTGAAGGGTTATGCGTTGGCCCCAGATACGCATGCCAAGCAGTCAGAGTTTCCAATTTCCAGGACAAACGCCCATGGCCACCCCTACCGCTACCGCCAACGCGCTCATTCCCGCCACCATCCTGACGGGGTTTCTCGGATCGGGCAAGACGACCTTGCTCAAGCGCGTGCTGAGCGAAGCGCACGGGCAGAAGATCGCCGTGATCGAAAACGAGTTCGGCGATGAAAACATCGACAACGACATCCTGGTGCAAGACTCCAAGGAGCAGATCATTCAGTTGAACAACGGCTGCGTGTGTTGCTCGATCCGTGAGGACCTGCGCACCACGCTCTCCGATCTGGCCGAAAAGAAGCGCAAGGGCGAATTGCAGTTCGATCGGGTGGTGATCGAGACCACCGGTCTGGCCGATCCTGGGCCGGTGGCTCAGACCTTCTTCATGGACGACGAGATCGCCGAGTGCTATTTGCTCGACTCCATCTTGACGCTGGTCGATGCGAAGCACGGCGAGCAGCAGCTCGACGACCGGCAGGAAGCGCGGCGCCAGATCGGCTTTGCCGACAAGATCTTCATCAGCAAGTCCGACCTGGTGGACGAGGCTGCTGTCGATGCGTTGTCTCACCGCATCAAGCACATGAACCCCCGCGCCCCGCAAAGCCGGGTGCATTTCGGTGAGGTGCCGATCGCCAGCGTGTTCGATCTGCGCGGCTTCAACCTGAACGCGAAGCTCGATATCGATCCGGATTTCCTGAACGCCGACGCCCATGGCCACGACCATGCGCACCATGACCACGATCATGAACACGGCGAGCACTGCGATCACCCCAGCCACCATGTGCACGACGACGATGTGAAGTCATTCGTTTTCCGCTCGGACAAGGCCTTCAACCCAGCCAAGCTGGAAGACTTCCTGGCGTCGATCGTCCAGGTCTACGGCCCGAAGCTGCTGCGCTACAAGGGGGTGTTGTTCATGAAGGGCTCGCCCAAGAAGGTCATTTTCCAGGGCGTGCACCAGTTGATGGGCAGTGACCTCGGCCCGGCCTGGGCGCCTGGCGAGAAAAAGAACAGCAAGATGGTGTTCATCGGCATCGACCTGCCGAAAGACATTTTTCTGCAGGGGCTGGAGCAGTGCCTCGTGTGATCGCCGTTGTAGCCACGCCGCGTGGCTACAATCCGCCCCGCTTTGCGACTCGTGTCGATTGCAATGTCGTGGTGCCAACGTGGCGCTCGTTTCGCGCCCTGGCGGTATGAACCCGCTGCGAGGAGAACCCTGTGACCCGATCCCCGGCCAAGTCTGCGTCACCCGCCACGCGAACCGCCCCCGTGCCCAAGAAGAAGGCCGCAGCGTCGGCGTCGGTGAAGTCGGCGCCACCGAAGAAGGCAACCCCTCCCGCCAAGAAATCACCCCCGCCGGCCAAGAAGGCCACGCCGGCCAAAAAGACCACCACACCGGCGCCCAAACCAGCGCCCGTGTCCGCTCCGAGCCGGACCAAGGCTGCACCCAAGCCAGCGCCCGTCTCGCCCGCTCCCAAAGTTGCTCCGGTCAAAGCGGTGAAACCCGCTGCCGCCGCTGGAAAACCTGCCCCGAAACCGATGTTGAAAACTCTCCCTCAGGACGCTGCGAAAGAGGTCGCAGCGCCCAAGGTGGCGGCACCCGCCGCCACTGCTCCGGTGACCGTCGCCCCCGCCAAGCCGCCGCGCGCTAAATCGGCGGCCAAGTCCCGATACGGTGCACCCATGCCCACCGCACCGTTGCCGCCACCGACCTCGCGCTTCGCCGATCGCTTTGCGCCCCCGCGCCCTCCCACGCGCCAGATGAACAACCTGGGGGTGGATACCCCTCGGGTGGTGCAGAAGTCCGACCCGAAGCTGGCGAACGCCTGGAAAACCAAGGCTGGCAAAGACCTGACCGAGGCCGAGGTGCTCGCCATGCCGGACAGCGAGTACATGAACGAGAAGCAGCTCGACTTCTTCCGCGCCACGCTGAAGAAGCTGAAGGACGATCTGCTCAGCAACGCGGGCGAGACGACCGAGCACTTGCGCGAAGACACGTCGATCGTGCCTGACCCTGCCGACCGCGCCACGATCGAAGAAGAGCACGCCTTGGAATTGCGCACCCGCGACCGGGAGCGCAAGTTGCTCAAGAAGATTGCGCAGTCGCTCAACCGCGTCGACAGCGGTGAGTACGGTTTTTGCGATGAAACTGGCGAGCCCATCGGCCTGGGCCGCTTGATTGCTCGGCCGACAGCGACCTTGTCCCTCGAGGCCCAGCAGCGCCGGGAGCTCAAACAAAAGATGTTCGGCGACTGATCGTCCTCCCGTACCTCAGCAGGCACTGACCCCATGGCCGATCCCAAAGACACGACGAGCTTCTTCCGCAAGGTGGTGAAGTTCGTCGCCAATCCGGCCACCGAGTGGAACGAGTTGGGGCAGCCTGCACCAGGATCGATCGAAAGCGAGCTCGCCAAATCCGAGCTGAAGGCCATGATCGAGCGCAAGCGGCGCAACGATTTCGTGCGCAAGCGCGAGTTCGACATGCTGCGCAAGGTGCGCCGAGACGGGTTGACACCCGAGCAGTTGGCGGCGCTTGGTGGCTCCTCGGCGATGGGCGGCGATTCGGTGCCGCGACTGCGCGACATCGAAGCGCGCTCCGGTCCTGGCATGAAGGCGAAGATCGACGCCATCGAGCAGCAGATGGTGGGCAACAGTCAGGTGGGGGCGCTGCGCCGGTCTCCAGAGTTCTATGCGGCGCCGACACAGGCGGCGCCCCTGGGCGAAGCCGAGAGCGCCAGGGCAACCAACGCGGAAGCAACCGATTCGACGCCCCCGTATGTCGCGGGGCTCACGTTCAACAACGAGGTGGTCGGCTCCTCTTTCGACAAGGCGTTCGTTTCCGCCGAGGCCAGCAACGAACTCGCGCACGACCCGGAACTCGACGAAGCCGTGATCGCCTTTGCGAATGCCGATTTCGACATGTGCGAGCAGTCTCTCACTCAGCTGATCCAGCCCCACGGGGCGCGGGCACAGCATGCCGAGACCTGGCTGGCGCTGTTCGACATGCATCGCGCGACAGGGCAGCTGCCCAAATTCGAGAGCCTGGCCATCGACTACGCGCAGCAGTTCGGCTGGTCGGCGCCGCAATGGTTCTCGATGCCGCAGCGGGTGGCCGAAGCCGTCAGCGAAGAGCGCCAGCCGCGCAGCCGCATCGACGGACAGGTCGGCTGGTCCAGCCCGGAGTGGATCGATGGCGAAGCGGTGTCGCGGCTGCGCTCGCAGACCTTGCAGATGCCCTTGCCCTGGGTGTTCGACTGGGCTGCGCTGCGCGGCATCGATGCCGAAGCCTGTGCCCGGCTCAGCGATCTCTTTCGCAGCTGGATGCCACAGAAGCTCGACATGCGCTGGTTGCATGGCGACGCCCTGTTGAATTGCCTGCACGAGACCACGCCCAACGGTGTGCGTGATGCCGACCCGGTTTACTGGCAGCTGCGCCTGGACGTGCTGCGCATGACCAACCGGCCTGACCAGTTCGATGAGACAGCCATTGAATACTGCATGACGTATGAAGTCTCGCCTCCGTCGTGGGAGCGCGTGCAGTGCCGTGTGCGGCTGAGCGGCGCGGCGAGCAGCACGCTGTCGCCATCGATGTCGATGGTCAGTGAGGTGTCGACGGGATTTGTCGAGTCCAACCTGCTCGATGACGCGGTGCTGGTGCAGGTGTCCAGCGTCGAGTTGTCCGGCCAGCTGATCGGCGACATCGGTCCGCTGCTGCAATCGATGACCGAGCAACTGGGCTCGGCGCCCATGATCAGTGTGTCGTGCTCGAGATTGATCCGCGTCGATTTCATCGCGGCCGGTGATCTGCTGAACTGGGTGTTGGCGCGCCGTAGCGAGAACCGCTCCGTGACCTTCGTCGACGCGCACCGCCTGGTGGCGCTGTTCTTCGGCGCGATGGGCATCAACGAGCACGCCACGGTCAAGGTTCGCACCGTCTGATCGTGCGGCCGGGCGTTGTTGCGCCTGAATCGCCCGTCTTTCCTGATTGAAACCGGCGGCTTCGCCCGCATAACTGCTTCATGGATAACGCCCACAGCTCCCCCAGTTTTCACGGCACCACCATCGTCAGCGTGAGGCGCGGCCCCGTGGTGGCGCTCGGCGGTGACGGGCAGGTGACGCTGGGCCACATCGTTGTGAAATCGTCGGCCCGCAAGGTCCGCAAGCTGTACCGAGAGCAGGTGCTGGCCGGGTTTGCCGGTGCCACCGCCGACGCCTTCACGCTGTTCGAGCGCTTCGAATCCAAGCTGGAAAAGCACCAGGGGCACCTGGTGCGTGCCGCGATCGAGCTGACCCGCGACTGGCGCACCGACCGCGTGCTGCGCCGCCTGGAAGCCATGCTGGCGGTCGCCGACACGACAGCCTCGCTGATCATCACCGGCAACGGCGATGTGCTCGAACCGGAACACGGCATCGTGGCGATCGGCTCGGGCGGCGCTTTCGCGCAGGCTGCCGCGCGCGCACTGATCGCACACACCGAGCTGTCGCCTCACGACGTGGTCAAGCGATCGCTGGAGATCGCGGGCGACATCTGCATCTACACCAACCAAAACCACACCATCGAGACCCTGGGATGAGCACGCTGATGAGCAGCAACATGACCCCGCAGGAGATCGTCTCCGAGCTCGATCGCCACATTGTTGGCCAGCACGATGCCAAGCGTGCGGTGGCGATTGCCTTGCGCAACCGATGGCGCCGCCAGCAGGTCGATGAGCCACTGCGCAGCGAGATCACGCCCAAGAATATTTTGATGATCGGCCCGACCGGTGTGGGCAAGACCGAGATCGCGCGGCGTCTCGCGCGGCTGGCCGACGCGCCCTTCATCAAGGTTGAAGCCACCAAGTTCACCGAGGTCGGCTACGTCGGCAAGGACGTCGATTCGATCATCCGTGACCTGGTTGAGACCGCCATCAAGCAGCAGCGCGAATCGGCGATGCGCCGCCAGCGCTCGCGCGCCGAGGATGCTGCTGAAGACCGCATCCTCGACATCCTGGTGCCGCCAGCGCCGTCGTCATCAGCCCCACGCGGCGACTCGTCAGCGGCAGCACCTGTCGACAACACCGCGCGGCAGGTGATGCGCAAGCGGCTGCGCGAAGGTGCGCTCGATGACAAGGACATCGAGATCGATCTCGCCGAGCCCAAGCCTCAGCTCCGGATCATGGGCCCCGCTGGCATGGGAGACATGGCCGATCAACTGCAGGGCCTGTTCGCCAGTGCGAGTGGCCCCCGGCGCAAGCTGCGCAAGCTGAAGATCGGCGAGGCGCGGCTGCTGTTGGTCGAGGACGAGGCGGCCAAGCTGGTCAACGAGGAAGAGATCAAGACCGCCGCGTTGCTGCAGACCGAACAGAACGGCATCGTCTTCATCGACGAGATCGACAAGGTGGCCTCACGCAACGAAACCAGCGGCGCGGATGTGTCCCGACAAGGCGTGCAGCGCGACCTGCTGCCGCTGGTCGAAGGCACGTCGGTCAGCACCAAGTACGGCATCGTCAAGACCGATCACATCCTGTTCATCGCCTCAGGCGCGTTCCACCTGTCCAAGCCCAGTGACCTGATCCCTGAGCTGCAAGGCCGTTTCCCGATCCGCGTCGAGCTCGGCTCGCTCAGCGTCGACGACTTCGAAGCGATCCTGACGCAGACGCATGCGAGCCTGGTCAAGCAGTACCAGGCGTTGCTGGCCACCGAAGGCGTGATCCTGCAGATTGCGCCCGAAGGCATCCGCCGGCTGGCGCAGATCG
>LNEY01000019.1 GCA_001464195.1 Burkholderiales bacterium Ga0077547
ACGGCCGGGCCGACGGCGTGCCAGATGGACGGCAGCAGATCGACCGGCAGCAGGTCCATCGCGTTCATCAGGAAGATCCAGACGAACACGGTCAGCGCCAGCGGGGCCACCAGCTTGCGGCTGTTGGCGTTGTGCACGATGCCCTTGGCCTGGCTGTCGACCATCTCAACGAGGATCTCGACCGCGGCCTGGAAGCGGCCCGGCACGCCCGATGTGGCTGCCCTGGCGGCGCGCCACAGGAAGAAGCTGCCGATGATGCCGAGCAGCGTGGCCCAGAAGATCGAGTCGAGGTTGAAGACGGTGAAGTCCACCACCGCGCTCTGCTTGTGGTTCTGCAGGTGCTGCAGGTGGTGGACGATGTACTCGCCTGCAGTGGGCGCGTGACCTTCGGCTGCCATGTTCTATGTTGTCCCGTGTGCGTCTTGCTTAACGACCAGATCCGCGGCCGCGCCACAACAGCGCCAGCCAATACACCTTCATGCACAACACCAAGCTCACCAGCAAGGCCGGCCAGCTCAGCGGCTCCACGAGTTTCGGCGCCAGCACGAGCATGGCCATCGAAACCGAAATCTTGACCGCCTCCCAGACCATGAAGCTGACGGCGCTGGCGCCGGGCGACACGCTGGAAAGCTTGCTGGTCATGCCGCGCGCCATCAGGGCACCCGGAAACACCGCAACGAGCGCGCCATACAGCACCGATCCGATGAGCTGCGGCTGGCCAAGAACCAACCACACCGCAACCGCCGACAGACATCCCACCGCCACCTGCGCCGCAATCACCCACCATGGCGAAACCGGCGGGTTGCGCACACGCAAGGCTTGGGCCTCGGCGCGGGTCAGGGGGGTGATGGGCGGGTCGACTGCCTCATCGTCGAATCCTCTGCTTGCCACCCGATGGGCGATTGAATCAGTCATCGGACGGCTTGCAGTGGCTTTCAGCTCAGCCTCTGATTATACGTGCAAACCCGCAGTCTTCTCAAGCCTGAATTGAGGGCTCGGCAAGCACTGTGCTTTTTGGACGTCGATCCGCTCAGCGCCCGACGCACCCGATTCGCCGCTCAGGCGAACAAGTTGGCGGGCAGGCCCGGGACCTCGACGCGCATCGAGAGCACGCATCCAGCCAGCGGCTGACACGCCAGCTCGGCGGCGGGCCGGTTCTCGCGCGCCGTGGTGATGTAGAGCGTCCTCAGGTCGGTACCGCCGAAACACGGCATCGTCGGGCAGCGCACCGGCAGGGGGATCTCGCGCAGCAGTTGGCCTGCAGGCGAGAGACACAGCAAGCGCTGTCCCTCGAACATCGCAACCCAGTAATTACCGGCAGCATCCACCGCCGCGCCATCCGGGCGGCCGCCATAGTTCGCCGGTGTCGGGCCGGCCGGCTTCAATGGAAACTGGCAGAACACCCGCCGGCCGCTCAGCGTGCCACCCAGCGCGTCGAAGTCGAATGCGTAAATGACATGCGCCTTGGTGTCGCTCCAGTACATGGTGCGACCATCGGGACTCCAGGCCAGACCGTTGGAGGTGGTGATGCCATCTGCGCAGGGGCTCAGCGTGTCGCGGTGAAAGCGATAAAGCACCGCCCGGGTGGCATCGCGGGGCTCATAGATCGTGCCGACCCAGAAGCGGCCTTGCGGGTCGCACTTGCCGTCATTGAAACGCTCGATCTGCGGGTCATAGGGCGGTGGCGCCAAGGGAGACCGAGCGCCGGTGTGAGCTTCGAAGCGCCACAACCCATCTCGGGCGGCCAGCAACAGGCCGCCATCGAGCATCGGTGCCAGGCTCGCGACCTCGGTGTCGAAGGGCCAGTGAGACAGGTCACCCGTCGCCGGGTCGTAGCGGTTCACACAGCGCCCTGGGATGTCGCAGTAATACAGCACCTGTTCGCGCGGATGCCACATCGGTGATTCGCCCAGCGCACTGGGCAGCGCCACCGCCACGTGGATGTCGGGGGCCATCACGCTCGCGTGCGCGCAGGCTTCACAGCGCAGTCACGCCGAGCGTCATCGACGCTACGAACGTCTCCCCGGGTTGCAGCGTGCGCAAGCCGAGCGCGGCCGGGTCGGCGCCATGGATCGCATCGCTGACATGGCTGACTGGCTCAACGCAGTAGTACGCCTTGTCGGCCGGCGTGTACACCACCAGGTGCGTCAGGTTCGAGCTGAGTTGCAACGCCAACACCTCGTCGCTGATGCTCGCCGATCCGTGCCAACCATCGAAGCAGTTGTCCAAGCGCAGACTGGAGACCTCTCCGTCAATGGACGCCTGCGCCACCCTGCGAACGGGCAATTGCGTTTCGTCCGAGTCCCAGCGATCGCTCACCGTGATACGCAGGCGGCTGCGGTCACGCTTGGGAAAGTAGGGATGCCAACCCAGCCCGACCGGCTGCGCGATCTCAGCCGCGTTCGTGACAGCGAGCGTGACGACCAGGGCGTCGGGCGTCAGCGTGAAAGACTGCTGCGCCTCGAAAGCGAACGGCCAGTGCGCATCCGGCCGGTGGCTGTAGCGCAGCACAGCCTCAGCTTCGCGATGCGCCACGACCTCCCACGCACGCAACCAGCCCACGCCATGCACCGAATGGGGGTTGTCGTCGAAGTTGGTGGTGGTGGTGTAGTCGTTGCCGAGCCAGTGGAAGCGTTGGTACGCCAGTCGGTTCGAGTACGGCACCAATGGATAGCAGGCCGACTGCCGCGCGCTACCCAGATTGCCGGGTTCGGTTGACCGAAGGATCGGCGTGCCGCGGTGCCACAGCCCGGCGATCGAGCCGCCCAGATCGGCGCGCAGCGCCAGACGCAGATCGCCGGCGCGCACTTCGACGGCGCCGCCCCGATCGCGACCATCCTGAACCAGCGCTGTGTCGTTCAATTCAGATCGGCCTTGAGATAGTGAGAGCCTGCGATCGGGCTGAAGTAGTACGGCGGGATCTCTTCGAAGCCCAACGAGGCGTAGAGACTGCGCGCAGCTTCCATGTCGTCCAGAGTGTCCAGCAGCGTGGCCGAGTACCCGGCCCGGCGCGCTTCGTCGAGCAAGGCCTGCGCCAGCAGCCGGCCCAACCCGAATCGGCGGAATGCGGGTCGCACATACAGACGCTTCATCTCGCAGGCGTTGGGGTAATCCACATCGGACAGACCGCGGAAGGCGCCGCAACCCGCCAGTTCGCCGTCCACGAAGGCCAGCATCAGGTGCCCATCAGGCGGCGCGTAGGGTCCGGGCAGGCCGGCCAGTTCGGCGTCGAAGTCCTGAAACGCCAAGTCGATGCCCAGGCTGTCGGCGTACTCTCGGAAGATGCCTCGCGCGAGATCGATCAGCTCGCCATCATTGGGCGTCACGAGGCTGATCTCAGAGGGCGGCATAGGGTGTACGGGGTCGCTCGGCGCCAGTTTATCGCCGACGCCCGACCGCTTGACTCGAGCGCAGGGACAAGCGCGCGACGTCACAAGCGGCGACATATGATGCAACCGGCCACTTGGTCGTGTTCGCGAGGATGTGATGTTCGACTCCACGATCCCTTTCGGCGAACCCGACCTCATGCGGGCCAGCCGCTTCAAGCGGTACCTGCCAAATGCCCCGTACGGCTCGGACGCAACGTTCCTGAGCCAGCAGTTGGCCGCGCTGAGTCCCTCGTTGATGGCGGATCTGGGTCCAGGCGCGAACCACGAGCCGCGCACCGAGCTGCTGGATGTGCTGGCTGCTTGTGTCCGCCACGCTCAGGCCGTCACCTTGCACTTGCAGAGCAGTGAACACGCGGTGCCGGTGACTCTGTTTCCGCGCGAGCGTCTGCTGCATTGCCCGATCCCGATCGACGTGCTGACGGCCCAACGGGAACCTGCACTGCAGGTGATCCACATCGAGCCCGCCCTGCTGGCAACGCCGTATTCAGCCGCTGACCTCTGCATTCATCCCATGGGCGCGATCCTGTGGGACCTGGCCCTGCACGGCGGTCGCCAGGAGCTGCTGCCGGAGATCAACGGCCCAGCGGTCTACCGCGTCAGCTACGGGCTGGACATCGGCGACGTCACGATGTCCGGCACCTTGTTGTCGGCGGTCTACCGCCTGCGGCGCGAATCCTGCCGCCTTCGGGACATTGCCGCTTGGCCCGGCTTCGACCGCGAGCGCGCGGCGCGATTGCTCAACGGGCTCTACCTGCAATCGGGGCTGATCGTCAGCCGCTCGCACCCCGATGCGCTGCGCGACAGCTGGTTCGCAGCGCTCGGCCCGCGCTGACCTCTGGCGCGGTCCTCTCCCGCGCCCTCAGCGCTGCCCGAGCACTTCCCAACGCTCGAGTGCGCCCAGCAGTTCATCGTCAATCTTCGCGACACGCGCCTGGGCCACCGCGATGCCTTTCGGGTCGCGTGTGTAGGCCTCTGCATCGGCCAACAGCGCGGCGAGCTGGGCCTGCTCGGCTTCGAGCGCTTCGATGCGCCCCGGCAACTCGTCGAGCTCGCGCTGTTCCTTGTAGCTGAGCTTGCGCGGCTTGGGGGCCGCAGGAGCCGGCGCAGGTACGGGTCTGGCGGCGGCTGGTGCGTCGCTGAGTCGCGTGTCCTTGCCCTTGGCCGCCCGCGCGGCTTGCGCGCGAATCGCCAGCGCCCGATCGCGCTGCACTTTCCAGTCTTCGTAGCCCCCTTCGTACTCGCGCCACTGCCCGGGTGACTCGTCGCCCTCCCACACGATGGTGCTGGTCACGACGTTGTCGAGGAAGCGCCGGTCGTGGCTGACCAGAAACACGGTGCCCTTGTAGGCCTGCAGCAGTTCCTCGAGCAACTCCAGCGTGTCGATGTCCAGGTCGTTCGTCGGCTCGTCCAGCACCAGCACATTCGCCGGCAAGGCGAACAAGCGGGCCAGCAGCACACGGTTGCGCTCGCCCCCACTGAGCGTGCGCACCGGTGAGTTGGCGCGCTCCGGCGAGAACAGAAAATCGTTCAGGTAGCTCATGATGTGCTTGCGCTGACCGCCAATCTCCACCCACTCGCTGCCCGGGCTGATGGTGTCGGCGAGCGTCGCATCCAGGTTCAGCGTGCTGCGCATCTGGTCGAAGTAGGCCACCTCGATCTTGGTGCCCTGGCGCACGCTGCCACTGTCGGGCTGCAACTCGCCGAGGATCAGCTTGAGCAGCGTCGTCTTGCCGGCGCCGTTCGGGCCGATCAGCCCCACCTTGTCGCCGCGCAGGATGGTCGCGCTGAAGTTCTTCACGATCAGCTTCGGCGTGGCGTGGTCGTTGAACTGCAGCGTCACGTCGCGCAACTCGCCAACGATCTTGCCGCTGGGCGCACCCGAGTCAACCTCGAGGCGCACCTGGCCGAGCGAGTCCCGGCGCTTCTGCCGCTGATCGCGCAGCACCTCCAGGCGTTGGATGCGCGCGACGCTGCGGGTACGGCGTGCCTCGACGCCTTTGCGGATCCACACCTCTTCCTGGGCGAGCAGCTTGTCGGCGCGTGCGTTGGCCAGTGCGTCGGAGGCCAGTTGCTCCTCCTTCATGCGCTCGTAAGCGCTGAAGTTGCCGGGGTAGCTGCGGATGATCCCGCGGTCGAGTTCGATGATGCGCGTGGCCACGCCGTCGAGAAAGGCGCGGTCGTGGGTGATCAGCATCACGCTGCCCTTGAAGCCTCGCAACAGTTCTTCGAGCCACGCAATCGAATCCAGGTCGAGGTGGTTGGTGGGCTCATCGAGCAGCAGCACATCGGGCACCGCGACCAGCGCCTGAGCCAGCGCGACGCGCTTCTTCATGCCACCCGACAACTGCCCGATCTCGCGCGTGCCGTCGAGGTGCAGTTGTGCCAGCGTGGTCTCGACGCGAAGCTCCCAATTCCACGCATCGAGCGCCTCGATGCGGGTTTGCAATGCATCGAGGTCCACACCTTCGGCATGCTCCTCGTAGGCCTGGCGCACCGCGCGCGCCTCGGCCACGCCCTCGCTGACCGCATCAAAAACCGTGTGTCCCGGATCGAACGCCGGCTCCTGCGGCACATAGCAGATGCGCAGGCCCTGCGTCATTTGCAGCAAGCCGTCGTCGAGTTTTTCAAGCCCAGCAACGATTTTCAGCATCGAGGACTTGCCGGCGCCGTTGCGGCCGATCAGGCCGAGCCGTTCACCGATGTCGAGCGAAAACGCCGCGTTGTCGAGCAGGGCCACGTGGCCGAAAGCCAGGTGGGCGTTGGAGAGTGAGAAGACAGCCATCCCTCGATTGTGCGGGTTGACCCTGGCACGTCACCGATGCACCCGCGGCCTGAGCGCCGAAAATGGCGCGATGCCTTTCTCCGACATCCTTCACGACGCCTTCTACAAGTTCATCGACATTGCGGATGTGGAAGGCACCGCATCGACGCTGCGCGAGTTGACGGCCCAGTTGACCGGCACCCTGCTGGTGGCCCCTGAGGGCATCAATGGCACGCTGGCCGGCACCGCGGCCACGCTCAATGCGTTTCAGGTTGCACTGGCGACCGACCCGCGACTTGAAGGCCGCTTCGGCGGCATCGCCTTCAAGCGCAGCCCCTGCAACACCCCGCCATTCCAGCGTATGAAGGTGCACAGCCGACCTGAGATCCTGCCGCTGGGTGTGGAAGGCGTGAACGCGGTCGGCCACACCGGCCTGCAGGTGTCGCCTGCGCAATGGCGTGCGCTGCTCGACGACCCGAACGTCGTCGTGATCGACAACCGCAACCACTTCGAGGTGCGGCTCGGTCGCTTCCGCAACGCTGTCGATCCGCAAGTGCACAACTTCCGGGATTTCCCCGCCTACATCGAAGCGCAATTGCCCATTTGGCAGGCGGAGGGCAAGCAAGTGGCGATGTACTGCACCGGCGGCATCCGCTGCGAGAAGACCAGCGCCTGGCTGCACAAGCGCGGCGTGCCGGTGCTGCAACTCGAGGGCGGCATCCTGAACTACTTCGCGCAGATGCCCGACGCCGAGCGCGACTGGACCGGCGAGTGCTTCGTCTTTGACAACCGCATCGCGCTCGACACCCACCTTCAGGAAACCGGCACGACCGCTGAGCAGGTGTATGCCGACGACCCGGACGAAGCGTGGCGTCTGCGGCGTGCGCAGCAGCTGGCGAGCGCTGTCGATGCTGACGATGACAGCAGCGGCAGCGAGAAGCGCTCGCCTTGAAGGCCCAGCCACCGCTGCCGACAAAAGACGGCGTGGGCCCGAGCTGCGTGGCGCTGCCGCCCGGCCCGTGGAGGACGATCGGCGACTTCCTCATCGACCGCTTCCCAGCAGTCCCCACCGCGACCTGGCAAGCCCGCATGCAGCAAGGCGAGCTGGTCGATGAGCAGGGCGTTGCCGTCACGCCGCAACAGCCGTACCGATCTGGCATTCGGCTGTACTACTACCGCTCAATCCCCGACGAGCCGCGCTTGCCGTTCGACGAGGTCGTGCTGTTCCATGACGAACTGCTGGTCGTCGCCGACAAGCCGCACTTCCTGCCCGTCACCCCTGGCGGCAGGCACCTGCAGGAAACGCTGCTGGTGCGCTTGAAGCGCCGCCTCGGCATCGACACGCTGGCACCCCTGCACCGGCTGGACCGCGAGACCGCAGGTGTCGTGGTTTTCGCGGTACGACCCGAGACGCGCGGCGCCTACCAGGCCTTGTTCGCGCAGCGGCAGGTGACCAAGCACTACGAAGCCATCGCGCCGTGGCGCCCTGAACTGAGCTTTCCGCTGACGCACCGCAGCCGGCTGGTGCAGGACGATCACTTCCTACGAATGCGCGAAGTGCCGGGCGTGGCGAACGCTGAAACCCTGATCGAGGTGCTGGCGGTGCAAGGCACCGCGGCCCGCTACCGCCTGACGCCGCTGACGGGCCGCACCCACCAGTTGCGCGTGCACTGTGCTGCGCTCGGCATGCCGATCGTCGGAGACAGGATGTACCCGACCTTGCTGCCCGCCGACACCGACGACCACGCCCAGCCTTTGCAGCTGCTGGCCCGCTCGATTGCGCTCGTTGATCCGATCAGCGGGCAGATGCGCCGCTTCGAGAGCGCACAAGCGCTGTCCCTGGCGTGACGCGGCGGATCCGTCAGGCCGCCAGCCGCGCCTCCAGCGCGTCGATGAACGCCTTCGCGACGTCGAACCCGGTCTGCTTCGTGATTTCCTGAAAACCCGTCGGGCTGGTGACGTTGATCTCGGTCACGCAGTCCCCGATCACGTCCAGGCCGACCAGCAGCAGGCCCCGCGCGGCGAGCACCGGGCCGATGGCTTCGGCGATCTCGCGGTCGCGCGGGCTCAGGGGCTGAGCCACCCCTTTGCCACCGACGGCCATGTTGCCGCGAATCTCGCTGCCCTGCGGAATACGCGCCAGCGCGAAGGGGATCGGCTGGCCATCGATCAGCAGAATTCTCTTGTCACCGCGAATGATCTCCGGCAGGTAGCGCTGCACCATCACCGTCTGCTCGCCGTGCCGGTTCAGCGTTTCGATGATGCTGCCGAGGTTGAGGGCATCGGGCCCGACGCGGAAGATGCCCATGCCACCCATGCCGTCGAGCGGTTTCAAGATGATGTCCTGGTGCTCGGCATGAAAGCGGCGGATGTCACTCGCATCGCGGGTGACCAGGGTCGGGCCGATGAACTGCGGGAACTCCAGGATCGCCAGCTTCTCCGGGTGGTCGCGCAGCGCGGACGCGCGGTTGAACACCCTGGCACCCTCGCGCTCGGCCTGGCCGAGCAGATGGGTGGCGTAGAAGTACTCGCTGTCGAACGGGGGATCCTTGCGCATCACGACGGCATCGACCTCCGCCAGCACCATGGGCCACTCGTCGGGTGCCTGCTGTTTGGCGCAGAACCAGCTCGGCCCATCGGGCGTCAGCGTGATCTCGCGCACATAGCCCGTCACGCGACCGCCGCGCTGCCACATCAGATCGCGCGGCTGACAAGCCAGCAGCGTGTGGCCGCGGGCAGCCGCCTCGCGCATCATCACGAAGGTGGTGTCCTTGGCGGTGTTGAAGCCTTCCAGGGGGTCGGCAACGAACAGCAATTTCATCATGGGCACAGCCGACTCAGATCTCGACCTTGGAGCCCAGCTCCACGACGCGGTTGGTGGGCAGTCGCAGGAAATCTGCCGCCGCAGCCGCATTGCGGTGCATGCTGGCGAAGAGCTTCTCGCGCCACATGGCCATGCCATGGCCCAGCGTGGGGATCACGATGTCACGCGACAGGAAGTAACTGGTGTCCATCGGGTCCAGGGCCACGCCGCGCAGCTTCAGCAACTCCAAGGCCTCGGGAACATCGGGGTCGTTCTTGAAACCGAAACTCAACGTCACCTGCCAGCAATCGCGGCCGAGCGGCTCGATCTGGCACCGACGGTCGAAGCTCAGCCAGGGCACCTCGAGGTGGGTGACGGTGACAAACAGGTTGGTCTCGTGCAGCACCTTGTTGTGCTTCAGGTTGTGCAGCAGCGCGTTCGGCGTCAAGCCTTGCTCGCTGACCAGGAACACGGCCGTGCCCGGCACGCGCACAGGGGGGCTGACGAACACCGCATCCAGGAAGCTGTTCAGGTCGATCGCCTCGTCGCGCATGCGATCGTGCATCAGCCGCCGACCCTGCTTCCAGGTCATCATCAGCGTGAACAGCACGCCACCGAGCACCACCGGGAACCAGCCACCGTCGAACAGCTTGACGGCATTGGCCGCGAAGAACAGCACATCGATCACGAAGAAGAAGAACGTGGCAGCGATGCACAGCGACCACGGGTACTTCCAGGCGTAGCGAATGACAAAGAAGGTCATCGTCGTGGTAATGAGCATGTCGATCGTCACCGCGATGCCATAGGCACCGGCGAGCTTGCTGCTGGAGCCGAAGATGATCACGGCCAACACGATGCAGCCGTACAGGCTCCAGTTGACGAAGGGCACATAGATCTGCCCGGTTTCCTTGATGGAGGTGTGGGCAATGCGCAGGCGCGGCAGATAGCCCAGCTGGATGGCCTGCTTGGTAACGGAGAAGGCGGCTGTGATCAGCGCCTGCGAGGCGATCACCGTCGCACAGGTGGCCAGACCGATGAGGGGATACAGCGCCCACTGTGGCGCCATTTCGTAGAACGGGTTGCGCACGTTCTCCGGGTGATCCAGCAGCATCGCCCCTTGGCCAAAGTAGTTGATCACGAGCGCAGGCATCACCAGACCGAACCAGGCCAGGCGGATGGGCCGCTTTCCGAAATGGCCCATGTCGGCATACAGCGCCTCGGCGCCAGTGACGCACAACACGACCGAGCCCAGTGCGATGAAGGCGATCGTCGGTTGCGACGCCATGAACCTCACCGCATGGTGCGGGCTCAACGCCCACAACACATCAGGGTTGTTGACGATATGGACGGCACCCAAAGCCGCCAGCACCACAAACCACAGCACCGTGATCGGCCCGAACAAGCGGCCGACGCTCGCCGTGCCAAAGCGCTGGAAGATGAACAGCACAGTGAGCACGAGCAGCGTCAGCGGAACGACAAATCGATGCAGAGAAGGCGCAGCCACCTCCAGACCCTCGACCGCCGACAGCACCGAGATCGCCGGGGTGATCACGCCATCGCCGAAAAAGATCGCCGTGCCGAAAATGCCGACCAACAGCAGCCGCTGTCGCAGCACGGGCCGGTGCTTCACCGCCTGTGATGCCAGTGCCAGCATGGCAATCAATCCGCCCTCGCCGTTGTTGTCGGCGCGCAGGATCAGCATCACGTACTTGAGCGAGACCACAACGGTCAGCGTCCAGAACACCAGCGACAGCACGCCGTAGATGTTGTCCGGCGTCAGCGGCACATGCCCACGGGCGAATACCTCCTTGAGCGCGTAAAGCGGGCTGGTCCCGATGTCACCGTAGACGACACCGACAGCGCCTAGCGTCAGGGCAGCAAGACTGGAAGCGGGGCGGTGGGGAGTCAAGATGAACCGGCTTCAGATCCGGCAGAGGCGTTTGGAAAACGACAGCGGATTGTGCGCCTCGGGGCGCACCCTCACGCTGTGGCGAAGCCCCGCGCGAGGGCTCAATCAGTCAGGATTGTTGCGGTGCAGCAACGCCCATGCTTGGCGTGACGCTGACCTTACTTCTTGCTTACTCGTAGACCTCGGCTTCCGGGTCGGTCGACTCCAGTTCGTAGCTCGCAGCGACCATGGCCAGGCGCGCAATCACGCCATACATGTAGAAGCGATTGGGCGCACTGGCGCCAGGCTTGACACCCGGGCGCGGCAGGTGGCCCGATTCAGCGAAGGCCAGCGGCACAAAGCTCGCCCCGGGCGAGTTCAGGTTCTCGTCAATGCCGCGTTCTGCGTTGACGCGGTAGAAGCCGCCGACGACATAGCGGTCGATCATGTAGACCACCGGCTCGGCCACTGCGTCGTTGACGCGCTCATACGTCGGCACGCCTTCCTGCAGGATCACCTCGCTGACCTCCTGACCGTCCTTGATCACGCTCATCTTGTTGCGCGAGCGGCGGTTCAGATCGACCAGATCCTTCGGGTCGCGCACGGTCATGATGCCCATGCCATACGTACCGGCATCGGCCTTCACGATGATGAACGGCTTCTCCTGGATGCCGTATTCCTTGTACTTGCGGCGGATCTTGGCGAGCAGCGCCTCGGCGTTGCTCATCAGGCACTCGGCGCCGGTACCGTCGGTGAAATTGACTTCGCCACAACGTGCGAACAGCGGGTTGATCAGCCAGGGGTCCATGCCCAGGAGCTTCGCGAACTTCTTCGCCACCTCCTCGTAGGCCGCGAAATGGTTGGTCTTGCGGCGCACGGCCCAGCCCGCATGCAAGGGGGGCAGCAGGTACTGCTCGTGCAGGTTCTCCAGCACCTTCGGGATACCGGCCGACAGGTCGTTGTTCAGCAGGATCGTGCAGGGATCGAAGTCCTTCAGGCCCAGGCGGCCCCGACTGCGAACCAGCGGCTCCAGCATCAGTGAAGTGCCGTCGGGCAATTCGATCGCGGTCGGGCTCGTGATCGCATCGTCCAGCGTGCCCAGGCGCACGTTCATGCCGGCCATGTGGAAGATTTGCATCAGCCGCTGCACGTTGGCCAGATAGAAGGTGTTCCGCGTGTGCTTCTCTGGAATCAGCAGCAGGTTCTTCGCTTCGGGGCAGATCTTTTCAATCGCCGCCATCGCAGCCTGCACGGCCAACGGCAACATCTCGGCCGTCAGGTTGTTGAAGCCGCCGGGAAAGAGGTTGGTGTCCACCGGCGCCAGCTTGAAGCCCGCATTTCGCACGTCGACCGAGGTGTAGAACGGGGGCGTGTGCTCCATCCATTCGAGGCGGAACCAGCGCTCGATCGCCGGCAGCGATTCCAGAATGCGCTGCTCGAGCTCGTTGGTGGGGCCTGTCAGTGCGGTGATGAGGTGTGGAACCATGGTGCTGCCTGATTGCGATTGGCGACATGCAGAAGCGCATCGCGACAGGTCATTCTAGAAGTGCATCGCAGATGCCGTTTGCATCGCCCAAAAACAAGAGCCGCCTTGCGGCGGCTCTTGAACTCGCATCGGATCGGACCTGAATCAGGCCCGATCCTGTGCAACGAGCTTACTGGTGATAAGCGGTTTCGCCGTGCGACGAAATGTCGAGGCCTTCGCGCTCTTCGTCTTCTGCCACACGCAGACCGATCACCAGGTCGACCACCTTGAACGCGACGATGGAGACCACGCCAGACCACACCACGGTGATCGCCACCGCCTTGGCCTGAATCCAGACCTGAGCCGCGATCGAGTAGTCGGCCGGAGCGACCATCGCCACGGTCACCCAGTCGGCCACATAGCCCGGGCCACCGAGGCTTGGGGCATTGAAGACGCCGGTCAGCAACGCACCGACGATGCCGCCGACGCCGTGAACGCCGAACACATCGAGCGAGTCATCGGCACCGAGGAGCTTCTTCAGACCCGTGACGCCCCACAGGCAGGCGAAGCCAGCCACCGCACCGATCACGAGCGCACCGCCGATGCCCACGTTGCCGCAGGCCGGGGTGATCGCGACCAAGCCCGCAACGGCACCCGACGCAGCACCCAGCATCGAAGCCTTGCCCTTCATCAGCGCTTCACCGACGCACCAAGCCAGCACCGCGATGGCGGTAGCGGCAAAGGTATTGATGAAAGCCAGCGCGGCGAAGCCGTTCGCTTCGAGGGCGGAGCCGGCATTGAAGCCGAACCAGCCCACCCACAGCAGCGAGGCCCCGACCATGGTCAACGTGAGCGAGTGAGGCGTGAACGCTTCCTTGCCGTAGCCCACCCGCTTACCGACCATGTAGGCACCCACCAAACCGGCAACCGCCGCGTTGATGTGCACCACGGTGCCGCCAGCGAAGTCAAGCGCGCCCGATTGCCAGATGAAACCGGCCTTGGAGGTCATCTCCGCCGCCACATCGGCCGACGAGTACGCGTCAGGGCCCATCCAGAACCAGACCATGTGGGCCATCGGCGCGTAGCTGAAGGTGAACCAGATCGCCATGAACGCCAGCACGGCGGAAAACTTCATCCGCTCGGCAAACGCACCCACGATCAGCGCACAGGTAATGGCTGCAAAGGAAGCCTGGAAGGCGGCAAAGACGACCTCAGGGATGTAGACACCTTTGCTGAAGGTGGCCGCATTGGCGAACGTGCCCGCCGCGTTGTCCCAGACGCCCTTCATCATCAGACGATCCAGGCCACCAAAGAAGGCATTGCCCTCGGTAAATGCCAGGCTGTAGCCGTACACGAACCACAGCACGGCGATCATCGAGAACGTCACCATCACCTGCATCAGCACCGACAGCATGTTCTTGCTGCGGACGAGGCCACCGTAGAAGAGCGCGAGCCCCGGGATGGCCATCATGATGACGATGATGGTGGCGACCATCATCCATGCAGTGTCGCCCTTGTTGGGCACGGGCGCCGCAGCGGGAGGAGCCTCGGTTGCAGCGGCCTCAGTGGCAGCGGCAGCCTCGACTGGCGGTGCGGCCATCGGCTCAGCCGCAGCCTCGGGTGCAGCGACCGCCGCAACCGGTGCCGCCTCTGGCGCAGAGGCCGCTGCATCCTCGGCGAACGATGTCGCGGAGTAGCCCAGGACCGCGAGGCCCAAGGCAAGGGAAGCAATCAGTTTTTTCATGGGAAGAGTTCTTTCTCGGTTGGGCTTCAGGTCTCGCCAGTGCGGATGCGAACCACCTGCTCCAGCGACGACACAAAAATCTTTCCGTCACCGATCTTTCCGGTGCGAGCCGCGTTCTCGATGGCTTCGATGACGCGGTCGACGATCGCGTCATCGACCGCCGCTTCGATCTTCACCTTCGGCAGGAAATCGACCACGTACTCCGCACCGCGGTACAGCTCGGTGTGGCCTTTCTGACGGCCAAAGCCCTTCACCTCCGTCACCGTGACGCCCTGAACGCCGATGGCGCTGAGGGCTTCACGGACTTCATCAAGCTTGAAAGGCTTGACGATGGCAGTCACCATCTTCATGGCGTTCTCCTTAAAAAGATTGAGCGATCAGAACGTCTTCGAGAGCGAAACGACGCCGGTGCCATTGCTGATGTTGCGGGTCACGCCAGCCAGGCTGCGGTTGGTGTCGATGTAGCTCACAGCTGCCACGAAGCCATTGCTGAAGCCGTAGGTGAAGCCAATCTTCCAGTCGATGATGTCGTTCTCAATGGCGGTCTTGCCAATCTCGGTGACCTTGGCAGATCCTTTGAGCTTTTGGAATCCGACGTGGGCGTTCACGCCGAAGCCGCTGCCCAGGTCGTAGGCGCCAGACAAATCGATGTAGTAAGAGCCGCCAGCGTTGCCGCCACCGGGAAAGATCTGCTCAGCGTTGAAGAAGTCGCTCAGCGGGTAATAGAACTTGGCGCTGACCGGGCCATAGCTGCCGCCGACGTACAGCTCGGTGTTCTTGACCTTCGTTTGACCGGCACGACCGCTGCCAGGGTAGTAGTAATAGATCGCGCCAAGGTCGTAGCCGAAATCAGCCAGCGTGCCCTTGTAGCCACCGTAGAAGTCCATCTCGATGTTGGCGCCCTGGAAGAAGTCAGAGTCGATGTTCGAGTTCCAGTTGCCGATGTAGAAACCCGAGCTGTGAGCCACATCGAAGCCGCCGGAGATGGCTGGCTGCTTGTTCGTCTGCGAGATGCCGCGGAAGCGGTAGTCGGACGCCAATGACAAGTTGCCCGTGACGGTCCAGTCAGGCGCAGGAGCGGCCGCTGCAGGGGCTGCGCTTTGGGCGTGGGCCAGGGTGGACACCTAAGCGATCAGTGCGGAAGCCAGTGCGATGTAAGTTTTGTTCATGTTTGATGTTTGAGAGTGGAGGGGAGCCGTGCGAACAAGCTTTCTGCAGAAACCGTGCCCGCGCTCGCCACGCCCAAAGCCGCCCGCGACACCCCGACCTCCGGTGTCTCGGCGCCCCGTTTACGGGCAATTGCACGCTGAGCGCACTTGTTTGGTGCCGTTTGGCGTTGCCCACTTCCGGGGGAATTCAACATCCGGACGACCTGCCACCATGCCGTCATGGCCCTCGCTCTTGTCCACAGCCGCGCCCTCGACGGACTGAATGCACCCCCCGTCACTGTCGAAGTCCACCTGGCCAACGGCCTGCCCAGCTTCACGCTGGTGGGCCTGGCCGATACCGAGGTCAAAGAAGCTCGCGAGCGGGTACGCGCGGCCTTGCAAAACAGTGAACTGGAGTTCCCGCACAACAAGCGCATCACGGTGAACCTAGCGCCGGCCGATCTGCCCAAGGAGTCGGGACGCTTCGACTTGCCGATCGCGCTGGGCATCCTCGCAGCCAGTGGGCAAATTGACGCCAATCTCCTGGGTCAGGCCGAGTACGCGGGTGAGTTGTCCCTGGCCGGTGACTTGCGGCCGGTTCGCGGCGCGATTGCGATGGCTTTGGCATTGCGGCGCGTCGGCTCACTGCGATCCCTGGTGTTGCCCCAGGCCAGCGCCCAGGAGGCATCGCTCGTTCCGGGCTTGCGCGTGCACAGCGCAGGGCATCTGCTCGACGTGGTGCGCTCACTGCTGCCGACCGAAGCGGACGGCGCCGTCTCTCTCCCGCTGGCTGAAGCACCCTCCTTCACCACAGCGCCGACACCCCGCATCGCAATCGACCTGCGCGATGTGAAGGGACAAGCAGCCGCCAAACGGGCCCTCGAAGTGGCCGCCGCCGGCGGCCACAGCGTCCTGATGAGCGGGCCGCCCGGCACCGGCAAGTCGATGCTCGCCCAGTGCTTCGCCGGCATGCTGCCCAGCTTGTCAGAGGCCCAGGCCCTGGAATCGGCTGCGGTGATCAGCCTGAACGGTCGTCCCTTCGATGCCACTCAATGGGCGCAGCGGCCCTATCGCAGTCCACACCACACGGCCTCCTCGGTGGCGTTGGTCGGTGGCGGCTCGCCGCCGCGGCCGGGTGAGATTTCATTGGCTCACGAGGGCGTGCTGTTCCTGGACGAACTGCCCGAGTTCCCGAGGATGGCACTGGAAGCGCTGCGCGAACCGCTCGAAACCGGCCGCATCATCATTTCTCGCGCAGCACGCCAAGCTGAGTTTCCCGCCCGCTTTCAGTTGCTCGCTGCCATGAATCCCTGTCCCTGCGGTCACCATGGCAGCACCCTGAAACCCTGTTGCTGCGCACCGGACACGGTGAGCCGTTACCAGGCGCGCATCAGCGGTCCCCTGCTCGACCGCATCGATCTGCAAGTCGAGGTGCCGGCGATGTCAGCCGAGGCGCTGATGCAGGCCCCCGACGGTGAGTCCTCCGCCACCGTCGCCACCCGGGTGGCCATCGCTCAACAACGCCAGCAGCAGCGTCAGGGCTGCTTGAATGCCGCGCTGTCCGGCAACGCGCTGGAAGAACACTGCGCGCTGGACGAGCCCGCGTCACGATTTCTGGCGGCTGCCGCATCGCGCCTGGCCTGGTCTGCTCGCAGCCACCACCGGGTGCTGCGCATGGCGCGCACTGTCGCCGACCTGGCCAGCAGCGCCTCGATCCACAGCGCGCACCTGGCCGAAGCCATCCAGTACCGGCGGGTGCTCTCCGCACGCTGAGTGCACCGCAGCACCCGGCAACCGCTCGCTACAGCAGGGCTGCCAGCGAGCGGCGCACCTGCGCTGCGTCCTGTTGGGTGCGACGAGCCCAGTCCTCGATCTGGTCTTCACCGATCTTGCCGACGTTGAAGTAGGCCGCGTCGGGGTGGGCGATGTAGAAGCCACTCACACTTGCTGCTGGCGTCATCGCCCAGCTTTCCGTCAACGACATGCCAATCTCGGCACCTTGCAGCGCTTCGAACATCGCGGCCTTCACCGTGTGGTCCGGGCACGCCGGGTAGCCGGGCGCCGGGCGGATGCCACGGTACTTTTCTGCGATCAGATCGGTGGCACTGAGGCCTTCATCGGTCGAGTAACCCCAGAACTCGGTGCGCACGCGCTGGTGCATGCGCTCGGCAAAGGCTTCAGCCAGCCGATCGGCCAGGGCCTTGAGCATGATGGCGCTGTAGTCGTCGTGGTCGTCGAGGAACTGCTTTTCCTTCTTCTCGCTCCCGATCCCGGCCGTCACCGCGAACAGGCCGATGTGGTCCGCCACGCCCGAACCTTTCGGGGCGATGTAGTCGGCCAGGCAGCGATTCGGTCTCATCACGCCATCGACCACCGGCCGCACCGTCTGCATCCGCAGGCCACGCCAGGTGAACAGCACTTCACGGCGGCTGTCGTCGGTATAGATCTCGATGTCGTCATCACCCACGGTGTTGGCGGGATACAGCCCGATCACGCCGTTGGCGGTGAGCCAGCGGCCGTCGATCAGGCGCTTGAGCATGCGCTGGCCGTCGCTCAACACCCGGCGCGCGGACTCGCCCACGATGTCGTCGGTCAGGATCGCGGGGTAGGCGCCAGCCAAATCCCAGGTCTGGAAAAACGGCGCCCAGTCGATGAAGTTCGCCAACTCGGCCAAGTCGTAGTTGCGGAACACGCGGCGGCCGGTGAACTTCGGCTTCGGCGCGGCGTAGTTCGCCCAGTCGATGGCGGTCTTGTTGGCGCGCGCCTCGGCCAGCGTCACCAGTGGCGTGGCCTTCTTGTTGGCGTGTTGCTCGCGCACCTTGTCGTAGTCGGACTTCAGCTCAGCGATGTAAGCGGTTGCTTTTTCGTCGGACAGCAGGTCGCTGCACACGCTGACGCTGCGGCTGGCATCGGGCACATAGACCACCGGGCCCTCGTAGTGCGGCGAGATCTTCACCGCGGTGTGCACACGTGAACAGGTGGCGCCGCCGATCAGCAGCGGGATCTTCTTGATGCGGAAGTAGTCGTCGCGCTGCATCTCACCGGCCACGTACTGCATTTCTTCCAGGCTCGGCGTGATCAGGCCAGACAGGCCGATGATGTCGGCGCCTTCGATCTTGGCGCGCGCCAGGATCTCGTGACACGGCACCATCACGCCCATGTTCACGACCTCGAAGTTATTGCATTGCAGGACCACCGTGACGATGTTCTTGCCAATGTCGTGCACATCGCCCTTGACGGTGGCAATCACGATCTTGCCCTTGGCTTTGGCCTCGCCACCGGCCTCCACCATCGCGAGCTTCTCGGCCTCGATGTAGGGCAGCAGGTGCGCCACCGCCTGCTTCATCACGCGAGCGCTCTTGACCACCTGCGGCAGGAACATCTTGCCCTGGCCGAACAGATCGCCCACCACGTTCATGCCCGCCATCAGCGGGCCCTCGATCACATGCAGCGGGCGGCCGCCATCGGCCAGGATGCGCTGGTAGACCTCTTCGGTGTCCTCGGCGATGAAGTCGTTGATGCCGTGCACCAGTGCATGGCTCAAGCGTTCATCGACAGGTTTGGCGCGCCAGGCGAACTTGGCGGAGTCGTCCTTCGCCGCGCCCTTGGCCGACTCGGCCACCTCGATGAGGCGCTCGCCCGCATCGGACCGCCGGTTCAGCACCACATCCTCGACCCGCTCACGCAGCACCGGCTCGAGATCGTCGTAGACACCCACCATGCCGGCGTTGACGATGCCCATGTCCATGCCGGCCTGGATCGCGTGGTACAGGAACACGGTGTGTATGGCTTCGCGCACCGGCTCGTTGCCGCGGAAGCTGAAGCTGACGTTGCTCACGCCGCCGCTGACCTTGGCGCCCGGCAGGTTCTGCTTGATCCAGCGCGTCGCGTTGATGAAGTCGACCGCGTAGTTGTCGTGCTCTTCGATGCCTGTCGCGATCGCGAAGATGTTCGGGTCGAAGATGATGTCTTCGGGCGGGAAACCGACCTCGTCGACCAGGATGCGGTAGGCGCGCTCGCAGATCTGGATCTTGCGCTCGTAAGTGTCGGCCTGGCCCTTCTCGTCGAAGGCCATCACCACCGCGGCAGCGCCGTAGCGGCGCACCAACATCGCCTGGTGCTTGAACTGCTCGATGCCCTCTTTCAGCGAGATCGAATTGACGATGCCCTTGCCCTGAATGCACTTCAGGCCGGCCTCGATCACGCTCCACTTCGAGCTGTCGATCATGATCGGCACACGGGCGATCTCGGGCTCGCTGGCGATCAGGTTCAGAAAGCGCACCATCGCTGCCTGACTGTCGAGCATCGCCTCGTCCATGTTGACGTCGATGATCTGCGCACCGTTCTCGACCTGCTGGCGAGCGACGGCCAAGGCCTTCTCAAATTCGCCATTCAGGATCATCCGGGCAAAGGCCTTCGAGCCCGTGACATTGGTGCGCTCGCCGATGTTGACGAACAGCGAGGCTACGCCGATCAACACCGGTTCAAGCCCGGAGAGCTTCATCGGAGGGACAGCTGCCGGATTGGCGCCGCTGGACAGAGAGGAATCGGTCATGGAGGCATCACTTGCTGGCCGCGCGATCACCACGGCCCGTGGGTCGGGTGAGCGCGGTTGACGACTGCCCTGCCCAAGCCTGGAAGCCGAAACGCCGTGTGACGGCGGGGCTCTCGCAGCGCTCCTTGAGCACTGCATATTCTAGGCGTCGCGTCAGCCATGAAAAAAGGCCGACGCGTTGACGTCGGCCTTTTCATTGACGGCGTTCGGACGCCGACTTCACGCCATCGCAGGCGCGATCACTTCAGGTGCGCGCTGACCAGCTTGGTCATTTCGAACATCGTGACCTGAGGCTTCTTGAAGATTTCCTTCAGCTTCGCATCGGCGTTGATGTTCGTCTTCTTGGTCGCGTCTTGCAGCTTGTGGGCCTTGATGTACTCCCACAGCTTCTTCGTCACCTCGGTGCGGGGCACCGGTGTCGCGCCGATGATCGCTGCCAGTTGCGGGCTCGGCGTCACCGCCTTCATGAACGCCGCATTCGGTGAGCGCTTCGCGGCTGGCGCAGCGGCCTTCTTGGCCGCAGGCTTGGCCACCGCATTCTTCACGGCTGCGGCCTTCTTTGCGGGTGCCGCTTTCTTGGCCGGAGCCTTCTTCGCAGTTGCCATGTCTGTTCTCTCCATCAAGTAAGGGGTTGATGTGCCGGGCTGGCGGAGAGCCGCGTGAGCCCTCGTCGTCACAGCCTTCGTGCGCCGCCGATGGTACTGCTTGCCCCGTGCGTTGAGAAGCCAGTTTCCTAGGAGAAACACGCATTCTTGCGCCCAGCACACCGGAATGTCGTGTCTGCGTCACGCAGAAGCGTCGCTTCGACCGGCCTCACCGACTCGCGGCGCCGTGCGCACGCTCCACACCATCGTGATCGCGAGCACGCCCACGACGACACCGAGCGAGACCAGTACCGGAATCTTGTAGACGTCGATCAGCAGCATCTTGGTGCCGATGAAGACCAGGATCACGGCGAGGCCGTAGCTCAGCAGGTGGAACTTCGCAGCGACTGCGGCCAGCAGGAAGAACATGGCGCGCAGGCCGAGGATCGCGAAGATGTTCGAGGTGAGCACGATGAACGGATCGTCGGTGATGGCAAAGATGGCCGGGATCGAGTCGACCGCGAAGATCACATCGGTGATGCCCACGAGCGCCACCACCATGAGCAGCGGCGTGGCGATGCGCTTGCCGTTCTCGACGGTGAAGAACTTCTCGCCGTCGAAGTTTTTCGACACCGGCATCATGCGGCGCATCAGCTTCAGCGCCGGGTTGTCGTCGAGCGACTGTTCCTTACCGGCCGCCCACCACATCTTGATGCCGGTGAGCAACAAGAACGCGCCGAACACGTACAGTACCCAATGGAACTGCGCGATCAACCAGCTGCCCACCAGGATCATCACGGTTCGCAGCACGATCGCCCCGACGATGCCCAGCATCAGCACTCGCTTCTGGTACGCCGGCGGCACCGCGAAGTAGGTGAAGATCATCAGGAAGATGAAGATGTTGTCGACGGCGAGCGACTTCTCGATCAGGTAACCCGTCAGGAACTCCATCGCCCGCGTGTCGGCCTGTGCCACCACGGCAGGGTCGGGGCTTTGCGTCAGCGCCCACCAGAACAAGGCGTTGAAGGCCAAGCTCAGCGCGACCCACAGCAGCGACCACCGGACCGCCTCCTTGACGGAGACCTCGTGGGCGCCTTGCTTCTTCAGTACGACGAAATCAATGAACAGCGCCGCCAGAACCGACAGCACAAAGAAACCCCACAGCCAAACGGGCGCGATAGAACTCATGAAAACTCCCGGACAGGTTGATTGAACCGACCCGGTCGGAGGTGTCGCACCGATGGCTGCAAGTACAGCACCACCGCGCTCTCACGAACGACCGGGTGCCAAAGAGTCTTGCGGGTGAGGACCGGCCACGTGGTGGCGGATCTGACTGCGGGCCCGAGCCGACGACATTGACGCCACCGGCCGTATTGACGGGCTGCCGCGACGGCGGGGCGCCGTTCGCTACTCCCCCTTCAGCAAGGCACGATTGTGCCGTGGTTTCAGCCCGCGTTCGGCGCCGATGCATCGCTTTCTTCGCCGATCGCAGGTTATTCTCGAGCCATGAAGATCATTGTCCGTTGGCTGTTGCTGGCCGCTGCGCTGCTGTTGGTGGCTTACTTGTATCCCGGCGTCACCGTCAACAGTTTCAGCTCGGCCATGGTCGCCGCGCTGGTACTGGGACTGTTCAACACCCTGCTGCGGCCGGTGCTGGTGTTGCTGACCCTGCCCGTCACGCTGATCACGCTCGGGCTGTTCCTGTTCGTGATCAATGCGTTGATGTTCTATTTCGCGGCGAACGTCCTGTCGGGTTTCAACGTCGCCGGCTTCACGGCAGCGCTCATCGGATCACTGATTTACAGCCTGTGCGGCATGGTGATCGACGTGGCGATGGAGCGGATCTTCCCGTCGAAATGACAACCAGCGGGCGCTGCCCGCTTCATTGGTAGCCGAGCTGCTCTGTCAGCAGTTGCTTGCGCCGCGCTTCAATCACGCGCAGTCGCGAATCGATGACCGATGACTCGACGAAGTCGGCCATGGCCGGGTTGCTGCGTGCGAGGTTCTGGCCCGCACGCAGCCGGTCGATGGCGCCGCGCAGGTCGCCCCTGGCGTAGTGCGATTCCGCCTCGGCACGCAGAGACCGCAAGCCCCAGCCGAACTGCGCTGACACCCGGCCCAACATGGCCCACGCCTCCGAATCGGAGGGGTAGCGCGCGACCCAGGTCTGCAATTGTTCAGAGATGTTCCGCAGCGATTCGTCATCCTTGCTGGTGTTCAGTGCGAGCGCGGTCTGCGCCGCCAACAGCAAGACCGGCCGCGACATGATCACAGCCGAGGCCGCCTGCGAGCCCGCCGAGGGTGGCGTCAACCGAGCCAAGGTCGCCTGAGCGCGCAGGGCATCGCCGCGCTGCAATTGCGATTCAGCGGCGAGCAGAAGCACCGCTCGCACCGCCCGCCGATCGGCTGGTAGTTTGGCATCGGAGTCCGGCGGGGCCTTGGGCGCAGCGCTGCCGAGTGCGAGGTCCAGCGCCTTCTTGATCGACGCGTCAGCCTGCGACCAATCGCGCAACAGGCTGGACGCCAACGCTGACGAGTACGCATCGGCAAACTGATCGGTGCGTGTGGCATCGGCAGACGGGCTCTGGCCTCCCAGTCGCTGCCAGCGCTGAAGCGCCTCGACACGTGCGTCCATCAGCACGCGGGCACGCGCCTGCGCAGCGGTGTGCTCGAGAGGCGTCGCGATCGATCCCGACACTGCAGCCGGCGGGACCGGCGCACTTGCGGTTTCGCCGGCCTCCAGCCGCGCTCGCGCCTCGCCGATGCGCGCGGTGGTCAGCGGGTGACTGCGCAGATAGGGGAAGTTGCCGCTGTCGTTCAGGCGCGAGGCCTTTTGCAGACGTTCGAACATCGAGGCCATGCCCGAGGGATCGAAGCCTGCACTGGCCATGACCGACGCCCCGATGCGATCGGCCTCGCGCTCCATGTCACGCGAGAAGTTCAATTGACCCTGGATGCCGACGGCCTGTCCGCTGGTGATCAGCGCACCTGCGGCGTCGCCGCCACCGGACTGCGTCGCAGCGATCACGCCGAGGATGGTGGTGGCGATGCCGATCAGCGATTGCTGCCGGCTGTTGGCGAAGCCGCGGGCGATGTGACGCTGGTTGATGTGCGTCATCTCATGCGCGAGCACCGAGGCCAGCTCATCGCGGGTCTGCGTGATCGCCATCAAGCCGAGGTGCACGCCCATGTAGCCGCCGGGCAGCGCAAACGCGTTGACGCTGGGGTCCTTGACCAGGAACGGCTGATAGGGGAAGCGCTCGCTCAGGTCCTCGCCGAGGTCACCACGAACCCTGGCCGCAGCCAGCAAGGGCTGCCACAGCGATTGCAGATATTCCAGCAGGATGGGATCGTCGAGGTAGTCGGGATCGCGGCGGATGTCGCGCATGATCGCGTCGCCCAATTGCCGCTCGGTCGCCAGACCGAAGTCCTCGGAAACACTGTCGCCAAGTGTCGGGAGGTTGTTCTGAGCCTGGACGCCGGGTGCCAGCATGCACGCCATCACGGCGACGCTGACAAGCCCAAGCCCAGCCCGAAGCGGCAGGCGCCGAACGATTCGGGGCGAACGGGGCAGTTTGAGGATCAAGAAGGCTTTCGCAACGATGAAGGGTCAGAGTGTCCGTCGTCGCAACGGTTCCATTCGGCGACCGACCCATGTTCAGCGTCACTATGATGCCAACTCGACATTGCTGCTTTGTTGCTCACCATGACCCCATCTGCCGAAGGCACGGACAGCGCCAGCACCTCTGGCGAGCCCTCGGTGGTCGCCGCCACATCAGCGGGCTCGCCGCTCACGCATTTCGATGCCACGGGTCAGGCGCACATGGTCGATGTGTCGGCGAAAGCCGAAACCCACCGTGTTGCGCGGGCCACGGGCGAGATCCGCATGCTGCCCACCACGCTGGCGCTGATCGAGGACGGCGCGGCGAAGAAAGGTGATGTGCTGGGCGTGGCACGCATTGCCGCCATCCAGGCCGCCAAACGCACTGCCGATCTGATTCCGCTGTGCCACCCGTTGCCGATCACACGTGTGGCCATCGACTTCGACATCGACCGCGCGACCAGCGTCATCCGGTGCACCGCCCAGGTTGAAACGCGGGGTCGCACGGGCGTCGAAATGGAGGCGTTGACGGCGGTGCAGATCGGGCTGCTCACCATTTACGACATGTGCAAGGCCGCCGACCGCGGCATGGTGATGGGCGGGATTCGGGTGCTTGAGAAGCATGGCGGGAAATCCGGCGACTGGGTCAGCCCCGAGGGCCCTCGCTGAGGTTCAGGCCGCACGGTTCGATGCTCACCTGAAGTCTCGGTAGTCCATCGGGCGCGACGGCGCCACGCACTGAAACGGCAGCTCGACGCCCGGATCGGGCTCAGCCTCGCACGGCGCAAAGAACCCTTTCGACCCCGCATTTCGGAATTCGCGCAGGCGCGCGGCAATGTGTCGCGCACGCTCGATGTCGCCAGACTCGGCCAGTGCATTCGCCCAGGCCACCATCAGTCGCGTATCGAGCAGAAAGTGCTTCGCGCCGTGCACCGCGCTCAGCACCTCGGCAGGCGACTGGCTGGTGGTGGCCGCTGCATAGTCGGCGTGGTGTGAAAACAGCCAGCTGCGGCGCCCTTCCGCGATGCGGTCGGCCAGCGGCGGGGCATCGTCGGCCGGCTCGAAGATCGCCACCACCGGCAGGTAGTCCATCACCGATGCCAGGCCGCCGGCCATCAGCATCAGTGCAGCCGTCAGCCAGGCCGCACCTCGGGCAGAGAAGCCCTGCTGAACAGGCTGCGCCCTCTGGGTGATCGCGCGCGACGCTGGGCCCCGCAGACCGTGGCCCAGACCGTCGGCACCCAGACACAGCCCGAGGGCGAAAGCCGCCGGCAGCAGGAAATAGGCGTACCACAGCGGGTACTCGAGCAGGCTGTGGCAAGCCACCAGCAGCACCATCATCCATGCCGCGCGCAGCAGCAGCGCGCGTTCGCGGTTTGGCGTCGCCATGGCGCTCTGGCAGCTGGCGCGCCAGCCGCGCCACAGGGCCCAGCTCATCAGCGCCGTGACCAGCAGGGCAAGTGGCACGCCCAGCTCAACCGCCCATTGCAACAGCAGGTTGTGGGTGTGGTCGAAGAACGCGCCGGGCCGATGCGGGAACGGCGTCAGCGACCAGGCCAGATTGAACTCACCCCAACCCACGCCAAACCAGGGATGCCGCTCGATCAGGCTCAGGGTGTCAGACCAGATACCAAAGCGCGAGCTGGAAATGTCGGTCTCGCTGCGCAGCCGTGCGGCGCCGCCGAAGACATGGCCGGTGAGATCGGCCCAGGTCGCGAGGCCGCTCCAGCACAGCGTGTAAATCAGCGGCGACACGCACAGCACCCACCGCGATCGCCGCGACAGCGTGCCATCGAGCGCGCCCCACACCGCCAGCATCAGCACGCCCAACATGCCCGTGCGCGAGCCACTGAGCACCAGGCCGAAGATGCAGGCGACCATCAGCACCAGCAAGGCGATGCGCCCCATTCGGCCGCGACGATCGTCCCGTGATTCGAAAAGCCACAGCGCGGCGACCAGCGACCACAGCAGCAGGCTGCTCAGGTGGTTGGGCTGGCGCAGATTGCCCGACGCACGCCCCTCCAGCGAGGTGCTCGCAATCCACTGGCCGTCGGCCCAAGCGGGTGCAAACACCTGCACCATGCCGACGGCCACGCTGAGCACACCAGCCACCACCAACGCGATGCACAGGGCGCGGAAGGCGGCTTGGCCGTGGCCCGATGACATCATTGCCGCACCCACCACCGCCACCAGGGCGGCAGCGGCCAACAAACCCATGGCTGACGAAGCCATGGAAAGCGGTAGGCCATGGCGCGCCCAGGACACGGCGCATGCAGTGATCAACAGCGCCAGAGTCAGCAGCAAGGCACTCAACCCGCCATTTGCACGCTGTGCCGGTGCGCCGGCGGGCGCTCGCCTCATCTGAAGCGCCAACACCGCGCAAAACACGCCCCAGCCCGATACCGCCGCCGCCTGATTCAGAAAAGTCGCCGATGGCGGGAGGTTGATGGCCAGCAAGACGGCAGGCACCACCGCCAGCAGGGCAGCCAGCAACGGGAAGATCCCGTCACTGCGGCGCGGCGCACAGCCCGACGTCACCAGGCCAGCGGTCAAAAGAAGCCCTCAACCGGCAGATACCCCACCACCTTGGCGCCCGGCTCGGCAATCACCGACACCCAGCTTTCGCGACGCGACATCAGCGGCAGGAAGCTAAGGTCCTGCACCGGCTGGCCCGCCTCCTTCGCGATGCGTGCCACTTCGCCAGCTACCTGCGGATACTTCGCCAGCAGCAGCGGCAGGGGCCTCGCGGCCCGCCATGCCGCGTCTGCCAGTGGGGCGTACTCGCGCCAGTACTTCGGTCGCATCGACAGATCGAAGCCCGCCAAGCCCAGCTCCAGTGCTTTTATCTGCTCGGCCGGGTCAGTCGGCTTGATGGCTGCAATCTGCCTCGGCCCCGTCCAGGGCAGTGTCTGCAACCCAGGTGGCGCCTCGGCCAGCGACGCTGTCTCGATGTCGGCTGCCGTCACGACCCGAAAGCGATCGATCTCGAACGCCAGCGCCACCGGCCGCGCCATCGCCATCGTGTACAGCCCATAGCCAAATGCTGCCAGCTGCAGAACCACGATCACCGCCAGGTCGCGCGTCAGCTCGGCCCACCTCTCTTGCCCGGGCTCGCTACGACCGCCGTCAGCGCCGGCCCCATCACCACGTCGACGGAAACGATCAGAAGGAACAGGCCTGTGCCCCCGGCCAGCGTCGAATACGGCGACGGGTACCAGACCAGAAATACAAGCGCTGCCGCAAGCGCGGCGATAAACGCCCTGTGGTTCAGCGACATCGATGAGCAAATTCGAATTCCTAGAGTGCACTGACGAGAGCTTACTTTGGTTCGATGGATTGGAGCGGCCGCATTTCCTGCAGATACCATCGCGGCATGCTGCCTGCAGTCTCGCCCCGCAACGTTGCTGTCGTGCACGAATGGCTGGTCGACTACGCGGGCTCGGAGCGGGTGCTGGAGCAAATCCTTTCGATCTATCCAGACGCGACGCTTTACCTGCTGATCGACCGGATGGAGCCTGCCCTACGAGCGCGCTTCAGGAGCCAGTGCACCGTCACCTCGTTTCTTGATCGTTGGCCGTGCATCGAGCGCTACTTCACCCAATGCCTGCCGTTGATGCCCTTTGCAATGCAGCAATTCGACCTCAGCGGTCACGACCTGATCATTTCCAGCAGCCACTGCGTGGCCAAGGGAGTGATCGTTCCCCCCGATGCGCTGCATCTCTGCTACTGCCATTCGCCGATGCGCTACGTTTGGGATATGCAGGCAACTTACCTTGCACAGGAAGGGCTTGACCGCGGCGTGATGGGCTGGCTCGCGCGGCACTTCTTTCATCGCTTGAGGGTTTGGGACGCCGCCAGCCACCATGGGGTGGATCATTTCGCAGCCAACTCCGACTTCGTACGGCGCCGCATCCTCAAGTGCTATCGGCGAGCGGCGAATGTCATCCACCCGCCGGTGGCGGTGGATGTCGAGCCGCTCGCAACCGTTGCGCGCGATCCCCGGCACTGCGTCACCCTCGGCCGCTTGCTGGGCTACAAGAACGTCGCACTGATGATCGAAGCATTCCGGCTGCTGCCCGACTGGAAGCTCACTGTCGCCGGTGACGGCCCCCAGCGGAATGCACTTCAGACGAGGGCACCATCCAACGTGCAGTTTCTGGGCGCCGTGTCAGAAGCAGACAAGCAGCGTCTGCTGCAGTTAGCCAGCATGTTCGTCTTCGCTGCGGTCGAGGACTTCGGAATTGCCCCGGCCGAATCCCTCGCCGCTGGTACGCCTGTGGTGGCGTTGGCCCGTGGCGGTGTGCTGGACTATCTGCGTCACGGCGACAACGCGTGGCTCTTCGATGAGCCGACGCCCGAAGCGCTGGCCCAGGCCATCCGATCGGCGTCTGACAATTGGCCAGATGATGTCGCGGACCGCTGCAGACGCAGTGTTGCAGGGCTCTCAGAAGCATGCTTTCGAACCAGCTTTTCAACCTGGGTCGCCGAGAAATGGGCTGAGTGGCAACGCGCGCCCAACCCACTGCCTTGATGCGGTGGGCGGTCGCACCGTAAGCCATGCACGTGCTCATCGTCAGCGAAATGTCGCCCCCGTACGCCATGGGCGGTGGCGAGAAGCGGTATGCGATTCTGGCGAGGGAGTTGGTCGCGAAGGGGCATCAGGTCACCTGGCTGTCCATGCGCCAGAAAGACAGTGCCGACGCTGAAGAATTTGACGGCGCGCGCCACCTGCATGCGGGCCCCCGGATCATGCAACCCCCGCTGCGATCGTTCGGTGCCAAGCTGCGATTCATGCTCAGTGTCATCGTGCATCTGGCGCGTCATCGGCCCGATGTGGTCGACTGCCAGACTTACGCGCCGCTGCCGGCGGCATGGCTCATCTGCAAGCTCAGGGGCATTCCGTTGGTCGCCACCATTCACGACACATCGACGGCGTACTCGAGCAAACCAGCTGCCGATCAATGGATGTCGGCATGGGATGGTTGGCTTGCCGGTTTCGTCGAGCGCCGTCTTTACCGCCTGAGTTACAGCCGCGTTCTGACGGTGAGCGATGCCGTGAAGAGCGCGCTTGTGCAGCGCATGGGCCTGGCGCCATCCTCGATTTCAGTCGTGCCGAATGGAATCGACATCAAGGCCATCGATGCCATCGCGCCGCACCCCAGCACGACTGATCTGATCTTTGTCGGGCGCATGGTTCCGCACAAGCACCCCGAAGTCTTTCTTGAAGTCGCTGCTTTACTCAGTGCCGCACGCAAGAGCCGAGGACTCCAGCCGCTGAAGCTGCGGATGATCGGCGGCGGACCTGTTGCGGACGCGATTCGGGCGCAGGCCGAAGCCGTTGGCGTGTCACATCAACTCGAGTGGCTTGGTGAACTGGAAAGCCACGCCGATGTGATTGCACATATCAAGGCGGCAAAGGTGCTGGTGCTGCCGTCGACCCGAGAGGGTTTCGGGCTTGTTCTTGCGGAGGCCATGGCGTGCTGCACGGCCTTTGCCGCATACGGCATCGCGCCAGTCGCCGAAACAGTCGGGCCTGTACTGGCCGACTGTTTGGCAGCGCCCGCGGATCTGCGTCACTTGGCCAGCGTCGTGGCACTTCTCATTGACAACGAGGACTTGCGCTCGCAGCGAGTTACCTTGGGGAATATCCGGGTGCGCGAACAGTTTGGTGCCGACAACTTTGCGCGCGCGACCGTGGGCGTTTACCAACTCGCCATCGGCGTTGGCGGCACGGCTTGATGCCTTGTTGGGTTGATCGCGCTCAACGGTTACGCGCTGGCGATCCAGAAACCGCGGCACCAGCTTCACGATCGCTGCAGCGCTGCACCTGAGTCGATCCCCGCAAACTGCATCGACTCCGCTCACGTATCAGCGGGACGGGAAGCTGGCTTTGGATAAAAGTCACGTACCCGTCGGAGCCCATAGCGATATCCAGAGTATCGAATCAGGTGAAGCCACAGCATCCCATGCAAAAGCAGCAGGACGCGTTTGTCCTTCACGTGCTGCTGGGCAAAGCCGGCACGCACGATGTCGTAGTGCAGGAGACGACGCCCCGTCCCGGAACCCATCGAGATCGAGCCCGGATGTGACCGAAACAGCGCCAAGGGTTGCTTGACGAAGGCGAACTTTGGGTAGACCTTGGCTGTCAGCAAGAACAACAGCAAATCGTTACCTATCGCGTGCATGCTGAAGTCGCTGCCGATCGCGTTGGGAATGTCCAACCACAGGTTGCGCAACAGGTCGCTGGTTCGGAACAACGCGCATCCGGGAGAGCACGGGAAAGGCCCATTCAGCAAGGCACCCCGTACGAAGGTGCTTGTTGGATGGATGCCTGCACTCAGGGAGTCAAAGTCGACGGGAGCGTCTTGCGGCATTGCTCCGTGCTCAAAGACGCGAGCCGCGGAGTAGGCGAAACCGACGTCCGCTGACTTCAAGTAAGGTACGCAGGCACTCAGAAACTCAGGCTCGATCAAATCGTCTGACCACAAGATCTTGGAGTACACCCCCTGAGCACGTTGGGCGCAAGCGATCCAGTTGCGCACCGGGCCGATATTGCTGTCGTTGCGGAAGGCCCGAATCCGCGAGTCCGTTGCCGCCAACGACTGAATCTTCTCCCAAGTGCCGTCCGTGCTCGCGTTGTCGACAACGACCACTTCAACCGCTTCGTAAGTCTGAGCCAGCGCCGAACCTATCGTATCTTCGATCAGGTCCCATCGGTTGTAGACGGGGATGAGAATACTGACGAGTTCTGCGTTCAATTTGTCCTCGCCTGAAGCAAGCGCCGCACCTGGATCGGACCCAGGACCGAGAAGAAACCCAGAGAGACAAGAGTGCCCAGCAGGATCCCCGTCAGGCCGTAGTCCAACGTCACCGTGAAAAAGTAGGTGGCGGGAATGTTGACAAGGCATGCCGCAACGGCCGACAGTAGTTGCACGCTGGTGTTGCCAACTCCGTTGAGGAAGTAGGCGAAGATGTTCGACCAGCAACCCAGCACGGTTGTCAACGCAAACAAGGCATACACGGAAGGGCTGCCCACTTGATCGGCGCCGAGCCACTGAATGATCAGCCACGGGCAAACCCAGGCCAGCGCGGCGCAGCCAACAACCAGGATCAGCATTGCCTGCATCAAGCGCAGCAGGCTGCCGCGTATCCATTGCAACTCACCTTGCTCATGCGCCTGGGTGAAGCTTGACCACAGCGTCGACATCACCAGGGTGTGAACCATCGTGATCACTGAAAAAATCTTGAATCCGGCCTCATAGACCACGACGCTCTCCGGGCCCAGCAGCAAGCTGGACATCACGCGCGATGTCGTGAAGATCACCAAGGCTGCCAGTTGGATGACGAACAGACGCAGGCCGAAACCGACAATTGCGTACCGGATGCGGTGATCGATCGATGAAAGCCGAGGCCGGTATTGGGGATACAAGACATAGAAGCGAGCGATGAGCCAGGCGTTCGCGCCGACGATCGCCATCAGATACAAGGCTGCGACTTCGGACATACGATCGAGCGAAAGCCACTGCGCAAGCAGCAGCAGTGCCGCAAACATGACGTTCGATAGCAGTGCGAAGAGCGAGACGGCCGACGCCTTTTCCAGTGCCGCAAAGGCACTCTGGACGTAACCCATGGCGAAAGCAATGCAAGCGCCTGCGGCAACAAGCCAGAGGGCAGCGCCGGGATCGACCCCGCCGAAGACGTGGACAGCCAGCCAATGACGCGCAGGCGTCAGCCACAAGACACTCGCCGTCAAGAGGAACAGGGCAAAAGAAATGAGGCTCACGTAGAGCCAGCCCGTGGTGATGGCGCGGCGCACCCGCTCATGGTCCTGCAGAGCCGCCGCGCGAGCGATCTCGTTGCGCGCGCCAGCAGACACACCCAGATCCAACAGCGTGAGCCACTGGAATACCGACAGCAGCACCAGCCACACACCAAAGGACTGCTTGCTCAGCAACTGCAACATCAGCGGCATCGTTGCGAAGGTGGCTGCGGCCGCGCCCAGAGCACAGGCCAGCCCCAGCATCGACTGCCGGACCACAACGCGGGTTCTTGCAGTCATCAATGGCGCGGATGTGGCTGGGCTCAACTGGGCCTTCGCATCATGCTGTCTACCCACTGGAGCATCCTCAGAACGCCTTCGGCAGCGCTGACCTTGGGTGTCCATCCCGTGACACCGTGCACCTTGGCGATGTCGGCTACAAAGACGCGTTGATCGCTGCTGCGCGGCGGCAGATGTTCGTACGACAACGGCGCGCCAATCGCCGACTCAAGCAACTCGAACAACTCCAGCAGCGACAAACTGTTGGCCATGCTGCCACCGACGTTGAACGACTGACCAGCCGCCTCATCGATGTGCTGCGCCATGGAGAAGTACAGATCGATCATGTCTTGCGCATGCAGCACATCTCGCACCTGCTTGCCGTTGCCAGAGATCGAAAAAGGCTCCTTGCGCAACCCGGCGCGCGTTTCGGCGGCCATCTGGCAGAACCAACCGATCCAGCCCTGATCGAACGTCGCGAATTGCCTGCCGCCGTACATGGACGAATGTCTGAAAACCGCCGTCCGCAGCCCGAAGATGCGGTGGTAATCCAGAAGATACTGGTCGGCTGCGCCCTTTGAGCAGCCATAGGGCGAATGCAAGTCCAGTGGAACGTTTTCTGAAAACCCGCGCGGATGGTCGATGCAGATGTACCGCGTCGCAGACTCCTCGTAGCGGTATTGCTCGAGATCGCCATACACCTTGTTGGTGGATGAATAGATCACCCCGGCCTCAGGCGCGAAGTGGCGCACGGCTTCGAGCAGGTTGAGCATCCCCAGCGCATTGGTCTCGAAGTCCAGCCGCGGGTTGGCGATCGACGTGGTCATGGCCACTTGGCCTGCTAGATGGAACACCATCTGAGGACGAAACGATTGGACGACGCGATTCACGTCGTTCGGGTTACGAATGTCGCCGTGGATGAAGTCGAACTGCCCCGCACCTCGCAGCCAGGTGAGATTGAGTTGGGAACCCTGGCGAGACAAGTTGTCGAACACGCAAAGCTCAAAGCCTTGCGCAACCGCGTGGGCAGCCAGGTTGCTTCCCAGGAATCCGCAGCCCCCTGTGATCAAGAGTTTCACTTGTTGAATTCCTTCCAAAGTGTGTCGCGCAGGCCAGAAATGATGTCGTACCGTGGTGCCCAGCCCATGGCGCGCAGGCGGCTGGTATCAGCGATGTTCAACATGGCCTCGCCGGGGCGGTAATCCAAAGCGCCAAAGTCGAGTGCCGTGCTTGAGCCGGTCAGCAGATGAACGGCCTCGACGAACTCGCGCACCGAATGTGCAGAACCCGAGCCGACATCGATGGAATCCACCGCGCCCAAGCTCCCGATGTGGTGCAGCACGGTGTCGTAGGCCCGCACGACATCATCGATGTGGACGAAGTCGCGGCGCTGCGCGCCAGCGGTCAGTGCCAGCCGGGGTTCATTGGCATGGCACGCATGCAGCACACGCGTCGTGAATTTTGAGAGAGCGTCTCCCGGGCCGTACATGTGCTGCAAACGCATGTCTGCGAACCGCAAGCGCTCGGGATGCAGTTTGGCCAGCCGCACGCCCCATTCGCTGAACTGCTGCTTGCTCAGCGCGTAAAGGCTGACCTCGGGTTCAAGTACGGTGTCGGTGTTCAGCATTGTCACCGGCTGTTCAGTGCCGGCAAGGATAGCCTGGAGCAACATGACGCCCAGGCGAACGTTCGCGTCCAGCAGTTGCAAGGGCGTCTCTCCATCGCGGCCGTAAGCACAAGCGGTATGCACGACGACCTGCGGACGGGCGACCTCGAACGCCTCAAGTACCTCGGCGTCGCTGCTGAATGTCAACGGGATGAAGTCGGCAGCCTGATCATTGGGTCCGCACCGGCGAGAACTGCTCCGCACAAGCGCGAACACATCGTGGCCCGCTGCGGCCCAATGCCTGGCAAGCACGCCGCCCAAGAAGCCCGTTGCACCGGTGAGGAAGATGCGCACTGTTGCGTCAGAAATGGCTTAGAAGCCGAGGCCGAAAAATTCTTCCAGCTTTTGAACGATGTACGCGAGGTGCGGTTCCTGCAACCCCGGGTAGACGCCCAGCCAGAAGGTCTGGTTCATCACGATGTCGGTGTGGGTCAACGCGCCGCTGACGCGGAAGTTCTGGCCGCTCATGTAAGGCTGACGCGTCAGGTTTCCGGCAAACAGCAGGCGCGTGCCGATCTTGTGATCGTCCAGATAGGTCAGCAGGTCCACGCGATTGACACCCGACGTCCCTTTCAGCACCACCGGGAAGCCGAACCACGAGGGATCGCTACCCGGCGTGGCCGTGGGCAGATGCAGGAACTCAGCGCAGCTCTGCAATCGGGCGTGCAGGTATGCGAAATTGGCCCGACGCGCTGCGATGAATTCGTCCAGGCGATCGAGTTGCGCCAGCGCACAGGCGGCCTGCATGTCGCTGATCTTCAGGTTGTAGCCGAGGTGGCTGTAGGTGTACTTGTGGTCGTAGCCCTGCGGCAGATCGCCCAGCTTCCAGCAGAAGCGCTTGTTGCAGGTGTTGTCCTTTCCCGGCGGACAAAAACAGTCACGGCCCCAATCGCGGAACGACTCGGCGATCAGCTTCAGCTCGGGGTTGTTGGTAAACACAGCCCCGCCCTCGCCCATCGTGATGTGGTGGGCAGGGTAGAAGCTCAGCGTCGCGATGTCGCCGAAGGTGCCGACCATTTGGCCCTGGTAAGTGGCACCCAGCGCATCGCAGCAGTCTTCCACCAACCAGAGACCGTACTTCCTGCAAAGCGCAGTCACCCGCTCCACATGGAAGGGGTTACCCAGGCTGTGGGCCAGCATGATGGCCTTGGTCTTGGGCGTGATGGCAGCTTCGATCAGGCTGGCGTCAATGTTGTGTGTGGCCAGCTCGATGTCGACGAACACGGGCACGGCGCCAAACTGCAAGATCGGGTTGACGGTCGTGGGAAAGCCTGCGGCCACGCCGATGACCTCGTCACCCGGCCGTATGGCGCGGTCACCCAGCCGCGGCGAGGTCAGCGTTGAAAACGCAACCAAATTGGCCGAAGAGCCCGAGTTTACGGTGATCAGGTGCTTGACGCCCAAGAAGCGGGCCAGCCGTTCCTCGAAGGCGGCATTGAAACGGCCCGTCGTCAACCAACCGTCGAGGCTGGCTTCGACCATCAGCTTCAACTCCTGGGCCCCGATGACCTTGCCGGACACAGGCACAGGCGTGACACCTGGAATGAATGGGTTCGGTGCATATTGCACGTCGGCGTACTGCTGCACCAGGTCAACGATCTGCTCGCGCAACTTGGCCTGCGCCATCGTTTCGCCGGACACACCAGCGCTGACCGGCTGGAGGACGATGGTCTTGACTTCGCTCATGACGGACTCGATTCGAAGGCTTCGCTGTATGCGGAAATCTGCTGCAGGCACAGGGCATGGACGTCGTCTTGCGCCAGCCAAGCCTGATGCCATTGAACAATCTGGTCCAAGGTCTGCGCCAGGTGCCACCGCGGCCGCCAGCCCAGGCGTGCATTGGCCTTGCTGATGTCCAGCTTCAGGCAATTGGCTTCGTGCGGGAGAGCACGACCATCAAGCTGCCAGCGGGCGCCGTTCCCCCAGAGCTCGGCCAGACGTTCGACGATCCATTGCACCGGCCGTGCATCCTCATCGCAAGGCCCGAAATTGAAGGCTTCGGCGTTGGCCTGACCTTCACGTGCGAGGCTTTGCGCCAGCGTCAGGTAGCCCGACAGCGGCTCGAGAACATGCTGCCAGGGCCTTGTGGCGTTCGGTCTGCGAACCACTACGGGCTCGCCGCACTCGAACGCCCGCAGGACGTCCGGAACCAACCGGTCAAGCGCCCAGTCGCCACCGCCGACGACATTGCCCGCGCGGGCGGACGCAACGCCTGTGCCAGCGGGCGCCAGAAAGGAACGGCGATAGGCACTCGTTACCAATTCGGCGCAGCCCTTGCTGTTGCTGTAGGGGTCGTGCCCGCCCATTGGCTCGTGTTCGCGATAGCCCCACACCCACTCCTGATTCTCGTAACACTTGTCGGTGGTCACACAGACCACGGCGCGAACGCTCGGGTTCTGACGCACAGCCTCCAGCAAATGAACCGTGCCCATGACATTGGTGGCGTAGGTGTCCACGGGCTCGGCATACGACAGGCGCACGAGAGGCTGAGCGGCCATGTGGATCACGATGTCGGGGCTGACCTCAGCCACGGCGCGAGCCACTGCCGCTGCATCTCGAACGTCGCCGATGATGCTGTGCATTCCCTGCGCCACGCGGGCTTCGACAAACAGGCTGGGCACCGTCGGAGGCTCCAGCGCGAAGCCATGGACCTCCGCACCCATGCGCTGCAGCCACAGGCTCAGCCAGCTGCCCTTGAAGCCGGTGTGACCGGTGAGCAGAACGCGCTGCTTGCGCCAGAACCCGGGGTCGACGGTCATCGGCTCAGTCCCACTTTTTCCACGGGGCATTTCCCGAGGCCCACAGTTCCTCAAGCAGTACCTTGTCCCGCAGCGTGTCCATCGCTTGCCAGAAACCGTGATGTTCGAAAGCCATGAGTTGCCCATCCTTGGCCAGGCGCATTAATGGCTCCTGTTCCCAGACGCTGCTGTCGCCGTCGATGTACCGCAACACGTCGGGCTTCAGCACGAAGAAGCCACCGTTGATCATCGCGCCATCACCCCTCGGCTTCTCCTTAAAGTTCAGCACCTGGCGCTGGCGAATGTCCAGCGCACCGAATCGCCCTGGTGGATAGGCCGATGTGAGCGTCGCGGCCTTCCCGTGCTCGCGATGAAAGGCGATCGATTCGCCAATGTCTATGTCTCCGACACCATCGCCGTACGTGAAGCAAAAGTCTTCTTCGTTCTCGACATACTGGGCCACTCGCAGCAATCGGCCCCCCGTCATCGATCGGTCGCCAGTGTCTACCAGGGTCACCGACCACGGCTCGGCACGCTTGCTGTGCACTTGCATTTGGTTGTTGCGCATGTCAAAGGTCACGTCTGACATGTGCAGGAAATAGTTGGCGAAGTACTCCTTGATGACATAGCCCTTGTAGCCGCAGCAGATCACGAAATCGTGGATGCCATGCGCTGCATAGACCTTCATGATGTGCCACAGGATGGGTTTGCCCCCGATCTCCACCATCGGCTTCGGACGCGTGGCGGTTTCCTCGCTGAGCCGCGTACCTAATCCACCGGCCAGAATGACTGCTTTCATGGGGTTGACTCTTTCGGGCTCATGGCCATCAGATGGTCACGCCGAACTGACGAACGCATCGAAGTGAAAGCGGCGTGGTGGCAGGCCTGCGGCGAGCAATGTGCGCCGCGCCGCATTCACCATGACCTCGGAACCGCATGCATAAATGTGTGTGTTGGGGTCAGCCCGTGTTCGCGACAAGAACACATCCTGTACGTACCCGCGTTCGCCGTGCCAGCCTGCCCCCGCCCGCGAAAGCACCGGCACGTACTCAAGCGCCGGATAAATGTCGGAAGGATCGCAGTACAGGTCCTGCGGAACGCGCCCACCCCAGTACAAGGCGACTGAGGCAGGCCGGCTCCCATCGGGCATGGCATGGAGTTGCGCTAGCATCGAGGTGATGGGAGCGATCCCCGTGCCCGTGGCGAGGAACACCACGTCGTGCCCTGAAACCTCTCTCAGAAAGAACGTGCCACTCGGTCCCCTGAAGCGAAGCAGGTCATTGACCTTGGCTTCGCCAAACCAGTAGGCGCTGAGAACGCCGCCAGGGACTTCTCGAACATGCAGTTCGATGCGCCCCAGGCGGTCAGGGTCGCCGGCCAGGGAATAGCTGCGCCTCGCCCCACTCGGACCCGTGAGTGAGATGGATTGCCCCGCCACGAAGTTGAAGCCGGTCGTCGGTGGCAGCCGAAGCTCGACACGCATGACATCAGACGCCACGCGCTGCAATGCATCGATGCGTGCGGGCAGCGTTTTCTCAGAGATGCCTGCCAATGCGCCAAGGTCTTCGATGTCCAGAACAAGGCTGGACATGGCTTCATGGGTGCAGGTGAGGACCCAGCCGGCAGCTTCTTCTTCTGCGGTCAGCGCCACCGCATCGCGCAGCGGCCTTGTCTGGCCAGCCAAGCACATGGCGCGACAGGCGCCGCACCTTCCCGTGCGGCAGCTGTGTTCAAGAAGCACCCCGGCAGCGATAGCGCCTTCGAGAATGGAGGCACCAGCAGCGGTATCGAATGAGACACCGGTCGATAAGCGTACTGTGTTCACGTCGCCCAATCCTCGCGAGGCAACCCTTGCCGAGCAAGCAGTGCAGACCGAAACCCATCGCTGTCAGTCTTCAGCAATTCAGGCTCCTTGTCTTTGACGCGCAGAAGCTGCTGTGTGAGCGGTCGACTCTCATCAACTTTAACAGCGGCCGGCGCAAGATGGTCGCTTTGGAAAGGGCTTCTTTCCACTGCACGGCCACCACGATGCAGACATCGCTGAGATTGCAAGACCGAAGTGCGGCAGCCAGGACTGCCGCGCCCCCAGGCGCCTTCTGGTCAGGGAAACATCGCTTCAATTTCCTTGCCTCGGTGAGCAGCACCTTTGTCCGGCTCGGGCGCGTCAGTCGAGGACAGCCGCGTAGGCGGCGAGATAGCCCGACAACATCGCCTCGGCGCTGAAGCGGCGTGCCGCCTCCCGCGCAGCGGCACTCAGAGGTTCCAGGGAGTCGCGCCGGGCGATGATTTCACTGAGGATCTCCGGCAGGCGGGATCGATCATCGGGATCGTACAGCCAGCCGCAATCGTCGCGCACCAGTTCCGCCAGGCCACCGCGCCGCGCCGCGACGACCGGCAGGCCCTGCGCCATGGCCTCAATCGCGACCAGCCCCATCGCCTCCTTGCACAGGGACGGCACGACCAGAACGTCGAGCTGGGCCAGAAAGTCCTCGGCCCGAACACGACCCATCCAGCGGATGTCGGATCGCGATGCAGTGCGGGCCCTGAGAGACGCCTCGCAGCCCGCGTCGCCCGTGCCGCCGATGCGCAGTTCCGCGGCGCCGGCCGGCAAGGCGAGGAAAGCGTCGATCAGGCGATCCAGGCCCTTGTTCGGCGCGAGCGTGCCAAGGAAACCCGCGCGCAGCGGCTCGCCGGGCGTGCGCGGCGCAGGCTCGCCTGCAGACGTGCGAAAGCCGTTGTAGACGACCGAGGCCGCCGCGCTGCTGAACAGACCCTCATCCCGGTGCCGATCAAGGATGTAGTGGCTCACGCCGATCACCGCGCCCACGTGCCGCGCCAGTCCACGCCGCGGCGCCGTGGCGATCCGGCAGCGTAGGCAGGGCCGCACACAGTTACGGTCGTTCCGGAACATCGTGCTGTACGGGCAAAGCAGGTAGTGGTCGTGCAGCGTGTGGACGAGCGGCAGGCCCCTGTCGGCAGCGGCCTCCCATATCGCCGCGGAGAAGCCGGCCAGGTTGTGCGTGTTCACCACCTGCGGGCGGATCCTGTCGAGGAGCGCGCCGACACTGCGCGCCATGGTGGCGTTGTTCGAGTCACGCGCGTGCCACACCACCTTGGCCGGGAAGCCCGCGCGGGCAACGGGAAACGGCCAGTAGAGGTTGCGCAGAGGAACGCGGTGCACGCGAACGCCGTTCAGTTCGTCCTCAGGCGGATCCTCCGACTTGCCAAGCGTGATCACGTCCACGCCGTGGCCCTGTGCCGCAAGGCCTTCGGCCACCTGCTGCGCAACGCGCTCGGCGCCGCCATGGGTGTGCGGCGAGTAGAGCGAACTGATCAGCACCAGCTTCAACGCGCGCTTTCCTCCGGGCCCGCCGTTTGCGCAACGGAATACCGGGGCTTACGGAACGTGAGTACACGGTAGAGGTCGGCAAGGCGACGTGCGTTGCGCTCGCCTACCAGCGCGCGCAGCACGGTGTACGCGTGCGCGAGGAGCGACCAGTAGGCCCAGGCGAGGGGCGGCGGACGCAATCCGTGCAGACGGAGCGCACGCAGCGTCTCTTGCATGCCGAGGATGAAGTTCCCGGGCGACGTGGTGGTTCCGCCCCAGCCCACGCCGACGGTCAGCGCATGCACGAAAAGCGCGTCGGCGTTCGCCAGCTCACGCAGCAGGAATTCGTAGTCCGCCGAGAGGCGGAAGCTGTCGTCAAACCCGCCGTACTGGTCGAAGAGCGTGCGGTGGTGCATGAGGCCCGGGTGCGGCAGGCAGACGTGCGAGCGGAAGCGTTCGCGGCAGGCCTCCCAGGGCTCGCCCAGTTCGTCGATGACACGACCGGTCGCGTCCAGCTGGCGCAACCTGCTGTAGACAACGCGGTGGCGCGGCGCGGCGCGGCGCAGTGCCGGAGCGAGGTGTGCGAGCGCGTCGGCGTCCCACAGCCAGTCGTCGGCGCCGAGGAAGGCAATCCACTCGCCTCTCGCCAGCGGCAGCGCCTTGTTCCAGGCATCGTAGATGCCTCGGTCGGCGCCCGAACGCCACTCGGTGACCACGTCGGAGGCCGCCTGCAACAGATCCACCGTGCCGTCGGTGGATCCGCCGTCCATGACGATGACCTCGAAATCACGGAAGGACTGCGCGCGCAAGCTGTCCAGGCAACGGGGCAGGCAGTGCGCCACGTTGCGCGTCGCGACAACGAGACTGATCAACGGCGCAGCTGAGGGATAAAGGTACGACATCAGAGCATCTCGCACACAGTTGCTGTTCGCTTCGACGCTGCATCACCGCGAATGATCATTCCTCGCTCCACGGCATCTGGTAGCGGCCCGGAGGCTTGTCGCACTGAACCACGAACTTACCAGCGCGTATGTCCGCCACGCTGCCAATGGAGCGATGGTTGAGCGCGCGAAAGTACTTGTAGGTGACATCGCCAGGGCCCCAGATGCTGATCAGCATGTCGATGCTGGGATACCACCGACTGGCCGTTCCATCGAACTCTCGCGTCACACCGCTGCCCGGCGGAAAGAACCTCGGGCACCGTTGTTCGATCGCTTCAAAAACGTCTGACCATTGCAATGCCTGAGGCGGCTTCGCGATGGCGGCAATGCGGTCAGCATCCGAGTAACTCATCGGGCAGAACCAGAACCCCCGCTCCGGTTCCTTCGGCACTGTGCCTGGCTGAGAGGTCACCGCCGCGCCCGCGCTGACACGAGGCAGGGTTGACCGCAGCACCATGCACGGCTCACCGTTCAGGGTCAGCCCGTAAGTCGACAGCGACTGGCCCAGGAGCTTGCGCAGTTCCAAATCGGGCTGGTTGTGCTTGTCCGACCAGCCGCCCGGAATCGGGATGACCAGCAGCTTCGGAAGCTCACTCGACAGCAGTTCCACGACCGACGCGTACTCACGCGCCGCCGGTGAAATGTCGCGCTGCCCGACCAGCTGTGCCCATCGCGAGTCGGGATGGAACCGTGGCACCAGGATCGAGTAGGCGTTGACGCTCGCCATGATGAAGACCGCCGGGCGGTGACGCAGCGCGGCCTCCTCGATGTCAATGCCTGTCCCGCTGACCCAGTCTGCTCTGCCCCATACATCAGGTTTGTAGCTGCTGGCGAGCGCTACCGCCTGGAGGCCGCCGATCAGTACCAGCGTCGCCCAGCGAAAAGGCTTCGTCCCCGGCAGGCCTCGCCAGGCCAGCATGATCAATGGGCCGAGCAGCAGCAGCGCCGAAAGGAAGTAGCGACCATTGCCGATGACGAAGGTCCACAGATAGAGGGTGAGCCAGAAGGCCATCAACAGCCGCCACGTTTCAGCAGTCAGCCGACCCTTCAGCGAACCAAAGACAGCACCAATGAACAGCATGGCAATCAGAAACGCCGGACGCAGATCGGGCGCCATGAATTCCACGTACATGAACGCCGACGGGTCGGCCATCAGGAAGGGCCGGAGCAGCCACTCGAGAAACACGTCTGGCGTGAAGCGGTCCATGTGATCGGGGCAGGAGGTTCAGCGGCCCATGAACGGGTACAGCGGGTGGCCCATGTTCGTCCACAGCTGCACCCCCCAAGGTGCGTACGCCACCAGAAAGCCGACGGCAGCACCGCCCCACAGGCGCAATCCTCTGTGCAGAGACAGGTACGGTGACCGGGTCTCGAATCCCCACATCAGCATCATCGGTACGAAAAGCGCGTTGGACAATTTGAAAGCCACGGACACCCCGAACAGCGCGCCCATCGCCAGCAGCCTTCGTTGGCTGGCATCAGGCTTCAGTGCGATGGCCACGGACCAGAGCAACGGCGTCGCTGCGAGCACATCGTTCGCAGTCGTTTGCAGTGAGGCCCACAACACGATGCTCATGACGCCGAGCACGCAGGCAGCCACTCGCTCGGCAGCCGCCTCGGCAGCGCCGCCCTCCTGGGGCAACATGCGGTATGCCGCCAGCCACACGGGTGGCATCACGCAAGCCGCCTGTACCGCAGCCCATGCCGCAGCAACCCAGGCACCTTGGGCGTCCAGCAAGGCCATGCGGTAGACGGGCCAGTAGAGGTACGGGTACTGGTAGGTCTGCCCACTGGCGGCCACCACGTCCAGGTGCCAGCGCGGGTGCTCGGCCGTCATGCCCAGGTAGACCTGGTGGTTGATGGCGTCCCAGCTCCACCCCAGGTGGCCGTTCATCAGGGGGAGGCTGGCCGCCGCCATCGCAGCCATCAAAGTGACTACAAGCAGTTCAAACCAGTGGCGGCGACTCATGCGTCGCTGCTCGGCCAGCCCGCGCGCACCCGACCCGTTGCCGGCAGGGGGCGGCTCGAATCAAAGGCGCTTCGCATCGCCGCAAAGAACACCGAAGCTAGCAGTGACTGTGTGCCCATCAGCAGCAGTGCCACGCCCGGAATGATCTGCCGCATGGCCGACTCGGGGATCAGCGCACCGAAGCCGGATTGACCCCACTGCAGGGTCAGGCCTGCGCACAGCACCAGGCCGGCGGTGGTGGCAAGGCCGCCGGCCACCGGCAGCACTGGGCCGCTGGCGACGCGGCGAATGACCTGCTCGCTCGGGTCGGGCGCTGCCAGTTGCGCGTGATGCCTGGCCAAGACTGCCCCCATGGCAAACAGCACCGCTTGGTAGCCCATCATCATCGCTGCGGCTGCGAACAGCTGGGTGTGAATACCGATCGGCCACCCCGGGGTCAGGGCAAAGTGGAGATTCGCAATGACCAGTTGCACCAGGCCAGCCACTGCCAGCGCCGCCCCCGGGTACAGGAAAAGCCAACGGGGCGAGTAAAGCATCAGGAAGCGCAGGTGCCGCCAGCCATCGCGCCAGCTGCGAAGGTGCGGGGGACGATCTCTGCCATCGGGCGACAACACCGTCGGCACTTCGGCGATGGCCAGACCGCTGAGCGTGGCCTTCACCACCATCTCACTGGCGAACTCCATGCCTTCGCAACGCAGGTCGAGCGAGCGGATGGCATCGCGCGAGAACCCGCGCAACCCGCAGTGAAAGTCCTTCACTGGCGACTTGAACAGCACCTGCCCAACGAAGCTCAGCACCGGGTTGCCCAGGTAGCGGTGCAAGACCGGCATGGCGCCAGGCATGATGCCGCCAGCAAATCGGTTGCCCATGACCAGCTGCGCACCGCGTCGCAACTCGGCAAGAAAGTGATCGAGCCGGCTGAAGTCGTAGCTGTCGTCCGAGTCGCCCATCACGATGAAGCGACCCGATGCCGAGTCGATGCCCGCGATCAGCGCGGCGCCATAGCCGCGCACCGAAACCGACACCACCCGTGCACCAAGCGACAGGGCCAGCTGCTGCGATCCGTCTGTAGAGCCGTTGTCAGCGATGAGTACTTCTCCGGCAACACCGGTGCGCGTCAAGAAGGCCCTGGCCTTCTCAATGCACGTGCCTAAGGTCAATGCCTCGTTCAGGCAGGGCATCAGGATGGTGAGTTCGACCTCGCTGTGACTCATGAAGCTGGTGTGGGTGTGGTCAGGGCGAGCTGGAATCGGAAGCTGCCTGGGCCGAGCATTCTTACCTGCCAGAACCGCACGCAGCCCGGCTAGGACCGATCCGACTGTGCACGCTTTTCCCGTTCGTGTTCACAGCATGAACCGCCGGTTCGTCACGCATTTCGGCTGAATCCCGCTGGGCAGTCAAATCGGCAGAGGTCGCTGGGCGCCGTTGGCCAGCGCGGCAATGCAGATTACTTCGGAATGGAAGTCACCAGGCAAAGAAAAAAGGCGGCTCGCAAGCCGCCTTTCCATTTCGCAAACCAAGTTCAACCGCGGCATGAGCCTGGCAGGAACTTGGGCGGAACCGTCGTGACGAATGCAGAACCGCTGATCGCCGCTTGATTACCGCACTTCCATTCAAACACTTGAGCACCGAGTCCGGAGATTACCCCACCGGAGTCCACAGGAATCAGACTGACAAAAGCGCCATCGATGTTGCTATCGCCAATCCCTCGGACGGTCACTTGAATCGCACCGGCATCATCAGTGGCAACAGCGGCAACGTACTTTGAGGAAGGCGATGCACTTTCGCATCCCCACGAACCAGCCTCCGGCAGGCTGCTGGCAGACTGCAGAACCTCACTGATGGTGGTGCGGCAGCTCGATGCAGCTAAGATGACTTCGGACAGCTTCGCCCGCTTCGTGTAGTCCTGATACGCCGGCAGCGCAACCGCTGCCAAGATGCCGATGATCGCGACAACGATCATCAATTCGATGAGGGTGAAACCTTGTTGAATTCGACGCTGCATGGTGAGCTCCTGTGTGGGAATGGGGGGTAAAGACGAAGCAGTAGTCGCATGCCGCATGCCATCGTTTTTCCACGTGAATAGTGGGCACTTGGGCGGTATTGGCGACACAAACGGTCACCAAGGGCAGCAGAAATCGGGGATTTGCGTCGGATGGGTGACGCAAATTGTCAGATCAGACCAGCCTCAGGTCGTCGCCTGCGCTGAGGGCGCGCACCTTGTGCGGCAGGCGCAGGCGGCCAATCTCGGCCATCACGGCGTCCATCTCGCCGGGTTTGATATGGGTGATGCCCACATCGACGCTGCCGGCCAGTTGCGCCAGTTCCTGGCCGAGCGCGGTCGGGCACAGGTGGCGGCTGATGTCGGCGAGCTGGCGCTCTTCGTCGCTGAACGCGGTTTCGATGACGAGGTGCGCCACCGTCATCGCGCGCAGCCGTTGCCACAGCGCTGGGTTGGGGCCGGTGTCGCCGCTGTAGACCCAGCGCCCGTCGTCGACTGCAAAGCCGACCGCCGGCACGGTATGGGCTGCGCTCAACACCTCGATGCGGCGGCGCTTTCGGCCCAGGCCGGTCAGCACGTCGCCCACGGCGAAGGGCAACAGCCGCAACACCGGGCTGTCGGCACTCGGCAAGCGGGTGAAGTCGGGCCAGATGACGCCGTTGAAGATGTGGGCGCGCAAAGCGGTCAGGGTCTCGGGCAGCGCATGCACCTGGATCGGCCCGCGGCCTTGAGCCAACCGGGCGCGCATCACGCTGTCGGCCAGCAGGGCGATCGACAGGATGTGGTCGAGGTGGGAGTGGCTGACGAACACGTGGTCGATGCGTGTCAGCGCGTCGAGCGACAGGTCGCCGACGCCGCTGCCGGCGTCGATCAGCACATCGTCATCGAGCAGGAAGGCGGTGGTCTTGCAACCCGCAGCGATCGAGCCGGAACAGCCGAGCACGCGCAGGCTCATGGGGTGGGGTGTGAAGCGAAGGCGGGCACGGCGCGGGAGGCATCAAGGGCTGCGCCAAATAGTGAGGCAGAGCGACATCGCCGACAAGGGGCGAAAGTCGCGTTTGCGGGCCTCACTTGCAGCGCATCAGCGCCGAAACGGCGTTGCCGTGAAACGTGTCACGGCCAAGCTCGCGCAGCAGGAGGCTTGCAGCCCCTAGCGGTTGATGAACTGCATCTGCGTGCCTGCCAGCTCGATCACGTCGCCGTCGCGCAGCTGGGTGGTCTCGGTGACCAGCGGGTTGCCGTTGACGGTGGGGCGGGCAGCGCCCTCCACGTGCGCAAAAACATAACCGGTGGGCCGTTTGGTGATCGACGCGACCTGCACGCCCGGCTTGCCGATGGTGGTGACCACCTTGGTCAAGCTGACTTCACGGCCCGCAGCGGCGCCGTTCAAGACCTTGATCGACGCCACACCGCCCAGCGCGCCGAAGCCCGAGGGGCCGCCAAAACCCGAGGCGCGCTGCAAGCCCGGTGGTTGCGGGGTCTGCACGCCCGGCCGCAGGATCTGCGTGGCTTCGTAGTCGCCGCCGTCGGCCACCAGGAACTTGATCTTGTACTTGCCGATCTCGACGGTGTCGTTGTGCGCCAGCAGCTGCTTCTTGACGGCCTTGCCGTTGATGTAGGTGCCGTTGGTGCTGTTGAGGTCTTCGATGAACACGTCGGCGCCCAGCATCTGCAGCACGGCGTGCTCGCCGCTGACGGCCAGGTTGTCGATGACGATGTCGTTGTAGGGCCGGCGTCCGAGCGTGGTCTTGTCTTTGGTGATCTGCACTTCCTTGATCACCACGCCATCGAGCGATACCACCAGTTTGCCCATGCTTGACCTCGTCTATTGTTGTGTCGTCGTGGTGGAAGGGGCCGCGCGGGCCGTCAAACGGTTGTGCGATTCAGCGCTTGAACGGCCACCAGGACCGCCCGGCTCCCGCTGCGCCATGGACTCGCGCCAAGATGACGGCAATGTTATCTTTTCCGCCGGCTTCGTTGGCGGCGGCAATCAGGGCGTGGGCCAGCGCCTCGATGTCCTGGCTTGACTGCACCACCTGCCCAATGTGCTCATCGTCGAGCATGTCCGACAAGCCATCGGAGCACAGCAACACCAGATCGCCCGGCAGCAGCTCGTGCAGGTGCGATTCCAGCATCACGCTGTCCTCGACGCCCACGGCGCGCGTCACCAGATTCTTGTTCGACGAGAAGGCGGCCTGCTCTTCGGTGATCAGCCCGGCGTCGATCTGCTCCTGCAGCAGCGAATGGTCATGGGTGATGCGCATGAACTTGCCAGCGCGCAGCCGGTAGCCGCGCGAGTCGCCGACATGGCCGAGCAGCAGCCGGCCTTCGCGGAACACACCCACCACCAGCGTCGTTCCCATGCCAGCGTACTGCGGGTTGGTGCTGGCGGCGTTGAAGATGGCGCGGTTGGCGTTGTCCACGCAGATGTCCATCGCGCGGCGAACATCGGCATCGGTGGCGTTGGAGGCCGCCTCGGTCAGCCAGCGGCCGAGCTCGGTGGTGATGAAGGAAGTGGCCATCTGGCTGGCGACCTCGCCGGCGTTGTAGCCGCCCATGCCGTCGGCCAGCACCACCAGCGCCGAGGCCGGGTCGACCGCTACCGAATCTTCGTTGTTGTTGCGCGCGCGTCCGGTATCGGTGGCGCTGAAGAACTCGAAAGGCATGGAAAAAGGCTGAGGGGCTCAGGCAGGACAGGTCGACGCGTCAGCACCGACCCAACGACCCTGCCAGAGCCGCTGCCGCGAGGACCATTGCAGCAACAGGCGACGTCGGCAGGCGGTGCGGGCAGCGGCGATCACAGGACGGAATTGTGCCCCGAATCGGGGCGTGACAATGTCACGGTCGAGGCAAAAGCATCCACTTCGGGGGCCACGGCGTCCAATGCCAGGGCCAGTTGCACCCCGTCGGCATGGCGGGCTTCTGGCGTCTTGGCCAGCATCTGTGCCAGTACGCCGGCCAGTGCCGGCGGAACCTCGGGGCGCAGCGTGCGCACATCGGGGGCCACTTCGTTGACGATGCCGTACATCAGACGCGCCATCGATTCGGCGCGGTGTGGCAGCGCGCCGGTCAGCAGTTGGAAGAGCGTGACGCCCAGCGAGTACAAATCGGTGCGCCCGTCGACACACTGGCCGGACAGCTGCTCGGGCGACATGTAGGTAGGCGTGCCCAACAGCATGCCGGTTCGGGTGCGACAGGCGTCGGCGAGACGCGCCACGCCGAAGTCGGTGACCTTCACCACGCCTGCCTTCGGATCGATCAGCACGTTGGCGGGCTTGATGTCGCGGTGCACCACCCCCTGGCGGTGTGCATGAGCCAGCGCGCGGGCCACGCGTGAGCCGATGTGGACGACCCATGGCAGCGGCAGCTGCTGGCTGACATGCGTGTACTGCTGCAGATCTCGCCCGGCGACGTACTCCATCGCGATGTAGGCCAGCTCGGCCTCTTGGCCAGTGTCGTAGACCGCCACGATGTCCGGGTGCTGCAGCCGCCGAGCCGCATCGGCCTCGCGCAAGAAACGCGCGCGCACTTCGGTCACTTCGCCGGCGGAGAACTCGTTAGAGAGCGACAAGGTCTTGAGGGCGGCCAGACGACCGGTGTCCACGTCACGGCCCAGCACCACCGCGCCCATGGCACCGCGGCCCAGCAGGCGTTCGATCCGATAACGGCCCAGCCGGTCGCGGTCGAACTGCTGAGCCATGGCCCGTTCGCTCAGCCGGAGGTGCGGCGCCGCGCCTGGAGGGCACGGCCCAGCGCATAGACCAGCAGCGCACCGAACACACCGGCCGCGTACTTGATCCAGGCGTCAGGCGGCAGTTTGGGCAACTGCGACATGACCTCGGGCTTGACCAGCGCCGGATCGCTCACCGCCATGGTGCCCGCGATCCAGCCGAGCAGCATCGCTCCCAAGGTGATGATGAGGGGGTAGCGGTCCATCAGCTTGATGACCAGCTGGCTGCCCCAGACGATGATGGGGATGCTGACCAAGAGGCCGAAGATCACCAGCGGCATGGTGTGATCGCCACCGGCCGTTTCAGCGGCACCGGCAATGGCAATCACGTTGTCGACGCTCATCACCAGATCGGCCACGATGACGGTCTTCACGGCACCCCACAGCTTGTCACTGCCCTCGATGTTGGTGTGCCCATCGTCGTCTTCAGGAAGCAGCAGCTTCACGCCGATCCACACCAGCAGGATCGCGCCGACCAGCTTCAGCAAGGGAACCGCCAGCAGCTGCAGCGCGAAGAAGATCAGGATCACGCGCAGCGCGATCGCGCCAGCGGTCCCCCAAAGGATGCCCAGGCGGCGCTGGGCCGGGGGGAGCTTGCGGCAGGCCAGCGCGATGACCACCGCGTTGTCGCCGCCGAGCAGGATGTCGATCATGATGATCTGGCCGACGGCGAACCAGAACTCGGGGGTCATGAAAGCTTGCATGCAGGGTCCGGTGTAAGGGCTGTAAGGGAAGGCGGCAGTGTAGGTGCCGAAATCGGGGTGCTCGCTGGCAAGCCTGAACACTGCAACGGTAGTTCGTGCAGGCCTCTGTACAAGGCGTTGCCGATCCAGCGAGGCTCGGTGGTTGGGCTCGGCAACAGGTCGGGCCAATGGTCCAGCACCTGCCCAAAGACGGTCTGGGCTTCCATCAAGGTCAGCGCCGCGCCGATGCACACGTGCGGCCCTTGCCCGAAGGCCAGTGGCGGCGCGGGACGGCGGGTGATGTCCAGCTCGTCGGGCCGCTCGTGCCGCGCGGGGTCCCGGTTGGCCGCGCCAATGAGCGCAACGACCAGATCGCCGCGGTGCAGGGTCTGTCCGTGCAGCTCGAGATCAGTCGCCACGCGGCGGCCGGTGTATTGCACCGGGCTGTCAAAACGCAGCAATTCGCGCACGGCACCGGGCAGCAACGCCCGGTCACGCTGCAACAAACGCCACTGCTCCGGATGAGTCAGCAGCGTGCGCAACCCGTTGGCCAGCAGATGCCGCGTGGTTTCATGGCCGGCGAACAGCAGCATCACGCACTGCGCCAGCAGCTCGGCGCTGCCGCGGATCTGACCATCGCGCTCGGCCTGCAGCAGGCGGCCGATGACGTCGTCGCGCGGCTCAGCTCCGTCCGCCAGCGCGGCGCGGCGCCGCGCCAGCAACCCATCGAAATACCGGGCCATCGCGAGCAGCGCCGTCTGGGCGCGCAAGGCCTGCACATGGCTGGGTGCGGGAGCGCCGATGAAGTCGGCGAGCTCATCCGACCAAGCCACGACATCGGCCTGCGAATCGCTCTCGTCGTCGTCCAGGCCCATCAACAGGCCGATCACCTGGGCCGGCAGCGGACGCGCCAGCGCACGCACGAAATCGAACGGTGCGCGCGCATCAATGGCCGCCAGACGCTCGGCCACCGCCTGCTCGATACGGGGCATCAGGCGCTGCAGGTCGGCCGGCCGGAAGGCCGCCGACATGGCCTGGCGCACGCGTGCGTGGTCGGGCGCGTCAAGGAAGATCATCGCCCGCGAGAACAGCCGCTGGAAGCCTTTCAGCGCGTTGCGCCCTGCGCGGCGATCGGGGTGCTCCGCGTCGGCGGGGCGCATGAGCCAGCCACCGGTGCGCTGCGCCGAGAAGCGCGCATCGCGCAGCACCAGCTCGACATCGGCGTGCCGCGTGACCAGCCAGGCGCCGCCGAAGAACTCGTCGCTCCAGACCAGCGGCCCCGCCTCGCGCAGCGCGCGATACGTGGGATACGGATCGCGCAGAAACGCGTCGTCGAGCAGCGATCTCCCGAGCACCACCCGGGCATCGAGAGGCCTGGAGATCAAGGCGCCGGGCGGCGCATCAAACGCCGACGCCCGGCGCCCGTGTGGCATCAGAGCAGCTTCTTCAGCAGCTTGCCCATCTCGGACGGATTGCGCGTCACGGTGAAGCCGCTGGCTTCCATCACCGCCAGTTTGGCGTCGGCCGTGTCGGCACCGCCCGAGATCAGCGCACCGGCATGGCCCATGCGCTTGCCGGCCGGAGCGGTGACGCCCGCGATGAAGCCAACGATCGGCTTCTTCATGTTCGCCTTGCACCAGACGGCGGCTTCGGCCTCGTCGGGGCCGCCGATCTCGCCGATCATGATCACCGCATCGGTGTCCGGGTCGTCGTTGAAGAGCCGCATGATGTCGATGTGCTTGAGCCCATTGATCGGGTCGCCGCCGATGCCGACCGCGCTGGACTGGCCGAGGCCGATCTCGGTGAGTTGGGCAACCGCTTCGTAGGTCAGCGTGCCGGAGCGGCTGACCACGCCGATGCGGCCCTTGCGGTGGATGTGGCCCGGCATGATGCCGATCTTGATTTCTTCCGGCGTGATCAGGCCAGGGCAGTTCGGGCCCAGCAGCAGCGTCTTCTTGCCGCCCTGGGCCTCCTTGACCTTCATCTTGTTGCGCACTTCGAGCATGTCGCGCACCGGGATGCCTTCGGTGATGCAGATGGCCAGATCGAGGTCAGCCTCGACCGCTTCCCAGATGGCGGCTGCCGCGCCCGCGGGCGGCACGTAGATGACGCTGACGGTGGCGCCGGTGGCCTTGGCCGCCTCGGTCACATTGGCGTAGATGGGGATGCCTTCGAAGTCTTCGCCGGCCTTCTTCGGGTTCACGCCGGCGACGAAGCAGTTCTGGCCGTTGGCGTAATCGCGGCACATGCGGGTGTGGAACTGGCCCGTCTTGCCGGTGATGCCCTGCGTGATGACCTTGGTGTTCTTGTTGATCAGGATGCTCATGTGTGTGTCCTTGGCGGCCATCACGGCCTGGGCGGCGTCGGCCATCGAATCGGCGCTGATGATCGGCAGGCCCGAATCCTTCAGCATCTTCTTGCCGATGTCCTCGTTGGTGCCCTTCATGCGCACGACGAGCGGCACGGTCAGGTTGACCGCCTTGCAGGCGGCGATCACGCCTTCGGCGATGGTGTCGCAGCGCATGATGCCGCCGAAGATGTTGACCAGGATGGCCTTGACCTTCGGGTTGCCCAGCATGATCTTGAACGCTTCGGTGACCTTCTCGGCGGTGGCGCCGCCACCCACGTCGAGGAAGTTGGCCGGCTCGGCGCCGAACAGCTTGATGGTGTCCATCGTCGCCATCGCGAGGCCGGCACCGTTGACCAGGCAGCCGATGTTGCCGTCGAGCTGGATATAGGCCAGGTCGAACTTGCTGGCCTCGATCTCGGCCGGGTCTTCTTCATCGAGGTCGCGGTAGGCGACGATCTCGGGGTGACGGAACAGCGCATTCGCGTCGAAGTTGAACTTCGCGTCGAGCGCAATCAGGTTGCCCTTGCTGTCGCAGTTCAGCGGGTTGATCTCGACCAGCGAGGCGTCCGTCTCCATGTAGCAGCGGTACAGGCTCTGGAACAGCGTCACCGCCTGGGCGTGCGAGCCCTCGGCCAGGCCGATGGCAATGGCCACCTTCCTGGCTTGCGCGTCGGTCATGCCGACCAGCGGGTCGATCAGCTCGGTCACGATCTTCTCGGGCGTGTCGTGCGCGACCTGCTCGATGTCCATGCCGCCCTCGCTCGACGCGATCATCGCGACCTTCTGGGACCCGCGGTCGGTCACGAGCGAGACGTAGAGCTCTTTCTTGATGTCCGCGCCTTCTTCGATGTACAGGCGCCGCACCTTCTGGCCTTCGGGGCCGGTCTGGTGCGTCTTGAGTTGCATGCCGAGGATCTCGCCCGACAGCTTCTTCACATCGTCGAGCGAGCGGGCCAGCTTGACGCCACCGCCCTTGCCGCGGCCACCCGCATGAATCTGTGCCTTCACGACCCACACCGGGCCGCCGAGTTTTTGTGCAGCTTCGAGCGCCTCGTGGACGCTGAACGCTGGATAGCCCTTCGGCACCGGGATGCCATAACGGCTCAGCAATTCTTTGCCTTGGTATTCATGGATTTTCATTCGGGGACTTTCTGACGAGGAAGAAATCAACCGAAATTATCGGTGCAAGCGAGGGATATCCCGGCATTCGCTCGGACTGGGCCGCCGAAGCTGTCGGATGGAGGCTTGTAAGGAGCTGGCCCGACATCTTCGGGCAGGAACCTGACAAATACCTGTATTCCGAACTACCGCGCAGTTGCTGCCGAGGGCGTGGGGCGACTGTGGTTGCACTCCAAGAAATTCAATCCCAACTGCCTCGGTGGCGGCAGAGCGCTGCGGCGGGCCGCTGTGTGAAGTGAAGTAAAGGCGGAGGGCCGGCGAGACTTGAGCCGAAGCGAATGGCTGGTGAACCGGCCCGGGGGACATGAACGCAACACAGCGGCCCGCCGCAGCGCTCAGAAGCCAACCTCAGTTCAATCGGCCTATCGGAGCTCGAGCCGGCTTCAATCGCCATCGCTATCACCTGCCCCTCGCAACACCTGCCAAACCACCTCGGCCGAGAAACCGCGCCCGGCCAGAAACCGCGCCTGTCGCGCACGGTCGGCGGGTGTGGCGGGCGGAGCGCCGAACTTGCGCTGCTGCACCTCGCGCGCCCTCGCCCTTTCGCTGTCGCGCAACTCGCCGGCGATCGCCGGCGTGAGCTCGACGCCGTGCTGCGACAGCTCCTGCTGGATGCGCAAATTGCCGAATCGCGCCGCTCTCGCATGAACCCGGCTTTCGACGAAGCGCTCGTCGCTCAGGTAGCGGTGGGCTTGCAGCCAATCGAGGACGGCTTCGACCTCGGCGTGGCGATCGGCCGGGGTGGCTTGCGCCCCTGTGTCGTCGCGGCGGGCATCGTCGCGCACCCTTCGCAGCAGCTTGCGGCGCAGCTCCAGGCGGCTGTGCTCTCGCTGCGCCAGCAGTTGCAACGCACGGCCTTTCAATGAAAGCCGCGGCTTCATCGCGCCGGGCACCCTGCCGCCACGCGCTGAGGCCGTGTCATGTCAGGCCACCGCGCAGATCACGGCTTGGCAGGCTTTTCCTTGGCAGCCTTCGGGGCCTCGCTGCCTTCGGGTGGCGGCAGCGACGGGATACCGACGGCCTCGCGCACCAGGTTCTCGATCTCGAAAGCCAGTTCGGGGTTCTCGCGCAGGAATTCGCGGGCGTTGTCCTTGCCCTGACCGATCTTTTCGCCCTTGTAGGCATACCAGGCGCCGCTCTTTTCGAGCACCTTGGCTTCGACGCCCATGTCGATGATTTCGCCCTCGCGGCTGATGCCTTCGCCATAGAGGATGTCGAACTCGGCGGTCTTGAACGGTGGCGACACCTTGTTCTTGACGACCTTGACCTTGGTCTCGTTGCCGATGACCTCCTCGCCCTTCTTGATGCTGCCGATGCGGCGGATGTCGAGGCGCACCGAGGCGTAGAACTTCAGCGCATTACCGCCGGTGGTGGTTTCGGGGCTGCCGAACATCACACCGATCTTCATGCGGATCTGGTTGATGAAGATGACCATGGTGTTGGTCTTCTTGATGGTGCCAGTCAGCTTGCGCAGCGCCTGGCTCATCAGCCGCGCCTGCAGACCGGGCAGCGAATCACCCATTTCGCCTTCGATCTCGGCCTTGGGCGTGAGCGCGGCGACCGAGTCGATGACGACCAGATCGACCGAGGCGGAGCGCACCAGCGCGTCGACGATTTCCAGCGCCTGCTCGCCGGTGTCGGGCTGGCTGATCAGCAGTTCCTGCAGATTGACGCCAAGCTTCTGGGCGTAAGCGGTGTCGAGCGCATGCTCGGCATCGATGAAGGCGCAGGTGCCGCCGAGCTTCTGCATTTCGGCGATGACCTGCAACGTGAGCGTGGTCTTGCCACTGGACTCCGGCCCGTAGATCTCGACAACCCGGCCGCGAGGCAGGCCACCCACGCCAAGCGCGATATCGAGGCCCAGTGAACCGGTGGACACCACCTCGATGTCGTCGATCACCTCGCCTTCGCCCAGACGCATGATCGTGCCCTTGCCGAACTGCTTCTCGATCTGTGCGAGCGCGGCTTGCAGGGCTTTGGCTTTTTCGGTGTTCAGGGCTTTGACGGGTGCGTCCATGGGGTTCTCCGGAGTGACGGATGGATTATTGCAAAAGCTGGATGTCTGTACAGTAGTGTAGAGGCGATTTTTTGCGGTGGCTTGAAGCCTAGGGGGGTATGGCTGGGCGCAGGGCTACGGGTATACAGCCATGCCCCAGTCGCTCCTGGGAGACAGGTCGAACCCTAAACTGGACCTGTATTCCGGCGGATGTCATGCCGGGCCAGTCAAAAGGACACAGGGATGCGGGTTCTGATCGCCGAAGACGACCAGGTGCTGGCCGACGGCCTGCTGCGCTCGCTGCGCAGCGCAGGCTATGCGGTCGATCAGGTCAGCAGCGGCAGCGAAGCCGATGCGGCATTGACTTCGCACGAGTTCGACATGGTGATCCTCGACCTCGGGTTGCCCAAGATCCATGGTCTGGAGGTGCTGCGCAAGCTGCGCGCGCGCGGCTCGAACGTGCCGGTGCTGATCCTGACGGCGGCAGACAGCGTCGAGCAGCGCGTCAAGGGCCTGGACCTCGGTGCCGACGACTACATGGCCAAGCCGTTCTCGCTGCAGGAGCTGGAAGCCCGCGTGCGGGCGCTGACGCGACGCGGCCTGGGCACCGCCTCAAGCGTGATCAAGCACGGGCCGCTGAGCTTCGACGCGACCGGGCGCGTGGCCTACATCAACGACCAGATGATCGAGCTGTCGGCGCGCGAGATCAGCCTGCTGGAAGTGCTGCTGCAGCGCGCCGGGCGGTTGGTCAGCAAGGACCAGCTGGTCGAGCACCTGTGCGAATGGGGCGAAGAGGTCAGCAACAACGCGATCGAGGTCTACATCCACCGGCTGCGCAAGAAGATCGAGCAAGGCCCGGTGCGCATCGCCACCGTGCGCGGGCTGGGCTACTGTCTGGAGAAAATCTCGGCCTGAAGAGCTTCGAGTTTCATGGCCACCACCCCGCGCGAGCAACGTTCCCTCTTCGGCGAGATCCTCGACTGGATGCTCGCGCCCTTGCTGGTGCTGTGGCCGATGAGCGTGGTGCTGACCTGGCTGGTCGCGCAAGGCATCTCCAACCGGCCGTATGACCGCGAACTGGCCGACATGGTGCGGGTGCTGTCCAAGCAGGTGGCCATCACGGCCACCGTGGGCACCCCCACCGCCGTGTTCACGCTGCCCGCCGGTGCCTCGGAAATCCTGCGCGCCGACGAGGCCGACGATGTGTTTTATCAGGTGCTGGGCCTGCGCGGCGAGTACCTGAGTGGCGACCCCGCGCTGGCGGCGCCGTCAGCAGAGGATCGCGCGCCACCTGGCGAGCTGCGCTACCGCGACGACACCATCCACGACGAGAGCGTGCGTGTGGCCTACTTGTGGGTCGATGTGCCGGGGCGACCCGGCGATGCGGCACCGCTGATACAGGTGGCCGAAACGCTGGGCAAGCGCTCGCGTCTGGCCACCGAGATCATCAAGGGCGTGATCCTGCCGCAGTTCGTCATCCTGCCACTGGCCGTGCTGCTGGTGTGGCTGGCCCTGGTGCGCGGCATTGCGCCGCTGAATGAATTGCAGCAACGCATCCGCAAGCGCGACAGCAGCGACCTGAGCCCGATCGACGAACGCGACGCACCGGAAGAGGTGTCGCCGCTGGTGCGTGCGATCAACGATCTGCTGGCGCGGCTGGACCGCTCGATGGGTTCGCAAAAGCGCTTTTTGTCCGACGCGGCGCATCAACTGAAGACCCCGCTGGCAGGTCTGCGCATGCAGGCCGAGCTGGCGCAGCGCGAGATCGACGCCGGCCGCAGCGCGCCGGCCGACATCAAGCGCTCGCTGCGGCAGATCGCGCGGTCGAGCGAGCGCGCGGCACACATGGTCAACCAGTTGCTGTCGATGGCGCGCGCTGAAAACCGCAACCAGGCCATCGCGCTGGTGCCGGTCGACCTGGCCGAGCTGGCCGTCGAGACGGTGCAGGACTTCGTGCCGCGAGCGCTCGACAAGCGCATCGACCTGGGCTACGAAGGGCCAGGGGTCGCGACGCCGGGCAGTGGGACCACCAGCGCGCCCAGTGGACTGAAGATTTGGGGCCACCGCGTGCTGCTGGGCGAGCTGATCCGCAACCTGGTCGACAACGCGCTGCACTACACGCCGGCCGGCGGTGTGGTCACGGTGCGGGTGATCGATGACCCGGTCGGCCAAGCGGTGACGATCCAGGTCGAGGACTCCGGGCCCGGCATTCCGCCGGCCGAGCGCGAGCAGGTGTTCCGCCCGTTCTACCGGCTGCTCGGCACGCAGGTCGACGGCTCGGGGCTGGGTCTGGCCATCGTGCGCCAGATCGCCACCCAGCACCGTGCCGAGCTGCTGATCGCCGACGCCAACCTGCCGCCGCGCGCGCAAGCAGGCGATCTGGCCGATGCGCCCTTCGGCCCCGGTGTGCGATTCACCTTGCGCTTCGCAGCAGTACGCGAGGTGCCTGCTGTCGATGGCACTCCTACACTGGCGGTGAACCCACCTGGAGAGCGCTGATGAACGCCCGCGACCCTTCGTTGCCACCGCCGTCACCCGCGGCACCCGACCACGCCGCGGCCATCGCGATGTTCTGTGATCGCCGCTGGGACGACACCATCGTGCCGGCGCTGATCGACTACATCGCGATCCCGGCCAAGAGCCCGCTGTTCGATGCCGACTGGCAGGCCCATGGCCACCTCGAACGCGTGGTCCGCGATGCCGCGCAATGGGTGGAGCAGCAACCGGTGGCCGGCCTCAAGCTCGAAGTGGTGCGACTGCCAGGCCGCACGCCGGTGATCTTTTTCGACGTGCCGGCCACCTGCTCTGGCGGCAACGCGCGCGACGCGCAAACCGTGCTGATGTACGGCCACCTCGACAAGCAGCCCGAGTTCAACGGCTGGCGCAACGACCTCGGCCCCTGGACGCCGAAGCTGGAGAACGGGCTGCTGTACGGTCGCGGCGGCGCCGACGATGGCTATGCGGTCTACGCCTCGCTGACCGCCATCATGGCGCTCGATGCACAAGGCATCCCTCGCCCGCGCTGCGTCGGCCTCATCGAAAGCTGCGAGGAAAGCGGCTCGTACGACCTGCCGGCCTACATCGACGCGTTGAAGCCGCAGCTCGGCCGCGTCGGACTGGTGGTGTGCCTGGACAGCGGCGCCGGCAACTACGACCAGCTGTGGCTCACTACCAGCCTGCGCGGCATGGTCAGCGGTGTACTGAAGGTCGAGGTGCTGACCGAGGGCGTGCACTCCGGCGACTCGAGCGGTCTGGTGCCGTCGAGCTTTCGCATCCTGCGCCAGGTGCTGGACCGCCTGGAAGACTCGACCACCGGCGAGCTGCTGCCGGAAAGTTTTCATTGCGAGATCCCTGCCGACCGCGTCGAGCAGGCCAGAGCCACGGCGCTGGCCCTGGGTGACGAGGTGTGGAAACGCTTTCCCTGGGCCTGCGGTGCCGACGGCGGGCCCACACTGCCCACCACCACCGACCCGTTCGAGGCGCTGATCCGCCGCACCTGGAAGCCGACACTCAGCGTCACCGGTGTCGACGGCTTTCCCGAGATGCGCAGCGCCGGCAACGTGCTGCGGCCTTACACCGCCTTCAAGCTCAGCCTGCGCCTGCCGCCGCTGGTCGATGGCAACACGGCGGCGGCCCAACTGAAAGCACTGCTCGAAGACAACGCGCCGTACAACGCGAAGGTGACGTTCAGCGCCGATGGTCGATCGGGCGGTGGCGGCGGGAGCCAGCCTTCGGGCGCGACGGGATGGAACGCACCCACGCTCGCGCCCTGGCTCGAAGACGCCCTGAACATGGCCTCACAAAACCACTTCGGTGCGCCGTGCGGCTACATCGGCCAGGGCGGAACGATCCCGCTGATGAGCCTGTTGCAGCGGGGCTTCCCCGAGGCGCAGATGCTGGTGTGCGGCGTGCTCGGCCCGAAGAGCAACGCCCACGGGCCGAATGAGTTCCTGCACGTGCCCTACGGCAAGCGGCTGACCGCAGCCGTCGCTCAGGTGATCGCCGCCGCGGTGCCGCCCCAGGCCGCCTGAGTCAGAACCGCCCGTCGGGCCGCCGGTGCGCGAGCGCCGGCAACTGCGCACGCACGGCCGCCAGCCGGTCCAGATCGAGCTCGGCCAGCACCACGCCCTCGCCCTCGGGCTGCACCGCGAGCACCTCACCCCAGGGGTCGATGACCATGCTGTGGCCCCAGGTGCGCCGACCGTTCTCATGCAGCCCGCCTTGCGCCGACGCGATGACATAGCACTGGTTCTCGACGGCACGCGCGCGCAGCAGCAGTTCCCAGTGTGCCTGGCCGGTGGTGTGGGTGAACGCGGCGGGCACGGCGATCAGATCACAGGGCGGTTGACCCGGCATGGCCATCAGCGCGCGGTACAGCTCGGGAAAGCGCAAGTCGTAGCAGATGCTCAGGCCGACCCGGATCGGTGATGGCGTCCCCGCCACCGCCGCGCTGAACGCCACCGGAAGGCTGCCCGCACGCAGCACGCGGCCTTCGTCGTAATGCTCGCGACCGTTGTCGAAGCAGAACAGGTGGATCTTGTCGTACCGCGTGGCCTGCGTGCCATCGGGCGCATACACGCAGCAAGCGTTGTAGACATGGTCAGCGTCGTCGCTGCGGATCGGCAGCGTGCCACCGATCACCCACAGGCCATGCCGGCTGGCCGCAGCAGACAGGCGGTCCTGGATCGGGCCGGCGCCGGCATCTTCGGCAATCGCCAGCTTGTCGCGATCGTTGTGGCCCATCAGGCAGAAGTACTCGGGCAACGCGACCAGCGCGGCGCCGGCGTCGGCCGCCTGGGCCATCAGCCGCTCGGCCGCCGCGAGGTTGCGCTCGACGTCGGGCGTGGCAACCATTTGCAGTGCGGCGATCTTCATGGCTTTCCTTCGGAATCACTGGCCGGCGAGGCCGCGGGGATGGGCGGGGCAGGGGCCACGCTGGGCGCCGGGATGTTCGGCACGGCGTCGGTGAAACTGCGCTCGACCTTGTCGACCTTCGGATCGGCCCAGGAACCGGTGATGCGGAACTCTCGCGTGTTGGCAGCGGCCAGCGGCTTGCTGAACAGCGTCTGCGCCAGGAATGCACCGAGGCCGATCGCCGGGTTGATCGCCGCGTAGGCCAGCGACGCGGTGCCCGCATCAATCTCGGGCACGACGATCACGCGCAGGTCCTGCGTTTCCTGTTCGATGTCGGCCTTGCCCTCCATCAGCACCGCCGCTTGCACGCCGCGCATGCGCAGGTTGTTGGTTTGTGCCACGCCACGGGCGATCTGCAGATCGCCACTGATGTCGTCGAAGGCAAAGCCCTGCTGGAACACGTCTCGGAAGTCGAGCACGAAGCGCCTCGGCAGTGCCTGCAGGCTCAGCACGCCGAGCAGCCGCCCGACCCCTGGATCGGCCTTGAGGAACTGGCCTGCAGCCACCGACAGGTTGATCTGGCCCGTCAGGCTCGGGTAGTCCATCGCCAAGGGCGAGCCGTCCCAGGCAATCTGCCCCGACAACCCGCCCTTGCCGCCCTTGACCAGCTTGCCGAATCCCAGCCGCTCGATCAAGGCGCCGCCGTTGCTGAGTTCGAGATTGAAGTTCAGCGTCACCCGGCGCACGGTGGCAGGCGTGCCAGCAGCGGCGCTCGGGCTGATGGCTTCGCCGGGCACCGCCGACCATTGCCCGCTGGCGGTGAGCCGCGCCTCCGGCGAGGTCAGCGCGAGGCGCGTCAGCCGCCATTCACGGGCACCCGCGCGATTCACCGCATCGAGCTCCATGCGCCCGAGCCGCTTGCCGCGCAGCACCAGGTCATCAACAACGATGTCGAGTGCCGGAACCGACTGAGGCGGTTGATCGAGCAGTGTCTCGACGTCGGACGTGTCCTCCTTGGGCAGCGACAGCCGTGTCAGCCGTGCATAGATGCGACCGGCCGCGCTGGCAGAGCCGCCATCGCCACTGGCGGCCGTGGCATTCGGCGCCGTGCGCGGAGGGCGGTACTCGACGATGCCGCTGGCCTGCTCCGATTCGAGATTGACGCGCCAGAGCGGACCATCCATCGCCACCTTGGCCACTACTTGATTCAGCCGACGGCTGCCGAACTGCACCTCTTGTGCGCGCAGACCGATGGTGCCGGGCAAATAGCCTGTGGAGGCCGCACTGTTCTCGCCGCCCGCGGCCGCGCTTGGCGACACGACCAGTCCGTCACTGAGCGTCTGCCACTCGCCCAGATTCACGCTGGCCAGGTTCAGGGTCGCCGCCACGCCGGACGCGGGCAGTTGCACCGGCTCCATCACGCCGATGCCGCCGCGCAGCACACGAGGCGTTCCGGTGGACACGTCACGCACGTATTGCGCCTGGAGCAGGTTGCCGAGATCGAGGCGGAGAACGTCACGGGCGAGCGCGGGCGCCGCGCCTGCGGCCGCGTCCGCGAGCGATGACGTCTGAAATCGCAGCGCGAGGGGCGTGTCGGCAGTCTTGCGCAAGGGCTGGGGCAGATCGCTGCCCAGGCCTATGAGGTTGCTGGTCACCAGCAGGTCGGGCTTCCCGTTCACCAGGTTCAGCGCGACACGGTAAGCCGTCTGACCGCTCAGCGAGGACGCCATGCGGGCCAGCACCGGGCCACCGACATCACCGCTGCGCCGCAACCCGTCGGCGGTCGCGGTACCCTGCGCGACGAAGCGCATCGATCCATCGGGCTGCAAGCCGCCGTCGATGGACAGGTCACCCCCAAGCAGCTTGCCGGCGCCACCCGCGATGGAAAAGCCTCGCTGCGAAAAATCGATGCGGCCACGCGCGCCGCTCAGCATCGGCGTGCCGGGACGCAGCCGGAAGTCGCTGCCCGCCAACGCCACACTACCGCGCACCGTGGTGGCCGGCGGACTGGCCAGTGGCACGGTCAACGCCAGCGTCAGGTCGGCCTGACCGGTGGCCGTGCTTTGCGCCAGCGCGTTGTCGATCCAGCCGCCGACGGGCGACGCGTTGACAAAGCGCAGCATGTCGGCCACCCCACCGCGCCCAATCCCCTCGATCACCAGCACCGGCTGCTCGTCCAACCGCTTGATGCCGCCCTGGACCCCCGTCAGCTTCACGCCTTGCGTGCTCGCCTGGGCATTGCGGATCTCCATCGAGAGCCGGTCGAAGACCAGTTCGCCACTCAGGGCTTCAAGTGCGGGCCATGGCGAGGCGTAAGCCGGCTCGGTGGCTGTCGCCGGCCAGTTGGGCACATAGGCGAGACGAACATCTTCGACCTGGCCGGCAATGCGGAACTCGCCCTCCGCTGCGGTGCGCGCGTCGGCAAACGGAAACTCGCTCAGATCGCCCTTCACGCGGACGCTGGCGCGCGACAAGCGACCGGCCTGCACGGCATGTTCAACGTACTGCCGTGCCTCGGCGTCGATGCCCAGCGGCAGGTAGCGGGCGACGCGCGAGGCGACAACCTGGGTCAGCAGGCCGTCCAGGTCGAGCCGGCCAGGAAAGCGCCGATCGCCACCGTTGGTGGTCGAGGTCACCGTCGTTGTGCTGGTCGACCAGCTGCCCTTGAATTCGCCCTGCAGATCGGCGTTGGCAAAGCTGGCTTGCTGCACCTTCACCACCAGCTGCGGCAGCGCGCCGGCTGCGCTCGGGGTCTCGATGTGCCAGCTCAGCGCCGCGTCCAGGCGATCCAGTGGCAACAGTGGCTCGGCGAGCACCCCTGGGAGCTCCAGCTCGCCCTGCTTCATCGCCAGTCGCGCCTCGCCTCCTCGCTCGTTCGCGCTGAGCACCAGATCGGCTTGGCGCAGGCCCGGCCGGCCGACCTCCAATGGGTCAGCCGCCGCGGAGGAGGTCAGCGCCAGGCCGTTCACCGTGGCACGCAAGTCGTACCGCGGCGGCAGGCGCCAGCTCGCCGCCGAGGCCGCAGGCCCCGCCGACGGCACCGCGGTGACGGTCTCGAGGCCGAAAGCGCCTTCCCAGCTCAGCTGGACGCCCTCGACGCGGCCCTGCGGCTTCAGGTCGGCCATCCAGCGCTCGGCGGCGTCACCCAGCTGCAGCCGTTGCATCACCTGCGCGAGCAGCGCGAGGTCCAGGTGTTCGGCGCTCAGCTGGCCACCGGTCATTTCGCCCGCCGGTGACTGCTGCCAGCGCACGGCCACCGTGCTGGCCGGCCAGCGCAGGCCATCGGACATGCCAAAGCCAAATTCGCGAGCCTCCAGCGCCACCCCCTGCGCGTCGCGTCGGCCTGCCAGCCGGCCGGACATGTCGGCAAACACCAGCGCGTCGCGGTCGGCGTGCGGCTTCAGGTGCACTTGCCGCAGCGCCACATCCAGCGTGGCGACACCCGCCCGACCCTCGGCCACATCGATCCAAGCCCGCAAGGCACCGTGGGCCTGCGTCAACCCCGCAGGCAGCGTGAAGTGAGGCTGCAGCGCGGCAACATCCACTTTCGGAGCGCTGGCATACAGGGTTCCTCGCCAGCGCCTCCAATCGGCAGGTTCAGCCAGCAGCGGCTGGGTGAAGCGGCCGATCAGCGTGACACGGTCACCCCAGCGCTCCGGCGGCGTCACATCGATGCGCAGATCATGGCGGCGCAGGCTGTTTCGGGTCACCCACTGGACATCGGTGAATCGCTGCGGCTCGCTCGGATGCAACGCGTCACGCCAGCGAACGACGCCGTTGCGCAAGACCACTTCGTGCTGCCTGAAGAGCCAGTTGGACAGCGGGCGGTGGTCGGCGTCTGCCGCTGTGATCTCGAATCCGGCCACGAAGACCCTGCCGTCGACATCACGGTGCACGTCGAGGTCGGCACCATCGATCAACAACTGCGCAAACCGTGGCTGCATGGCAAAGATGGACTTCACCGACAAAGCGCCGACCACCCGAGGCAGTTGCAACACGGGTCGGGCTTGGGCATCGAGCAAAGCCACATCGCGCAATTCGAGCGTCGGCAGCCAGCCCTTGGTGTTGACGACGATCTCGCCTATGCGCACCGGCTGCCCCAGGAACTGGCTGGCGTACTGCTCGATCGGCGCTCGCCATCGGTCGATGTGCGGCAAAATCACTGCGTGCAATGCGATCCACGCCGCGATCAACAGGCCCCAGGCTGCCACCAGCAGCAGGCCCAGTGCCTTGAGGGCGCGAATCTGCCACCACACGGCTGCAACCCGTCTGGGCTGCGGTGCGGCAATCGCGTCTTCTTGTGAAACAGGCATCGGTGGTGCGGGGCGCCGGGATGGGCAGTGCGTCGGCGAGAGGGGGCTGAGGGCCCGGGGCGTCATCAGCGCGTGAAAGGCATGTCGCGCTGGCCTTCATGGCTGTCTCGCCACCCGGCTCGCAGTCGCCCCAAGGCAATCTAGCACAGAGCCGCAGACCGACCCATGGGTTCCCTCCCCTCCGACAACGTCGCGAATTCGAGCTCAACGGTGTCTTCCACCGGTGCCAGGCTGGCGGCCCGCGCCGACCACAGTCGTTTCGTGCAGCGCATCCGCCGCCGCTACGCAGACGAACTGAACATGCTGCCGCCCGGACTGCCGAGGTCGGCGGTCATCTCCGAGCTGATTCAGCGCTTCGTTGAGGGTGGCCGCACGCTTGCCAGCGCGCTGCGCGTGACTCGCCAGCTGGTCCTCGAGCGGCTGGCGGTGCTCGACATCGAGCAGGGCGCGTCGATGCAGGACATCACCGCGGCCATGACCGACCTGGCCGAAACCACGTTGGACCGGGCCTTGGCGCACGCGATGGCCGAGCAGGACGCGCGCTGCGGCCCACCACTCAATGCGCTCGGCCAGCGCATCGAGTTCTGGATCGTCGGCATGGGCAAGCTTGGCGCCCGCGAGCTGAACGTATCCTCAGACATTGACCTGATCTACGTCTATGAGGACGGTGGCGACACGACCGGGCCCCAGCCGGTCAGCGCCCATGAGTATTTTTCGCAGGTGGTTCGCAGCCTGTACACGCTGATCGGCGACACCACCGAAGACGGCTTCGTGTTCCGTGTCGATCTGGCGCTGCGGCCGAATGGCAATTCAGGCCCGCCCGTGGTCAGCCTGCCGATGCTGGAAGAGTATCTGCAGGCACAAGGTCGCGAATGGGAGCGATTTGCCTGGCTGAAGAGCCGCGTCGTTGCGCCCCGCGCCAGCATTGCCACACCCCAGATCCAGGCGCTGCGCAGCACCGTCAACGCCTTCGTCTATCGGCGCTACCTGGATTACGGCGTGTTCGAGGGCCTGCGGCAGTTGCACCGCAAGGTGCGCGAGGAGGCACAGCGCCGGGCCGCTGGACGGCCCGAGCGCGCCAACGATGTGAAGTTGTCGCGAGGCGGCATCCGCGAAATCGAGTTCATCGTGCAGTTGCTGCTGGTGGTGCGTGGTGGTCAATTCCCCGAAATCCGCACCCGCTCGACCTTGAAGGCGCTCGACAAGCTCGCCGCGGGTGGCCTGATGAAGACCGCCAGCGCAGCGCGGTTGGCCGATGCCTACATCTTCCTGCGGCGCCTCGAGCACCGCATCCAGTTCCTCGACGATCAGCAGACCCACCTGCTGCCCAGCGCCGATGCCGATTTGCGCTGGATCGCAGGCAGCCTGGACCTGAGCTGCACGGCCGACACCTGCGAGCTGCTCGATCGGCTGTGCGAAATCCGAGAGTTCGTCGCCACCGAGTTCGATGCCCTGCTGCATGAGGGGCAGCCCGCGCCCGCGAACGCCAATGGCATCAGCTGCCGCGGCTGCGTCCCCAGCGCACAACCGGTGGACAGTGGTGAGTTCCTCGCCAAGTTGCCCGAGGCGCTGGCGGAGCGGGTCCAGCCCTGGTGTGAGCATCCGAAGATCAAGGTGCTGCGCGACGAGAGCAAGGCGCGGCTGGCCAAATTGGTGCTGCGCGCCGCCGACGCGGTGAAAGACGGTCGCTGCACGATCGACGCCGCGGCTCGGTTCATCGACTGGCTGGAACCGCTGCTGCGCCGCGAAAGCTACATCGCCTTGCTGGCCGAACGGCCCGAAGTGCAGAACCGGCTGTTGCGCCTGCTGGGGCTGGCGCGCTGGCCGATCCGCTACCTGATGCTGCATCCCGGGGTGGTCGACGAGCTGGCTGACGAACGGCTGCTGCACAGCCGCTTTGATGCCCACGAATTCACTGCCGACCTGGAAGCGCGCTACGCCGCCTGGGGTCGCTCGGGCCAGGTCGATGAAGAAGCGCTGCTCGACACGCTGCGTCGCGCGCATCACGCAGAGGTGTTTCGCACCTTGGTGCGCGACGTCGAAGGCCACATCACCGTCGAGCAGGTCGCCGACGACCTGTCGGCGCTGGCCGACGCCACCCTCGCCTGTGCGATCCGTTGGGCCTGGAAGCACCTGAAGCAGCGGCACCGTGACGTGCCGCAGATCGCCGTCATCGCCTACGGCAAGCTGGGCGGCAAGGAACTGGGCTACGGCAGCGACCTCGATGTCGTGTTCCTCTACGACGACGCGGGCGAGGCCGATGCCGACAAGGCGAGCGAGGTCTATGCGGCCTTCGTGCGCAAGCTGATCGGCTGGCTGACGCTGCGCACCGCGGCTGGCGAGCTGTTCGACATCGACACGGCGCTGCGGCCCAATGGCGGCTCCGGCATGCTGGTGACCTCGATCACGAGCTTCGAAAAGTACCAGACCGGCCGCGGCAGCAACACCGCCTGGACCTGGGAACACCAGGCGCTGACGCGGGCCCGCTTCTGTGCAGGGGATTCGGCCCTGGCCGCGCCGTTCGATGCCGTGCGTGGTGAGGTGCTGGCCGCACCGCGTGACCCGCTCGCACTGCGCACCGAAGTGCGGACGATGCGCGACAAGGTGGCGGCAGCGCACCCTGTCCAGGGCGAGATGTTCGACATCAAGCACAGCCCCGGCGGCATGATGGACGTGGAATTCGCCGTGCAGGTGCTGGTGCTCGAACACAGCAGGACTCACCCGGAACTGATCCCGAACGTCGGCAATATTGCCCTGCTGCAGCGTGCCGAGGCCGCGGGCCTGTTGCCACCCACCGTGGGCACCGCCGCCGCCGACGCCTACCGCGATCTGCGGCGAGCCCAACACGCCGCACGGCTTGACGAACACCCCACCCAGGTGCCGCAGGACGCGATGGCGGTGCAGCGCAGCGCGGTGGTGGCGCTGTGGCGGGCAGTGTTCGGCTGACGCCGCTGCAGCGGCTGCCGACGGATCAGCCCCGGATGCGTTGAACCAAGCGCGTGGTGGACTGTCCCGCCATGTAGGGGAGCGCACGCGCCTCACCGCCCCAGCTTCGCACCAGGGCTGTTTCGGCCAGCGTCTCCATGTCGTAGTCGCCGCCCTTCACGTACCACTGCGGGCGCACGCGCCTGAGCAGTTCGATGGGCGTCGGCTCGTCGAACGTGATCACCAAACTGACGCTTTCGAGCGCTGCGAGCACGCAAGCGCGATCGAGTTGCGTGTTCAGCGGCCGCTCGGGGCCCTTGGCCAGGGTGCGCGCCGAGGCATCGCTGTTGAGCCCGATCACGAGACTGGCTCCCAAGGCGCGTGCCTGCGCCAGGCAGGTCACATGGCCGCGGTGCAACAGGTCGAACACACCGTTGGTGAACACCATCGGCTTGGGCAGCGCGGCGACGCGAGATTCGATCTCGTCAGCGGGGCACAGCTTGTTGGTGAAATCACTCATGCGGGTGCCCATCGCGTCGACGTCATTCAACCCCATCCGCTGACGCGGCGGGAACCGTGACTCAGGCCGGGGCGACGCCTGTTTTCAGCGCGGCCGCCGCCGCGAGCCGGGTGGTGACTTCCTTGCGGAAGCGGTTCAGCTCCTGCACCGTCGCAAAGCTGCGCTCCATCAACAGACTCATGTTGTGCAGGATGCGGTCGACGACCTTGCCTTCCCATTCGGCATCGAACTGGATCTGCCGATCGAGCCAGGCCTCCAGCCAGACCGGATCGGGCAGCCGGCTTTGCACCGTGTCGCGCGGGAACAGGCTTTCATTGACATGCAGGTTGGTCGGATGCAGCGCCTGCGCCGTGCGTCGGGCGCTCGCCATCAGCACGCCGACCTTGGCGAAGGCCGCACGGGCTTCGTCGCCCGCATTGTTCAGCGCGCGCTTCATGTAGCGCAGGTAAGCGCCACCATGGCGGGCCTCGTCGCGGGCCAGCGTTTCGTAGATGGCCTTGATCACCGGCTCGGCATGCCATTCCGCAGCCCGGCGGTACCAGTGATTCAGTCGGATCTCGCCGCAGAAATGCATCATCAGCGTTTCCAGCGCAGGCGCCGGATCGAACTCGAACCGCACTTCATGCAGCTCGGCTTCCGTGGGCACCAGATCGGGCCTGAAGCGGCGCAGATACTCCATCAGCACGAGCGAATGTTTTTGCTCCTCGAAGAACCAGACGCTCATGAACGCGGAGAAGTCGCTGTCATTGCGGTTGTCGCGCAGGAACATCTCGGTGGCTGGCAGCGCGGCCCATTCGGTGATGGCGTTCATCTTGATCGTCTGCGCCTGCTCATCGGTGAGCAGACTGGCATCGAATCGATCCCAGGGGATGTCCGTGTCCATGCTCCAGCGCACGGCTTCGAGCTGCTTGAAAAGTTCGGGATAAAGCATGCTGGACATGATGTACAGGGCGGTTTGAGACTGTCTCAAGTTTAGTCGCGTTGCCTCGGCACGGTGTGTAGGAAAGACGCGGTGGTGCACGTGGGTCAAAGGTCATCCAGATGGCCGAGTACGTGCTGCGCATCGGCACGGATGCGCTCGCGCTGCGCGGGATCAAGCCTGGCCACGTTGCGGGCCATCAAGGCGGTGCGCGGGTTCCCACTCAAGGCGGCCTCGTGGCGATCCAGGAAATGCCAGTACAGCACGGTGTACGGGCAAAGCGGCTTGCCGATCGCCTGGCTCGATTTGGCATCCGGCGCGTAGGCGCACTGCCCGCAGTGGTTGCTCATTCGCTGGATGTAGGCCCCCGAAGCGACGTACGGCTTGCTGGTGAACCGGCCGCCGTCGGCATACAGGGCCATGCCGGCCACATTCGGCAGCTCGACCCATTCGACGGCATCGACATACACCGCCAGGTACCAGGCGGCCACCTGCTTCGGGTCGATCTCGGCCAGCAGGCCGAAGAGCCCGGTCACCATCAGCCGCTGGATGTGGTGCGCGTAGCCGTACTGCAGGGTCTGCTCGATGGCATCGCGCGCGCACGCCATCCGTGTGTCACCGGTCCAGAACCAGCGCGGCAGCGGTCGGTGGTGGTCGAAGTGATTGGCTTCGGCCATCTGAGGCATGTCACGCCAGTACACCCCACGAATGAACTCCCGCCAGCCCAGGATCTGCCGGATGAAGCCTTCGACGCCGTGCAACGGTGCGCGGCCCTCGCGGTAGGCCTGCTCAGCCGCCGTGATGACCTCGCGCGGGTCGAGCAGGTGCAGGTTCAGGCTGCTCGCCAGCAGCGAATGCCAGCCAAACGGTGTGCCAGACCACATCGCGTCCTGGTACTCGCCGAAGTGGATGAGGCGGTGGTCGATGAACGCCTGCAGGGCCACCAGCGCCTGCGATCGCGTGACCGGCCAGACAAAGTGCGCCAGTGATCCGGGGTGATTCGGAAATCGCCGCTCGACCTCGGCCAACACCTCGCGTGTCAGCGCGTCTGGCTCGAAGATTTCCGGCGGCGGGATCAGGCCGGGACCGCGCTTCGGGTAGCCCTTGCGGTTGTCGGCGTCGTAGTTCCATAGCCCGCCTTCGGGCTGGTCGGACTTCGCCGCCTCGTGATCGATCAGCACCCGGTGCCGACGCCGCATTTCACGATAGAAATACTCCATCCGCAAGCTGCCGCGGTACGGGCCCGCCCAGCGCGCGAAATCGGCGCGTGAGCACAGGAAGTGCGTGTCGTCGAGCCATTGCAATGCCACGCCTGCGTCGGTCGCCGTCGCCGCGATGCCCTGCTGTAAGCGCCATTCGCCCGGTTCCACCAGGCGCAGCACCTCAGGCTGCCAGCGCTGGAGCTGCTGCGCCAGCCGGCCGGTCAGCGCGGGCTCATCACTGTCGTCCAGCGAGACGTATTCGACCGCGTAACCCGCCTCGCGCAGGGCCTCACGAAAGTGCCGCATCGCCGAGATGAACAGCGCGATGCGCGCCTTGTGACTCCACACGCCTGTCGCTTCGCCAGGGGCTTCGATCATCAGCACACGGTCGCGGGCTGGGTCCAAACCCTTCAGCGCCGGGCTGTTCAGCGTGAGCTGGTCGCCCAGCACCAGCACCAATCGGCGAACCGTGCCGGTCACGGGGTCTGCACCGCGCGGCGTGCCTGCATTCGACAGTGATCGGAGCAGTACTTGACCTCGCTCCAGTTCTTCGCCCACGCCCGGCGCCAAGTCATGGGTCGCTGGCACACGTGGCAGGGCTTTTGCGGCAAGGCTGACTTGTTGCCGCGGAATGCGGCCGCCGAACCCATCAGGCGCCGCCGTGCCGCCAGCGCTCGATCTGCGGATGGATGTCTTGCAGCGAGGCAAAGGCCATCACGCCCTCGACCGGCCGCCGATGCAATACCGGGGCCGAACCGCCGACCCACAACTCCACCTCCGCCGGCAGCTTGCTGCGCAGTTCGTTCAAGCCATCGACCACTTGATTGGGGTTCATGCAACCGGTGAAGCCCAACGCGACGATGTCGCAGCGGTAAGCGGCCGCGGCCAGCGAGATGTCCCACACTGGCGTCTGCACGCCCAGCGACAACACGCGTGCGCCTTCCAGCGAGAACAAGGCCTCGGCCAGCAGCAATCCAAGGCCATGTGGCTCACCTGGCAGGGTGGTGAGGAGCACCCGTGGCCGATCAAGCGGCGCAGCTTCGGGAATGCCGGCCAGCGCCTGTCGAAGCACGCCCTGCAAACATTCGATGTAGGCGTGTTCTTCAAAGATCTCCAACTGCCCGCGCATCCAGGCGTCGCCGACCAGCGTGTTCAGCGGTAGCACCACATCAAGGACAAAGTGCGAGAGCCCCAGCCGCATCTGTGCTTGCAAGAGCGAGCGGCGCAGTGCATCCATGTCGTGTGCGCGCATCAAGGCGAGGTACGCCTTCAAATCGGACCCGCCGCGTTCGCCATGGGTGCGGCGTGGCGCGTCGACCGTGTTCTCACTGAGCTCCACCAGCGCGTCGATGGGCATGGGCACCAAGCGCCCGGGGCGGTGGCCGCCATCCATCAGGCGCTTGACAATGCGAAGCTTCTCGACCTGCTCCAGGGGATAAGCACGTTCGCCATGCGCGTCTCGCTCCGGTTGCGGGAAGCCGTAGCGGCGCTCCCACACGCGCAGCGTGTCTTTGGTCAGACCGGTGTCGCGCTCGACGGCGGCAATGGCCAAGGTCAGCGACTTCAAACTTCGTGTGGATTCACTCATGGCGTGGCGGACTCTCGGTGGCCGCAATATACTTTCTTGCCGATATTTTGACTAGGACACGATATGGACGCTTTCACCATCAGGTCGTTCGCGGCCCCATTGAGATCAGCAATAGCGGCTGCCTTGCTCATCTGTTCGGCGGCAAGCACACACGCCGCGAGCTGCCCGGCCCTGTTGGACCGCAGCCTGCTGCGGCTGCAGGACGAAAAACCGCAGAGCCTGTGCCAGTACAACGGCAAAGTCATCGTGGTCGTCAACACGGCCAGCCACTGCGGATTCACATCTCAGTACAAGGATCTGGAAGCACTGTACGCCCGCTACCGCGACCGCGGCCTGGTGGTGCTGGGCTTTCCGTCCAATGACTTCGGCAGCCAAGAGCCCGGCAGCAACCAAGAGATCGCTGCGTTTTGCTCCAGCACCTTCGGTGTCAAGTTTCCGATGTTCACAAAGTCGCGGGTGTCGACCAGCGCCGGGGCGGATATCAATCCGCTGTATGCCGACTTGCGCAAGGTCACCGGCTCGACGCCCCGCTGGAATTTCCACAAGTACGTGATTGCCAGGGACGGCACGACCGTTGAAAGCTACAGCGCGCTGACGGCGCCGGACGACAAATCGTTCGTTGAGCGCATCGAAAAACTGTTGGCCGCGCGCTGAACCCACCAGGCAACCCAAAGCATACTGATCAGTTATATTTCAGACAGCATGGTTCAGCGCGCCGAATTTCCCTCTGAGGGCCGTACCAACCCCCGTCTTCAGCCTCTTGAGGTCGGGCGCGCAGCCATTTCTTCGGGGCCAGGGGAACTCCCTTGTCGTTTTAATGTCTACAATTGGGAAAATTACTTGACGATCTGCGCCTTTAGATACAGAGATTTCAGAAGACGCTCTGCGGTGCTTGAGTCGGCAAGTGTTGTTGTACCCAGTTTCGTGTTGCACAGCCCGTCGGCAAGTCCGATCGAAATCCGGCGGCGGTTTTCATTCCTCCTCCCTCCGTTATTCGCCCCCGGGCGCTGTGCAGCCTCTTTATTCAGAGCGGTGGTGATGCCTCCCCCAGGCGTCACCACCGCTTTTGTTTTGGCGCCTCGCCCGGAACCGCGCTGTGTCTGACAGCTCGCGCCGCGTCGCTGTCATCGGCTCAGGCATCTCCGGTCTGTCTGTCGCGCACGCGTTGGCGGGTGAAGCGCGGGTCACGTTGTTCGAGGCGGGCAGCTATTTCGGCGGGCACACCCACACCGTCGACATCACCCTGGAAGGCCAGACTCATGGGGTCGACACGGGCTTTCTGGTCTTCAATGAGAGAACCTACCCGAAGCTGATCGCGTTGTTCGGTGAACTGCAGGTGCCCACGGCGCTGTCGGACATGTCGTTCTCGGTGCAGGTGCCCGACATCGGCCTGGAGTGGAGCGGCAGCGACCTGAACACCGTGTTCGCGCAGCGCAGCAACCTGGCTCGGCCCGCCTTCTGGCGGATGTTGCGCGACCTGATGCGATTCAATCGACTGGCTACGGCCCTCGCCGAGCACGGCACGGCCCACGAGCAGCAGCAGGCCATCGGCGACTTTCTCTCTGAAAACCGCTTCAGCGCCGAATTCCGGGACTGGTACTTCTTGCCGATGATCGGCTGCATCTGGTCATGCCCCACCGATCAGATGCTGCGGTTTCCGATCGCCACGATGATCCGTTTCTGCCACAACCACGGCCTGATTCAGGTGACGAACCGGCCGCGCTGGTACACGGTGCAGGGCGGCGCGCGGCAGTACGTCGAGAAGCTGCTGCGTCGAGTTCCTGATGCGCGGCTCAACACCCCGGTGCGCAGCGTGCGGCGCTCGCAGAGTGGCGGCCGCGTCAGTGTGACCACCGACCACGGCACCGAGCTGTTCGACGAGGTCGTGCTCGCGTGCCACAGCGACCAGTCGCTGGCGCTGTTGGCCGACGCCACACCGGCCGAGCGCGAGGTGCTCGGCGCGATCCGCTACCACCGCAACCGCGCAGTGCTGCACACCGACACCACCGTGTTGCCACGCCGCCAGATCGCCTGGGCCGCGTGGAACTACGAGCGCGCCCGCGCAGGCTCGCGCGAGTCGGCCGCGGTCTGTCTGCACTACCTGATCAACCGGTTGCAACCGCTGCCCTTCAAGACGCCGGTGGTGGTGTCGCTCAATCCGATCACTGAGCCGCGCGGCGACACCATCCACGGCGAGTACGACTACGCCCACCCGGTGTTCGACGCCGCCGCGATCGCTGCCCAGCAGCGCGTGCCGTCGCTGCAGGGCGAACGGCGCACCTGGTTCTGCGGCGCCTGGACGCGCTATGGCTTTCACGAAGACGGCTTGATGTCGGGCATCGCCGTCGTCGACGGCCTGCGGCAGCGCTGGGTTCAGGCCCAACCACGTCCCGAATCGGTGGCCGCATGACAGCCTGTTTGGCCAACGCGGAGCAAGCCGAACCCTTGATCGGCTTCGGGCAGGTGCGCCACACCCGTCTGCGGCCGGCGCTGAACCGTTTTGCCTACCCGACCTACTTTCTGATGCTGCCGATGCGCCGGCTTCGAGCCGTGCCACAGGCTGCACTGGCGCGCAACCGTTTCGGGCTGATCAGCTTTCACGACTGCGATCATGGCGACGGCCGCGCCGACAGCCTGGCCTGGCTCGATGAGCTGCTGCTGCGCGACGGCATCACCGATGCGAGCGGCGAGGTCTGGCTGCATTGCTACCCCCGCGTGCTCGGTCACACCTTCAAGCCGGTGAGTTTCTGGTACTGCCACCGCACCGACGAGTCGCTGGCAGCCGTGGTCATCGAGGTCAACAACACCTTCGGTGAGCGCCACTGCTACCTGCTGCACGGGCCTCAACTCGGCTACGGCAAAGAGCAAACAGCCACCAAGGTGTTCCATGTGTCGCCGTTCTGCGCGGTGAACGGACACTACCGGTTCCGCTTCATGCACAGTGCCACGCATCCATCCGCCGAGGGCGGGCGTAAGGTGATGGCCAGGACGGTGGCGCGCATCGACCACGACGACGAACTCGGCGCGCTGATCCAGACCAGCGTGTCCGGTGAACTCGAGGTGTTGTCGGCCCACAGTCTGCGCCGGGCTTTTTTCGGCATGCCACTGATGACGCTGGGGGTGATCGGCCGGATCCACTGGCAGGCATTGCGTCTTTGGGCCAAGCGGGTTCCGTTCTGGCGCAAACCCTCACCCCCGACTGTGTTCGTGACGCGCTGACGGCGCGCCCTGCTTTTATGCTTTCGGTCTTCGCCGCCTACCTCCCTTCGACGTGATGAGCACCACCTCACTTTCCACTGCAACCCTGCCTGACACCGCGCCGGCGGCTGCCCGCGCCGTGTTCCGACTGCTGAAGAACCTGAAGCACGGCACGCTGGACATCCAGTTGCCTGACGGCAGCGGTCTGCATTTCGGCCAAGCCGCCGATGGCGGGCTGCGCGCCAGCATGCGCCTGGTCAATTGGAACGTCTGCGGCGCTGCGATGCGCTCGGGCGACATCGGTTTCGCCGAAAGCTACATCGCCGGCGATTGGTCTTCACCCGACCCTGCGGCACTGCTCAATCTGCTGATCGCGAACCGCGACGAGGTGGAGTCCCTGGTGTACGGAACCTGGTGGGGTGCGCTGCTCTACCGCGCCAAGCACTGGCTGAATCGCAACTCCCGTTCGGGCAGCAAAAAGAACATCCACGCGCACTACGACCTCGGCAACGAGTTCTATCGGCTGTGGCTGGACCCGACGATGAATTACTCAAGCGCCTGGTTCGAGGGCGACCGCTCGCGGCCCATGGAAGATGCACAGTGGGCCAAGGTGCGGCGCGCGCTCACGGAATGCGGAGTCCAACCCGGTGACCGGGTGCTGGAGATCGGTTGCGGCTGGGGCGCGCTGGCTGAATGTGCCGCGCGCGAGTTCGGCGCCACGGTCACGGGTGTGACGCTGTCGAGCGAACAGCTCGAATGGGCAAAAAAGCGACTCTCGGATGCGGGCTTACCAGGTGACTTGCGGTTCCAGGATTACCGCGAGCTGAACGCCGGCAACGATGCACCGTTCGACGCGATCGCCTCGATCGAGATGTTTGAAGCAGTGGGCCGTGAGTATTGGCCCAGCTTCTTCGAGACCGTCAGCGCTCAACTGAAGCCGGGGGGCAAGGCCTGCGTGCAGAGCATCGTGATCCGCGACGACCTGTTCGCGCGCTACGTTCACTCCACAGATTTCATCCAGCAGTACATCTTCCCAGGAGGCCTGCTGCCCAGCCCGAGCGAGTTCCGCAAGGCAGCCGCGCGCGCCGGCCTGCGCGTCGTGGGCGAGCTGGCCTTTGGTCTCGACTACGCCGAAACGTTGTTGCGCTGGCGGCAGCGCTTCCTGAGCCAGGAGGGGCAGGTGCGTCAGCTGGGCTTCGACCACCGCTTCATGCGCATCTGGGAGTTCTACCTTGCCTACTGCGAGGCCGCCTTCACGATGGGCAACACCGACGTCATGCAGTTCACCCTGCAGCGCGACTGAGGCCACTGAGATGCGCGACCGCACCACCGTCGACAGCCAACGCCGAGCCCTGCTGGCATGGCCGCTGGCTTGCAGCGCTCTCGCATCGCACGGGCCGGCACTGGGTCGCTCGACGCCCACTCCGCCGCCTGAAATTCGCAGCGAATTGCCGGGCGCTCGACTGCTGGGCAGCGGCCGCTTGACCTTCATGCTGTTCCACGTCTATGACGCAAGGCTGTGGGCCGGGCCCGAGTTCGCTGTGGCACGCTTCGATCAGGTGCCGTTGGCACTCGAACTTGAATATGGGCGCGGCTTCGACAGCGCCGACATCGCTGAGCGCTCGATCGAGGAAATGCAGCGCAGCGGACCGATCGCGCCCGAGAAAGTCACGCGCTGGATGGCGGCCATGAAGCAGGCCTTCCCGGATGTTGCCGAAGGCGACCGCACGACGGGCGTGCAACTGCCCGGCGTCGCAGCCCGCTTCTTCGTCAATGGCAACTTCACTGGCGAAATCCGTGACCCTGAGTTCACCCGGCTGTTCTTCGGCATCTGGCTGTCCGTACGCACCTCCGAGCCCCGACTGCGCGAGGCGCTGCTCGCCGGCGCCCCGAACGGCTCCTGACCGAGCAGCCCACTGTGGCCACCCATGCCGCTGGACGCCCCACTGAGGCGGCTCCGATCGACCCGGATGCCTTCCCGGCTGGCGTCAACGACATCGGCACGGTCCGTTGGCGTGAGGGCATACGCTACGGCGCGCTCGGGCTGCCGCTGGCCTTCGTCGCACTGCCGCTGTACGTGGTGCTGCCCAACCATTACGCCACCGAGTTCGGCATTCCGCTGGCCACGCTCGGCGCGGTGCTGCTGGGCGCGCGCGCGCTCGATGCCGCGGCCGACCCCCTGATCGGCCGGGCCGCCGACGGATGGCTCGCCCGCGGAGGGCGCCGCGCCTGGTGGGTGATCCTGATGGCGGCGGTGGTGCTGGCGGCCGGCTTCGCCGCACTGTTCTTTCCGCAAGTTCAAGGCGAATCGGCCTTGTTGGTGTGGTGCGCCCTGACGCTGGCGGTGACTTACCTCGGCTACAGCGTCGTCACCGTGGTGCACCAGTCATGGGGTGCGCGGCTCGGTGGCGACGCGCCTCAGCGGGCGCGCATCGTCGCCTGGCGTGAGGGCCTGGCGCTGGTGGGCGTGCTGGTGGCCAGCGTGCTGCCCTCACTGGCTGGGCTGGCGGTGACCACGGCGGTCTTCGCGCTGGTGCTGGCGATTGGCGTGCTGTTCCTGCGTGCAGCGCCCGCGCCGGCGCCGTCCGACCCGTCGGCACGGCCCGCGTCGATGCGCTTGCCGTTTGCCACACCGGCTTTCCGCCGCCTGCTGTCGGTCTATCTGGTCAACGGCATCGCCAGTGCGGTGCCGGCGACCCTGGTGCTGTTCTTCATCCGCGACCGGCTGCAGGCGTCGTCGTTCGAGCCGCTCTTCCTGGCCAGCTATTTCGCGGCCGGCGCGTTGTCGATCCCGCTGTGGGTACGCGCCGTGCGCTGGTGGGGGCTCGAGCGCGCCTGGCTGATCAGCATGGCGCTGGCCATCCTCGTTTTCAGTGGTGCGACGACGCTGGGCGCGGGCGACGTGGTCGCCTTCACCATCGTATGCACGCTCAGCGGCATCGCACTCGGTGCCGACCTGACATTGCCGAGCGCGATCCTCGCGGGCGTGATTCAGCGCGCGGGGCATGGCGAACAGTCCGAGGGCGCCTACTTCGGCTGGTGGAACTTCGCGACCAAGCTGAACCTGGCGTTGGCCGCCGGCGTCGCTTTGCCAGCCTTGTCGTGGTTCGGCTACGCACCGGGCAGCACCAGCCCTCAGGCGCTGTCCGCACTCACCACCGCCTACTGCCTGCTGCCCTGCCTGCTGAAAGCCGGCGCGGCCGGGCTGCTCTACACCCTGCTGATACGCAACACCAGGACATCACCATGAACAGACGTTTGTTGTGCGCGGCGGTCGTGGCCGCTACCGCTTTGCTGACCTCCTGCGCCGGGCCGACGCCGGCTGATTACGCGGCCGAGAAGCCGGTGCTCGACCTGAAGACCTATTTCGACGGCGACATCACCGCTCACGGGCTCTTCACCGACCGGTCCGGCAAGGTGGTGCGCCGCTTCACCGTGCTGATGAAGTGCAGCTGGCAGGGCGACGATGGCGTGCTCGACGAACGGTTCACCTACAGCGATGGCGAGAAGCAATCTGAAGAAGCTGCCGAATGGCAGGTACACCGGCACTGCCGCCGACGTGGTCGGCACAGCGCAGGGCCAAAGTGCGGGCAATGCATTCCAGTGGAGCTACACGCTGAACCTGCCGGTCGATGGCAAGACCTACGAAGTGCAGTTCGACGACTGGATGTACCTGATGGACGAGCACGTGATGCTCAACAAGGCCGTGATGAGCAAGTTCGGCGTGCGGCTGGGCGATGTGACGTTGTCCTTTTACAAACCATGAGGACCCGTCTGGCTGTTGGCAGCGCGCGGGCCGCCGCGCCGGGTCGCCCCAAGCAAGGCTCGACCCTCTCGGAGGGTCGATCGACGACCCCGTCGATCGGGGTGCCGTCATGGCCTTGAACCCACGCCTCACCGACTGGTCGGGCCAGGTCGTCTGGCTCGTCGGCGCCTCCAGCGGCATCGGCCTCGCCACGGCTCGACTGCTGCATGCGCGCGGCGCGAAGGTGATCGTGTCGGCGCGCAACGCAGCAGCCCTCGCGGCGTTCGAAGCGGCGCATGCGGACAGCCTGGGCATCGCGCTCGATGCCACCGACCGAGAGGCCATGGCCCGCGGGGTGGAACGCATCGTCGCTCGCTTCGGCCGGCTGGACATGGCGCTGTACTGTGCTGGCCATTACGCGGCCTTGCGCGCGACCGCCTTCGACCTGGATCAGATGCTGCAGCACGACAAGGTCAACTACGTCGGTGCGCTGTACATGCTGGACGCGGTGTTGCCGGTGCTGCTGCGGCAGAAGTCGGGGCACATCAGTCTGGTGGCGAGCGTCGCCGGCTACCGCGGCTTGCCGAACGCGCTGGCCTACGGGCCGACCAAGGCCGCGCTGATCAATCTGGCGCAGACGTTGTATCTCGATTTGCAGCCGCAAGGCGTTGGCGTGTCGGTGATTTGCCCCGGCTTCGTCGAAACGCCGCTGACGGCCCAGAATGAGTTCAAGATGCCCGCGCTGATCCAGCCCGAGGACGCAGCGCGCGAGATGCTGACGGGCTGGGCCGCTGGTGAGTTCGAAATCCATTTCCCGAAGCGATTCACCCGCTTCCTGAAGGCGCTGAGCCACCTCGGCGATGGCCTGTACTTCAAGGCCATACGGCGCGTCACCGGGCTGTAGAGAGCACGCCATGACGAGCACCACATCAGCGCACAGCCACGACCCCCGCGTGGCGCGCATCATCGACGCCTTCGAAGGCTTGACCCCGGCCGATCTGCCCCGGCTCGGAGAGTTCTATGCGCCCGATGCCGACTTCAAGGACCCCTTCAATGAGGTGCGCGGCGTGCCCGCCATTCGGCAGGTTTTCGAGCACATGTACGTGGCGCTCGAAGCGCCGCGCTTCGTCATTCATGACGTGATGGCGCAAGGCGACCAGTGCGTGCTGACCTGGGATTTCATCTTCCGCTTTCGGCGCTTCAGCCGCGAGTGGCAGACGGTGCGCGGCGCCTCGCACCTGAAGCTCGACGCCCATGGGCTGATCACGCTGCACCGCGACTACTGGGACGTGGCCGAAGAGCTGTACGAAAAGCTGCCAGCTGTTGGCGCGCTGATGCGTTGGCTGAAGCGTCGCGCGAATTCATGACGCGCCAGGCCTGATGGGCGCCATTGCCGTGATCGGCGCTGGCATCGCCGGTCTGACGGTCACCGCCAAGCTGGCAGCGCACGGCCACGAGGTCGCGCTGTTTGACAAGAGCCATGGCCCCGGCGGTCGTTGTGCCACACGGCGCAGCGCCGTCGGCGCGTTCGACCACGGCGCGCCTGGCTTCAGCGCGAGCTCGGCCGCATTCCGCGCACAGGTGGCCGCATGGCGGCAGGCTGGTTGGGTTTGCGACGACGACGAGGGCCAGGCCGCGGCGGAGGCGGCTGAGCGGGGATCGTCGCCGATCTACGGGGTGCCGTCGATGAATGCACTGGCCCGGCAGCTCTCAGCCCAGTTACCTGCCCGCGTCACGCTGCACACCGACTGCCAGGTGGCTGCGATCGAACCCGAAGCGGGAGGCGGGGCCTGGCGGCTGCGCCTGAGCGACGGCATCACGAGCGCCGCACGATTCGATGCGGTGGCGGTGGCGGTGCCCGCCGAGCAGGCCGCCGTGCTGCTGGCGCCCGATGCCGTGATGGCCGACAGGATGCAACGCGTCCGCAGCGATCCATGCTGGACGGTGATGACGGCGTGGGCCAGGCCACTGCCTGTGTCGCTGCCGAGTGGACTGAGCGGCGATGCCTCCCGCGTGCTGTCGACGGCGCGGCGCGACGACCTGCGCACCGGCCGCACACCTCTAGCTGACGTCGCCTGTCGCTGGGTGTTGCACGCCACGCCGCAGTGGACGGCCGGCCACCTGGACGCCCGATCAGAGGTGGTCATTGCCGAGTTGCTGCGGGCTTTCGAACGTCAACTCGGCGCAAGTCTTCCCGCTCCCTCGCACGCCGTGGCGCACCGCTGGCTTTATGCGCAGGTGGTTACTCCGTGCAGCGAGCCTTGTGGCTGGCATGCGGCGCTGCGACTCGGCGCCTGCGGCGATGCCTGGCATGCCCATGGCGACCCCGGATCCATCGCACCTGACGGCATCGAGCGCGCCTGGCTCAGCGGCCATGCGCTCGCGCAGCAGGTGCACAGCACCTTGTCATCGCGCTGAACGCCGTGCGTCTCAAGCGTGTCCGGCCGTTCCCGAGAAGCGCCGGGACAGCACCAGCACGGCCACGGACAGCACGCTGAGCCACGCAGCCTGCCCGTGAGCGCCAAACTGATCGATCATCAGGCCGCTGAACGAGGGCCCGATCGCGCCACCCACGGTATAGCCGGTGATCATCGCAGCGGTGCCCGCGATGGCCGACGAGGCGGCGAACTGGTTCGCCACTCGGATCATCGTGAGCGTATAGAGCGCGCCTCCGACGGCGCCCCAGACGAAGGCACAGATCCACAGCACTGGGGGCCAGGCCGCCGCCGCCGCAAACGCTGCTGATGCGCTCAGCAACAGCGCCCCGGCCAGGCCGAACACGGTGCGCGGTGACATGTGATCAGACAACCATCCGCAGGGATACTGCAAGGCAAAGCTGCCCAGACCCAGGGCCCCGGCCAGCGACGTCGCGGCAGCCAGTGAGAGCCCGGATTGAGAGCCATAGGCCGTGGTGATCGAACCCAGGCCCGCCTCGAATACACCCCCGGCAAAGGCGATCGTCACCAGTCCCGGAACGCTGCAGATCGTGGCCCACAGGCCGGCTGGCAGGGCGTCCTCGTTGCTGGCCTGCAGGGCACCGACCCCACGGCCAAAGGTCACAAGCAAGCCGGCCAGCATCAGCGAGGCCGCAAAGACCGTCAGCGCCTGCGGGGACAGCGGCAACAGGCCCGGCAGGAACGGTCCGATGGCCAGCGCGGCGCCGAGCGCGCTTTGGTACAACCCGGTGAAGCGGCCGCGCCGGTCGGGCGGTGCGTTGTGCGCGATCAGTGCCTCCGTGCCATTCCAGACGGCCGCAGCGCCTATGCCCCCCAGCACGGCCAGCGCGCACCACAGCGTGTAATCCGTTGTCAGGGCATAGCCCCCTGTGGCCAGGGCCTCCAGGCTCATGCCGATGCGGTAGGCAGTTGCCACGCTCAGCCGCGCAAACACCCACGGCATCAGCGGCACCATCAGCGCCACCGTCAGGAAAGGCAGCATCGCCAGCACCCCGATGGCCGAGGCGCTGACACCCGCTGTTTGTAGCCGGACTGCGAGCACGGGCTGCAGCATCGAGAACGACATCACCATCAGCGTCGTGGCGCAGGCCACCCGCAGCAGGGCGATCAGGGCGATGCGATCGGCGGCAGGGCCGGGCTGATGTGCCGAGGAGGCACTCACGGGCGAGGCGCCCCGACGGCCGCGGGCTTCTCGTCGAAATAGCACTCGCCGCCCGCCCAGCGACCGCCCAAGTCACCACAGATGCCCTGCGCGTGCCAGACCTTCAAACCAAGCACGGCGATGACCACCACCAGGCCACCGACCATCAGCAGCCACTTGTCCTTCATCGATTCACAGCCAACCCTTGCGGCGGAAGTAGATGAACGGCACGGCGACCGAGGCCACCATCAAGGCAACCGCAAAGGGATAACCATATCGCCACTGCAGCTCGGGCATGGCCTGGAAGTTCATGCCATAGACGCTGGCGATCAGCGTCGGCGGCAGCAGCCCGACGCTGGCCACCGAGAACAGCTTGATGATCTTGTTCTGGTTGATGTTGATGAAACCGACGGTCGCATTCATCAGGAAGTTGATCTTGTCGAACAAGAAAGTGGTGTGGCTATCAAGCGAATCGATGTCGCGCATGATCTGCCGCGCCTCCTCGAACTGCTCGGCATTGAGCAATCGGCTGCGCATCATGAAGCTGACCGCGCGCCGGGTGTCCATGACATTGCGGCGGATGCGGCCGTTCAGGTCTTCCTCTTTCGCGATGGCCGACAGCGCCTCGGCGGCCATCGCATCGTTGACGTCTTCTTTCAGCACCCGCTGGCTGACTTTTTCGAGCGCGTCGTAGATGCCTTCCAGGGCATCGGCGCTGTACTCGGCGTCGGCGTCGTAGAGCTTGAGCAGCACGTCCTTCGCGTCTTCGATCAGCGCCGGGATTCGGCGCGCGCGCAGGCGCAGCAAGCGGAACACGGGCAGTTCCTCACCGTGCACCGAGAACAGCACATTCTTGTAAAGGATGAAGGCGACCCGAACGTTGCGCGGCGTTTCGTCGTCATCGATCAAGAAGTCGCTGCGTATGTGCAGCTCGCCGTTGTCTTCTTCGTAGAAACGGGCTGACTCTTCCAGATCGTCGTCGACCGCATCGTCGGGGATCGTGACGCCGAAGTGCTGCGCGATCCAGCCTTTTTCCTCCGCCGTGGGTGCATCGAGGTCGACCCACACCGGCTGCACATTGGCCAGCGCGTCGCGGCTTTCGATCTCTTCCTGGAACAGCCGACCATGGGCCAGCGAAAAGACATTGAGCATGAAAGCTCCAGCGAAGCGACAGCAAAAATTATCGCATCGGGTGGTGTCGGTCAAAGCGCACGCAAATCGATACCCATTGAATCGCTTTCGGCCTTGCCCAACTCACGGATCAGGCGCAAGATGGTTCCAGGTCGGGTCGCGTCTGCCAGTCATGGTGACAACACCCACCGTTGTGTCTCCTGTCTTTCATCCGTGCGAAAGGGGTTTTCATGAACTTGACGATCAGCGGCCATCACCTCGACATCACGCCCTCTCTGCGAGAGTACGTACTCACCAAGCTGGAGCGGGTCACGCGACACTTCGACCAAGTGGTCGACGTCACTGTGCTGTTGTCGGTCGAGAAGCTGCGAGAAAAGGAGCGGAGGCAAAAGGCCGAAGTGACCCTGCACGTCAAAGGCAAGGACATCTTCATCGAGCAATCGTGCGAAGACATGTACGCTGCCATCGATCAATTGATGGACAAGCTTGATCGACAGGTGTGTCGTCACAAGGACAAGCTGCAAGACCACCACCACGTGGCGGCAAAACGACTGGACGCCCGAGCGGCTTGACGCTTCAACCACAATGCTCTTAGAAACAGCGGCCCACGGGCCGCTGTTTCGCCTGTGGCACCCATCCCCCCGACAACGGGGACTCATCCACATTGCTGCAACGCAACATCATGGGCACAATGCTTCTTGGTCGCTGGTCGGTGTGTTTTGATCAGCGCCACGCGTCTTTTGTCACCCCCACGGCAGCGTGCGACGAGGCGAAAGCCGAAGTTGCCGCCTGGACACTCTGATGAATCGTCTCGCTGCCATCCTGCCTGCCAGCAACGTGCTGGTCGATGTAGACGCCACCAGCAAGAAGCGTGTATTCGAACACGTCGGCCTGCTGTTCGAGAATCAGCACGCGGTGGCGCGTGCCACCGTCACCGATAACCTGTTTGCACGCGAGCGTCTGGGCTCAACCGGCCTCGGACACGGCGTCGCCATCCCACACGGGCGCATCAAGGGTCTGAAGAATCCCCTGGCCGCCGTGATCCGGGTGCAGCAAGCCATCCCGTTTGATGCACCGGACGACGAGCCCGTCACGCTGATGATTTTCCTGTTGGTGCCGGAAGCAGCCACCCAGCGGCATCTTGAGATCTTGTCTGAGATCGCTGAAATGCTGAGCGACCGGGAGTTGCGCGAGCGCCTGAAAACCGAAGGGCAGGCGGCCAAGGTGCACGAGCTGATCTCCAATTGGGAACCGCTCAAGTCGGTGGCTTGACGCCACGACAAAGCGTCGCCGGAAGCGGCCGCACGGCTGCCGCCCGTCCACTAAGCCGGTACGCCGCTCACACATGAAACCCATCGTCATCAGTGCTGAAGCGCTGTTCGAACACCACCGCGCTGCGCTGCGCTGGGAGTGGTTGGCGGGCCATGCCCATCCGGAACGCCGCTTCGATGAGGCGGCGGTGCGCAACGCGCAATCGGCCGCCGACCTGGTGGGCTATCTGAACTACATCCATCCCTACCGGGTGCAACTGGTCGGGCGCCGCGAGGTGGCCTACCTGCTGGACGCATCGGCTGAGGACCAGGAGCGGCGCATCCAACGCATCGTCACGCTGGAGCCGCCCGTGGTCATCGTCGCCGACGGGCAAACGCCGCCCGACCGGCTGGTCGCGATGTGCGAGCGCGCAGCCATTCCGCTGTTCGTCACCGCCGAATCCGCAGGCCAAGTCATCGACATGGTGCGCGGCTACCTGAGTCAGCTCTTCGCAGAACGCACGACGCGGCACGGTGTGTTCATGGACATCCTGGGCCTGGGCGTTCTGCTGACCGGTGAGTCGGGGCTCGGCAAGAGCGAGCTGGGGCTGGAGCTGATCTCCCGCGGTCATGGCCTGGTGGCCGACGACGCGGTCGATATCTACCGGATGTCGCAGAGCGCGCTGGAAGGCCGCTGTCCGGAGTTGCTGATGAACCTGCTCGAGGTACGCGGCATCGGGTTGCTCGACATCAAGGCCATCTTCGGCGAAACCGCCGTTCGCCGGAAGATGCGCGTCAAGCTGATCGTGCACCTGGTTCGCAAGGAAACCATGGAGCGCGAGTTCGAGCGGCTGCCCTACGAGCCGCTGTACGAGAACATCCTGGACGTGCCGGTGCGCAAGTCGGTCATCGCGGTCGATGCGGGCCGCAACCTCGCGGTGCTGGTCGAAGCGGCGGTGCGCAACACCATCTTGCAGTTGCGCGGGATCGACACCTACAAGGAATTCATCGAGCGGCACCAGCGCGCGCTTGAGCGCGGCATGGAATGACAGGCCGAGTGCAGTCGGACACGCGAGTCCGACTGCGATAACTCAACGGGGCTTGTGTGTGCAGTTCTTCTTGGCGCACACCGCGTACAGCGACAGCGCGTGTTCCTGCAGATCGAAGCCGCGCGACTGAGCCACCGCGCGTTGCCGCTTTTCGATCTCGGCGTCGAAGAATTCCTCGACGCGGCCACAGTCCAGGCACACCAGGTGGTCGTGGTGCTTGCCTTCGTTGAGCTCGAACACCGACTTGCCGGACTCGAAATGGTTGCGCGACAGGATGCCCGCCTGCTCAAACTGCATCAACACCCGGTAAACCGTGGCCAGACCGACGTCAGAGCCATCGGCCAGCAAGACCTTGTAAACGTCCTCCGCGGTCAGATGCCTCTGGACGGCTTGCTGGAAGACCTCCAGGATCTTGATCCGCGGCAAAGTGGCTTTCAAGCCGCTGCTCTTGAGTTCGTCAGCGTTCGACATGGTGGCTCCCGTGGGGCGATCGGGTCACAGCCCCTACCGCTAGAATGATTCGATCATATCGAGTCGGGTTTGCGCTGCGTGAATCCTTGAATCTGCCATGCGACTGATTTCAACGGTTCGCTCCAGCCTGCTCATGCTTGGCGCTGTCGGGATGATGGCCAGCCTGGCCGGCTGTGAGAACCTCGTATCCAAAGAAGGCCTCACGAGCATCGTCAGGCCTTACAGCGTGGAGGTCGTGCAGGGCAATGTGCTCACCAAGGAGCTGATCTCGCGCGTGCAGATCGGGATGCCGCGGGCTCAGGTGCGTGACCTGCTCGGCTCGCCGCTGCTGACCGACGTGTTCCATGGCGACCGCTGGGACTACGTCTTCACGATTCGCCGCCGTGGTACCGAACCCCAGCTGCGCAGCGTGGTGCTGCTGTTTGACGGCGACCGGCTGGCCAGCATCGACACCGGCGGGGAATTGCCCACTGAGGAAGCCTTCGTGGCATCGATCGATTCAGCGTCCTCCGGAGGCAAGCCGCGACCGCTGGCGTTGAGCGCCGATGAGTTGCAGTCCCTGAAGCCGCCGCCGAAGCAGGCGGTGGTTGAACCGCCGACGGTGCCGCCTGGGCGGGTCTATCCGCCATTGGAGCCAACGCGCTGATGGGGCTGGCGGAATCGTCCGCGGTCGGGGCAAGCGCATCGAGCGCCGCGGCCCGTGGTGCAGATCGACTCCGAATCGCCATCGCGGGCGCCTCGGGTCGCATGGGCCGCATGCTGATCGAAGCGGTCATCGCGTCCAGCGACGACCTGGTGCTCAGCGGGGCCCTGGACCTCTCCGACAGCCCCGCACTCGGTCAGGATGCTGCGGCATTCGCGGGACACACCAGCGGCGTGAACATCACCGCCGATTTGCGCGAGGGACTGGCCGACGCCCAGGTGCTGATCGACTTCACGCGACCCGCCGGCACGCTGGCACACCTGGCGGTGTGCCGTGAGTTGGGCGTCAAGGCGGTGATCGGCACCACCGGCTTCACCGAGGCTCAAAAGACCGAGATCGTGGACCACGCCCGCCACATCGCCATCATGATGGCGCCCAACATGAGCGTGGGGGTGAATGTGGTGCTGAAGCTACTCGACACCGCAGCGCGCATGCTCAGCGAAGGCTACGACATCGAGATCATTGAAGCGCATCACCGCCACAAGGTGGACGCCCCCAGCGGCACGGCGCTGAAGATGGGCGAAGTGGTCGCCGCGGCCTTGGGTCGCGACTTGAAAGCATGCGCCGTGTATGGCCGCGAAGGCGTGACCGGCGAGCGTGATCCATCGACCATCGGCTTCGCCACCATCCGCGGCGGCGACGTGGTGGGTGACCACACCGTGCTGTTTGCCGGCATCGGCGAGCGCATCGAGATCAGCCACAAGAGTTCGAGCCGCGCCACCTATGCGCAAGGCAGCCTGCGCGCGGCGCGCTTCCTCGCTGCCCGGGCGCATGGACTGTTCGACATGAACGACGTATTGGGGTTGGCATGAACCACGGCCACTTCCTGCCCGAGCGGGTGCTCGCGCGATGAGCGGCTTCACTCAGTTTTGGGACCAGGGTGACCTCATCACGCGCGGCGTCGCTTTGCTGCTGCTGTTGATGTCGATCAGCGCCTGGGTGCTGATCTTCTGGAAGGGCTGGCTGCTGCGCCGCGTGCGCAGCGACATCACCCGCGCGGTCCCGGCATTCTGGGCCGCGGCTGATCTGCAAGCGGCACGCACCCAGCTGGCCGCCTTCGACCGGGAGCAAGTCCTCACGCCCTTGCTGGCGGCAGCGACGGCGCAGCCCAATGCCCACACGCTGGAAGCCCACGGTCAGCGCGTGTCGCAGCTGACGCGCCGGCTGCGCGATGCCCTGCATGCGGTGCTGCGGCAGCTGCAGTTCGGCCAGGTGGTGCTGGCATCGATCGGCAGCACGGCACCGTTCATCGGCTTGTTCGGCACGGTGTGGGGCATCTATCACGCACTGGTCAGCATCGCGTCCGCTGGCACGATCACCATCGAGCGCGTCTCCGGCCCGGTGGGCGAAGCGCTGGTGATGACAGCGGCAGGCCTGGCGGTGGCGATTCCAGCGGTGCTGGCCTTCAACATCTTCGGCAAGATGGTCGGTGCATGCGAGGCCGAACTCGAAGGCTTCGCGCATGATCTGCGCGAGATGCAGACCGACGCCGACATCCACGGGACGCCCGACCGCCGGAGCTGATCATGGCCTTTGGACGCCTCGAACGCAGCGCCAACCCGCAGCCGATGAGCGACATCAACATGACGCCGTTGATCGACGTGATGCTGGTGCTGCTGGTGATCTTCATGATCACCGTGCCGCTGATGACCAGCAGCCTGAAGCTGGACCTGCCCAAGTCGGACGCCGCGCAGCCCAGCGACACGCCCACCTTCATCGCGGTGTCGATCGACACCGATGGCCGGTTGTTCCTGGCCGACGCAGAGATCGACGCCACCGCCCTTGCGCAGCAGGTCTCTGAGCTGGCTCAGGTCAACCCGCAGACCGAGGTCCAACTGCGTGCCGATCAGGCAGTGCCTTACGGCCGCGTGGCCGAGGTGATCGGCATCGTCCAGCAAGGCGGGCTGACACGCATCGGGTTTGTGGCCGTTGCGCCATCCAAGTAGGGGGGTTCACCCGCCGCCCAATTGCGGGTGTAATTTGTCCGCTTGAGCGACTGCCTTGGCCCATTGTTCTGGGTCGACTTTCTGCGACGTCAACCCCAAGGAAAACTCCATGAAGCACCACCTGAAATTGGCCATGGCATGCGCGGCATTGGCCACCGGGACGATCGCCCATGCAGCCGTGAATCTCGTGCCCAACGGTGATTTTTCGGGAGGCAACGCCGACTTCACCTCGTCCTACAGCTACAGCCCGAGCGGCAACGGCACCGAAGGGCAATACACGGTGAGATCCAACCCCTTCCCCTGGAATGGCGCCTTCGTGTCCGCGGGCGATCACACGACCGGCAGCGGGCTGGCGTTCGTCGCGAATGGCAGCCCGACCGATGGTGCCGTCGTCTGGCAGACGGCTTCGATCACGGTCAATGCCGCCACCAACTACTTCTTCGAAGCCTTCGTGATGAACGTGTGCTGTACCGCGGGCTACAGCGGCGCCAACAGCCCGTCCATCTTGGAGTTCTCGATCAACGGCATGTCAGTCGGCAGCCGTACCACCAATCTGGCGCTGGCGGGCACCTGGGAAGGCCTGAGCACCACCTGGAACTCGGGCAGCGCGACCAGTGCCGTGCTGAGCCTCATCAACCGCAACACCGCCGTGGGTGGTAACGATTTCGCCGTCGACGACATCAGCCTGAGCACGCAGTCGATCGTGTTGCCGCCGCCGCCAGTTCCCGAGCCCGCGAGCATCGCCTTGATGCTCGGTGGCTTGGCCGTCGTTGCGGGGGCCGCCCGGCGTCGATCCGCATCCGCAGGCCGTTGACTGGAGGGCGGCAAGACGCCGCCGCTCGCTCAATCTTCCTTCAGGTGCCCCGCCCGCTGCTGCTTGGTCTCGATGTAGCGCGCGTTGTAGGGGTTGACCGGGCCGTACAGGGCGAGTCGCTCCACCACCTCGATGCCGCCGGCTTCGATCGCGGCGATCTTCTTCGGGTTGTTGGTCAACAGCCGCACTTGCTTGATGCCCAATGACTTCAGCATCGCCAGCGCCGGCGTGTAGTCGCGCTCATCGGCCATGAAGCCCAGATAGCGATCGGCGTCGATGGTGTCGAGGCCTTCATCCTGCAAGCGATAGGCGCGCAGCTTGTTGGCCAGCCCGATCGAGCGGCCCTCCTGTTGAAGGTAGAGCAGCACGCCGCCGTGTTCCGCCAGCCGGGCAATGGCGCGGCGCAACTGATCACCGCAGTCGCAGCGCAGGCTGCCCAGCAGATCGCCCGTCAGGCAGGCCGAGTGCAGCCGCAGCGGCACGGGTTGGTTGAAGTCAGGCTGGCCCACGATGATGGCCAGGTGCTCGGCGCCGCCCGCATCCTCGCGAAACAGCACCACCTCGCAGTCCTCATGCGCCTCGATGGCCACCTGGGCATCGCTGACACGGCGCAGGCTGCGCTCGCCACGGGCGGGCGCCCGCTGCACGTCGGCGGCGGACACCGACAGCAGCTGGGCCGCGGTCAGCTGCGCAGCAGCAGCCACTGGCGACTCGACGACGAGCAACGCCGGCATCAGCCGGCCGTTCTTGGCCAGCGCCAGGGCGGCATCAGAGATCTGCTGCTGCGCCGTCGACTGCGGCGAGACCGACAGCGATGCCGTAGGCATCGGCTGGCCCGAGGCGGGCGTCACCGCCGCCAGCTCCAGCAACGCCTCCAGCGATACGCCGACAGGCAGCGCGACCGACACCGCGGAGCCCGGCCGCGCGGACTGCAACAGCCCCAGGGTCAAAGCGCGCTCTGCGGTCAGCAGCAGCTGCAACGGCGCCCCCCACGAGGCCATCCAGGCCAGCCGGCCAGCATTCAGCGTTTCGACCGCAGCCACCAGATTGCAAGCCACCGCACCCACCGGCCCGCTGAGACAGATGGCCCGACCATGCGCCAACTCAGTCTGTGCCCGGTCCACCCGAACCGCGGCCTGTTCGTCCTCCGGACTGCTTTGCACTGGGGGACGTTGTTCCCGATAACGATCGTTCATCCCCTGATTTTGACGCGTGGCTGTTTGTGCGCCCGACCACGGTGAATCAGTGGCCCGAAAATTCTGGATCTGGGGGCGTTCGGCCTGCTGACCTTGCCGCAAGGCACGCTTCGGATGTGCTCCGCTTCACGATGCACTCGGGCTGGGGTTCAAGCACGCAAATTCAGCGCTTCGAGCACCGCGTCGATGTCCAACTCCTCCGCCACCCGCGCCGCGGTGACGGGTGCGCGGTAGGACACCACCCCCAGTAGCGGCGCGTCGTGGCGCTGCTGCAGCGCGCGGGTCAGTGTGTCGATGTTGAGCTGGGCGTGCGGCATGGTGGGCTCGATGCGGTTGGCGATCCAGCCGGCCAGCCGCAGCCCGCGGGCTGCGACCGCTTCGGCGGTCAGCAGCGCGTGGTTGATGCACCCGAGCCGCAGGCCCACGACCAGGATCACCGGCAGGCCAAGGGCCACGGCCAGATCGTCGGTGCCCCAGTCCGTGTCGTTGGGCGTGGCGGCGATGGCCTCTGACATCGCCGGCGCTTCGCTGAACTGCTCCGACTCGACCAAGGGCACGCAGAAACCGCCCGCCCCTTCGACCACCAGCACATCGCAGCGCGGCATGAGCTGATGGGCGCCAGCGATCAGCACTGCGGGTTCGATGCGCCCGCCTTCGAGCCGCGCGGCGAGGTGCGGGGCACAGGCTTCTTCTAGCAGACACGGGCAGACCTCGCTGCGCGTCAGCTCGATGGAGCTCGCCGCGTGCAAGGCCTCGACGTCTTCGTTGTACCAATGCCCCCCCGTTCCACTCGCAGCCGCTTGCCATACAGCGCCGGCGGCGACCGGCTTGTACCCCGCCACGCGCAGACCGTGCTGCGCCAACGCATGCAGCAGGCCCGTCGTGATCGTCGTCTTGCCGACCTCGGTGTCGGTGCCCGTCACAAAGCAGCCGCGCAAGGGCCGGCTGCCGTCACTTTCCACAGCGGCTTGTGGCTGCGCCTCGGGCTCGCACGCCACGGCCGATTCGGCCACAGGCAGCACGGTCGGCGGAACCCCCGCGCCCAACATCTGGGTCATGTCATTCCCTTTCCGGCCTGTACCAGCGCCAACAGCAGCCGCTCGACGTCGCCCAGGCCATGCGCTGCGCTGAAGGTGATGCGCAGTCGTGCGCTGCCCGACGGCACGGTCGGCGGCCGGATCGCGGGCACCCACAGGCCCTGCAACTCCAACGCGGCCGACAGGGCCAGCGCATCGTCGCTTCTGCCGACGATCAGCGGCTGGATGGCCGTCTGCGACTCAGCCAGCTGCCAGCCTCGCGCGCTCATCAAATCGCCCAGCACCTCGGGCACGCCGCGCCGGAAAGCGGCGATGAGCGTCGCCAGATGGCGCCTTCGTTGCGCGCCCTCGTCGCTGCGTATCAACCGCAGGCTGGCGCTCACCGCATGCGCCACCGCCGGCGGTTGCGCGGTGGTGTAGATGTAGGCCCGCGCGCTTTGCACCAGCCAGTCGATGACGGTGCGGTGCGCCGCGACGAAGGCTCCGGCGACCCCCGCCGCCTTGCCCAGCGTGCCCATGCAGATCAGCCGCTCGCTGCACAAGCCGACGTGCGACAGCACGCCGCGCCCCTGCGCGCCCAGCACGCCAAAGCCGTGCGCATCGTCCACGATGAGGTACGCGTCATGCCGCTCGGCCAGCGCCAGCAGCTCGGGCAGGTGTGCCAGATCGCCGTCCATGCTGAACACCCCGTCGGTCACGATCAGCTTGCGTGGCGTGCTGCAGGCCGCGATGCGGCGCTCCAGGCCAGCCAGATCGTTGTGCGGGTAGGTGTAGACAGCCGCCTTGGCCAGCCGCGCACCATCGATCAGCGAGGCGTGGTTCAGCAAGTCGGCGTAGATCGTGGTCTCTGCATCGCCCAGCGCGGTCAGCAGCGCCAGGTTGGCCATGTAGCCGGTGCAGAACGTCAGTGCGCGCAGCTCGGGCCCCTGCGGCGACAGCATCTCGGCGAGATCATCTTCCAGCAGCGCATGTGCGCGCGAATGGCCACTGACCAGGTGCGAGGCACCGCTGCCGGCACCGTACCGCCGCGCACCCTCGGCCAGCGCCTCGATCAGCAGCGGATGGTTGGCCAGACCCAGGTAATCGTTGCTGCAGAAGGCGAGCAACTCCCGCGGCGGTCCATCGTGCGCAGTGACGGTCTGCAGCGGCGCGCAGGCGGTTTCGGCGGTGCGCCGATGGCGGCGCAGCGACTGCGCTTCGCGCTCGGCCAGCTGCTGTTCCAGGTGCTTCAGCATCGCCGGGTGAGTCAGAGGCAGGCGCTCACAGCACCGAATTCAATGTCGCCACCACGCGCTCGGCGAGGTAGGCGACATGCTCGTCGTTCAGTACATACGGCGGCATCAGGTACACGGTGCGGCCGATCGGGCGGATCAGCAGGCCGTGCGCGCGGGCGGTGAGGTGAAAGCGCTCAGCGAAACGAACACCGGCATGCGCTTCACGCACATCGAAAGCCCAGATCATGCCGCGCTGGCGCATGTGCTCGATGCGCGCATCGCCATCGAGCCGGGCGGCGAGTGCGGATGTCAGCAATGCGCCGGTCTCGCGGTTGCGCTGCAACACCGGCTCTTCGTCGAAGCGATCGAGCACTGCCAGCGCGGCGCGGCAGGCCAGCGGATTACCGGTGTACGAATGCGAGTGCAGGAAGCCACGTGCGGTGTCGTCGTCGAGAAACGCCTCGTAGATCGCGTCAGACGACAGCACCAGCGACAGTGGCAGGTAGCCGCCGCTGATGCCTTTGGACAGGCACAGCAGATCGGGCCAGATCGCGGGCTCGTTGTTCGCGGCGGCCTGCTCGAACGCAAAAAAGGTGCCGGTGCGCCCGCAGCCCACCGCAATCTCGTCGGCGATCAGGTGCACCTGGTGGCGATCGCACAGCGCGCGCACCTCGCGCAGGTAGGCCGCATCGTGCATGGCCATGCCAGCGGCGCACTGCACCAGCGGCTCGATGATCAGCGCGGCAATCTGTCCGGCGCGAGATTCGAACAGCGCTGCCAGTTCCGCTGCTGCGCGCTGCGCCACCTCAACGGCCGACTCGCCCGGCTGGGCCTGTCTGGCATCGGGTGCCATCACCACATGGGCGCGCATCAGCAGCGGGTCATACGCATCGCGGAACACGGCCACATCGGTGACCGCGAGCGCACCGATCGTCTCGCCGTGGTAACCGTGGCGCAGGCAGACGAACTCGCGCTTCTCACCCAGGCCGCGGTTCTTCCAGCTGTGGAAGCTCATCTTCAGCGCGATCTCAACCGCCGACGCACCGTCGCTCGCGAAAAAAGTGTGGCCGAGCGCTCCGCCCGTGCGTGCGGACAAGCGTTCTGCCAGCTCCACCGCCGGCGCGTGGGTGCAGCCCGCCAACATCACGTGCTCCAGCGTGTCGAGCTGGTCCTTCAGCGCGGCATTGATGCGCGCATCGGCATGGCCGAACAGATTGACCCACCAGGAGCTGGTGGCGTCGAAGTAGCGCGTGCCCTCGAAATCTTCCAGCCACGGCCCGTGCGCCCGCGCGATGGCGATCGGCGGGACCTCGCCCATGCGCTGCATCTGCGTGCACGGATGCCACACGCTGGAGACGCTGCGTTGCTGCCACATCGCATTGGCAGACGAGGCAGGCGGGCGGGGATGGGTGTCAGACATAAGGCGACTATGAAGGGTCAAGCTGCATTATCGAAGGCCTTGCGGCGTGGGGGTGAGGCACGCGGCAGCGGAGGTTCACCAGCGGCTACGGGAATGCACCCCTACAGTCCCGCGCCGGTTTGACGACAAACCGATACAACCTTGATCCCGGAGTCGCCATGACCCACCCCGCCACGGCCGCCGCCACCGACTTCTCCTCTGCCAATCCCCACGCGCTGGCGGTCATCCTTGACGCCAGCCAGACCCAGAAAATCATCGCCTCGCGCGACATTTTCGACATCGCCGGCATCAAGCTGTGGGCCCAAGACCTGCCCGTCTCGCAGGCGCTGCAACGCAAGCTGCTCGACCGGCAGCTGAAGGAGCCGCTGGAAAGCTGCCTGAAGGTCGAGGACGGCGTCACCGCGCGCACCTCGGCCGACGAGCTCCAGGCGCTGCTCTACGAGCCGATCCCCCTGGCCTCCCTGCTGCATCCGCATGCCGACGCCCTGCTGCGCGAAGCAGCCACCTTGCCGGTGCACCCGGTGGCGCAGCTGCTGTTGAGCGCGTCTCGCGCCAGCAGTCCGGCGCGGTTCCAGCATGCGATCCACGCCATGGCCTTGAACGGCGCGCTGATGCTGACCCACGGCGGCAGCGCCGCCGATCTGCGCACGGCGATGCTGTGCGGCCTGCTGCACGACCTCGGCGAGATGTACATCGGCCCGGAGTTCGGCGAGGCAGAGGCCGAGCGCACCCTCGACTTCCTGAGCTACCAGCAACTTGTTGTTCATCCGCACGTCGGCAGCCTGCTGCTCAAGCAGCTCACCGACTACCCGGCGGACATCGTCCGTGCCATCGCGGAACACCACGAGCGCATGGACGGCTCGGGCTTTCCGCATTGCCTGCAGGCAGACCAGGTCTCCTCGCTCGGCCGGCTGCTGGCCGTCACGGAATCGACGCTGGCGGCGCTGGCTGACGAGCAGGCACCGCTGTCCCGCGCGAGCATCGCGCTGCGGGTGGTGCCCGGCGAATTCGATCTGCGCTGGGTCGGCCTGATCGCCCAGGTGGTGCGCGAGCAGCCGCCCACGGTGGCGCACTGCCGAGCCGATGAACTGAAGACCCGCCTCAACAAACTCTCTTCGGTGATGGACGCTGCGAGCGATGCCGCGGCCGCGCTGTTGCACGAGGCCGTGTCCGAGGATTTGAAAGGAGCCCTGGCCTTGACCGAGTACCTGCTGAACCGTTTGCGCCGCGGCCTGACCACCACCGGTCTCTGGAATCTCGATCCCGTCGCGTTGCCCAACGCCGCCGAGGTCGAGGCAGTGGAAGGCGAACTGCGCTACCGGTTGCGACGCATCGAGCGCGCGGTCCGGCTGCGCGCGGGCTTGCTCACCGACCAGGACACCCAGCGCCTGGACCGCATCTGCCAGCGGCTGACGATCAGCGCCTGACGATGGCTGGATCGATGGCTGATCACGCCTGCCTCATGCGTGACCTGCCGCCTCGGCACGCGCAGAATACGGCGTCATGAACCTCGCTGAACCGTTGCTGGCCGGATTGACGCTCGCCGTCTGCACGGTGCTGCTGGTGCGGCTGTGCCTGAGTCCGGCGCGCCGCCAGCGATTCGATCGCACCCTGCGCGGCTGGGGTTGGACCCTGCGCCACGGCGCGCTGCAGCTCTGGCACTGGCGCGCATCCCGCCGCCTGGCCCGCACCGAGGCCGAAGCCGTGATCCGGCGCGCCCGCGGTCGCACGACGGCGAACGATGACGGCGAGTGGAGCGGCAACGTCTACACGCCAAAGTCGTTTCGCAAAACCCGCCGACCTGATCAGCTGCATTGACGCGGCTGGGCTGCAACGCGTGCGAGGTCCAGTTGACCCCGCTTCGCGCGTGATTTGCACCTCCATCGGGAATAGCCGCCCCAAATCGGGCTCAAGCTCAAGGCGGATCCTGACGATCTTGTCGTGATGATCAGCCACGTCGACATTCACGGGCCACCCTCGGTACCGACCGCCCCCTGGGCGAGTACGGCTGCTGGACCCGCGCCCACGCGAGCCGGCAAGCCGGTCGCGCTGCGGCTGCCGATGCGCATGGCGGGTGCCTTCACGAACGAGCGCCGACTGGTGATCTGTCTGGCCCTGACGCTGATCGCGATCCAGGTGGGCTTGATGGTGTTTTTGAAGTCCAGGCACGACAGCCTGACGCTGGCCGCCATCCGAGATGTGCTGCAGGGCGGCTACGTGACGGTGCAGAACCAGGTCTTCGAGGAACAGGAGAGCCTGGCGGCCGGCACCAAGCTGATGGCCTCGGAATACGGTCTGCGGCAGGCGGTGGCCACCCGGGATCAGCCCACCATCGATTCGATGCTGGAGAACCACCAGGCGCGCAGCACACGGATCCAGTATTCGATACGCCCCTGGGCGGGTGCGCCATCGAGCGTCGCCGCACCGGCACCCAGGGTGTCGGCCAACCTGCTGGATTTCACCGTGGTGCGAGATGCCGGCGCCATGCAACTGGTCACTTACCGGAACGCCGACATCCTCGCGCCGCGGCCGATCGCCACGCTGCGGGGCACGCTCGCCATCGACGACAGCTTTGCGCGGCGACTCTCGAAGCTCACCGGGTTTGAGTTGATCGTTGCGGGCGCCGACACCGGCAAGCCACCTCGGGTGCTGGCCTCGTCCTTGAGCGCAGACCTCACGCAGCGGGCTTTCGCGCAGTTGCGTGGCGCGCTGGCCGATGGGGGCGCCGTGACTTCAACCGCCTCTGGACGCCAGACCGCCATCGCCACAGACCCATCGAGCCCGGCCGACCTGAGCCAGATGTCGATGGGCAGCGCCTACTCCTTCATCCGGGTCCAGGCACTGGCCTCGTCCGTCGACGGCGAGGTGTGGCTGTGGATCGGCAAGCCCGACAACAAGGCCGTGCCCGCGCTGCTCGAAGCGGCGGCTGCGGTGCAGGGCTGGATCCTGGCGTCACTGATCCTGTCGGTGCTGGCGGTCAGCGCGCTGGCTTACAAGCTGGTGCGCCCGATCAGCGCGTCGGCCAATACCGATGTGCTCACCGGGCTGCCGAATCGGCGCGCATTCATGCCGGCGGCCGCCGCGGCGATGTCGGCCTGCTGGGCACAGGACCAGCCGGTCGCGTTGCTGTCGATGGACCTCGACAAGTTCAAACCGATCAACGACACCCTGGGGCACGCGGCCGGCGACGATGTGTTGCGCGCTGTCGGCGCCCGGCTGCGCAATTTTTTCCGCTCGGGGGACATCGTGGCCCGGCTCGGTGGCGACGAGTTCTGCGCGCTGCTGAAGGATGTCTCTCCTGACCACCTGCCAGCGCTCGCCAGCCGCCTGCGCGCGGCACTGGAAGCACCCATCGAGCGAGACGGCAAGGCGCTGGCGGTGGGTTGCAGCATCGGCATCATGGTGGCCGATCGGGGCGACGATCTGTCCCTGGAAGCCTTGATGGATCGCGCCGATGCGGCCCTCTACCGGGCCAAGTGCACGCGGGCGACCACGGTGTTCTGGAGCAGCGACATCGGTTCGATGAAGAAGCCAGCCGGCAACCCTTGAGGACTGCGGTCAGCGCAGGGTCTGGGGTCACTGCAAGCACCCGCCCTCGCTTTACACGACGGAAACACTGGCGCCCCATTGCTTAACCCTGGGCGGGTGACACTCGACCGTCCGCCCCGATTCGAGCCCCGCGCCCATGTCCCCGTCTCCTTTAGCCACACGCCCGCTGTGGCGTCGCCTGCTCTCCCACCGTGCGCTCTGGATCGTCGTTGCGCTGGCGCTCGCCGTCACCGCTGGCGTGTGGGCCTGGCGCAGCGTCTACGCGCCACCCGATCTGCACAGCCAGTACGTGTTCGCCACCGTGCAGCGCGGCGACATCCAGGACCTGGTGACCGCTACCGGCACGGTGCAGCCGCGCGACTATGTGGACGTCGGCGCGCAGGTGTCAGGGCAGTTGAAGAAGTTGCATGTGGACGTGGGTTCGGTGGTGCAAGCGGGTGACCTGCTGGCGGAGATCGACCCGACGGTGTTGAAAGCCACCGTCGACGCCCGCCGCGCCGGGCTGCGCAACCAGCGCGCCACGCTGGCCGAGCGCGAATCGCAGCGGGTGCTGACGACGCTGCTGCTCGCGCGCCAGCAAAAGCTGATGCAGGAAGACGCGACCACGGCCGAGGCGTTGCAGCAGGCCCAAGCCAATGCTCGCGCCGCGCAGGCGCAGATCGACGCGACCCGCGCATCGATCGAGCAGACCGAATCGACGCTGCGCGCTGACGAGGCCAACCTCAACTACGCCAAGATCTACGCGCCACTGGCCGGCACGGTCGTGACCGTCACCGCTCGCCAGGGGCAGACCTTGAACGCCAACCAGTCGGCGCCGACGATCCTGCGGGTTGCCGACCTGTCGACGATGACGGTGCAGACACAGGTGTCCGAAGCCGACGTGAGCAAGCTGCGGCAGGGCATGGAGGTCTACTTCACGACGCTGGGCAGCCAGGGTCGTCGCTGGTACGGCGCGCTGCGCAAGGTCGAGCCCACGCCCACCGTCACCAACAACGTGGTGCTCTACAACGCCCTGTTCGATGTGCCGAATGCCAATCAGTCACTGATGACCAGCATGACGGCGCAGGTGTTCTTCACCGCCGCCAGCGCGAAAGACGTGCTGCTGGTGCCCGCGGCGGCCTTGAATGGCGGCGGGCGATCGGCCGATGGCAGCGGGCGCCGCGAGCGTGCGGCCGGCAGGCCGCCGGGCGCTGCGGCCGGCGCGTCGGCACCGACAGGTGAGGCCGCCGCATCCGTCACGGCAGCGGCGCCTGCCACCGCTGATCGCGACGCCGGCATGAGCCGCGAGGAACGCCGCGCCGCGTTCGAGAAGCTGTCGCCCGAAGAGCGTGCCGCGATGCGCGAACGTCGCCGCAGCGAGGGAAGCACGGGCGCATCGCCCGCGGCAGCCGCGTCAACCAGCGGCTTTTCCAGCGACACCGCACGCGCACCACGTCGCGCGACGGTTCGGCTGCTGACCGCCGCCGGCACGCTCGAAGACCGGCAGGTCGAGCTGGGCATCAGCAACCGGGTGCAGACGCAGATCCTGTCCGGCCTGGCCGAAGGCGACCAGGTGGTCGCGGGCCTCAAGCTGCCGCCGGCCACAACGCGCAGCGGCTCGTCAGCGCAGCCCGGCAGCGGGCTGCAGCAGGGCCCGGCCGGCTTGCCGCGCGGTCGGTGACAACGTGAAGCCCGAAGCGCCGGCCACACCGGCCCCCTCGGCACAGGCCATGATGAACAGCTCACGCGCATCCGACCGCGGCAATGAGACGCCGCTGATCGCGCTGCGCGGCGTCACCAAGACCTACCGCAACGGCGAGCTCGAAACGCGGGTGCTGCACGGCATCGACCTGACGATCTACGAGGGCGAGTTTGTCGCGATCATGGGCGCCTCGGGCTCGGGCAAGTCCACGCTGATGAACATCCTCGGCTGCCTCGACAAGCCGAGCACCGGCTGCTACTTCTTCATGGGCCGGGATGTGTCGGCGCTGGATTCCGACGCGTTGGCGCTGTTGCGCCGCGACGAATTCGGCTTCGTGTTCCAGAGCTACCACCTGATCGCAACCGCCACCGCGGCCGAGAACGTCGAGGTGCCGGCCCTGTATTCCGGCCTGCCGCCCGGCGAGCGCCACACACGCGCCGCCGCACTGCTGGGCGAGCTGGGCCTGTCGGAACGCCTGCACCACCGGCCGAACCAGTTGTCGGGCGGCCAGCAGCAGCGCGTGTCGATCTCCCGCGCGCTGATGAACGGCGGGCGCATCATCCTCGCCGACGAGCCCACCGGCGCGCTGGACAGCCAGAGCGGCGCCGACGTGATGAAACTGCTGGCCGAGCTGTCGGCGCGCGGCCACACGGTGCTGCTGATCACCCACGCGAAAGAGGTCGCCGAGCACGCCGACCGGGTGATCGACATCAAGGACGGCCGCATCGTGTCCGACCCCGGCTCGGCGCCGCCTTCGGCCGCACAGCGCCATTTCACCCCGACCGCGGTGGTCGATGGCGGATCGGGGCTGGCCGACATCGTCGAGGCCGCGAAAATGGCGTTGCGTTCGCTGCGCGCCAACTTCTTCCGTTCGGTGCTGACGCTGCTGGGCATCGTGATCGGTGTCGGCTCGGTGATCGCCATGCTGGCGATCGGCGACGGAGCGAAGCAGGCGGTGATCGACCGCATCAGCGCGATGGGCTCGAACCTGATGCTGGTGCGGCCGGGCGCGCCCAACCAGCGCGGTTTCAGCGCCACCGCCACGCTGGTGATCGGCGACGTGCAGGCGATCGACCAGGTGCCCAATGTGTTGGCCGCGGTGCCCGAGCAGAACAGCACCGCCACCGTGCGCTATGGCAACTACGACGTGAGCACCAGCATCACCGGCACCTCGGCGAAGTTCCCGCTGGCGCGCCAGTGGCCGGTGGCGCAGGGCAGCTTCTTCAGCGCCGACGACGAGGCCGGCTATGCGGCCGTCGCAGTGCTCGGCCAGACGGTCGCGAATGCGCTGTTCCCCGGGGGCGAGAGCCCGGTCGGCCAGTACGTGCTGGTCGGCAACCTGCTGTTTCAGGTGGTGGGCGTGATGTCGCCGCGCGGCGCCTCTCCGACCGGTGCCGACCAGGACGACGCGGTGCTGGTGCCCTACGCGACCAGCAGCCTGCGGCTGTCGGGCCAGCGCTTCCTGCGCAACGTGACCGTCGCGGTCGACGACGTGGCGCTGATCGACGAGACCCAGGCGGCGGTCGAAGCGCTGCTGCTGGAGCGGCATGGCGTGATCGACTTCCAGATCCGCAACATGGCCTCAATCATCGAAACGACGGTGGAGACGCAGAACACGCTGACGATCCTGCTCGGCTCGATCGCGGCGATCTCGCTGCTGGTGGGCGGCATCGGCGTGATGAACATCATGCTGGTGTCGGTGACCGAACGCACCCGCGAGATCGGCATCCGGATGGCGACCGGCGCCCGCGAGCGCAACATCAGGCAGCAGTTCCTGATCGAGGCGATGGTGATCTCGGCGATCGGTGGAGCGATCGGCGTGATGGGCGGCCTGGCCACGGCGGCAGTCATCGCCAGCTTCGGTACGCCGGTTCAGTATTCACTCGCGCCGGTGCTGCTGGCTTTTGGCTGCGCCTTCGGCACTGGCTTGGTGTTCGGCTGGCTGCCGGCGCGCAAGGCGGCCCGCCTCGACCCGGTGGTGGCACTCGCGGCGGAATGACAGGCTCCCAACCCATGCACTCGTTTTTTTCAATGAAGCACAGCGCCCCCCGCGGCACCGCACTGGCCATGGCGCTGGCCCTGGCGCTGGCCGGCTGCGCGACCCCCATCGACAGCCCACGCCCGCGCATCGAGTTGCCCGCCCAATGGAACGAGGCCGCCCCCGAAAGCAGCGCACTGCAACGCGACTGGTGGCGAGGCTTCCAGTCGGACGAACTGGCGCAGCTGATCGCCGCAGCGCAGGCCGACAGCCCCACGCTGGCCATCTCGGCCGAACGGGTGCAGCAGGCCGAGCTGCTGGTGCGCAACGCCGGCGCGACGCTGTTCCCGTCGGTCGGCATCGGTGGTGGCACCGGCGCGCAGCGCAGCGACCCGGGCCGCGATGCCAGCGCGCGCACCAGCCGATCGACCAACGTGTCGCTGGGCGTGAGTTACGAGGTCGATCTGTGGGGTCGGCTGTCGGCTGGCGTCAAGGGCGCCGAGGCGTCGCTGGCGGCCAGCCGCCACGACCTCGAATCGGCGCGGCTGTCGCTGACAACCGGTGTCGCCAACGCCTACTTCCAGGTGCTGGCACTGCGCATGCGGCTGGTGATCGCACGCGAGAACCTGGCCATCGCCGAGCGCGTGTTCACCATCGTCGAGGCGCGCTACCGCAACGGCGCGGCGTCGGCGCTGGACGTGAGTCGCCAGCGCATCACCGTGCTGTCGCAGCGCGCGTCGATCGAACCGCTGGAGGTGCAGGAACGGCAGACCGTCACCGCGCTGGCGGTGCTGCTCGGTCGCACGCCGCAAACCTTGCAGGTCGCCACGCGCAGCTTCGCCGATTTCACCATCCCCGAGGTCAGCGCCGCGCTGCCTTCTGAGCTGCTGGTGCGCCGCCCCGACCTGGCCAGCGCCGAAGCGCAGTTGGCCGCGGCCGATGCCGATGTGGCGGTGGCCCGTGCCGCATTGCTGCCCAGCGTGTCGCTGTCGGGCTCGGTGGGCGCGGCCACGGCATCGCTGCTGTCGCTGGCCAATCCGGCCACCAGCATCGGCCTGACCGCCTCGCTGGCGCAGACGCTGTTCGATGGTGGCCGGCTGCGCAACAACCTGGCTCTCAGCGAGTCGGCGCGCAGGCAGCTGGTCGAGAGCTATCGGGGCGCGATCTACACCGCGCTGAAAGAGGTCGAAGACGCGCTCGGCAACCTGACCGCCAGCAAGGGACAGGAACAAGCGCAGCTCGCCATCCGCGACGAAGCGCAGCGCGCGCTGCGGCTGGCCGAATTGCGCTACCGGGAGGGCGCCGACGACATCACCACCGTGCTCGACGCGCAGCGCACGCTGTTCTCGTCGCTGGACCAGCTCGCGCAGCTCCGACTGGCGCGACTGACGGCAGCGCTGGACCTGTTCATGGCGCTGGGCGGCGGGTGGACGGTCGGTGGGGCCTAGCCACTTCACAACCGGTTGACACAAGTTAATGGGAATCGTTATCATCCTCATCTGATTGCCGTCGAGCTTCGATGGCATGCCGGTCAGCCATCTGCTTCAAGCCATCTGTTTTCCTCGCGTCGAGACGCGGTCGAGATCGCTGCAGAAAGCCAGCCTCTGTGCTTTTTGCTTTTTCGACAACCCGAGGAAAAAAACATGGCCTACATCCAGGCGCGCAAACACGCCCATCCCCTGCTCCGCACCCAAACGGCGGCTGCCGCCGTCGCCGCATTGACGCTGCCCATGGCCGCACAGGCACAACAGGTCGCCACGCCCGCAGCCGCCGCTTCCGCGGCGGCACGCAGCGCGGTGCTGCCCGAGGTCAAGGTCAAGTCGGCGGCCGAGGTGCCCTACAAGGCCGACGTGATGTCGTCGCCGAAGTTCACGCAGCCGCTGGTCGACACGCCGCAGACGATCACCGTCATCAAGAAAGAGCTGCTGCGCGAGCAGGGCGCCACCACGTTGGCCGAGGCGCTGCGCAACACGCCGGGTGTCACGATGCTGGCCGGCGAGAACGGCAACACCTCCAGCGGCGACTCGATCTTCATGCGCGGCTTCGACACACAGGGCAGCATCTTTGTCGATGGCATCCGTGACCTCGGTTCGATCTCGCGAGATGTCTTCAACATCGAGCAGGTCGAAGTCGTCAAAGGCCCGTCGGGCGCCGACAACGGACGCGGCGCCTCGTCGGGTTACGTGAACCTGTCGACCAAGGTGCCGTTCATGGACGCCTTCAACAGCGCCAGCGTCAGCCTGGGCACGCGCAGCCGCAAGCGCGCGACGGCCGACTTCAACAGCCCGATCGACATCGGCATCCCCGGCGCCGCGGTGCGGCTGAACCTGGTGGCGCAGGACTACGGCGTGCCGGGCCGCCATGAGGTCGAGCGCAAGAGCATCGGCTTCGCGCCGTCGATCGCCTTCGGCCTGAACACGCCCACACGCGCTTACTTCTACCTGCTGCACAGCACGCAGAACAACCGCCCCGACGGCGGCGTCCCGACGGTCGGCCTGCGCGGCTACTACAACGCGATCCTGTCGCCGAACGGCATCAATCCGCCGAAGGTGAACTCCCAGAACTTCTACGGCGCGAAGTCCGACGACGAGGACGTGGACATCAACATGTTCACTGCACGCTTCGAGCACGACCTCACGCCCAATGTCACCATCCGCAACACCTCGCGCTACGGTCGGCTGAACCTGAAAAGCACGCTGACCGGCGTCAACGCGCTCGGCAACATCGGCACGCTGGCGTCACCGAACACCAACTTCGCGGACTACACCGTGAGCCGCTCGCGGCAAGGCCGGGACCAGGAAAACGAGGTCCTGACCAATCAGACGAACGTGACAGCCGAACTCGGCTCGGGCTTCGTCAAGCACTCGCTGAGCGGTGGTGTCGAGTTCATCTACGAAAAACAGACCACCCCGGCCTTCGCCGCGACCGGACAGGCCAACGCCAACCTCTACAACCCGAGCACCGACGACGTGTTCCAGACACCGGTGCGCACCGGCGCGTACAGCAACGGCGACACCACCTCGATGGCGCTGTACCTGTTTGACACGCTGAAGGTGGGCGAGCAGTGGCAGTTCACCGGCGGATTCCGCCTGGAACACTACGACACCGACTCGCAGTCGGTCAGCCTGTCCACCGCCGCGGCCAACCCGACGCTGCCGGTTGGCACGCTGATTCCCCTGTCGCTCGACACCAACGGCAACCTGAAGAGCTGGAAGCTCGGCGCGCTGTACAAGCCGGCGCCCAACGGCAGCATCTACGTGTCGACGGCCAATTCGCAGCAGCCGCCAGGGGGTGCCAACTTCGCGCTGAGCGCGAACGCGAACAACGCCAACCGCCCCGACCTGTCGCCGCAGGAAGGCCGCAACGTTGAACTCGGCACCAAGTGGGAATTCAACGGCGGCAAGCTGGCCGTGGCGGGCGCGCTGTTCCACAGCAAGAACAAGAACGAGCTGGTGCAGGATCCGGTCGACCCGACCGTCTACACGCAGGTCGGCGAGCGGCGGGTGAAGGGCGTGGAAGTCAGCGTGGTCGGTCAGATCACCGACGCGCTGCACCTGAGCACCGGCCTCGCCTACGCGAAGACCAAGATCACCCGCGCCGCCGCGACCACCCAGGGCGGCGTGATCCAGTTCTCACCGAAATTCACCTTCACCTCGTGGGTGACCTACAAGCTGCCGATGGGCGTGACGCTGGGCGGCGGCGCACGGCACGTCGGCAATTCGGTCACGTCGAGCAATGTCGATACCTCGACCTTGACCGGCATCTACCGCATCCCGAGCTACTGGATCGCCGACGCGCTGGTGAGCTACGAGGTCAACAAGACCCTGAGCCTGCAACTGAACGTGAACAACCTGTTCGACAAGAACTACATCACCTCGGTGAACAGTGGGCGTTCGCGTTACTACCCCGGCGTGTCGCGCTCGGCGCTGCTCAGCGCGAACATGACCTTCTGATGCCGCACTGACGACGCGCGCATGATCGGGCCCCTCGTGAGAACGAGGGGCTCTTCTTCGTTCGGGAACTGCCACCATGATGCTGCACATCCCTGAGGTCCTGACACCATCGCAGGTGGCTCGCCTGCGTGCACGACTGGATGCGGCCGACTGGGTGGATGGCCGCGCCACTGTCGGGAGCCAAGGTGCACAGGTCAAGCAGAACCGGCAACTGCCCGAGCTGTCGCCGCTCGGGCGCGAGCTGGGCGAGGTCGTGTTGACGGCCCTGCTCGCACACCCGCTGTTCGTCTCGGCCGCGCTGCCGCTGCGCAACGTGCCGCCACTCTTCAACCGCTACGAAGGCGGCGAGCACTATGGGCTGCACATCGACAGCGCCGTACGCACTGTGCCGGGCACGAACCTGAGGCTGCGCACCGACCTGTCGTGCACGCTGTTCCTGAGCGAGCCCGACGACTACGACGGCGGCGAGCTGGTGGTCGTCGATACCTACGGCACGCACGAGGTCAAGCTGCCGGCCGGCGATCTGATCCTGTACTCGTCGAGCAGCCTGCACCGCGTCGAGCCGGTGACGCGCGGCGTGCGGGTGTGTTCGTTCTTCTGGACGCAAAGCATGGTGCGCGACGACGGGCATCGGCAACTGCTATTCGAGCTCGATCAGACGATCCAGAAGCTGCGCTTGCGCCTGGGCGAGTGCGAGGAAGTCCTGAACCTCACCGGGCACTATCACAACCTGCTGCGGCAGTGGGGTGAGGTCTGACTTCTCTTCTCTTCTCTTGACGACCTCGCTTTGCTGGCGAGTGCGTTGGGTGACTGGCTCCGCTCATGTCCCCCGGGCCGAAAAAGACTCGGCCCTCCTCCTTTACTTCACTCCACACAGCGGCCTGTCACAGCGCTGCCGTCACCGAGGCAGGCATCGAATGAATACCTTTGCATGCGGCGATGGTGGCGCTGGCGTAAAGGGGGAGCGACGGCCGAAGGCCGGCGCGGAGGACATGAACGGAACACAGCGGCCTGTCGCAGCGCACACGCACACGATCAAACCGTCTCAGTAAACATCCCGCCGCAACCGACCTTGCTCGATGAGTCGGTCCAAGCCATCCTGGCCCAACGCGTCGATCAGCGCCGCCTCCACGCCTGAGGCCATGCCGGCCAGACTGCCGCAGACGTAGAGGGCGGCGCCGCCGGCGACCCATGCGCGAAGCCGATCGGTCTGTTCGCGCAACAGATCCTGCACGTAGCGACGTTCAGGCGTGTCGCGCGAATAGACGAGGTCGACGCGCTCGAGCACGCCGCTGCAAAGCCAGGCGTCGATCTCGTCGCGGTAGTACGCGTCGTGCGCCGCCTGGCGTTCGCCAAACACCAGCCAGGCCGCGCCGGCTTTAGCGCCAGCCGCCGCGCGCGCCTTCAGGTGCGCACGCAGGCCGGCCAGGCCGGTGCCGTTGCCGATCAGGATCAGCGGCCGCTGCGCGTTCTCACCGAGGCGAAAGTTGCCGTGCGCGCGCAGTCGCAGCGCGATCTCGTCGCCCAGTTGTGTCTGATCGGTCAACCAGCCCGAGGCCACGCCGAGCGTGCCGTCGGTGTGGCGCTCCTGTCGCACCAGCAGGTGCAGGCGGCCGTCGGCAGGGAGCGAGGCAATCGAGTACTCGCGCGGCTTGTGTGGGTCGCCCGGCGCCAGCACCTGCACCAAATCGCCCGCCTTCCAATCGGCAACGGCGCTGCCGATGGGTGGGGCGAGTTCGATGTGGAAGCACGGGCCGCCGAGGCTGCCAGGGTTCAGGTGGTGGCGTGCAGCGAGGCGCCACGGTTCGAACGGGGTTGCCAGTTGCCAGTCCGGCAGGTCGCTGGTGCCGGCAACGCGCGCGACTTCGTGCTGCCACTTCAGCAGCGCGCCGGAGTCGCCCTGGTCGACATCGATGCGATCGAACAGCGCCTGCGCGCCGCGCTGCTGCAGCCACGCGTCGAGCGTACGGCCGAAGCCGCAGAAGTGCTGGTAGCTGCGGTCGCCCAGCGCCAGCACGCCGCAGTGCAGTCCGTCGAGCGCGAGCGGGCGGTTCGGATTCATTGCGCGACGCACGAACGCGGCGGCGGCATCGGGCGCGTCGCCTTCGCCATAGGTGCTGACGATGAACAGCGCGCGCTCGGTGGCCCGCAGCTCGTCAGGCTGCAGTTGCGACAGGCTGCACAGGCGCACGGGCACGCCGGCACGGTGCAGCGCCTGCGCGGTCTGCAGCGCGATCTGCTCGGCGGTGCCGGTCTGGCTGGCGTGCAGCACCAGCACCGGCGGCGTGCCGGCCACCGCGGGCGCCAGCGCGGCGACGGCGCGCTCGGCCTTCGCCTGGCGAGCCCGGTGCAGCCGCCATGTGCCCGCACACAAGCCCAGGTAGGACAGCACCACGACGCCCGCCGCGACATGGCGCAGCGTGTCCACCGACCACGTCATGCGAGCAGCGCTTCGAACGCTTCCGTCGGGCGCGCCTCGTGGCCACCGGCACTGCGGCGGATGAACAGCGCCGCGAGTTGCAGCCGTTCGGCATAGGCCCACCCTGCGTCCGGGCCGAGCACCAGCAGCGCCGTCGCCAGCGCATCGGCTTGCATGCACTGCGCATGCACCACCGTGACCGAGGCCAGCGCGTGCCCGATGGGCCGGCCGGTGCGCGGGTCGATGGTGTGTGAGCAGTGCTCGCCATCGGCGACAAAGTGGCGAAAGTCATCTCCCGAGGTCGCTACGGCAAGGTCGGGAAGTGCGAGCACCGGGCCGCGCGGCTCGTCGCCGTCGCTGTCACCACCGCCATCGCTCGCCAGGCCCGGCCACTTCACCCCGACCCGCCACGGCGCCCCATCGGGTCGGCGCCCGCAACCGAGCAGTTCGCCACCCACCTCGACCAATGCGTTGTGGCAGCCCAGCGCGCGCAGAGCATGCGCCACCGCATCCACGGCGTAGCCCTTGGCGATCGACGACAGGTCGAGCGCGCTGCCACCGGGTTGACGCACCCGCTGCTGCGGCACATCGATGCTCAAGCGCTGCCAGCCGACCCGGGCGCGGGCGGCTTGCAGCTCGGCGGCCGATGGCCGGGAGCTCCGTGCTGGCGCGGGTCCGAAGCCCCACAGGTCCACCACCGGTCCGACCGTCGGGTCGTAGGCGCCGCCGCTGTCGCGCGCCAGCACCAGCGCACTGCGCAGCACGCCGAAGAACGGCTCTGGCAAGGTCTGCCAATGGTCTGCGGCGGCACGATTGAAGCGGCTCAGATCCGAGTCAGGCTCCCACGGACTCATCTGTTGCACCACCGTGCCGAGCGCAGACTCGATCGACGCACGCAGTGAAGCGTGCGGTGGCGATGCCGTGCCGATCGGGTGCCAGAACCGGACGCTCCAGCGCGTGCCCATCGTCGACCCGCCGAGCTCATTCACCACCGGCTCCACACGCAGCGGTGCGATGGCGCGTGCGAGGGCTGTCGATGCCACCGCGGCAGCGGTGTGCGTCATGGGGTGTTCAGCGGCCGGGCCACCGCGCTGAGGTCACAGGCCTTGTTCACTGCGACAGCACTTCCAGCACCACCGCATAGCCGAGCCGGCGCTCCTTGGCCTGCTTCACCGTGGTCTTGCTGTCCCTGGTGCTGACCTCCAGGCGATACAGCCCGGGCTGCGGCCACTTCACCGTGATGCGCCCTTGCGCGTCGGTCTTCAGCGCGATCTCGCCGATCTTGTCGCGGTAGCGGATGCCACCGGGCACGATCTCGACGTCGAGTCCGGCCGCGGGCTGGCCGTCGAGGTGGAATGCGAAGGTGGCTTCCTCGCCGCTGTACAGGTCGTTCGGGTGCGTGACCGCGATCAGTTCCAGACCCACGCCCGTTGGCGTGAAGGCAGTCGGCTTCCCGACGGTGACGAAGGTCTCGAGACGGCTCACCGATTCGTTGACCTGCAACTCAACGGCGTCGGCCGGAACCTCTTTCTCGAAGTTGGCCGCGGTGCCTCGGAAACCCTTGTTCTGGCCGGTGGTCTTGTCCTTGTAGCGCGCGCTGACGCCCGCGTTGGCGTTGGCGATGCGGTAGGTGCCTGTTTGCGTCAGGTTCAGGTCGAACACGCTGCGCACCTTGCCGATCATCAGGTTCTCGGGCGCCACCGCACTGCCATCGGGGGCCGTGACCACCAGGCCGTCGAGCCGCAGTGGCCCATGGTTGAAGAAGAACATGTCGGTGCCGGTGCCGCCGTCGATGGTCACCCATTGCGGTTTGGACAGTACGGTGCTCGATGGCACGAAGAACGCGCTGTGTGCCTGCGCCAGCGGCGTGGCCAGCGCAAGAGCGATCGTGGTGGCCAGCACGCGCTGGAAAGAGGAATGGATCATGGAGAGGCTCCTGGAATTCGGAAGGGCAGGGGGTGGCAAAGACAGGCTCAGGGCTTGAGCTCGAGGCTGATTTCGCCCAGCTCGCTCTGGCCTTGCGCAACCAGCTGCTGCGCGGCCTTCGGCGGCCATTGAAACGGGATGGCCAGCAACTCGCGGCCACCGCCTTCGCGTGCGGCCTCGACCATCAGCTGGTACTCGCCGGCCGGCAGCTTGCCGAGCGGTGCGGCACCGTCGCTGACCTCGATCTTGTGCTTGCCAACCGGGCGCGTCGCGCTGGTGACGCCGTCGACCGGCACCTTCATGTCGCGGCCGCTGCGGCGCCACCACTGGCGCATGTCCTTGAGCCATTTGGTGCCTTCAGCGTTCGGCTTCTTCTGCTCGAACCACACCGCCAGGTTGGTGGCGGCGCTCTGGTCGGGCTTGGCGATCCACACCGACACGTACGGACGGTGGTACTCGGCGACGGTCAGGCGCGGCACCTCGACGCCGATGGACAGGTCGGCCGCGTGCAGCGGCGGCGTACCGAACGCCGCAGCGCCAAGTGCGAGGGAGTAACGCCAATGCGTATGCACGTTCATGTCGGAACCTTCTTTCAGTGGATGAACAAGAGAGCGAGCAGCAGCGGGATCGCCAGCCCCAGCGCGACCAGCGGCCAGGTGGTCGGGCGGTTGGCCGCGTGCAGCTTCAGGATGAACAGGCCGGTGACCGAGAACAGCACGCAGGCCACGGCGAACACATCGATGAACCACGACCAGGCTGCCCCGGTGTGGCGGCCCTTGTGCAGGTCGTTCAGGTACGACACCCAGCCGCGGTCGGTGCGCTCGAACTCGACCTCGCCGCTGTCGCGCGCTATGCGCAGCCACGCATCGCCGCCCGGTCGTGGCATCGACACATAGACCTCGTCGGCCGACCACTCGGCGTCGCGTCCTTCGACATCGACACCCAGCTCCTGCGACAGCCAGCGCGCGGCAGCAGTGGTCAGCGGCGCCGATTTGTCCTTCGCCTCCGGCGCGCCGGTCGCGAGCGCCTGCTGCAGCTCGGCCGGCAGTTGCAGCGTGCGGGTCGTGATGCGCGGGTCGGCGTCGATCTGCGCTGCGTGGTTCAGCGTGATGCCGGTGATGCTGAACAGCAGCATCCCGATCAGGCAGGTCGCAGCGCTGATCCAGTGCCACTGGTGCAGCGTCTTCAGCCAGTAGGCGCGGCCCTTGCCAGCGCTGCGGCCGGGCGTCGACGCTGGTGCGACGCTGCGGCTCATGGGCGCGGCGCTGCGGCCGGGGCTGCAGCGGATCCGGTGGGCGCGGCTGCGGTGCCGACTGGCTCGCTGACGAAGCCCAGCTTGGTCAGGCCCGCACGCGATGCATCGGCCAGCGTCTGCGCCACATGCCGGTAGGCGACGCCATCGTCGGCGCGCAGGTGCACCTCAGGCTGCGGCTGTTTGACGGCTTCGGCGACGAAGCGCTCGGCAGCCTGCTCGCGGCTGATGGGTGCCCCATTCCAGAACCGCGCGCCCTGCGCGTCGATCGCGAAATTGATCGCGTCGGGCTTCGGCAGGTGCGGCTGCGAGCTGACCTGCGGCAAGTCGAGCTTGACGGCATGTGTCAGCAGCGGCGCCGTGACGATGAAGATCACCAGCAGCACCAGCAGCACATCGATCAGGGGCACCATGTTGATGTCCGTCATCGGCCCGGCGGACCGATTGGCGTCGAACGAGGCGAAGGCCATGGCGCGCTCCTCAGGCAGCGATCGGCGCCGCACGCCGCGCGGGCGCGGGCGTTGCAGGAACCGTAACGCTGCGCGCGACCGGTGCCGCGACCTCCGCCGGCGGGGTGCCGCTGCCCAGCGGCTGGCCCATCGCGACAAAGGTATGCAGTTCGTAGGCGAACGCGTCGAGGCGTGAGGCGGTGACGCGGTTGCGGCGGGTGTAGACGTTGTAGGCCATCACCGCCGGGATCGCGACCGCAAGGCCGAGGCCGGTCATGATCAACGCCTCGCCGACCGGGCCCGCCACCTGGGCCAGCGAACCAGGGCCGTCGGCGGCGCTGGCGCCGATCGCGACCAACGCGTGATAAACGCCCCAGACCGTGCCGAACAGCCCGACGAAGGGCGCGGTGGCACCCACCGTGGCGAGCAGCGTCAGGCCACTTTCGAGCCGCATGGTTTCCTCGTCGAGCGCCTTCTTCAACGTGCGCGTGACGAACTCGCCTGCGCTGCCCGCATCGCTGAGCCGGGACGTCCCGTGGCGGGCGTGATGCGCCTGGGCCTGCAACGCCTGCTGCGTGAGGTGCGAAAACGGGTCACGGCCTTCATCGGCCGCTGGCGCCGCCATGTCAGAGGCCACCTGCTGCAGCGAAGCGGCATTCCAGAACCGATCCAGAAAGCGCTGGCTGCGCCGGCGCTGCAGGGTCTGGCTGATCCCCTTCAGTGCAATCACCGCCCAGCTCAGCACGGACATCGCCAGCAACACCACCAGCAGCGTCTGGCCCACGGCGTCGGACTGCGCCAGGAAGTGGCCAAAGCCCAGCGGCTGGAAGGGCGCGGCGGTGGCAGCGGAGGTCGCGACAGCAAGTTCTTGGGTCACGGTCATTTCTCCAGATCAAAAGTCAGTGGGATGAAGGCCCAGCCAGCGGTCGGGCGGCCGTTCTCGGCATACGGTTTGAAGCGCGTCGCCTGCACGGCCACGCGCGCCGCATCGTCGAGGCGCCCATGGCCGGACGACTCGGCGATCTGCACCGAGCGCGGCAGGCCGCCTTCATCGACGTAGACACGCACCAGCACCCGACCCGATTCGCCCCGCTGGAGCGACAGCCTCGGATAGGTCGGCGCCGGCGGCACCAGGTACTGCACCGCTTCGGGCGGCAGTGTCTTGGGCGCGGCCGGCGCGCTCAGGCTGGGCGGTGCAGGCGAAGGCTCCGGCTCGGCGGGGATCGAGGGGACCGACGGGATGTCGATCACTGGCGTGGGCACGGGCGGCGCCGTGACCACCGCCGCCGGCACCGCACGCTCAGGCGCAGCGATCAAGCGCTCAGGGGGTGCGGTCACCGGGCGCGGAGGCGTTGGCTTCTGAGGCGCGGGCGCCGGCTCGACGGGGCGTGAGGGCTCGACGACAGGTGCTGGCGCAGCGATCCACTCGACCCTCAGCGTGGCGGGCGGCACCACCGACAACGGCGCCTGCGGCGGCAGCAGCACCAGCCATGCCGCGGCGCCTGCGTGCAGAAGCACCATCCCCGCCACCACGCTGTGGCGCTGGCGAGGCGTGAGGTCGTCCCCTGCGCCCGCGGCGTGACCCCGCGATGGCCGACCCAGGCCGCTGATGGCCAGCACGGACGCACCGCTGCCGCCAAGGACACCGGTGGCTGCAGCAGACGACAAGGCGATGGGGCGGACCATGACGAGCGGGAGAATGGAGCGGGGGCAACGCAGGTGGCGTGAGGGTGGAGCGTCGTGACAGCGACAGGCACAGACGACGCGGACAGTTCAAGAAGGCTAACACAAGTGAGACAGATTCGCATTTGCAAAATTCCCGGCAGGCACTCGGAATGAGTCTCCAAGCTGACGGCTCACTGCGGGAGCTGACGCGCCAGTTCCCACGTGCAGGTCGGCTGGCGCTGATCGCGCTGCGACCGGCGCGGCGGGTGCGTGCGGTGTCGGTCGCCGAAGCCATGGCGCTGGCCGGGCGCGGCTTGCAGGGAGACCGCGGTGCCGCCACGCTGCCGCGTGCGGGCAGCCCCGCGGAGGGCGGCAAGCGTCAGGTCACCTTGATCCAGGCCGAGCACTTGCCGGTCATCGCAGCGCTGGCCGCGCAGGCCGAGGTCGATGCACTGGGTCTGCGGCGCAACCTGGTGGTGTCGGGGCTCAACCTGCTGGCCACGCGCAGCCTGTTCAAGGACCAGCCGCTGCAGCTGCGCATCGGTGCCGAGGTGGTGCTGGAGATCACCGGCCCATGCGAACCCTGTTCTCGGATGGAAGAGCTGCTGGGCGTCGGTGGCTACAACGCAATGCGGGGCCATGGTGGCCTGACCGCACGCGTGCGGGTCGGCGGCCGGCTGCAGGTGGGCGACGACGTGGTCTGCGCCTGAAGTCACGCAACGCCGTCGACAGCCCGACGGAGCGCCGGGCCCAGTTCCTCCAGCGTGTACTGTTTCTGGATCACCTCGCGCACGCCGCAGGCGCGCGCGGCCTGCCGCAGTTCGTCCGCGACATACCCCGACATCACGATCACCGGCAGATCCGGCCGGATGGCCCGCACCCGCCGCGCGAACTCGACGCCCGACAGCTCCGGCATGCTGTAGTCGGTGACGACCACGTCCCACGCGGCAGGATCGGCGCGCAGGGCGGCCAACGCCTGCTGCACACTGCCGTGGCACGCCGGCCTGTAACCGGCGCGCGTCAGCAGCCGCTCGACCAGCACCTTCATGACCTCGTCGTCATCGACATAGAGCACCCGCTGTCCCTGGCCACTCCAGGCCGCAGGCAGCCGGCTCTCTGCTGCAGCCGTGTCGGTCACGGGATCGACGGCGACGGTGGGCAGGTAGACATGGAAGGTGCTGCCGCGCCCAGGCTGGCTGTCCACCGTCAACGTCCCACCGTGGCCCATGACGATGCCATGCACCACGCTCAGACCCAGGCCGGTGCCCGAGCCCGCCGGCTTGGTGGTGAAGAAGGGCTCGAAGATGCGCAGGCGGGTCGCCTCGTCGATGCCACACCCACTGTCGCGGACCCACAGGTGCGCGATCGGCGCCTGCACCGAGGCATCGCCAAGGGCGATGCCTGCCGCCTGGGGATCCGCGGGCCACAGCGCGGCCAAACCCACCGTGACCTGCCCCGGCTCGCCGTGCAGGGATTGCCACGCATTGGCGCACAGGTTCATCAGAACCTGGTGCAGCTGTGTGGTGTCCGCCCGCACATAGAGCGGGGCATCGGCCAGCTCGGTGTCCAGGGTGATGCCGGGTGGCAGTGTGACGCGCAGCAAGCCGAGGATGTCGTCGACCAGTGGCCGCAAGGGCCGCGTGACGAGTGCCGGCGGCTGGCGGCGGCTGAAGGCCAGGATCTGCTGGACCAGGTCGCGCGCGCGGGAGGCGGCGACTTCGATCTGCGTCAGACTGCGCTCGGCCGGGTGATCGCGGGCAAGGTCATCTCGCGCCAGCGCCACATTGCCAAGGATGGCGCCGAGGACGTTGTTGAAGTCGTGCGCGATGCCGCCGGCCAGCGTGCCGATCGCTTCAAGCTTCTGCGACTGCCGCAGCTGCTGGCCCAATTGCTCGATGTCGGCGCGCTGACGCTGCAGCGAGTCGGCGGTGCTGTTGAGCACCGCCATCAGGCCGCCCAGTTCGCCGCGCGGATACGGCTCGGGGATGCGGGCATCGAGCCGGCCCGAGCCGAGCTGTCGCGCCATCTCGGTGATGCGCCTCACGGGACGGCGAATGCCGAAATCAGCCAGCACCCACATCGCACCGAACAGCAGCAGCGCGAGCAAACCGAGCAGGCCCAGGTCCTCCACCAAGCGACGGTTCGCCGCCGCGACCAGTTCAGCCTTGGGCAATCCGAGCAGCACATGGATGCCGGAACGCCGATCGAGTTGCGCCGCATCCGTGGCCCAGACCTGCGCCTGGCCTTGCGCATCGATGACCTCGGCCACCGCCGACCCGTTGGGCTGGGTTGCCAACCGCAGCAGCGCCGCGTTGGTGAGCAAGGTCCCTGGCGCCTGCCGGTGGGCGCCTTCGCCTGACCACACCAGCACGCCGCCTTGGCGGTCGACCAGCAGCAACTGCGGTCGAGGCGCGATGAATTCACGTTGACGCTCAGCGGCGAACTTGTCGAGGTTCAACGACGCCAGCAGAACGTATTTGAGTGGCCCGTCGCCGTCGTGCACCGGGTAGGCCATCTGCAGCACCGAGATGCCGGTCAGGCGACCGAACGTTGGCTGCAGCGCCACGGCGTCGCGCAGCGTCAGCGCCTGCTTGAAATAGTCGCGGTCGCGCAGATCGAGCTGCCGGCCGGTGCGCAGCGAGTCGCAGAACAGCGAGCCGTCGGGTCGGATCGTCAGGATGCCGGTGTACTGGGGGTGCTCCTCGCGCACCGCCGACAGAAATTCCGAACACGCGGCGCGGTCCGTGGTGTCGAGGTCGCGGGCGCGCGACAGGCCGTATTGCAGTTGCGTGGTGCCCTGGATGCGGGTGTCGATCTCGTCGCCGATGCGACGGGCCAAGGTCGACAACCGCACCTGCGCCATCTCGATCTCGACCACCCGCTCCTGGTAGAAGCGCCATCCCATCAGACCGGCCGGCAGCGACAGCGCCAGCAAGAGGATCAGCAACAGGCGGGCTCGCAGGCTCATGCATCAAGCCCCGTGACGGTGCCTGCGCTAGACCGCGGGCGGTGGCTTCATCGCCACCGCGGTTCGCAGCAGAGACTGCACCACCTTCACCACGGCGGCGTGGGCCTTGGCATCGATCAGCGCGCCGGCCGCGTCGAAGGCCTTGTCCGCCGAACCGAGGCCAAATTGCTCGGGCACGATCAGCATGCCCAGGTTCATCTGCAGGAACTGGCGCGTGAACAGCAGACTGCGCAGACCACCCAAGGCGCCGGGCGAGGCACTGAGCAAGCCGGCCACCGTGCCGCTCATCGCAGCCGGACCGGACGGCAAGCCGTCTTCGGCCACCGGACGTGAGGCCCAGTCGAGCGCGTTGATCAACAACGGCGTCGGGAAGCCGTTGTACTCGGGCGAGACCAGCAACAGCGCCTCGTGCTCGGCGAACAGCCGCCGCAGGGTGCGCGCGCCTTCGGGCATGCCACGCGCCTCGATGTCGGCGTCGTAGATCGGCAGCGACAGCGCGCGCAGATCCACCGGCGTGACGGCGGCGCCAGCCCGTTCGAGCTCGCGCGTGGCGGCCATCGCGAGCTGCAAATTCAGCGACCCGTGGCGGGCGCTGCCGGACATCACAAGCACACGAGGGGCACTCATCGGAGCCTCAGGTGCGGAGGACATCGGTCTGCTTCATCAACGAGGCATCTGGCTTGGGCATCGGTGGGTCTCCAGCGGCGGATCGAGGTGATCGCTGGATGCATTGTGCCGCCACCTACTTCGATGTCGGTGCGCTCGGCGGCCGGAACGAGGCGCAGGGATCGGGCCGATCCACCGGCGCGGTGAACCAGACCTCATCGTAGGGGCCATCAGCCTGCATCGCGCCACCCGGGCCGCGCGCGAGGAAGCCGACGCTGACGATGCCTTCGGCCTGCGCCGCGGCCAGGTAGTGCGGCACGCCAACATCGCGCCGCACGTGACCGTTGCCAGCGATCAGCACCACGCGCGCACCGGGCGGCGCCGCCATCATCGCGAGCGCCAGCGCCGCGTCGCGGGCCCTCTGGGCCAACGCCATCGAGCCGATCATCGCGGGAGGCAGCGCACCACAGTGGCCTTCATCGACCTGGCGGCGCAACGTGCTGTCCTGTGCCAGCGACCAACCGAGCGGTAGCGGGGCTGGGTCCGCTTCAGGCGCGACCAACCAGCCCTGCAGTTCCACCGGCGCCTGCGCCGCACCGCCGCTGACCACCCGGCTCGCCTCGGCGCGGCTCAGGTTGCCGCCCACCACCATGGCCCCTGCAGCCAGCGCCGCGTCGAACAGCGGGCGGTGCAGTGGCCACGCCCAGGCCTTGCGATCGAGTCGTCCCGCGGTGGCGATGGCCTCGGCGTCGCGCGGGGCCGCGGCAACGGCGGCGTTGTGCTGGCGGTCGATCTGCTCGAACACCACCCAGGTGGGCCGGCCGTCGGCCAGCAGCGCACGCAGCACGGCGGCCCGCAGGCGATGCTGTACCGCGTCGTCGTGGATTTCGCCCAGCAACACATAGCGCGCGCTGCGCAGGCGCCGCGCCATCGCGGGCACATCGATCGATCGCCCTGAAGCATCGACCGCCGTGTCGGCCACCGTGGCAACCGGCACTGTGGGCGGGACCGCGAGCGCGGCGTTGTCGTCAGCGCATGCGCCATGCGGGGCCACCGCGCACACCACGGCCAACACCAGGGCCCCAGTGGCGCGCACGCGGCAGCCTGCGCGCTCAGCTGGCGTACTTGATGCCGCAGCCATAAGGCGCGGCACTCGGCACGCTGACCGCCTTGCCGGCCAGACTCTCTCCCAAGGCCGCACGCACGAAATTCTTGGCGGACTTCAGGTCGGCCGGGTCGGCCGAGCGCTTGTCATCGATGCCGCCAGCGTAGATCAGCGTGCCTTTCGGGTCGATGACGAACAGGTGCGGTGTGGTCTTGGCACCGTAGGCCTTGCCCACGGCACCGCTGTCGTCCATCAGCAGCCCGGTCGCCGAGGTGCCCCAGGCCTGGTATTTCGCGGCAAGTGCGGCAGGGGCCAGATAGTCGCTCGTGCCGGGTGCGGTGGAGCTGACGCTGAACCACACCACGTCCTTCGCGGTGAACTCCTTCTGCAGGCCCTGCATGTTCTGCGAACCGTAGTGCTTCGCGACAAACGGGCAGCCGGGATTCGTCCATTCCAGGACGACGTGCTTGCCCTTGTAGTCGGAAAGCTTGACGGTCTTGCCGCTGGCGTCCTTCACCTCGAAGGCTGGCGCGGGCTGGCCCACGGTGGCGGCATGGGCGGGCGTCAGCGACCCCGCGATCAGCGGCAGCGCGGCGCTGGCCAAGGACAAACGAAGGAGGTGTCGGCGTGTGGTCATCTGGGACTCCTGAGTCGGCGGGAGGGTGGCGGTGAACAAAGCGTGCGGGGCAGCGCCCCCCTACACTGAGCCGGATGGGGGCCAAGGGTTCCGGCCATGTGCCTCACGGTCAGAGCGTGGCGAGCGCCTCGCGCACCAGCGCCGCGGTCAGGACCTCAGGCAACAGCAGCGGTTCGCGCCCCGGGCGCAGCAGCACGTACACCGGGACACCGTTGCGTCCCAGGCGCGCCAGCGCCTCGGTGATGCGCGCGTCCCGCTGTGTCCAGTCGGCGCGCATCAGCGCCACATTCGCCTGTGAGAAAGCCTGCATCGTGGCATCGGTCTGGAGGACCAGCCGCTTGTTGACCTGGCAGCTGACGCACCACGCGGCGGTGAAGTCGACGAACACGGGCTGGCCCGCGGCGAGCCGCTCGGCAATCACGCCCTCGTCGTAGGCGGCCCACGCTGCCTCGGGCGAGCCCGGCGCAGCGGTGCGTGAGGCGGCCGTGGCGCTGAGATGCCCGCCGGGCCAGCTCCAGACCAGCGCGCCGATCATCAGCAAGCCACCGACGGCACGCCGCACCATCATGGCCCCTCCACCGCGGGATGAAGCGATGTGTTCAGCGTCGGCAACCCAGATCGCGAACGCCATCACCACCAGCGCGATCAGTGCCTTCGCAGCGCCATCGACGCCCGTCTGCTGGCCGAGCACCCACACCAGCCAGACCACCGTCAGGAACATCGGGAAGGCCAGTGCCTGCTTCAGACGCAGCATCCACGGCCCGGGTCGGGGCAGCCGCGCACGCCAGCCCGGCAGCAGCACCAGCAGCGCGTACGGCAGCGCCATGCCCAGGCCGAGCGCAGCAAACACACTGAGCGAAACAGCTGGCGACTGCGTGATCGCGTAGCCGAGCGCAGCACCCATGAACGGTGCCGTGCACGGGCTGGCCGCCAAGACCGCGAGCACACCGGAGGCCAGCGCATCGACCGCGGGGCGACGGTCACGCCAGGCCGCCAGGCCCTGCGGCAGCAGCCCACCGAACTCGAAGGCGCCCATCAGGTTCAGCCCCAGCGCAAAGAACAAGAGGGCCAGCACGAACACCACGCCCGGCTCCTGCAGCTGGAAGCCCCAACCGATCGCGCTGCCGGCAGCACGCAAACCCAGCAACAAGCCGGCGAGCGCCAGAAAGCTCAATACGACGCCGGCGCTGTAGGCCAGCGCATGCGTGCGCAGTGCCGCGGCCGCAGGGGCACCCTGGCCGCCGTGCTTCGCCAGGCTCAGCAGCTTGATCGACAGCACAGGGAACACGCAGGGCATCAGGTTCAACACCATGCCGCCCACAAAGGCCAGCAGCAGCGCCGTCGCCCAGCCCAGGTCGGCCCCTCCCCCCAGCGTCTCGGTCGCTGCGACGCCCGCGGTCGTGTCGGCCAGCGCCATCGTGCCCGCCGGCCATTCGAGCGCCGCAACGGCCCGCACGGGCGCTTCAAACTCGGCCGAGCGACGCGGGCCACCCCAGACCGTGGGCGCGCCGGGCACGCTCGGGCCTGGCGCCACCACGACGCCGGACAGCGACGCGGGCACAGCGGCGTCATCGAGCAGGCGCAGCTTGACCGCATAGCCGCCGTCGGTGCGAAACAGCTCGTGCTGCGCGGGCTCGATGACTTGTTCGACGTAAGGGAACAAATGCACGGCAGGCCGGGGCGCGGCGGCATCGAGTGGCTTGGAAAAAGTCACCAGCAACTCGCGTCCGGCCTGTTGTGCTTCGACCACCCAGCCGGTGAGTGGCGCCGACTGCTCGTCGCGGGTCCGCTCGAACAGCGCGGTGTGCTCGGTGGTGCCCGGCGTGACGGCATCGGCCGAATCAGCGCCCCCGACCACGGGCAGTTCCAGATTCAGCGTTGCGCTTTCGGGGATGCAGACGTCCTTGCACACCAGCCAGGTCGCCTGCGCCTGCAGGTTCAGCGTGCTGCCGGGTCGCGCATCGGTCGGCGCGGTATAGACCAACGGCAGCAGCAGTTCGCCTTCGTAACCGTAGTTGACCAGCGGGCCGATCGGGAGTCGCGCGGGTGCCGGCCATTCGATGTCGCCCGCGCTGCTGCCCGGCGGCAGCGTCCAGCTGAGCGTGGTGGGCAAGCCGGAATCACCGGGGTTGCGCCAGTAGGTGTGCCAGTGCGGAATGTGCTGCAGGCGCAAGCCGATGCGCAACGTTTCCCCCGGCTGCACCGCGCTGCGCTCGGCCACCAGCTCGGCGGTGACGTGGTCAGTCTTCACCGGTTGCGCAGACACCGGACCCATCGAAGCGAAGGCGACGATCAGCCCGCCCAGCCAGCGCCGGAATGCAGCCACCGTTGGCGTGCAACGTGGCTTGGTCGATCGTGGATCAAGCGCCGATGAACTCATCCGTTACTTTTTCGTTTCAAGGGAGGTAGGCTCGATTCTGGTGGGCAACGGGAGTTCCGTCCGCCCACGGCAGGGCGGGTGACTCAGCACTGGCGAGCTCGGCGCCACCAGCCCAGTCCGGCCGAGGTGCCGGCGCGAGGCCGGTATTCGCAGCCGACGTGGCCACGATAGCCCAGCTGGTCGATCAGTTCGAACAGGTGCGGGTAGTTCAGATCGCCGCTGTCGGGCTCATTCCGGTCTGGCACCCCGGCGATCTGCAGGTGGCCGACGCCGTCGATGTGCCGCTGCAGCTGGGTCACGGCATCGCCTTCCATGATCTGGCAGTGGTACAGGTCCATCTGCACCTTCAAGTTGGGCTCACCCACCGCGGCCACGAGGTCATGCGCCGCTTGCTGGTGATTGAGGTAGTAGCCAGGCATGTCTCGCGTGTTGATCGGCTCGATCAGCAGCGTGATGCCGTGCGGCGCCAACGCGCGCGCCGCGTGTCGCAGGTTGGCGACATAGGTGCGATGCATTTCCGCGCGGTCATCGGCCGTGGCACCGGCAGGCACCAATCCGGCCAGCGCATGCAACTGTCGGCAACCCGAGGCCTGCGCGTAACCCAACCCCATCTCAACGGCGGCTGCGAACTCGGCCTCTCGGCCGGGCAGGGCGGCCAAGCCACGCTCCCCTGCGGCCCAGTTCCCAGGCCACAGGTTGAACAGCACCAGGCTCAGGCGCTGCGCATTCAAATGTTGCGCGAGCTCCTCGCTGCCGAGCTCATACGGAAAGAGGCACTCGACCGCCTCGAATCCGTCGGCCGCTGCCGCTGCGAAACGATCGGCGAATGCGTACTCCGCGTACATCAGCGTCAGGTTGGCAGCGAATCGGGGCATGCGGCGATTGTCGGATGACGAGAAGACGATTCGCCGAATCGGGGCGTGGTGATAAGGTTCTTGGCAGGCCAACTTGACTCTGCGGGATTGAAATCATGGCGAAGATCGATCGCTTGATGGTGGGCGAATCCATGGTCGGCGAGGGCCACGAAGTGGCGCACATCGACCTGCTCATCGGCCCCCGTGGCAGCGCAGCGGAGGCGGCGTTCGCAAATGCGCTGGTGAACAACAAGGATGGCTTCACTTCGATGCTGGCCGTGATCGCCCCCAACCTGTTGACCAAGCCCTCGACGGTGATGTTCAACAAGGTCACGCTCAAAGGGGCGAAGCAGGCCGTGCAGATGTTCGGCCCGGCGCAGCGCGGGATCGCCATGGGCGTGGCCGATTCGGTCGAAGAGGGCACGATTCCGCTGATCGAGGCCGACAACCTGTTCATCTGCGTCAGTGTGTTCATCCACTGGCTGGCAGAAGACGACCGGAAAATCCAGGAATACAACTACCTCGCGACCAAGGAGGCGATCCAGCGCGCCGTCACGGGATCGCCGAGCGCCGCCGAGGTACTCGCGCGCAAAGGTGCCGTGTCGTCGTCGTAGCCGGCGGCCTGAGTCAGCGCTCCACGCGCCGCTCGATGACAACGCCCACGGCCTGCACATCGGCGAACTTCTTCGGCTTGACTGCCTTCACGCGCACCCAGGCCGCGCCGAAGTCCACGATCAGCATGTGGGCGATCGCCTCGGCAAACGACTCCAGCAGCGTCAGCCGGTGGTCACGGTACAGGGCCGCCAACCGGTCGTGCACCGCACCGTAGTCGATGGTGTCGGCGATGCGATCGGTCTCGCAGGCCCTGGCGCGTGGCAGGCCGGCATGCACATCGACCACGATGGTCTGCGGGCGGTGCAGTTCGGCGTCGTGAATGCCAATCACCGTCTGGCCGCTGTAGCCCTCGATGAAGATCACATCCATCGGCTGCGCAGCGTCCGCCGGTGCCACCTTGCGCAAGGCGGACGTCTCGGAGGCACTATCGAGGTTGAGAGGGAGGGACACGGCAGCGTGGATGAAGCCCAGACGGCGACGGGTGCAAGGCCCCAACGCGCTTTGTGATTCTGGCATCGCTGACCTTCGCTGCAGAGTAAGCCTGCAAACACCTGGCATTTCTCGCTCAAGTGGGCGTCAGCGCAGTCGATACAACGATGAGCCCCGAAGAGTTTCTTCGCCCTGTCGAGTTCGCCATGTTGCGCTTAGCCCTGTCTGCCCTGCTGATGACCGTCGTCGCGCTGCCACTGGCCGGCTGTGATCAGTTGGGCATCGAATCGCCCGAGAAGATCGCGGCGGCGCGCGCTGCCGAAGGTGCGGCCATCGGTGGCGCCTGTCGCCACGCCGGCCGGGCCATCGAGGACTGCTACACCCTGAACAAGAAAGCCGACAAGGCGGCGATCTTCACCGGTTGGCGCGACATGAACGACTACATGCGCGAGAACAAGATCGACGCGGTGTCGCCGCAACTCGAGAACCCGGTGGAAAGTGCACGCAACACGATGCCGGCAGCCGACGCGGCCGAGACTGACACCCAGACGGCGAAAGCGCCCAAGGACGCCAAGGAACCCGACGCCCACTGAGGGCGGGAGTCGCGCGGTCACCGCGCGGCACAAAGCCGTGCCCGTCCCCGGGCCATGGCGTCGCCACGGCCTGGCGGCGCATCGTGAACCCACACAATCGGAAGATGAGTTCTGCCATCCGGTCGATGCTGGACGACCCCGATTTCCGCAGAGGTGCGCACGAGATGCGCGGCCTGGCGGCCGGCATCGGCGCCTGGGGGCTGGTCACGGGTGTGGCAATGGTCAAGGGTGGCCTCAGCGTGCCCCTGGCCGCCCTGATGACGCTGCTCGTGTATGCCGGCAGCGCCCAGCTCGCAGCACTGCCCTTGCTGGCGGCCGGGGCGCCGATGTGGGTGATCTGGGCCGCGGCTTTCTGCGTCAACCTGCGCTTCGTGATCTACAGCGCCCACTGGCGCGCGGTCTTTGCGCACGTGCCACGTCGCTACAGGTTGATGCTGGGCTACCTGGCGGTCGATCTGAGCCTCATTGGGTTCCAGCGTGCCTACCCCACCGATGAACAAGGCCCGAGTCGCGCGCCGGGGCAACTGCCCTACTTCCTCGGCGGAGCGCTGCTGCTGTGGGCGGCCTGGCAGGTGCCTTCGCTGATCGGCATCGCGCTGGCCAACGTGATCCCGGACGCCTGGGGCCTGGGCTTTGCCGGAACGCTGGCGATGGTCGGCATCACCTACAGCCTGTTGTCCGACCGCAGCACCTGGGTGGTCGCGGGCGTGGCGGGCACCGCGGCGGTGGTGGCCTTTGCACTGCCCCTGAAGCTCAACATCATCGTCGCGATCGTCGCCGCAGTGGCCGCCGGGCTGCTGATCGAGCAGGGGCAGAACGCCGCCCGGCGCCTGCAACGGTCGGCCTGATGCAGCCCGGCTGATCCCGCCCCATGAGTGACGCCGCGTACACCACGATCACCATCGTCGGGCTGGCCATCATCACCGTTGTCTCGCGGGGGTTCTTCCTGTTTCCCGAGCGCGAGGTGCCGATTCCCACCTGGCTGCAGCGCGGCCTGAAGGTGGCTCCGCTGGCCGCGCTGTCGGCGGTCATCGTGCCCGAGATCGTGATGACGCAGGGCCAGCTCATCAACACCTGGCAGGACGCCCGGCTGCCGGCCGCGCTGGTGGCCACACTCTGGTACGCCTGGCGCCCCGGGGTGCTGGGGCCGCTGCTGGCGGGGCTCGCGGTGTACCTGCCGTTGCGGCTGATGTTCGGCTGGTGAGCGGCACAGCGCGAGGGGCCGACCTTAAACTCAGCTCGCCACACGACCCATTCCGCCCATGAAAGCCCTTCGATTCACCGATCTCATCGCCGCCAACCGCGTCGCAGGCCAGCGGGTGTTCATCCGCGTTGATTTCAACGTGCCGCAGGACGACGCCGGCCGCATCACCGACGACACCCGCATCCGGTTGTCGCTGCCCTGCATCGAGGCCGCGCTGAAGGCCGGCGCGTCGGTGATGGTCACCTCGCACCTGGGCCGGCCGAAAGAGGGCCACTGGACCGCCGAAGACTCGCTGGCACCGATTGCATCGCATGTCAGTGAACTGCTGGGCCGCCCGGCGCCGCTGATCCGGGACTGGGTCGACGGCGTGGCGGTGAACGGCCGCCCGCTGGCCGCTGGCGAACTGGTGCTGCTGGAGAACTGCCGCCTGAATGTCGGTGAGGCCAAGAACGACGGGGCGCTGAGCCGCAAGATGGCAGCGCTCTGCGACATCTATGTCAACGACGCGTTCGGCGCCGCGCACCGCGCACAGGCCTCCACGCACGGCATCGCGAAGTACGCCCGCACCGCCTGCGCGGGCCCGCTGTTGGCCGGCGAAGCCGACGCCATCACGAAGGTGCTGGCTGCCCCGAAGCGGCCGCTGGTCGCCATTGTCGGCGGCAGCAAGGTGAGCACCAAGCTGACGATTCTCGAAGCGTTGTCGGCCAAGGTCGACGGGCTGATCGTCGGCGGCGGCATCGCCAACACCTTCATGCTGGCCGCGGGCCTGCCGATCGGCAAGTCATTGGCAGAGGCCGACCTGGTCGACAAGGCCAGGACGGTGATCGCCTCCATGAAAGCGCGGGGCGCCGAAGTGCCGATTCCCGTCGATGTGGTCACAGCCAAGACCTTCGCGGTCGATGCGCTGGCCACAACGAAGGCTTCCACCGATGTGGCCGCCGACGACCTGATCCTCGACATCGGCCCGAAGACCGCGGCAGCGCTGGCCGAGAAGCTGAAATCGGCCGGCACGATCGTCTGGAACGGGCCGGTTGGCGTGTTCGAGTTCGAGGCGTTCTCGCACGGCACCGAAGCCATCGCGCACGCGATCGCCGCGTCGAGCGCATTCAGCATCGCCGGTGGCGGCGACACGCTGGCAGCGATCGCGAAGTTCGGCGTCGAGAGCGGCGTCGGCTACATCTGCACCGGTGGCGGCGCCTTCCTCGAAATGCTCGAAGGCAAGGTGCTCCCGGCCATCGAAATCCTCGAACAGCGCGCGCAAGACGCGCCCACCTGACCGGTCACCGAGCTCAAGGCACGGCCTGGCCCTTCCACGAAGAACCGACCATGCTGCGTGCCACCAAGATCGTCGCCACCCTCGGGCCCGCCTCCAGCTCCGCCGAGGTGCTCGAGCGGATGATCCGCGCCGGCGTCGACGTGATGCGGCTGAATTTTTCACACGGCAGCGCGCAGGACCACATTGACCGCGCCGCACTGGTGCGCGAGGTGGCCCAGCGGGTGGGCAAGGAGATCGCCCTGATGGCCGATCTGCAGGGCCCGAAGATCCGTGTCGGCAAGTTCGAGGGCGGCAAGACGATGCTCGAAGCGGGGCAGACCTTCGTGCTCGATGGCGAGACCACCGCGCTCGGTACGAATGAGCGCGTCGGTCTGGACTACAAGGAACTGCCGCGCGACGTGCGCCCGGGCGACACGCTGCTGCTCAACGACGGGCTGCTGAAGCTCACCGTCGATGCGGTGCGCGGGGCCGAAGTGCACACCACCGTGGTGATCGGCGGCGAGCTGTCGAACAACAAGGGCATCAACAAGGCCGGTGGCGGCCTGACCGCGCCAGCCCTGACAGCCAAGGACATGGAAGACATCAAGACCGCGATGAGCTTCCAGTGCGAGTACCTGGCGGTGAGCTTTCCGAAGAGCGCGACCGACATGGAAATGGCGCGCCAGCTTGCCAACCTGGCCGGTGAGCCCTACAAGCACAAGGCGGCGCTGATCGCCAAGATCGAACGCAGCGAGGCGATTCCGGTGCTGGAAAGCATCCTCAAGGCTAGCGACGGCATCATGGTCGCGCGTGGCGACCTGGCGGTGGAAGTGGGCAATGCGACGGTGCCTGCGCTGCAGAAGAAGATGATCAAGATGGCGCGCGAGCTTGATCGCATCGTCATCACCGCCACGCAGATGATGGAGTCGATGATCGTCAACCCGGTGCCCACGCGCGCCGAGGTCAGCGATGTGGCGAACGCGGTGCTCGACGGCACCGACGCCGTGATGCTCAGCGCCGAGACGGCCGCGGGCAAGTACCCGGTAGAGACGGTCGAGATGATGGCCTCGATCTGCCTGGAGGCCGAGCGCGCCGAGGAAATCTCGCTCGACGCCGGCTTCACCAACAAGCTGTTCGGCCGCATCGACCAGTCGATCGCGATGGCCGCACTGTTCACCGCGCACCACCTGGGCTGCAAGGCCATCCTGGCGTTGACCGAATCGGGTTCGACCGCGCTCTGGATGAGCCGGCACAAGGTCCATGTGCCCATCTACGGCCTGACCTCGAAGCTCAACAGCCAACGCAAGATGGCGCTGTACCGCAATGTGAGGCCGCTGCTGATGCCCAACTTCACCGACCGCGATCAGGCACTGGCCTGTGCCGAGGGCTTGCTGGTCGAACAGGGTGTGCTCAAGCCGGGCGACACCTACGCGATCACCGTCGGCGAGCCGATGGGCTACCCCGGCGGCACCAACATGCTGAAGGTCTGCCGGGTGGCGTGACGCACCGCAGCGCGACATTCCGCACAGGTCAGCGCTCCCGCACTCGCGGGGGTGCCGGTGGGGGCCGAAAACCCGGCCGATACAATGATTTTCAGTACGGAGGGCGCTGCTTCGGCGGCCCATTTGCCTCGCTGGCAACGGTCAGCCAGGCCACCTCTCGAGTTCCCACACTCCACGAGAAACGACCATGCCACTCGTCTCCATGCGCCAGCTGCTCGACCATGCCGCCGAGCACAGCTATGGCATCCCCGCCTTCAACGTCAACAACCTTGAGCAGGTGCAGGCCGTGATGCAGGCTGCCAGCGAGGTGGGCGCGCCGGTGATCCTGCAGGCCAGTGCCGGCGCCCGCAAGTACGCTGGCGAGCCCTTCATCAAGCACCTGATCCAGGCCGCCACCGAGGCCTACCCGCAGGTGCCCCTGGTGATGCACCAGGACCACGGCACCAGTGTCAAAATCTGCGAAGGGGCCATCAACCTGGGCTTCGGCTCGGTGATGATGGACGGCTCGCTGATGGAAGACGGCAAGACGCCCTCGAGCTTCGACTACAACATGCAGGTCACCCGCAAGGTCGTCGACATGGCGCATGCGGTCGGTGTCACCGTCGAGGGCGAGCTCGGCTGCCTGGGCAACCTCGAGACCGGCGATGCCGGCGAGGAAGACGGCATCGGCGCGGTCGGCAAGCTGGACCACAGCCAGATGCTCACCGACCCTGAAGAGGCCGCCGTCTTCGTGAAGGCCACGCAGCTCGATGCGCTGGCCATCGCCATCGGCACCAGCCACGGCGCTTACAAGTTCAGCCGCAAGCCCACGGGGGACATCCTGGCCATCGGGCGCGTGAAGGAGATCCACAAGCGGATTCCGAACACGCACCTGGTGATGCACGGCTCCTCCAGCGTGCCGTCGGAGCTGCTGGCCATCATCAACCAGTACGGCGGCAAGATGAAGGAGACCTTCGGCGTGCCGATCGAGGAGATCCAGGAAGCCATCAAGCACGGCGTGCGCAAGATCAACATCGATACCGACATCCGCCTGGCGATGACCGGTGCGGTGCGCAAATTCCTCGCCGAGAACCCCGACAAGTTCGACGCCCGCGAGTGGCTCAAGCCCGCACGCGAAGCGGCCTACAAGGTGTGCAAGCAACGCTACCTGGAGTTCGGCTGCGAAGGCCAGGGGCCGAAGATCAAGCCGGAGTCGCTGCAGGTCATCGCGCAGCGCTACGCGAAGGGCGAGCTGGCCCAGACCGTGGTCTGATCCTTTCCGAACTCACAGACGAACTCGCCGCGCCATGACTGAAGCCTTGCTCGAAAGCCGCCTGCACAGCCTGCCCCTGCTGGCGCGTGGCAAGGTCCGCGACAACTACGCCGTCGGCGCTGATCGACTTCTCATGATCGCCAGCGACCGCCTCAGCGCCTTCGATGTGGTGATGGGCGAGCCGATCCCGGGCAAGGGCCGGTTGCTGACCGAGATGGCGCTGTTCTGGTTCGAGCGGCTGGGGGGCATCGTGCCCAATCACCTGACCGGCGAAGCGCCCGAAAGCGTCGTGGCTGCCGATGAACGCGAGCAGGTGGTCGGCCGTTCGATGCTGGTCAAGCGCCTGAAACCGCTGCCGGTCGAGGCGGTGGTGCGCGGCTATCTGGCGGGCAGCGGCTGGAAGGAGTACCAGCAAAGCCGCTCGGTATGCGGGGTCGCATTGCCAGAGGGGTTGGTCAACGCGGCGAAGTTGCCGCAGCCGATCTTCACGCCGGCCACCAAGGCCGAGATGGGCGACCACGACGAGAACATTTCGTACGAGCGCATGGCCGAGATCATCGGCGCGCCGCTGGCTGCGCAAGTGCGGGAGGTGTCCATCGCGCTGTACCAGACGGCCGCCGCGTATGCGCTGACCAAGGGCATCATCATCGCGGACACCAAGTTCGAATTCGGTCTGGATGCCCAGGGAACACTGACGCTGATGGACGAGGTGCTGACACCCGACTCGTCGCGCTTCTGGCCGCTGGAGGGCTATCAGGCTGCGTTGCGCGATGGCCTCAACCCGCCCAGCTACGACAAGCAGTTCGTGCGCGATTGGCTGGAACAGGCGGTTGTTGCTGGAACGCCGTGGAACAAGAAGGCCCCCGCCCCTGCGCTGCCAGCGGCGGTGGTGGAACACACCGCCGCAACTTACCGTGAAGCCCTGCAACGCCTGACACGATGAAACCGCCCCCGTCGCCGATGATGGCGCGGCTCGACGCCGCGCTGGCTGCCTCCAGGCATCCGGTCGATGCGGCATGTGTTCGGGCCGAGCGGGCCGGCTTGCTGGCGCGGCAGGGCCATCTCGACGAAGCCAATGCCGAGTTGCAAATCCTGCGAGGCGACTTCGCCCAGCGACCGGCCGCGGTGGTCACGGTGTGGATCTGCGTCGTCGAGGCGTGGATCGAGCAGTACAGCGGCCGCCCTTCGCTCGGACGCGACAAGATGCGGCGCGCTCAGGCACTGAGTGCCGCGGCCCGGCTGAAACCGCTACAGGCGCTCAGTGCCGCCTGGCTGGCGCATCTCGGCTACATGCAGGACGACTTCGACGACATGGCGAAGTACCTCGCCCTGGCAATGCAACTGGCGGAGCCCGATCACCACGCCGCACGGGCGCGCGCTGCGCTGGTGGCCGCCTCGGGCTACCACTGGGCCAATCGCCTCGACCTCGCACAGCCCTGGTACACCCGCGCCCGGGAGCATGCGGTGGCCGATGCCGACGACGCCCTGCTCAGCATCGTCACCTTCATGATGGCGTGCCACCGTTGCAATCATGTGTCGCGGGCCTCGATCTTCGGCAGTGTCGACGGTGCCGAAGCCCGCCGTGCACAGGCATGGCTCGATGCTTCGGTCAACCTCGACCAGTGGGTCGGGGCGGCTCCCCAGGACAGTTTCGTCTGCACACTGCGCGCGCAGCTGTATTCCGCCGAGCAACAGCACGCGCAGGCCCTCGCGCTGTACGAAGCCCATCTGGCCGATGCCGACCGGCAGGGTCTGGCGCACATGCGCGCGGCGCACTTGGCCGATCAGGCCTGGTGCCGCTTTCACACCGGCGACACCCACGGCGCTCGCACCGACGCGACCGCTGCCGCCGCGTTGATCGACCCTGGCATGTACGTCGAAGACCTGGCCATCGCCTGCGGGCGGCTCGACCAGGTATTCGAGGCGCTGGGCGACATCGACGCCTCGCTGCGCCACCGCCAGATGGCCCGCGAGCACTGGGCGACGCACCAGACCATGATGCAGTCCATGATCGACCTGCTGGCTCGGGCGCTGGCGACCGAGGCACACTGAACGTGCCACCGGCCGTCGCGCTGGACGCGCCTGAACGCGGGCGTCGCTGCGTCGCGCTGCTCGACGACCGCGATGCCTCGCACGATCAACCCACGAGCCGCGCCTACCGCGGTTTCGTGCGTGAGCACCGCTGCACCGACCCCGCCACGCTGGCGACCACCTGGGCCGCAGTCGATGCCGATCTGCGCAGGGGGCTGCATGCGCTGTTGCTGGCCGACTACGAGTGGGGCGCCAAACTGCTGCAAGCAGGGCACCGGTCGTTGGCAGGCGACGACCCCGCGGCGTTGCGCGTGCTGATGTTCACCGACTGCGCAAAGCTGTCGCGGGTCGCGGCCGACGCCTGGCTGGACGAACTTGAATCGAGCGCGGGTGATGCGGGCATGCGCGATGTTGCCGGCGTGATGAACCTCGAAGCCAGCGTCGACAAGCCGGCCTTCACTCAGGCGATCCATCGCATTCAAGAGGCCATCCGTGCTGGAGAGACCTACCAGGTCAACTACAGCTACCGCCTGCACGGGCAGGCTTACGGCTCGCCCGTGCAGCTGTACCGCCGCTTGCGCGCGCTGCAACCGGTGGCGTTCGGGGCATACATCCAGCTGCCGTGCGGCGAAGGGGTGCCGCCGTGCGACGGTGAGACCACACACGTGCTTTCATGCTCGCCCGAGCTGTTTCTGCGGCACGACGACGGGCTGCTGACCGCGCGGCCGATGAAGGGCACCGCGTCACGCACCTTCACGCCCGAGGCCGACAGCGAAACCGCGCGTCACCTCTCGCTCGATGTGAAGAACCGCGCCGAGAACCTGATGATCGTCGACCTGCTGCGCAACGACCTCGGCCGCATTGCGCAAACCGGCTCGGTGCAGGTGCCTGACCTGTTCGCCATCGAGCCGTACTCGACGGTGTTCCAGATGACCTCGACGGTGCAGGCGCGCGTGCGGCCGGAGGTGGATTTCCCGGCGCTGCTGCGCGCGGTGTTCCCCTGCGGCTCGATCACCGGCGCGCCCAAGCACAACACGATGGACTGGATCGCGCAGCTGGAGTCGACACCACGCGGCTTGTACTGCGGCGCCATCGGGTGGGTCGAGGCACCGCCAGGTGAGGCACGACTGGGCAACTTTTGCCTGTCGGTGGCGATTCGCACCCTCACCCTCGGTGCCGAGGCCCAGGGCCGGCGACCGGCGCGGCTGGGCATCGGCGCTGGGATCGTGCTCGACAGCCGGGCCGACGAGGAATTCGAGGAGTGCCGGCTCAAGGCGCGTTTCCTGACCGGGGCGCCACCGGGCTTCGAGCTGTTCGAGACCATGCATGCAACCCGCGGTCAGGGCGTTGCGCTCCTGGAATTGCACCTCGCGCGACTCGGCCGCAGTGCGCAGGCACTGGGCTTCGCCTTCGATCGCGACGCCGCACAGCGCAAGGTGGATTTGCAGCTGAGCCGATGGGTCGATGAGCCGCACGAACACCATCGCCTGCGTCTGTCGCTCGGCCACGATGGCCGCCTGCAGCTGACGCACGCCGCACTGCCCGCGCTGCCGCCCGGCCTCGAAGGCGCCTCGGTATCGCTGCTGATCTCCGCGCAACGATTGCCGAACGTTCAACCCTTGTCGGCCCACAAAACCACACGGCGTCAGCACTACGACGAAGGTGTGCGCGCCGCCGAGGCGGTAGGCGCGTTCGACAGCCTGTTTCTCACCGAAGACGGGCGGCTGGTCGAAGGTGGACGCACCTCGGTCTTCCTGCAGCTCAACGGTGGCTGGTGCACCCCACCGGTCGCCGACGGTGCGCTGCCCGGCGTGATGCGCGGCCTGGTGCTGGCCGATCCACGATGGCAGGCCACAGAGCGCAGCCTGAGCGCTGCCGACCTGGCGCGCGCCGAGGCCATCATGGTGTGCAACGCCTTGCGCGGCACCTTGTCGGCCCGCGTGATCGCGGCCTGAACCTCGCGCGGTTCGACTGCGAACCGCGAAACCAGGGGCATCGCTTTCGTGCGGAATGCCCTCACGAGCGGGAAAACACGGCCGATATCTGGGTCATGGCGGTCACGGCCGCCCTTTGAGACCGACAGCGCCGACAGGAGTCCTCATGAAGCTCGAGCACATCGTTTTTGCCGTCGCCGCGAAGGTGGACATCGACCAGTCGTTTGTCTTCGAGTACGTGGTCTGCAGGCACATCCAGACCATCCTGCTCAAGCGCACCGCGCTGCCCTCGCTGGCGATCGACCCCGATCGCCATGTGTATGTCGATTCCAACGAACTGCACCGATGCATCGACCATGCCGCGCACTTGTTCCTCAGTGATCTGGTTCGTGCGAGCGAGATCAGCGAGGCGGCCATGGCCCGCTGGCAGCTGTCACACGCCCACTGATCCTGCGGCGAGATTTCCTGGCGCGTCAGTCGTCGTCGGCGTCTTCATCGGGCAGGTCGGGCGGACCGGCCCACACCTGCTGCGCCTGGCCAGGCCGGTGACGCGAGCGCTTCGCGGAATTGAGTCGCTGGTCGGCCAACGCCAGCAGATCGCGGGCACGCCACGCAGCGTGATCGGGCCGTGCTGCCACGCCAATGCAGACATCCATGGTGGCAATGTCCGGGTGCACATCGTGCGCGCGACCCACCAGGCTGCGGATGCCCCAGGCAAACTGCGTGGCGGTGACCAGCGAGGTGCCTGGCAGCAACAAAACGAACTGATCGCCGCCAAGCCTCGCGACGGTATCGCCCGGGCGCGCCGAGCGCTGCAATGTCGCTGCCAGCGCGACCAATGCACGATCGCCGCTGTCGCGACCGCGTTCCATGTTGATGAGAAACAGGTTGTCCAGGTCCACCAGCAGCAACGACAGCGCTTGCCGCTCGGTCTGCGCAGCGTCCGCCGCTTCGCTCAGGCGATCGAGAAAAAACGCCCGGTGATGCAAGCCCGTCAGCTCGTCGAGAAACAGCGGCGCGGTGTTCACCATGCGCCGACTTTATCGCCAGGAAGCCACCCTCAGAACCGGTTGATCAGAGACCCCGCACCGGATGAACTGGGTGCCGGAATTGGCGAGGACAGGCGCTGCGCGCGCTCGACATCGGTGTACGACAGGGTGGCATCGCCGAGTGCCGGCTGACGGTAGATCAGTTTCATGCCGCCAGCAAAGTCCCAGTCGAAGCTGCCCCGAGGTGCAAACCGCGCCGCGAATGCAGGGAAAGGACGGCGGGCGCCATCGGCAGTGCTCGGCAGGCCGTACTTGCTCACCAGCAACTGACGCAACGCCTCGTTCTCCTGGCCATACGCCTTGAGGACAAACTGCGCACTCACCAGCCCAGCCGCATCGCTCACCACCGTCAAGCGCTGTAAGGCAGGTACGCCCGCCTGACGGGTGTCGAAATTCAGGGAGCCATCGGCGCGTTGTCCCAGCGGTACGGCCCCCGCCTTCAGCGCTGCCATGACAAAGGCTTCGGTCGCAGCACCCTTGAGGCGCACGCCGTACAGCGTCAGCTCGCCGGGCACGGGCGAGGCCTGCCCCAACGTGACGACAGGAACACCAAGCCACAGCCCGGCAGCGATCAGGCCACCGAGCGCTCGGCGGTCTATCAGGGGACGGCTCATCGCCTGCACTGGACGCGTTCTCGCGCCCACCAATGCGGCCGACCCATTGGGTACGACGGGAAAGTGCCGATATCAACCAAACCGAAGCCCCCCATGCTGCTCAGCAGCTCATTTTCGATGTCGACGCACCTGGTGCGACCTCAGCCATGATGATCGCTTTCCGATGAAGCTGCGCCTGGCCTTTCGGCAGCGCAGTGCCGAGTCGAACGAATTCGACGCCAGCCATGAAAAAGCCTGCGTTGCCGAGTCGTTGGTGCGCAGCGCCTCTCGCCTGCTGGAACAGCGCAACGACCGCGACATCATCCAGCGGGTCTGCGAGGCGCTGACGCTGGCGACACCCCATGTGCGCCTGGCCTGGACCTGGTTCGGCCCGGTCGAGACGCCGCGCATCGTGCCGCAGATCGTCGTCGGGCCCGCCTCGGCCTACGCCCACAAACTGGAGATCGACCGCAGCTTCCTGACCGAGATCGGACCGGCCTTTCGCACGCTGGCGGGCAAGCGGGTCGAGCCCTTCAACGTCTCCCGGATGTCGCTGTACGGCCCGTGGCGCGAAGCGGCAGCGGTGCATGGCATCCGCAGTGCGGTGTCGCTGCCGCTGGCCTCGACGGTCAATGCCGACCGGGGCCTGCTGGCGCTGTACGCCGATGTGCCCGACTACTTTCATCAGGTCGGCATCGGGCTGTTCGAAGCCCTGGCCGACATGTTCAGCTCGGTGCTGTCGGTCGCGGCCGAGCGCGCCCAATTGCAGGAGGCTGCCTACTCCGACGCCTTGACCGGACTGCTGAACCGGCATGCGGTCGACGTGGTCACGCGACCGATTCTGCGCAGCAGTCCACTCGATCCACAGGCGGCGGTGCTGATGATCGACATCGATCATTTCAAACGCGTCAACGACGATCATGGACACGCTTGTGGCGACCAGCTGTTGCGCGACATCGCCGCCCTGCTGCGCCGCGAGCTGCGCAAAGGCGACAACGTGCTGCGCTGGGGTGGTGAGGAGTTCATGGTCTGTCTGGCAGCGACCGATGCCGCGTCGGCCATGCTGGTGGCACACAAGATGCGCGAGGCGGTGGCGCGGCACCGCCACCTCCTGCCCGACGGCAGGTCGCTGACAGCGACGGTGTCGAGCGGCGTAGCCGCTCTCGAGATCGGCGAACCGTTCTTCGTCACCGTCGAACGCGCCGATGGCGCGCTGTATCAGGCCAAACGGCAGGGTCGCAACCGGGTGTGTGTGGCCAGCGGCACCGACTGATTCTTCAGTCGGCTCCCGCGAGACCTTCAAAGATCGCCGCGGTGGTGTTGACCGCATGGGTGGCGATCTGGGCGTGATTGGCTGCGATGACATGCAGCGGGTAGGTGCCCGACACCACGCCACGGAACCACACTTCGGCGCCCACGACTTCGGGCGCCAGCCCCTCGACAGCAGCCACCAGCGCGTCTGCCAGCGTCGGCAGCTCGGCGTCGGCATACAGGGTCTCGCCTTCATCGGTGACCCGGTAGTCAAACTGGCCGCTGGGTGGGGTGTCAATTTCGATGCGAACGATCATGGGTGGATCCTGACACATGGACAAATGAGGTTGGCCCACCTCGAAGCATGAACTCGGGCAGCCGGCGCGTCCCAGGATCCCTGCGATCGAGGGGGGATGCAGCGGCTTGCCTTCTTCTCCTACACTGCCTCGGGATTCGGATTCGACGGCACATTTCACCGGGGAGGCGATGGATGCTACCGACTGCGGAGGAAGCCAAGCGCATTGCCGCACTGCGTTCCTACGGTGTGCTCGACACCCCCGCTGAGCCCGAGTTCGACCGCCTCACACAGCTGCTCGCGCACCTCTGCGAAGCGCCCATCGCGCTGATCAGCCTGGTGGACGGTGAGCGGCAGTGGTTCAAATCGGTGCACGGCATCGCCTGGACCGAGACAGACCGGGCCGTGTCAATCTGCTCGCACGCCATCGAGCAGCAGGTGCTCTGCGTGATCGAGGACATGCAGGCCGACACACGTTTCTGCGACCACCCGCTCGTTGTCGGAGAGCCGCATCTGCGCTTCTATGCCGGCATGCCATTGGTGACACCGGACGGCCATGCGCTGGGCGCGGTCGCGGTGCTCGATCAAGTACCGCGGCACCTGAACAGCGTGCAGATCGAGGCCTTGCAGACCCTGGCGTTGCAGGTGATGGCGCAGATCGAATCTCACCGCCAGCGGGCCTTGTTGACGCAGGCGATGCAGGCGCGTGAACGCAGCCACGCGGCACTGCACGACAGTGACGCGAGCTGGCGGCGCCTCTTTGCATCCAGCGCCACCGGCATCGTCTCGGCCGGTGCCGATGGGCGATACCTCAGCGCCAACCCGGCGTTCTGCGCGCTGGTGGGGCGCAGCGAAGAGGAATTGCAGGGCGTGGAGATCTTGGCGTTCACCCATCCCGAAGACATCGCACCGTGCGCCCTGGAAATTCATCGGCTGCTGGCCGGCGAGGTCGACAGCTTCAGCATCGACAAGCGTTATCTGCGTCCGGATGGCGAGGCGATCTGGGCCCGTGCCACCGTGTCGCAGATGCAGGCAGCAGCCGTTGCGGGTGAGGCACGGCTGGTCGCGGTGGTGACAGACATCAACGATCAGAAGCTCGCGCAGCTGAAGCTGCAGCAAAGCCACCGGTTGATCGGACTGGCGGGGCGCATGGCCGGCCTGGGCGGCTGGGCCATCGATGCCGCGACCGACACCTCGGCCCCCGTGGTGCGCTGGTCGGACGAGCTGCGCGCCATCCTCGACTGCGCCCCCGAACACTCACCTCAGCTGGAGATGAGCCTGAACTGGTACCCCTCGCCTTCGCGCGAGGCCCTCAGCCAGGCCCTCGACGCGGCCTTTGCGCACGGCACGCCGTTCGATCTCGAATTGCAGCTGGTCACGATCCTGGGGCGGCCGCTCGATGTCCGGGTGATCGGTGAAGCGGTGCGGGACGACACGCAACGGGTGGTGCGCGTGCAAGGTGCGCTGCTCGACCAGACACAGCAGAAATGCATCGAGCGCACATTGCGCGAGAGCGAAGAGCGTTTTCGCAACGTCGCACGCGCCACCGCCGACGCGGTCTGGGACTGGACGCTGAGCGATGACGCGATGTGGTGGAGCGATGGCATGCAGGTGCTGTTCGGCCATGCGTTGGACACCCTGGAGCCCGACAGCCGGTCGTGGACACGCCGCATCCACACCGACGACCTGCAGCGCGTCCTCGACAGCATCCACGGTGTCATCGATGGTGGCGGCGAACACTGGAGCGCGGAGTACCGATTCCAGCGCCACGACGGCGATTTCGCCGTCGTCTCAGACCGGGGCTTTGTCATCCGCGACAGCAAAGGCAGCGCGGTGCGCATGGTCGGCGGCATGACCGACCTGACCGAGCAGCGGCAGAACGAGTCCCGCCTGCGGCAACAGGCGGCGCTCCTCGATGAAACGGAGGATTCGATCGTGGTGCGCGATCTGGACGACCGCATCAGCTACTGGAGCCGCGGCGCCGAGCGCATGTTCGGCTGGAGCGCTGCGGAAGCGGTCGGTCGACGCCTGTCGGAGCTGAGCCTAGTGAACGGCTCGGGCGCCGACGCCGCGCGCGCGGTCCTGCTGAGCACAGGGCGGTACGCCGCCACCTTCAGACAGCGTTGCAAGGATGGCCGCTGGGTCACCGTCGAAGGCCGATGGACACTGGTGCGTGATGCCCAGGGCCAGCCCAGCGCGATCTTCGGCGTCGGCACCGACGTCACCGCACGGCTCGAGCTCGAAGCTCAGCTGCAGCAGGCGCGGCGACTCGAAGCCATCGGTCAGCTGACGGGCGGCGTTGCCCACGATTTCAACAACCTGCTGACGGTGATCCTCGGCAACGCCGACTTGCTGGCCGAGCAACTGGCGGATCAACCCCTGCTGCTGCCGCTCGCCGAGATGACCCGCACCGCCGCCGAGCGCGGTGCCGAACTGACGCAGCGCTTGCTGGCGTTCGCGCGCCGTCAGGCACTGCAGCCGCAATCGGTGGATGCGCATCAGCTGTTGGCCAACATGGATGCCCTGCTGCGTCGCACGCTGCCGGCCAACATCGAACTCGAGCTGGTGCGCGGTGCCGGCCTGTGGCCCGCGCTGGTCGACCCGTCACAACTCGAAGCCGCGGTGCTGAACCTGGTCATCAATGCACGCGATGCCATGCCGCCGGGCGGCAAGATCACACTGGAAACGTCGAACGCCTGGATCGATCAGCACTACGCCGAGCGCCATCCCGACGTGGCGCCCGGTCAGTACGTGCTGCTGTCGGTGTCGGACACAGGCGGTGGGATGAGCCCCGAGCACCTGGCGCGCGTCTTTGAGCCGTTCTTCACCACCAAGGGCGTTGGCAAAGGCACCGGACTCGGGTTGAGCATGGTGTACGGCTTCCTCAAGCAGTCCCGAGGTCACGTGAAGCTGTATTCCGAGCCCGGACACGGCACCACGGCACGGCTTTACCTGCCACGCGCAGAGGGACCGCCCGAAGCGCCGCCCGCGGTGGTCCGCACCGAACACGACTTTCGTGGCACGGCCAGCCTGCTGGTGGTCGAAGACGATCCACTGGTGTTGCGCCACGCACGAGACGTGCTGGTCGGGCTGGGCTACCGCGTGACTGTGGCTGAAACCGGCATGGCAGCGCTGGCCATCCTTCGTGAGCGCAGCGACTTCGACCTGCTGTTCACCGACGTGGTCATGCCCGGTGGCCTCAACGGGCGAGAGCTCGCCGAGCAGGCCATGGCGATGAACCCCGCGCTGCAGGTGCTTTACACCTCCGGTTACACCGAGAACGCCATCGTTCACCATGGCCGGCTCGACCGCGGCGTGCACCTGCTGCCCAAACCGTACCGCAGCATCGACCTCGCGCGCAAGGTGCACACGGTGCTGAAAACGCGCTTGCGGACATGAGCCCGACTGACCCGCGGCGACTGTTGATCCTCGACGACGATGCGCTGGTCGGCTTGCTCGTCGAGTCGGTCGGCCGACTGGCCGGGGTTGCGACCTGCCTGACGCGCACGGCCGACGAGTTCTACGCCGCCGCGGACCAGTGGCACCCGACCCATGTCGTGCTGGACCTGACCATGCCCGAGACCAGCGGAGAAGAGGTGCTCGGCGAGCTGGCGAGCCGCGGCTGCACTGCCCGCATCATCGTCGCGAGCGGCGCTGAGGCAGAGCGGCTCGACCGCGCCGTGGCGCAGGCCCGAGCTGGCGGGCTCGATGTGGCTGGCGCACTGCCAAAGCCGTTTGCAGCGGCGGCGCTGCGCGCCCTGCTGGCGTGACGGAACGATCAAGCGCTGAGCGGGCCACAGGCCATGTGGTCGCGTCTGGCCGAGTTGTGCCTAGCGAGTCGGTGTCGATCTGACTTCCCCCTTGTCGGGGAAAGACACGGCATGGCGCTTGCATGGACAATCCCCTGCCGCGGGACGATTTCATCGCCCGGCGCGGGCAACACGACTCCCCTGCTTGCCATGACCACACGCAAGACCAAGACCGATAAAGCCACCGATTCCGCGCAGAAGCTGCGGCAGACACAGGCCGAGTATTCAGCGGCCCGACCGCCTGCAGAGCCTGGTGCCAAGACGATGATGTCCAGCTCGAAGATGTACGTCTGCCGCCGCTGTCAGGCCAACTTCAAGACCGGTGACGGTCGGCCCGATGTGCGCATGGCGGGTCTGGGTAAATGCAACCCCTGCCTCGCCTTGGCGGCGGCTGCCGCGGCCGCATCGGCAGCCTCACTGGACCCAGCATCGACTTGAGCGCAGCGCCCGACCCTGCGACGGCGGGCGGCGGCGAATGCGGTTTTCCCGGAGGGTTGGCGCTGGTCGTGGGCGCGCGAGGCGGTTTGGGCGCCGCCCTGTGTCGGACGATGCGCGCCCAATCGACATTCCACCGGGTGTTGGCTGCAGGGCGACGATCCGGTGCAGCGAATCCCATGGACGCCGAGATCGATCTCGACCTGGAGATCACCGACGAATCCCAGATCGCCTCGGCGGCGGCGGTTGTCGGCCAGCTGATCGACCAGGGCATGCCGTTGCGCCTGGTGATCGACGCCACGGGCTTCCTGCACGGGCAGGGCATTGAACCCGAGAAGTCGTGGCGCCAGCTCGACGCGGCGCACATGGCACACGCCTTTGCCATCAACGCCATCGGCCCGGCGCTGCTGATGAAGCACTTCCTGCCGTTGCTGCCGCGATCAGGCAAGGCGGTGTTCGCCACCCTCTCAGCCAAGGTGGGCAGCATCGGCGACAACCGGCTGGGCGGCTGGTACAGCTACCGCGCGTCAAAGGCCGCGCTGAATCAGCTGGTGCGCACCGCAGCCATCGAGTTGGCGCGCCAGAAGCCGCAGGCCATCTGCGTCGCACTGCACCCCGGCACCGTCGACACGGCGCTGTCGTCCCGGTTCGCCAAGTCAGGCCTGGATGTGCAGCAACCTGACGAGGCAGCCGCTCGGCTGCTGACAGTGATTGACGGCCTGAGCGCGAAGGACACCGGCGCGTTCTTCAATCACCGCGGCGAAACGCTGCCGTGGTGAGCCGCCCGTCAGGTGGCGATCACTGCTCGACGAAGGCGCGCTCGATCACGTAGTCGCCGGGCTTCGAGGTGTTGCCTTCCTTGAAGTGGCGCACTTCCAGCATCGCCTTCAGGTCGCGCAGCATCTCGGGGCTGCCGCACAGCATGATGCGGTCGTGTTCGGGGTCGAGTGCGGGCAGGCCGAGGTCAGCGGTCAGCTTGCCGGTCTCGATCAGCGTGGTGATGCGGCCCTGGTTGACGAAGGGTTCACGGGTCACCGTCGGGTAGTACAGCAGCTGGCTGGACACCATCTCGCCCAGGAACTCGTGCACCGGCAGGTCTTCGTTGAGATAGCTGTGGTACGCCAGCTCCTTCACCTCGCGCACGCCGTGGATCAGCACGACCTTCTCGAAGCGCTCGTAAGTGTCGGGGTCGCGGATGATGCTGAGGAACGGCGCCACGCCGGTGCCGGTGCCGATCAAATACAGCCGCTTGCCGGGCAGCAGGTAGTCGATCAGCAAGGTGCCGGTGGGCTTCTTGCCGACGATGACGGTGTCTCCCACCTGGATGTGCTGCAGCCGCGAGGTCAGCGGGCCGTCGGGCACCTTGATGCTCAGGAATTCGAGCGTGTCGTCGTGGTTCGGACTGACGATGCTGTACGCGCGCAGCAGGGGCTTGCCGTCGACGCGCAGGCCGATCATCGTGAAATGGCCGTTGCTGAAGCGCAGGCTCGGGTCGCGGGTGGTGGTGAAGCTGAACAGCCGATCGGTCCAGTGATGGACGCTCAGCACGCGCTCTTCGTTAAATGCACTCATGGGTGGGGCCGGATCGATAAAACGCGTATTTTCCACGGCCCGGCCGCCGCGCGCAGCAAAGATCGACATGCGCTTTTCAAAGGCATGATGCGGGCCCACGGCGCCAGTCCACACGGAGCTTCCGCATGAACCCTCCCCATTCCGCCCGCTTCGAGTGGGACGACCCCTTGCTGCTGGGGGCACAACTGACCGACGATGAGCGCGCGGTGCGCGACGCCTCCGCCGCGTACTGCCAGCAGCGCCTGGCCCCGCGCGTGCTGGACGCCTTCCGCCACGAAACCACTGACGCCGAGATCTTCCGCGAGATGGGCGAGCTCGGTCTGCTGGGCATCGTGATCCCGCCCGAGTACGGCGGCGCCGGCATGAATCACGTTTGCTACGGCCTGGTGGCGCGCGAGGTCGAGCGTGTCGACTCGGGCTACCGTTCGATGATGAGCGTGCAAAGCTCGCTGGTGATGCTGCCCATCCACACCTTCGGAACCGAAGCGCAGAAGCAACGCTACCTGCCGAAGCTCGCCACCGGCGAATTGATCGGCTGCTTTGGTCTGACCGAGCCGGACCACGGCTCCGACCCGGGCAGCATGGTCACGCGGGCGCGCGGCGTTGCCGGTGGCTACCGGCTCCACGGATGCAAGACCTGGATCACCAACAGCCCGATCGCCGATGTCTTCGTCGTCTGGGCGAAGGACGATGCCGGTGACATTCGCGGCTTCATCCTCGACCGGGGTGCAGACGGCCTGTCCACGCCGACCCTGCACGGCAAGGTCGGGCTGCGCGCCAGCGTAACCGGGCAGATCGTGATGGACCAAGTGTTCTGCCCCGAGGAAAACGCCCTCCCCGACATCCGCGGCCTGAAGGGTCCGTTCACCTGCCTGAACAGTGCGCGCTACGGCATCGCCTGGGGAACCCTGGGAGCCGCCGAGGACTGCTGGTTCCGCGCCCGCCAGTACGTGCTGGACCGGCAGCAGTTCGGCCGGCCGCTGGCGGCCAACCAGCTGATCCAGAAAAAGCTCGCCGACATGCAAACCGAGATCGCGCTCGGCCTGCAATCCTGCCTGCGGCTCGGCCGCATGAAGGACGAGGGCACCGCCGCGCCAGAGATCACCTCGATGCTCAAGCGCAACTCCTGCGGCAAGTCACTCGACATCGCCCGGATGGCGCGCGACATGCTCGGCGGCAATGGCATCAGCGACGAGTACGGCATCGCGCGGCACCTGGTGAACCTCGAAGTGGTCAACACCTACGAGGGCACGCACGACATCCACGCGCTGATCCTCGGGCGGGCCATGACCGGCATCGCCGCTTTTACCAACTGATCGATCATGCGTTCATCAACCGGCTCGCCGCAGGTCGCACGCAAGACCTGGACACTGTCGACCGAGGCGCTGGTGCTCTGCATCTGTGCGTATTTCATCGCGGTCGGCAACCACTCGTTCTGGTCCAGCGCCCTGGCGGATCGGTCGCCAGGGGACACCGGCACCTGGCGTTTCGGCGTGGGCGTGTTCGTGCTGCTGGTGGCCCTGCACTTCATCGCGCTGGCCTTGTTCGCGACCCGGCGCACCACCAAGCCGCTGTTGATCTTGCTGCTGGTGTGCACGGCGTTCGCGTCGTACTTCATGGGCAAGTACTCGGTGTTCCTCGATCCGACGATGCTGCGCAATCTGCTGCGCACCGATGTCGGCGAGGCGCGCGATCTGCTGGCCTGGGACATGCTGACCCACCTCGCCTGGCAGGCAACGCTGCCGATCTGGCTGGTCTGGCGCGTGCGCCTGCGCGAGCGCGGCTGGCGCAGCGCCACGGCCTGGCGGCTGGGTACGCTGGCGCTGGCGCTGGGCGTGGCGACGGGCGCCTTCCTGACCGTCTCGCAAGACCTGTCGTCGCTGATGCGCTCGAACAAGTCGATGGGCTACCTGATCACGCCGGGCAACTATGTGTACTCGCTGGCCCGGGTCGCCACCGCCGACGCCGTGAACGCGACCAAGCAAAGGGTGGAGGTCGGCACCGACGCGGTGGCCGGCCCGGCCTGGACGGACCGCAGCAAACCGCTGTTGTTCATCCTGGTCGTTGGCGAAACCGCGCGCGCCATGAACTGGGGCCTCAATGGCTATGCCCGGCAGACCACCCCCGAGCTGGCAGCACTCGGCGTCATCAATTTCACCGATGTGGGCAGCTGCGGCACCAACACCGAAACCTCGCTGCCCTGCATGTTCTCGCGGATCGGCCGGCGCGACTATGACGAAGACCGCATCCGCGGTGAAGAGTCGCTGCTGCATGTGGTGAGTCGCGCGGGTTTCGCCGTGCAGTGGCGTGACAACCAGTCGGGCTGCAAAGGTGTCTGCGAAGGGCTGCCGATGCAGAAGATGGCCAAAACGCCCGACCCCTCGCTGTGCAACGGCTCAGAGTGCCTGGACGAGATCCTGCTGAAAGGCCTGGATGCGCAGCTGGCGGGCGACCAGGGCAAAGGCAATCACCTCATCGTGCTGCACCAGATGGGCAGCCACGGTCCGGCCTACCACCGGCGCGCTCCCGAGGCGTTCAGGCGCTATACCCCGACCTGCGACACCGCCGAGCTGCACAAGTGCTCGACGCAAGCCGTTGTCAACGCCTACGACAACTCCATCGCCTACACCGACCATGTGCTGGGCAAGGCCGTCCGATTCCTGCAATCGCAGAGCGACCGGTACGACACCGCCTTGCTGTATGTGTCGGACCACGGTGAATCGCTGGGCGAGAACAACCTGTTCCTGCATGGCATGCCCTATGCGATTGCACCTGCGCAGCAGACACAAGTGCCCATGGTGATGTGGCTGTCACCGTCGTTCAGCGACAGCCGCCAGATCGACCTCGCCTGCCTGCGCACCCGCGCCACCCAGCGCGCCACGCACGACAACCTGTTCCACACGATGCTCGGCCTGCTCGACGTGCAGACCCGCGTCTACGAGCCAGCGCTGGACCTGGTCAAAGGCTGCCGATCGCCGGTGAATTGACGGGCCAGCGTTGGCTGGACGCAAAAGCCGGCACCGCGCGGCTCGAACGGCGGGAAAATCGCGGCTAGCCCCCGCTGTCACCGCTGGTGCATGGCGCGGCCACCTCCGCCCTTGATGAGAGTTTCCATGCCCAGCCCCACCATGCGCATCGCGCCCAGCCTGCTGTCTGCCGACTTCGCCCGCCTCGGCGAGGAAGTCACTGCCGTGATCGCCGCCGGCGCCGACGTCATTCATTTCGACGTGATGGACAACCACTATGTGCCCAACCTGACGGTAGGACCGCTGGTCTGCCAGGCGATCAAGCCCTATGCGGTGAGCGGCGGCCAGCCGGTGCCGATCGATGTGCACCTGATGGTCAAGCCGGTCGATGCGCTGATCCCGATGTTCGCGCAGGCCGGCGCCTCGATCATCTCCTTCCACCCGGAAGCCAGCGAACACGTGGACCGCACGATCCAGCTGATCCACTCGCTCGGTGTGAAGGCTGGCCTGGTGCTCAACCCGGCGACACCGCTGAATTGCCTGGACCACGTGCTCGACCAGCTCGATCTGGTGCTGCTGATGTCGGTCAACCCCGGCTACGGCGGGCAGAGCTTCATCGAGCATGTGCTGCCGAAGATCGACGCCGTGCGCAAGCGCATCGACGCGACCGGCCGCGACATCTGGCTGGAGGTTGATGGCGGTGTCAAGGCCGACAACGCACAGCGCGTTGGCAACGCCGGTGCCGACACCCTGGTCGCCGGCTCGGCGGTGTTCAGCGGCGGGCGCTATGCCGAATCGATCGCTGCGATCCGCTCGAACGCGCTCGCGGGTGCCCAGTCCCGATACGCCTGACATCGATACAGCCCGAGTGGTTGACCCTCATTCCATCCGCGCGGTCGCCTTCGATCTCGATGGCACGCTGATCGACAGCGCACCCGACATTGGCCACGCACTCAACACGGCGCTGGCAGCAGCAGGGCTCAGGTGCTTCGATCTGGCGACGGTGCGCAGCTGGATCGGCGACGGCCCAGACGCGCTGATTGCACGCGCCTTGGAAGCGCAAGGCGTGTCACCGGACGATCTCGCCCTGCAGCAGGCGCTGCGCGCTGGCTTCGACGCGGCGACATTGGCCGCGCCGCTGGCGCATGGGCATGTTTTCCCCGGCATCGCTGAGCTGCTGCGCCAGCTGAGCGCGCATCGATACCCGCTGGCGGTGGTCACCAACAAGCCCACGCGCCTCGCCCACGCGGTCGTCGAGGCGGCGGGTCTGCTGCCCTGGTTCGCGCATGTGCAGGGCGCCGATTCGGCCGCGCAGCGCAAGCCCTCGCCGCTGATGCTGCAGACCACGGCCGCTCACCTGGGGGTCGTGCCCCTGAATCTGCTGATGGTCGGCGACGCACCGCCCGACATCCTGGCCGCATGGGCCGCTGGCTGCCCGGCCGCATTGGTCAGTTGGGGGTACGGGGCGCACGCGGTCCCGGCCGATCTGAACCCGTGGCGCGTAGGCCAACCCCAGCAACTCAGTGCCGGCCTGCTCGGGTAGCACCGCTTGAAAAAAGGGGATTGCGCTGAACAAGGGCTCGGCCAGAATGGGGCATGACCCCGTTCAACGTGTGTCCGGCCTGTGTCCGGTTGAACCTGCCCGACGCCAGAATCTGCACCACCTGCGGTGCCACGCTGCGCGGGGTGGCGCCGCTGGGCGCCGGGGAGCACTCCGAGACTTTCGTTGACCTGAACGAAATGGAGCTCGACGTCGACACCACGCCGTCGGTGCACCTGGACGCGCCGGATCTGCAGCGTTGGTTCAATTCGCGCGCTGGCGGACTCGATGGTCACAGCGAGCCGACCCACCGCGCCGAGACGCGCGAGCCCGACACACCGCTGCCACCGTTGACGCTGCGCGAGTTTGAGGCGCCGCCGGTCCCCATCGACGACGCTGCGGCAGCGGCTGGCCCGTTGCCGCCGGGCCTGATCGTGGCTGACACCCTGGCGCCGCTGCCCCACTTGGCGCCTGAGCCACCGACCACCGCAACACCGGCACGCCGCCGCTCCGCACCTGCCGCACCCACAAGCGTGTCGCAGGTCGCCCAGACCACCACCAAGGCGCTGCGGCGCGCGCAGGTGCGGCGCAGTCTGCAGGCCAACAAGGTACAGCCGCAAGCGGCCGCTGCACCCGTCGACGTGCTGGTGCTGGAGAGCGACGACGCGGCGCGCGAGCAAATGTGTACGCTGCTCGAAGCCTTCGGCTTTCGCACTCACCCGGTGCAAAGCACGATGCAGGCCGTGCGCATGCTGGAGGCCAAGCGCTACACAGCGGCCTTCCTCAACATCATCTTCGACGGCTCGGCGGCGCCGGCCAGCCACGACCTGTGCAGGCGCGTCAAAGCGCCGCCCAGCCATGCCGGTGACACCGTGTGCGTGCTGATCGTCGTCACAGGCTCGGCCCGCCCGCTCGAACGCGTGCGCGCCGAACTGGCTGGCTGCGATGCCTTCCTGCTGAAACCGGTGAGCCGCGGCGCCGTGGCCCAGGCGCTGGAGGCCTGCGGTGTGGCGCTGCCGATCGATGCACGCCGGGCCTGAGATCCCCCCTCCAACCCCAGACGCAGCGCGTCGACCCAACTGACGGAGAGCGCCCATGGGCACGATGATCAATTTCCAGCGCCCAGACGGGCAAGCCGCCTCAGGCTATCTGGCAGAACCAGCGAATCCCGCGGGGGCGCCCGGCATCGTCGTCATCCAGGAGTGGTGGGGCTTGAACGACCAGATCCGCGGCGTGGCCGACCGGCTGGCACAGGCCGGCTACCGCGCGCTGGTGCCCGACCTGTACCGCGGCCAGCGGACGGTCGAGGCCGAAGAAGCCCACCACCTGATGACCGGGCTGAACTTCAGCGACGCTGCGTCACAGGACATCCGCGGCGCCGTGCTGCACCTGAAACACGGCGGCAACATCAGCCCGAAGGTCGGCATCACCGGCTTCTGCATGGGCGGAGCGCTGACGCTGCTGGGCCTGTGCGCCAGCCCCGAAGCCGACGCCGGCGTCGTCTGGTACGGCTGCCCGCCGCTCGAGTACATCGACGCGACCAAGATCAAGGCCCCGCTGCTCGGCCACTGGGCCACGCAAGACGAGTTCTTCCCGATCGCGACCATCGATGCGCTGGAAGCCAAGCTGGGAGAGGCCGGCGTGAACTTCGAGTTCCACCGCTATCTGGCGCACCACGCCTTTGCCAACGAGACCGCGGTCGGCCCGGGGCGGATTGCAGCGACGCAGTTCGATCCGGTGTGGGCCGAGCGAGCCTGGGATCGGACGTTTGGGTTTTTCGGGAAGTGGCTCTGATGCGTTGATGGTTATCGAAGCCGCGACGGTTTGATGGTGCGCCTGAAGCCGGCCACAGGTGCCGGTAACGCCTCCTCACATCTCGAAGATCACCCCGTTTTGGCGGGAATTGGTCACAGCGGAGACAATAAGGGTTTTCGTTGGCATGTTCTTGCCCCGACATGCCGGCTCAACCTGAGAGGTCCACTCCCGCGCCATGGCCACACAACGAACCAAAACCACCGTCACTCCCTCCGCCGTTCCGGTTGCCGCCAGCGCTGAAAGCATCAAGCTACGACAGACCCAGGCCGAGTACTCAGCAGCACGCCCGGCATCAGAACCCGGCATCAAGCCCATGATGTCGAGTTCGAAGATGTACGTCTGCCGCCGCTGCCAGGCGAACTTCAAGACCGGCGAAGGCCGGCCCGACCCACGGTTGCGCGGCCTCGGCAAGTGCAACAAGTGCCTGGATGCCGCCACCGCAGCGCAGGCCGCACAGATCGCCGCCTGACGGCAGCGAGGCGCGCCAGCGGTCAGGTTCAGAGATAGATCTGGCCGCCCCCTTCGCGGAACTGCTGCGCCTTTTCTTCCAGCGCGGCATGAATCGGAATCACGGGCGCGGCGGCTGAGGCGGGCGCCTCAGCCTTCTGCAGGCGAGCGAAATCGCGCACTTCCTGCGAGATCTTCATCGAGCAGAACTTCGGCCCGCACATCGAACAGAAGTGCGCCACCTTGGCGTTCTCCTTCGGCAGCGTCTCGTCGTGGTACGCCATCGCGGTGTCGGGGTCGATCGCGAGCTTGAACTGGTCTTCCCAACGGAACTCGAAGCGCGCCTTCGACACCGCGTTGTCCCACATCTGCGCACCGGCGAAACCCTTGGCCAGATCGCCCGCGTGGGCGGCGATCTTGTAGGCGATCAAGCCCTGCTTCACGTCGTCGCGGTTGGGCAGTCCCAGATGCTCCTTGGGTGTGACGTAGCACAGCATCGCGGTGCCATACCAGCCGATGTTGGCCGCACCCATGGCCGACGAGATGTGGTCGTAGCCTGGTGAAATGTCGGTGATCAGCGGGCCCAGTGTGTAGAACGGCGCCTCGTAGCAGGCTTCGAGCTGCTTGTCGACGTTCTCCTTGATCAGCTGCAGCGGCACGTGGCCGGGGCCTTCGATCATCACCTGCACGTCGTGCTTCCAGGCGATCTGAGTCAGCTCACCGAGGGTGTGCAGCTCGGCAAACTGCGCTTCGTCATTCGCGTCGGCGATCGAGCCGGGGCGCAGGCCGTCGCCGAGCGAGAAGCACACGTCGTAGGCCTTCATGATTTCGCAGATCTCTTCGAAGTGCTCGTACAGGAAGCTTTCGCGGTGGTGCGACAGGCACCACTTGGCCATGATCGAGCCGCCACGCGAAACGATGCCGGTCAGGCGCTCCGCGGTCAGCGGGATGTAGGCCAGCCGCACACCGGCGTGGATGGTGAAGTAATCGACGCCCTGCTCGGCCTGCTCGATCAGCGTGTCGCGGAACAGCTCCCAGGTCAGGTCCTCGGCCTTGCCGTGCACCTTTTCCAAGGCTTGGTAGATCGGCACGGTGCCGATGGGCACGGGCGAGTTGCGCAGGATCCATTCGCGCGTTTCATGGATGTTTTCGCCGGTCGACAGGTCCATCACGGTGTCGGCGCCCCAGCGGATCGACCACACCAGCTTGTCGACCTCTTCCTCGATGCTGGAGGTGACCGCCGAGTTGCCGATGTTGGCGTTGACCTTCACCAGGAAGTTGCGGCCGATGATCATCGGCTCGCTCTCGGGATGGTTGATGTTGTTCGGGATCACTGCGCGGCCGCGCGCGACCTCATCGCGCACGAACTCCGGCGTGATGTCCTGCAGGTTCGCGCCGAACGAGTGGCCGCGCTTGGGCACGCGCTCGGTCGCCAGGCGCTCGCGCAACTGGGCCTTGACCAGGTTCTCGCGCACCGCGATGTAGTGCATCTCCGGCGTGACGATGCCGCGCCGGGCGTAGTGCATGTGCGAGACGTTGGCGCCCGGCTTGGCCACGCGTGGCAGTGGCGCCTGCGCCATGCGCAGCGCGGTCAGTTTCGGGTCATGCAGGCGCTCGCGGCCATAGGCGCTGCTGATGCCGGGCAGCGCGACGGTGTCGGCCCGATCGGCGATCCACGCGGCACGCAAGGGTGGCAGCCCGCGGGTGATGTCGATCGCGGCCTGCGGATCGGTGTACGGCCCCGAAGCGTCGTAAACCCGCAAGGGCGGGTTGGATTCGCGGCGCGAGCCACCGGCACCGTCATCGATCAGGGTGTCGCCGAGCGTGATCTCGCGGAACGGCACGCGAATGTCGGGACGCTGGCCTTCGAGGTAGACCTTGCGCGAGCCGGGAAACGGCGTGCGGGTGATGCGCTGCGACAGTGCGGCGGTGTCGACGTGTTGTGCTTGCTTGGCCATGTCAGCTCCAGGTGGCGTGTCGTGATCCGCTTGCCTGGCACCGCAGCAGGATCAGAACCCCGCCTCGATGGCCGCTGCACTTGATTCCTACGCGGGCATGACCCCGATCAGGTTCAGCGGGTTCCACACGGGTGTGGTCTCAGCCGGTGACCTACGGTCTACGGCGCCCCGACAAGCCTGTGCAGTGTAGGCGCGGCGACCCGACCCGTGGTCGGCCAGGGTCGCTTCCTATAATGAAAACTCACGTCCCCGAGCGCATCGCGCCCTCTCATGAATCCCGAATTCAAGCCGACCGAGGTCGAACGCGCGGCGCAGACCGCCTGGAACGCACGCGACGCCTACCGCGTCAATGAAGGGGCGCTCGACGGCCGCGGACAACCCAAGCCGAAGTTCTACGCCTGCTCGATGCTGCCGTACCCCAGCGGCAAGCTGCACATGGGCCACGTGCGCAACTACACCATCAACGACATGTTGACGCGGCAGCTGCGCATGAAGGGCCACAACGTCCTGATGCCGATGGGCTGGGACGCCTTCGGCCTGCCCGCGGAAAACGCGGCCATGAAAAACAAGGTGCCGCCCGCCAAGTGGACCTACGACAACATCGCCCACATGAAGGGCCAGATGCAGGCGATGGGCCTGGCGATCGACTGGAGCCGTGAGGTCACGACTTGCCGGCCCGAGTACTACCGCTGGAACCAATGGCTGTTCCTGAAGATGCTCGACGCCGGCATCGCCGAGCGGCGCACCCAGGTCGTCAACTGGGACCCGGTCGACCAGACGGTGCTCGCCAACGAGCAGGTGATCGACGGCAAGGGCTGGCGCAGTGGCGCCACCGTCGAGAAGCGCGAGATTCCGGGCTACTACCTCAAGATCACCACCTACGCCGACGAGTTGCTCGACCAGGTGCAGAACCACCTGCCCGGGTGGCCCGAGCGGGTGCGGCTGATGCAGGAGAACTGGATCGGCAAGAGCGAAGGCGTGCGCTTCGCGTTCACCCACGACATCCGCGACAGCGCCGGCCAGCCGATCCAGGACGGCCGGCTGTATGTGTTCACCACGCGCGCCGACACCATCATGGGCGTCACCTTTTGCGCCGTCGCGCCCGAACATCCCTTGGCGCAGCATGCGGCAGCCTCGAACCCGACGGTCGCGGCATTCATTGCCGAATGTCAGGCCGGGGGCACCACCGAAGCCGAGCTCGCCACGCAGGAAAAGAAGGGCGTGAACACCGGGCTCACGGTGCAGCATCCGCTGACGCATTTGCCGGTGGAGGTGTGGGTCGGCAACTACGTGCTGATGAGCTACGGCGATGGCGCGGTGATGGGCGTGCCTGCACACGATGAGCGCGACTTCGCGTTCGCGAAGAAGTTCGGCATCGACATCCTGCAAGTGGTGCAGGTGGATGGTGAACCGCACTTCAGCTACGACCATTGGCAGGACTGGTACGCCGACAAGCAGCGCGGCGTGACCATCAACTCCGACTATTTCAGCGGCCTGAGTTACAAGGACGCGGTCGAGGCGGTCGCCAAGGCACTGGCCGCGCGCGACCTGGGCAGCAAGAAGACCACCTGGCGGTTGCGCGACTGGGGCATCAGCCGCCAGCGTTACTGGGGCACACCCATCCCGATCATCCACTGCGATGAGCACGGTGCCGTCCCGGTGCCCGAGGCCGACCTGCCGGTGGTACTGCCAGAAGACCTGATCCCCGATGGCTCGGGCAACCCGCTGGCACAACACACTGCGTTCCTGAACGTGCCGTGCCCGACCTGCGGCCGGCCGGCGCGCCGCGAGACCGACACGATGGACACCTTCGTGGACAGCTCGTGGTACTTCATGCGCTACTGCGACCCGCAGAACACCGATGCCATGGTGGGCGAGGGCGCTGCGTACTGGATGCCGATGGACCAGTACATCGGTGGTATCGAACACGCGATCCTGCATCTGCTGTACGCGCGCTTCTGGACCAAGGTGATGCGCGATCTGAAGCTGGTGTCGGTCGATGAGCCGTTCACCAAGCTGCTGACGCAGGGCATGGTGCTGAATCACATCTACTCGCGCAAGACGGCACAAGGCGGCGTCGAGTACTTCTGGCCGCACGAGGTCGACAACACTTTCGGCGCCGACGGCAAGATCGATGGCGCAAAGCTGAAGCGCGACGGCTCGGCCGTGACCTACGAAGGCGTGGGCACGATGAGCAAGAGCAAGAACAACGGCGTCGACCCGCAGGCGCTGATCGACCAGTACGGCGCCGACACCGCGCGGCTGTTCGTGATGTTCGCCTCGCCGCCCGAGCAGACGCTGGAGTGGAATGATGCCGGCGTGGAAGGCGCGCACCGCTTTCTGAAGCGGGTCTGGGGCTTCGGCGCCAAGAACGCCGAGCTGCTTCGGAGCACGGCGGCGCCAGCGAGCCTGTCCGACACCAGCAAAGCCCTGCGCCGCGAGGTGCACCAGGTGCTGCGCCAGGTCAGCTTCGACTACGAACGCATGCAATACAACACGGTGGTGTCCGGCAGCATGAAGCTGCTGAATGCGCTGGAGGCCTGCAGAGAGGCAGGCGCAGGACCCGTGTTGCGGGAGGGCTACGGCATCTTGCTGCGCGCGCTGTACCCGGCCTGCCCGCACACCACCTGGACGCTCTGGAATGAGCTGGGCTACGCCACCGCCCATGGCGATTTGCTCGACGCACCGTGGCCTGCGGTCGACGAGTCGGCTTTGCTGCAAGACGAAATCGAGCTGATGCTGCAGGTCAACGGCAAGCTGCGCGGCGCGATCACCGTGCCCGCCGGGGCCGACAAGGCTGCGATCGAGAAGGCCGCACTGGCCAGCCCCGAGCTGCTGAAGTTCGCCGACGGCGCGCCGGTCAAGCGCGTGGTCGTCGTGCCCGGCCGCCTGGTCAATGTGGTGCTCTGAGACCCTCCGCCGATGCCCACACCCCCGAAGATCTTGATCCACCCGCACCCCACCGCAGAACGCCGCGCGTGGCTGCTCGCCATGGCCTCGCTCGCTGCAGCGCCACTCGCAGGCTGCGGCTTTCAGCTGCGCGGCGCGCAGGAGCTGAAGTTCCGCACCGTGCAGCTGACGGGCTTCAAGCCCTATTCGCCGCTCGAAAAGGAGCTGCGCCGGGCCATCAATGCCAGCAAGACCACGCTGGTCGTCGACTCGGGCGGCGAGGCGCAGGCCGTGCTGGAAGCTGTCACGGACCGCCGCGAGCGCAATGTGGTGGCGACTACCTCGGCCGGTCAGGTGCGCCAGATCAGTCTGCGCGTGCGTTTCTCATTCAAGCTGCGTGCGCCATCGTCCGACCGCGAGCTGATCGGATTGACCGAGTTGCTGCTGGGACGAGACATCAGCTACAACGAATCCGAGGCGCTGGCGAAAGAGCAGGAGGAGGCGCTGCTGTATCGCGAGATGCAGACCGACATCGTCTCCCAGACCATGCGGCGGCTGGCTGCGGTGTCGGCGGTCTGAGCAGCACCCACGACCGATGCAGCTGCGCCTGGACCAACTCGGCCTGCACCTGCAAAAAGGCCTGCGGTCGCTGTACACCGTGTGGGGCGACGAGCCACTGCTGATGCAGGAAGCCTGCGACGCACTGCGTGGTGCGGCGCGCAGCGCGGGGTACAGCGAGCGTCAGGTTCATGCAGTGTCGGGCGCCCATTTCAACTGGAGCGCGCTGCTCGGTGCCTCTCAGGCGATGAGCCTGTTTGCCGACAAACAGCTGGTCGAGATCCGCATTCCCGCCGGCAAGCCGGGCAAGGACGGCTCGGAGGCCCTGCAGCGCTATTGCGAGACGCTGTGCGACGAGGTGGTGACGATCGTGCAACTGCCTCGGCTCGATCGCCAGCAGCAACAAAGCGCCTGGTTCAGCGCACTCGATGCAGCCGGGGTCACGCTGCGCGTGGACCCCGTCGAACGTCACGCCCTGCCTCAGTGGATCGCGCAGCGCCTGGGCGCCCAGGGCCAGCGGGTGCAGAGTGGCGAGGATGGTCAGCGCACGCTCGCGTTCTTTGCCGACCGCGTCGAAGGCAATCTGCTCGCCGCCCACCAGGAGATCCAGAAGCTCGCGCTGCTGCACCCCCCCGGCGAGCTGAGCTTCGAACAAGTCGAGGCGGCGGTGCTGAACGTCGCCCGGTACGACGTGTTCAAGCTTGGCGAAGCGGTGCTGGCCGGGCAGGTGACGCGGGCGCTGCGCATGCTCGACGGCTTGCGCGCCGAGGGTGAGGCCGCGGTGCTGGTGCACTGGACGCTGGCCGAGGACGTGCGTGCGCTCAAGCGGGTGCATGACGCCATGAACGCGGGGCGCCCGCTGCCACTGGCGCTGCGCGAGGCGCGTGTCTGGGGCCAGAAGGAGCGGCTGATCGAGCGCGCGCTGCCGCTGTTCACCGAGCCTGCGCTGGACGCGTTGCTGCACGCCGCGCAGGTTTGTGACGGCCTGGTCAAGGGACTGAAGCACCCCGACTGGCCAGTAGAACCCTGGGACGGCCTGAAGCGGTTGCTGCTGATGGTGCTGCAAAGCACCTCGGCGCCACCGGCCGCACGCCGCGGCGGCCGCGCCGTGGTGGTACCCCGGCTCGCCCTGCAGGGCTGAGATTCGGCCGGCGAGTCTGCGCGGTCAGTACCCGCGCACCCGGTCTACCAGGTGTTCGAGGGGCAAGCCCCGGCGCAACGCCGCCACGTTGGCCGCCACCACCGCGGCCGCCGAACGCGGGTCGGTTTGTGCGGCGACATGCGGCAGCACCGTCACACGCGGGTGCGACCAGAAAGGATGCGACACGGGCAACGGCTCGGTGGAAAACACGTCGAGCACCGCGCGGTGCAGGTGCCCGGAGTCGAGCGCTGCCAGCAGATCGGCCTCGACCACCTGCGCGCCACGCGCCAGATTCACGAGGCTCGCTCCACGCGGCATTTGCGCGAAGGCGGCGGCATTGAGGCGCCCACGCGTGGCCGGTGTCAGCGGCAGCAGGTTGACGACGATCTGCGCCCTGGCGAGCACATCGGGCCACGCGGCATCTCCGGCATGGCTTTGCACACCATCCACCGTGCACGGCCGCGTGCTCCAACCTTGCACGCAGCAGCCATGCTGCACAAGTCGCTGCGCCGCAGCGCGACCCATCTGGCCCAGGCCGAGTACCGCCACGGTGACATCGTCGGCACGGCGTTGCGGCAGCGGCTTCCACTGCGAGGTGCGTTGGCTCGCCGCGTAGTCGAAGAAGTGGCGTTGCAGGCCAAGCACGGCCCACAGCGCGGTCTCGGCCATCGCGGCGTTCATCGCCGGGTCGACCATGCGCGCAAGCGGCACGCCCAGCGGCACGGTCGGGTCGGCGAGCAGCTTGTCAACGCCTGCCCACAGCGACTGGATCAGCCGCAGCGAGCCCAGGTCCTGCAAGGCGCCGGCCGGCGGGTTGGCCACGAGCGCGATGTCGATCGCGTCATCGGCGGCCTCGGCGACGCTGCTCACCAGGCGTTCGCCGGGCAGCGCTGCGCTCAGTGCGGACCACCACGCGGCCCGGTCGGCCGCGTCGAAATCCGCCGCGATGAGCACGCTCAAGCGAACGCCTCTAGAAGTCGTTTCAGGGCGTGGGCAACGGTCTGCTCGCGGACCGCCGTGCGGTCGCCGCCGAGTTGCAGCCGCTCAGCCACCGTCGTCTCGCCACGGCGCGCCAGCGCGAACCACACGGTACCGACCGGCTTGCCGGGCACCGCGCCGCCCGGCCCGGCAATGCCAGTGACCGCGACTGCGATGCCGGCTTTCGAATGCGCCAGGGCACCTTCGGCCATCGCACGCGCGACTTCGGCGCTGACGGCGCCGAAGGCCTGGATCAGTGCCGCGTCGACGCCCAGCAGTTCGGTCTTGGCCGCGTTCGAATAGGTCACGAAGCCGCGTTCGAACCAGTCGCTGGAGCCAGCGACCGCGGTGCAGGCCGCGGCGATCAGTCCTCCAGTGCAGGACTCGGCCGTGGCAAGCATCGTTGCGTGCGCGCGCAATGCGTCGCCCAGGGCCAGCACGGCCGGCTCGAACACCGTCAGAGCCATCGCCACACCGAGATCACGAGCAAGGTGCACAGGGCGGCAACCAGGTCGTCGAACAGGATACCGAAGCCCTGCGCCCAGCCGATCGGCGCACCGCGGCGTCCTTTGAACAGGGTATCGGCCCAGGCCACCGGGCCCGGCTTGGCGGCATCGAAGTACCGGAACAGCGCGAAGGCGACGCCTTGCTCGATCAGGCTGGCCGGTGTGACGAGCCACAGCACCAGCCAGAAGGCCAGCACCTCGTCCCAGACGATGGATCCGGGGTCGGGCGTGGCGAGGGACCGCGCGGTGAAAGTACAAGCCCACCAGCCGACGAAGAAGCCCGCCAGCAACAGCGCCGCCATCTGGAGTGGGCTCAGGTAGGGCTGCATCACCAGGAAGGCGAGCCATGCCCACAGCGTGCCCACGGTGCCCGGTGCCATCGGCGACAAACCACTGCCGAAGCCCAAGGCCATCGCGTGGGCCGGGTGGCTGAGCATCAGTCGCACCGTCGCGCGGCGGGGCGCCATGTCTGGCGCGTCAGGGACGCTGCTCATGTCCGGAAATGATCGAAGGAGGCCGCGACATGGATCACCGCATGGCCATCGGCATCGATCAACGCCGTGTGCGGGCTCTGCCTGCCGCCTGCGCGAGGAACGATGCGACCGATGCGTGTCAGCGCGACCCCGGCGATGCGGCTGGCAGCCGACACCTGCGACGCGCAATCCGGCGACGCGGTGAACAGCAACTCATAGTCGTCACCACCAGACAGGGCGCACAGCCGCTGTACCGCCAGCGGTTGCGCCTGCAGCACCGCACTGCGAGGCAAGGTGTCCACCTCCACCACCGCATCGACGCCGGAGCGGCGCAGCACATGGCTCAGATCGCCAAGCAGGCCATCAGACAGGTCGATCGCGCTGCTCGCCACCCCCCGCAGCGCCAGCCCGAGCGCAACGCGCGGCTGCGGCATTTCCATCGCAGCGCGCACCGATTCGAAATCGCCACCTCCCAACCGCAGCGTGCCGCGAAACGCTTCGAGTGCGAGACGCGCATCGCCGACGGTTCCGCTGATGTACAGGTCGTCGCCCGCCTGCGCGCCTGAGCGCAACAGCGCACCCGCGCCAGCGGCCGGCACCTGGCCGAACACACTGATGCAGATGTTCAGCGGGCCGCGCGTGGTGTCTCCGCCGATCAACTCGCAGCCCTGGGCATCGGCCAGCGCGAGCAGCCCCCGTGAGAAGCGCTCGAGGAAGGCTTCTTCGGCGCTTGGCAGGGCCAGCGCTAGCGTGAACGCGAGCGGCTCGGCGCCGCAGGCGGCGAGGTCGCTGAGGTTGACCGCCAACGCCTTGTGACCCAGCCGCTCGGGTGCCACTGTCGACAGGAAGTGTCGGCCTTCGACCAGCATGTCGCACGAGGTTGCCAGCTGCATGCCCGGCGACAGCGCCAGCAGCGCACAGTCATCCCCGATGCCCAGCGCCGCACGCTGCGCCGGGCGGTCGAAATACTTGGCAATGAGGTCGAATTCGCCGAGCGACATCCGCGCATTCTCGCTGGGTGCACCGGCACCGCGTGCGCTACAGCAAGACGCAGGAAAGGCCAACTCATACAATCCCGTAGACGTTTCTGGTGAGCCCATGACCACATCCAACGACAGCAAACACGCCGAACTTCGGCAGGCCGCACTCGAATATCACGAGTTCCCGACGCCCGGCAAGATCGCGATCGCACCGACCAAGCAACTCGCCAACCAGCGAGATCTTGCCCTGGCGTACTCACCTGGCGTCGCGGCGGCGTGCGAGGAAATCGTCGCCGACCCGGCCAACGCCTACAAGTACACCGCGCGCGGCAATCTGGTCGCCGTGATCACCAATGGCACCGCGGTGCTCGGGCTGGGCGACATCGGGCCATTGGCGGCCAAGCCGGTGATGGAGGGCAAGGCGGTGCTGTTCAAGAAGTTCGCCGGCATCGATGTGTTCGACATCGAGCTGGCCGAGCGCAACCTCGACAAGCTGATCGACACCATCGCCGCGCTGGAGCCCACCTTCGGCGGCATCAACCTGGAAGACATCAAGGCGCCGGATTGCTTCTACGTCGAGCGCGCTCTGCGCAAGCGAATGAAGATCCCGGTGTTTCACGACGACCAGCATGGCACGGCCATCGTGGTCGGCGCCGGGGTGCTGAATGCGTTGCGGGTGACCGGCAAGGACATCCAGCAGATCAAGCTGGTCACGTCGGGCGCGGGCGCTGCGGCGCTGGCTTGCCTGACGCTGCTGGTGAAGCTGGGGCTGCCGCGCGAGAACATCTGGGTCACCGACCTGGCTGGCGTCGTCTACGAAGGCCGCACCGAGTTGATGGACGAGGACAAGATCGTTTTCGCCCAGAAGACCCCCCACCGCAGCCTGGCCGATGTGATGCGCGGGGCTGACGTCTTTCTGGGCTTGAGCGCGGGCGGCGTGCTGAAGAAAGAGGTCGTCGCGACGATGAACGCCAACCCGATCATCTTCGCGCTGGCCAACCCGACGCCCGAAATCCTGCCCGAGGAGATCCGGGAGGTTCGCAGCGACGCGATCATCGCGACTGGCCGTACCGACTACCCGAACCAGGTCAACAACGTCCTGTGCTTTCCGTACATCTTCCGCGGTGCGCTCGATTCGGGCGCAACGACCATCACGGTGGAGATGGAGATCGCCGCGGTGCACGCGATCGCCGAACTGGCGCAGGCGGAGCAAAGCGAGGTCGTGGCCGCGGCGTACGCCGGCGCCAACCTGAGCTTCGGACCGGAGTACCTGATTCCAAAACCGTTCGACCCGCGCCTAATGATCAAGATCGCGCCCGCGGTGGCACAGGCTGCGGCCGATTCCGGCGTCGCCGCTCGCCCGATACGCGACCTGGAGGCGTACCGCCAAAAGCTGCTGAGCTTTGTCTATGCCTCCGGCACGACGATGAAACCCATCTTCAACCTGGCCAAGCGTGCGCAGAACAAGCGCGTCGCCTACGCCGAGGGCGAAGAGGAGCGCGTGCTGCGGGCCGCGCAGATCGTGGTCGACGAGGCGCTGGCACGCCCGACGCTGATCGGGCGACCCGACGTCATCGCCTCGCGCATCGCCAAGTTCGGCCTGCGGCTCGAGGCCGGGCGCGACTACGACGTCGTCAACACCGACAACGACCATCGCTACCGCGACTACTGGCAGACGTACCACCAACTCACCGCGCGCAAGGGCATCACGGAGCAGATCGCCAAGATCGAAATGCGCAGGCGCCTGACGTTGATCGGCTCGATGCTGCTGCACAAGGGCGAGGTCGACGGCATGCTGTGCGGCACCTGGGGCAACACCGCCTATCACCTGAACTACATCGACCAGGTTATCGGGCAGCGAGAGGGCGCCAAGACCTACGCCTGCATGAACAGCCTGTTGCTGCCCGGTCGGCAGATCATGTTGGTGGACACCCACATCAACTACGACCCGACCGCAGAACAGTTGGCCGACATCACGACGATGGCGGCCGAAGAGATGGTGCGCCTGGGATTGCGACCGAAGGCGGCGCTGCTGTCGCACAGCAACTTCGGCTCCAGCAACCACCCGTCCGCCGTCAAGATGCGCGACACCCTGGCCTTGCTGCGGCAAAACACGCCGTGGCTGGAAGTCGACGGCGAAATGCACGGCGACACCGCTCTCGACGCCGATTACCGCCGCGGTCTGATGCCCATGAGCACGCTGACCGGCGAAGCGAATCTGCTGGTGCTGCCCAACATCGATGCCGCCAACATCGCCTACAACCTGCTGAAGACAGCGGCCGGCGGCGGCATCGCGATCGGCCCGGTGCTGCTGGGTGCGGCCAAACCGGTGCATATCTTGACTGCCTCGGCCACAGTGCGGCGCATCGTCAACATGACCGCCTTGGCCGTGGCTGACGCCAACGCCACCCGCTGAGATTCCAGGCAGTCACCACTCGGCAGGGCCCTCCAGGGCATTGTGACGATTTCAAGACCCTCTTTCGATACGGCGTCCTCAGGGAGCGTCTACCCCATCTTCAATATCTGGGTTTATCGATAGAGAACGTGAGCAAACACTTTCATTCGCGTGGTCGTGCTCTGACTTGATGCACCGACTTGAGGTTTTGCGCCCGATTCGGTACCATCTCCCATTCTCAATTCAGGGATAACCCGTGTTTTTGTCGCCCCTGGTTCGGGCTTGCCAGAAACGCCCCGCTTCGGCCATTGGTTCGCTGATGGCAGTTTGTGTGGTGAGCGTTTGCTTGCTGACCAGCACGTCTTCGGCCAGAGACGGGGGGGTCGATACAAAAATTTCGGTCGTTGAGCTGAAACAACTGCCTCCGGAAGCGAGACAAACCCATGTGCTGATTCATTCCGGCGGGCCATTCCCGTATCGCAAGGATGGCACCGTGTTCGGCAACCGGGAGCGGTTGTTGCCGGATCGATCACGGGGGTTTTACCGCGAGTACACCGTGCCGACACCCGGGTCGCGCGACAGAGGTGCCCGGCGCATCGTCTGCGGCGGCAAGCAACGGCAGGCACCTGAAAGCTGTTTTTACAGCGCCGACCACTACGCGAGCTTCAATCGCATCGTGCAGTGAGTGGCGCGCGAGTTAATTGACCACAGGAGGAACGAGTCCATGCTCTTGCAGACCGTCCGATCGAACATCGTCCAATCGATACGCGCTTACCGCGTCGAGGATCTGATGCTGGCCGCGCAAAACGCCGACCAGCATTTCCTCTACGCCAACCTGACGACGGCCCAGTCGAAACAAGAGGTTCTCGACACCATCGCCGAGGCGTTCCTGTTCCCATTGCATTTCGGCAAGAACCTCGATGCGCTCTACGACTGCATGACCGATCTGGTCCACAAAGCGGGTTCGCAGCCGGGCTTTGTGGTCGTGCTGGAGCAGCTGCCCGATAACCCGCGCTTTGATCGCGAGGCACGCGAGCAGCTACTGGATGTGTTTCGCGATGCCGCTGATTTCTGGGCGGAGCGAAAAATCGCCTTCAGGTGCTTCTATTCTTTTCAGTAGCCCGCTCTCAGGAACTCGGTTCTTGGGAGCGGGCTACTGAAACGACCAGCCCCTGCGAAAAGCCCGCCAAGCCCCCGGCCAAGAGCGCGGCCAACACCAGCTTCGGCATGAACATGCCGCTGATGAGCAGCGCTTTCGACACATCGATGTGGTTGAACGCGGCCTAGGTTGCCTCAAACTCGTCCATTGGCTCCCGCGCCGGTTGGCGTGTGAGCCCGCAAGGCGGCCTCAGGGCCGCCTTGTTCATGGCGCGCCGACCGCGCTCGCGAGTGCCAGGTACTCGGCCACCGGCACCTCTTCGGCACGGCGCTGCAGGTCAAACGGGCCGCTGTAGTGGCGCTCATCGAGCCACCGGCCCAGCGTGTTGCGCAACACCTTGCGCCGCTGCGAAAAAGCCACCGTGACCAGCTCACCGAGCAGCGTCGGGTCGATGTCGGTGCGTCCCGGGAGCGGCACCATGCGCACGATCGCCGACCGCACCTGCGGTGGCGGGTCGAAGGATTCGGGCTCAACGTCCAGCACCGACTCGATGTCGTAGCGCCACTGCAGCATCACCGACAGCCTGCCATAGGTCTTGCTCCCCGGCGCGGCAGCCATGCGCTCGACGACCTCTTTTTGCAGCATGAAGTGCTGGTCGATGACCCGTGAGGCCGTTGGCAGCAGGTGAAAAAGGATGGGCGTCGAGATGTTGTAGGGCAGATTGCCCACCACCCGAAGTGGCTGGCCCGCGGCCGTCGCCAAGGCCTCGAAGTCCACGTTGAGCACATCGGCCTCGATCACCGTCAATTCAGGCCGGCGTCGCAGGCGCGCAGCAAGGTCGCGATCGAGCTCGATGACGGTCAGCTGCGGGCACCGCTCGAGCAGAGGGAAGGTCATCGCGCCCAGCCCGGGGCCAATCTCCACCATCGCATCCTGTGCGCACGGATCGATCGCATCGATGATGGCGTCGATCGCGAATCGGTCGTGGAGGAAATGCTGCCCGAAGCGTTTGCGCGCGATGTGTTGCATCAGTGTGCGTGGCGGGCAGGGCCCATGCTCAAACCATTCCGGTGCTACGGGCCCGGCAGGCCGTCACAACGGCGGCTCGCGCATTTCGACGTACGTGCGCTGGCGCAACTCCTGGGTCCACTCGGCGTAGGCTTCTTCGTATTTCTTCTCGCGCAACAGGCTGCGGGCTTGTTCACGTTCCTGTCTGGCGTCGAGTGACGCCTGACGCCGCTCGAGCACCTGGATCAGGTGGATACCGAAACGCGAAATCACCGGGTCGGACACCTCGCCAATGGCGAGCGTGGCCATCGCGTCGTCGAACTCCGGCACGAAGGTGCCCGGCGTGGTCCAGCCAAGATCACCGCCTTGCGCAGCGCTGCCGTCTTCCGACCGCTCCTTGGCCAGCGCCTCGAAAGTTGCTGCGCCGGACACGATCTGTGCCTTCATCTCCGCGAGTTGCCGCATGGCAGCTGCCTGATCGAGCTGCGCGGTAGGGCGCAGCAGGATATGGCGCGAGTGGGTCTCGGTCACCGAGAACGCCTGCCCGTCGCGACGCTCGACGACCTTCAGCAGATGAAACCCCGCCCCCGTGCGCAACACGCTCGGCGCCACTTGCCCAGCACCCACGCCGCGCACGTGCTCGATGAACGCATCGGGGAGACGCTCGACAGGGCGCAGGCCGAGCTCGCCACCGCTGACCTTGTCACGTTCATCGGCCACCAACTCGCTGGCCACTGCCTCGAACGCTTCGCCCCCGCGGACGCGGGCCAGGGCCGCGTCGGCACGGCCCTTGAGCCGGGCGACTTCCGCGTCGGTGGCGGCTTCGGGCACGGGGATCAGGATCTGTGCGAGGTTGTACGAAGGCGTGGTCGCGTTGTCGGCGCGTTGCTTGGCCAGCAGGGCATCGACATCGGCGTCGGTGATTCGAATGCGTGACTGCACTTCCCGCTCGCGCACCTTCTCGAGCAGCATCTGCTCGCGGACGTTCTTGCGGAAACGCGCGAAGTCGATGCCTTCTCGCGCCAACTGTTCACGCATCTGGGCCATCGTGACCTTGTTCTGCGCCGCGACGTTGGCCACGGCGCGGTCAAGCTCCGCATCATCGATGCGCGGCCCGCTCTCGCGCGCAAACGCCAGTTGCGCACGCTCGTCGATCAGACCTTCGAGGATCTGCTTGCGCAGCACGCTCTCCGGCGGCAGGCGCTGCCCGGCACGCGCTGCGTTCTCACGCACGCGGGCCAGGCGCTGCTCGATTTCGATGGCCGTCACCAGCTCCTGGTTCACCACAGCCACGATGAAGTCACCCGGCTGAAGAACTTCTGCAGCCTGACGATCGGACTGTGCCCAGGCCTGCGGGGACACCATGGCAGTGGACATCAGCCCCGCGGTCAGCAAGGCGGCCATGATCGATTTCAACGGTTCACTCATACAGAAGATTCGAGGACTGCGTGGCCTGTGGCCCGTCGCGCAAAAGGCGATACCCCGGTACATTGTCCTTCAGCACTTGAAGCGGGTTCGAGCCCAGTCGAGATAAACCGACGAATTCGATTTGAAACAGCAGTCGGGTGGTTGCCTTGGTGCTGCCAGTGGACAACCGCTCAGCCACGACACGGGCGATCCAGCAGCCGGCGTCGTACTCGAATCCCATGATGCCGTCGACGAGCCGGCTGTCGCGGGTGCTGTAGTTGATGCGACCCACGGTGTACAGAGAGCCCGTGCACGTGCCGAGGTTGCCGCGGCCGTCATCGGCCAGCCCGCTGAGGTCGGGCGTGCGGCCATAGATCGGCCATTGCCAGCCGGTCTCGACTTGCTGACTGGCGCCACGGACCTGCCGGTAGATCAGGCTCACCGTGCGGAACGGCGACGGTGAATAAGTGACACCGCTGGTCGAGGTGATCAACGCATTGACCTGTGGGTTGTATTGCAGCGTGCTGCCCAGGGTCCAGTTGGGGATCACACTGGTCGACCCCAGCAGCAGCAGGTCAGACACACGCCGGGTCAACGGGGTTCCCAGCGGCGTGATGCGCTGGTCGCGCAAGAGGTAGCGCTGCACGGCGCCCAGGCGCATGACTTCCGCGCCCGTTTGCGGGTTGATCAGCCGGGTGTTCGCACCGGCTATCACTTGGTTGGAGTCCGAGACCCGGTCGATGCCCGAGAAGGCGTTCTCGCTGAATGCCGTCTCGAAGTTCAGGTCGCGCGCTGCCGAGTCGAAGATGGGGAAGTCGCTCTGTTTGCGGTACGGCGTGTACACGTAGAGCACGCGAGGCTCCAGCGTCTGCAGCAAATCGGTGCCGAACCAGTTGGATTCGCGCTCCAGGACCCAGGCGCTGTCGAGGCTGACCGTGGGGATGACGCGTGAGGCCTTCTTGTCGCCCCCGGGGACGACCCCGCGCCCCAGCGAATACGCTGCCGCGTTCAGCGCCAGCTTCGGGGTCAGTGTCCAACCGGGCGTGGTGACCCACGGATAGCTGATCGACGTCAGCGCATGTACTCGGTCGCCGTCAAGTCGCTTGGCCTCGATGGTCGAACCCGGGTTGGTGAAGCGGTTGTATTCGCCCTCGAAGCTGATGTCGAACCCATTGCCGACCGTCTGCAGCGTACGCGCGCCGATCTGCGGCAAACGCTGATACGGCGTGATGATCTGCGATTCGGGGTCCTGCAGCACCTGCCAGCGTTGCACGCGCGCGTAGGTTGTCCAGTCGCCCATCTCATGCGAGGCCTGGATATCCGACAGCAGCAAGCGCGGTGTGAATGTGGCGGGATCGCGCTGGAAGTCTTTCCAGTAGTCGTCGTCGGACACGCGCTTGATGTTGATGGACAAGCGCGTCGCTTCGGAGAAGTCCGCCTCGTGTACGGCGCCCAGCGAATAGCGCGAGCGGTTGGCCACGTTGTCGTCGGGCAGGAAGTTGAAGTTGAACTGCCCTTTGTAGCTGGGTTCGAGGTAGCGGAACTCGGTGTCCAGGCCGACCCCTCGGCGCAGGCTGACTGAGGGCGTCAACGTGGCGTCGCGGTTCGGTGCAATGTTCCAGTACCAGGGGGCTTCGACACGAACCCCCGCGTTGCTGTCGATGGCCACACTTGGCGGCAGCCAGCCCGATTTGCGCTCGTTGGTCAGAGGGAAGCTGAGCTCCGGCGCCCACAGGATGGGCACACCCAGAAAGCGCAGCACCGCACCCTTCGCAACACCGGTGTTGGTATCGAAGTCGGTGTCGATCTGGTCACTGCTGAGCAGCCAGGCCGGGTCGCCGCTGCCGTCGGCCGGGCAACTGCTGTAGGTCGCATTGGTGGCCACCGAACGCTGCGGGCCGATGAAGTCGATGCGCTCCGCGGTGCCACCGGCCTGCGTGCGACCAAAGAAATAGGTTGGGTTGAGGAAGTAGCCTTCGAAGCGTTGCGTCTTCAGCTGCAACTCGGGCCCGCTGTAGAGGTTCTTGTCCTGCGTGATGCTCACGTTGCCACGCGCCACCGCCAGGTCTTCGGCCTGGTCGTAGGTCAACCGATCGGTGGTGATGGACAGATTGCCACGCCGCAGCCGGGCATCCCCCTCGACCACCGCGTCGAGATCAGGGCGGCCTCGCAGCGTCTGACCCTGCACCGCAATGGGCAGCAGCTTCGCTGCTTCGCCGGTGGGCGGTGGCTGCAGGCTGCGCGAGATCTTCAACGCAATACCCGAATCGGTCAGCGCCAGCGGCGCTGGCGCAATCGGGGCGGTGGGGCTCGCGAGCGGCTTACCGGCGGGTGTGACGCCGCGCAATGGGGTGCCCCACTGCGGCACTGGCGCGTTGCTGGCCGGCTCGGGGGAGAGGTTGGTCGGGGCCAGCGTCGCGTCGATGGGCGGACGGCCCCACTGCGCGCAGGCCTGGCCCACCGCGGTGACCAGCACGGTGGCCAACAGCGCGCGAGGCCAAGCGCAGCGGCGGCCCGCGACGACAGCGGGGCCGCCGGAACGCAGCGAACAGGCAGGTGAGCGGAGCAACAAAGACGGAGAAGGGCAGACGGAGAGGTGGCGTGCGCCACGAGTGCGAACAGCGGTTTGTAAAATCGATTATCCATGAGGGTGCGTGCGCACAAACCCGCAGGCCACCCGAGACCTCAGGTACCGCCACACGATGAACACCCCCAGCGACAAGTCCTCCCAAGCCGTGGTCTGGGCAGACGACCGGCGCCGAGACGCCTTCACCCGCTGGCTTGCCGAGCTGGTGCCAGCGCACGGACTGCGGCCGAACACCCTTCGGCCTGCCTCCAGCGACGCCAGCTTCCGCCGCTACCTCCGCATCGATGGTGCCAGCGGGAGCTTCATCGTGATGGATGCGCCGCCCGAGCATGAAGACGTGCGCCCCTTCGTCCACGTGGCCGGCCTGATCGCGTCCGCCAGGTTGAACGCCCCGCAGGTTCTGGCGCAGGATGTTGCGCACGGGTTTCTGCTCCTCAGTGACCTGGGTTCCAGGCTTTACCTGGCCGAGCTGCAGCAGGCCGTGGCCGCGGGCGACACCCCGAGCATCGATCGACTGATGCGTTCCGCCATGTCCACGCTGGTGATGTGGCAACAGCACGTCGACGCCAGCACCCTGCCCGCCTATGACGCCGCGCTGCTGCGGCGTGAGTTGGCACTGTTTCCAGAGTGGTGCGTGCAGCGCGAGTTCGGCGTCACCTGGGACGCCGAACAACAGGCCGTTTGGGCCTCCTCGTGCAACCTGCTGGTGACCAGCGCCCTCGCGCAGCCCACGGTCGCGGTGCACCGCGACTACATGCCGCGCAATCTGATGGTCTGTGACGATGGCCCCGGCATCCTCGACTTCCAGGACGCGGTGCGCGGGCCGATCAGCTACGACGTGGCCTCGATGGTGCGCGACGCCTTCATCAGCTGGGACGAGGAGCAGGAACTCGACTTTGCGATCCGCTACTGGCAGCAGGCGCGCCAGGCCGGCCTGCCGGTGCCGGCCGATTTCGGCGAATTCTGGAAGCCGCTCGAATGGATGGGCCTGCAGCGCCATCTGAAGGTGCTCGGCATCTTTTGCCGTCTCAAGCACCGCGACGGCAAGCCGGCCTACAGCGCCGATCTGCCACGCTTTTTCGCGTATGCACACAAGGTGGCAACCCGCTACGAAGGGCTGGGCCCACTGGCCCGGCTGATCGAGCCCTTGATGGGCGCCACACGGGTCGAGGCGTTCTATTGACGTCCAGCTCGATCAACATCATGAACTTGCCCGCTTCGACACTGACGCTGCTGCTCACCGTGGCGGTGGCCATCGGTTTGATGGGGCTGGAGCGTCTGCGTCCCAACCGGGCTTACACCGCCGATTGGCCATGGGTGCTGCGCGTGGCGTCGTTGGCCTGCGTGGGCATCGGCCTGACGCTCCTGATGGGCGCAGTCATCGACCGGCTGGTCGGGGCACCCGGGCTATTGCAGCGCGACAGCGCGCTCACCGCACTGCCGGACTGGCTGCAGGGCTTTGTCGGCTACGTGTGCGTGACCTTCTTCGTCTACTGGTGGCACCGCTGGCGCCATCACAGCGACTTGCTGTGGCGCTTTTTCCATCAGATCCACCACAGCACGCACCGGCTGGAGGCGGCCACCGCGTTCTATGCCCACCCGAATGACTTCGTTGGCAATGCGCTGATCGTCAGCGGCGTGTCGTACGGCCTGCTTGGCTACGGGCTGGATGCGGCCGCCTGGACCGCCTTCTGGGTCGGCGTGTTCGATCTGTGGGAACACACCAACCTGCGCACCCCGCGCTGGTTGGGTTATGTGGTGGTGCGGCCCGAGATGCACCGCGTGCACCACGAGAAGGACCGACACCGCAGCAATTACGGCATCCCGATCTGGGACATGTTGTTCGGGACCTTTGAGAACTCCAAGCGTGCCGTGGACTGTGGATTCACTCCCGCGCAGGAACGCCAGCTGGTGTCGATGCTGCGATTCAAGAACATCGATCACTGATCGTCGAGCGATCGGTCACCGTCACTTCCCGATACAGAAGCGGCTGAAGATTTCGCCGAGCAAATCGTCGGGCGTCGAGTGGCCGACGATCTCGCCGAGCGCACGTTGCGCCAGACGCAACTCCTCGGCGAGCAGCTCGAGCGCCGGGGCTGGACGGCGCAAGGTCGCCGTCGCGACATCGACGTGCTCGCGCGTTTGCGCCAGGGCCTGCAAGTGGCGAGCGCGAGCGGTGTAGACGCCTTCCGGGTGGTCGTGCCAGCCGGCCAGTTGCAGCAGCCGTTGGCGCAGAGGGTCGATCCCGGTGCCGGTGTGGGCCGACAGGCTCAGGCCTTCGGACCCGATGGCTGCGGGCACGTCGACCGGCTGCAGATCGACCTTGTTGTAGACGTCGAGCACACGTCGGGCCTCGACAAGTGAAGGTGGCAACTGCTGTCGAATGACGGCGTCGCCTGCGGCATAGCTCGGTTCGTCGAGGCGTGTCAGGTCGTGCAGGAACAGAATGGCATCGGCGGCCTCGATTTCGCGCCAGCTCCGCTCGATGCCGATGCGCTCGATCGGGTCGTCGGTGTGCGCTGCATCGCGCAGGCCGGCGGTGTCGACCACATGGACGGGAACGCCCTTGATCTGGATGGTCTGGCTGACCTTGTCTCGCGTGGTGCCGGCTATCGGGGTGACGATGGCCAGTTCGGCACCCGACAAGGCGTTCAGCAGCGAGCTCTTGCCCACGTTGGGCTGGCCGGCGATCACCACCGTGATGCCGTCCCGCAGCAGCGCACCCTGCCGCGTGGTGTCCTCGATGCGGCGCAGCCGCTCGCTGATGGCGGCAAGTTGCCCGTCCGCGTCGGCCCGCTGCAGGAAGTCGATGTCTTCTTCGGGAAAGTCCAGTGTCGCCTCGACCAGCATGCGCAGGCGCATCAGCTGCTCGTCGAGCGCGCGGATCTCGGTGGAGAAGCCGCCGCTGAGCGACCGGGTGGCCGAGCGCGCAGCCGCTTCAGTGCTGGCATCGATCAGGTCGCTGACGGCTTCGGCCTGCGCCAGATCGAGCTTGTCGTTCAGGTAGGCACGCTCGGTGAACTCGCCCGGCAGTGCGAGGCGCAGGCCGGGCAGCGCCGTAGCGCCGGTTTCGGCGTCGACCGCCGTGGCCGCCTCCAGGCAGCGCGCCAACAGCAGCTGCAGCACGACCGGCCCGCCGTGGGCCTGCAGCTCGAGCACATCCTCTCCAGTGTAGGAATGCGGCGCAGGGAAGTAAAGGGCCAGTCCGTGGTCGATCGGCGCGCCTTGGGCGTCGAGAAACGGCCCATAGCTTGCCTGGCGAGGGGCCAGTGGCCGCGGGCACAACTGCGCGATCAGCGGGCGCAGATCGCGACCCGACACCCGCACGATGCCGACCGCCGCCCGGCCGGGCGCGGTGGCAATGGCAACGATGGGATCGTGGTGTCGCGGCAGCATGCGGCGCATTCTCTGCGACGCGCCCGCGGCCGCGGGCCGCGCAGGGCCAGCTACTTGCCGAGCACGCCCAGCTGCTTGTTGATGGCGTACTGCTGAGCGATCGACAGGATGTTGTTGGTCAGCCAGTACAGCACCAGACCGGCCGGGAAGACGAAGAACATCACCGAGAACAACAGCGGCATGATCCACATCATCTTGGCCTGCATCGGGTCGGCCGGGATCGGGTTCAGCCAGGTCTGCAACAGGCTGGTCGCGGTCATCAGCAACGGCAGGATGAAGTACGGGTCTTTGGCCGACAGGTCGGTGATCCAGCCGATCCAGGGGGCGTTGCGCATCTCAACGCTGGCCAGCAACACCCAGTACAGCGCGATGAAGAACGGCATCTGCACGAAGATCGGCAGGCAGCCGCCGAGCGGGTTGACCTTTTCTTCGCGGTAGATGCGCATCATTTCCTGCTGCATCTGCTGCGGCTTGTCCTTCAGCCGCTCGCGCATCTCGGCCACCTTCGGGCCCACGGCCTTCATCTTGGCCATCGAGCGGTAGGCGGTGGCGTTGAGCCAGTAGAAGGCGACCTTCAGCAGCACCACCAGCCCAACGATGGCCCAGCCCCAGTTGCCCATCAGCTTGTGCAGCTGGGTCAGCAGCCAGAACAACGGCTTCGAGAGAACGGTCAGCCAGCCATAGTCCTTGACCAGCTCGAGCCCCGGGGCCAACTGGCTCAGCTTGTCTTCTTCCTGTGGTCCGGCAAAGAGGCGCGCATCCAGCGTCTGCGTGGCGCCAGGCGCGAGCTCGCCCATCGGCACGATCATGCCGACGGCGTACTGATTGGCGTCGACCTTGCGGGTGAAGAACTCGCGCGGTCGCTGGTCGTCGGTGGTAGCGCCAAGCAGCCAGGCGCTGGCAAAGTAGTGCTGCACCATCGCGATCCAGCCGTTGTCTGCCGCCGTGTCGTGATCGGGCTTCTCGTTGGGGCCACGCTTCTCGATCGTCTTGAACTCGACCTTCTGGAACTTGGTGGCTTCGGTGTAGATCGCCGGTCCGGTGAAGGTGAAATAGAAACTCGATTCGCCCTCCGGCGGATTGCCGTCGCGCAAAAACTGGAAGTAGACCTGCGGCGTGACGGGCGCGCTGGAATCGTTAACCACTTCGTGCTTCACCGCGACCACGTAGCTGCCGCGCTGGAAGGTGTAGGTTTTGCGCAGCTTGACGCCGCCGATCTCGGGCGATTCGAGGCTCACCGTCAGGCTGTCCTGACCCTCCTGCAGCGTCCGATCGCCAGGCAGCAGCGTGAACGCCGTGAGGTGATTCGGCAGGCTGGCGCCGCCCTGCGCCGCGATCAGGCCGGTTTGGGCCTTGTACAAGCGGGTGCTGGACTCGTCGAACAGCAGCACGTTCTTGTCCTGGTCCAGGTGGTCGACTTGCTTGAGCAGCTCAAGGCGAACGAACGAGCCGCCAGCGGTATCGATGGTCGCCTTGACCACATCCGTGGTGATGTCGATCTTTTGCGACAAGGCGACAGCGTCGGCCGCTGTGGGCCCGTTGGCAGGGACCGCGCCCGGGTCCGCCATCACGCCGGCCGCGCTGGGCACGGCGCTGGTCGAGGCAGCGGGGCTGCCAGAGGTGTTGGCCGACACCGGGCCGGTCGCGGCAGGCGCACTGACCGGTGGCGGACCGAACATTGATGGCTGTCCGTTGTGCTTGTTCCAGGCGTCCCACAACAAGACGAGCGACATCAGGAACACCGCCCAAAGCAGGGTGCGACGCATTTCGGTCATGACGATTTCTTTTCGAGAAGATCCCCGGCCGCCGGCGTGGGCGCTGGCACCTGATTGGGAGAGATGGAGCAAGGTAGGGGAACCGGGTCGCAACCGCCTGCGCACCAGGGGTGACAACGCAGCAATCGCCGGGCACTCAGGTAAGCGCCTGTTGCGGCGCCGTGGGTTTCCAGGGCCGTCAGCGCATACCTTGAACAGGTCGGCTCGAAGCGACAGGCTGATCCCAGCCAAGGGCTGAGCAACAGACGATAGGCCTTCACCGTGCCGATCAGCACTTGCTGAACTGGCGACCGACGCAGCGGTGGATTGAATGCGAGCTTCATCGCGCTGTGCGGCCTGCGGCGGCCGCCATCAACGTCGACAGCTCTGCGGCAACGATGCCACTCAGCCGCTCGGATGCCGCACTGATGAACTCCGTGCGGGCAAACGGTGTGCGCAACCTGACCACCCACAGCCCGGCTGGTAGCGTTGCCGCAGCACTGTCGATGGCCGCCCGGATGCGCCGCTTCAGCAAGGTGCGCGTGACGGCCCGCTTGGCATTCCGTTTCGGCACCACCATGCCCAGCCACAGGCCCGTCAGCGGCTGTTGATCCACAGGCAGGGAAAGCTCGGGGGTCGCGGCTGTTGACAAGTCTGCTTCGCCCGGACTTTTAACCCGCACTTTGCGGGTCGTCTGGTGGCGCGGGAGATGGTGCACTGCGAAGTGCGCTGTGCGCGCACGGGGTGGCGCATTGAGCACCTGCGTGAAGTCGCTGGCTTCGGTCAGTGCGCGGATCACGGCGATTCGCTGTGCGCTCACCGTGCGTTGCCTGCGCTCAGGCGATCGCTCTCGCTCAGACCGCCAGACGCTTGCGGCCCTTCGCACGCCGGGCATTGATGACGGCCCGACCACCGCGTGTTTTCATGCGAACCAGAAAGCCGTGGGTGCGGGCGCGGCGAGTCTTCGAAGCTTGGTAAGTGCGTTTCATGATGTATCCAGTGAAAAATATCGTGCCCCGGTCGCCGAGGCGCTAAGGCGGTGGTGGGGGAGGCGGCACGCGGGATCGGGACAGCGCGCGATCCAGGGCTTGAGTCACATGGAGGGACCCTGTCCCTCTTCGGCTCGCTCGCAAGGCAACCCGGGATTAGACCAAGAATCGCTCCTGCCGTCAAAACTGGTTGAGGCAGTGCGGGTTTCATCGGGCCCAGACGTGGCCAAGTTGGGGCGTTTCCGATCTGTGGATAACTTGCCATTTCGCACGCCCTTTCGGTTAGACTGCGGTGCCTTCGAAGCGCGGTTCTTCACAACATGACCGAAGACCTATGGCAACGTGGCTGTGAGCGACTCGCGGCCGAATTGCCTGAACAACAGTTCAACACCTGGATCCGCCCTCTGCAGGCCGCTGCGGTGTCCGACAGCGCTTCCGGAGCCGTGGCGTGCCTGCTGGTACCCAATCGCTTCAAGCTCGACTGGATCCGCAATCAGTACGGCGGTCGCATCGAAGCCGTGCTTTCCGAGCTGGCCGGCAAGCCGGTTCGACTGGAGATCAACCTGGCGCCACGGGACGGTGTCGCTCGTTCCGCGCCGCCGATCGGCATCCCGGCCCATCCCCTGTTGGTGGACGACAGATCGATTTCACGGGGACCTCGGGTCGATGCACCCGAACCCGCACCGGCGCCGATGAACGGTGTCCATCATGCCCTGGCGCCGGCAGCGGCGGTATCGCGTCACCGACTCAACCTCGGCCTGACGTTCTCGAACCTGGTGCCGGGTCGCGCCAACCAGATGGCACGCACAGCGGCACTGCATGTCGCCGGCGCACCGGGGCACATGTACAACCCGTTGTTCATCTATGGCGGTGTCGGGCTGGGCAAGACGCACCTGATGAATGCGGTGGGCAACGCCTTGCTGGCTGACCGACCCGATGCGCGGGTGCTGTACTTGCACGCCGAACAGTTCATCACCGACGTGGTCAAGAACTACCAGCGCAAGACCTTCGACGAACTGAAGGCCAAGTACCACTCACTGGATCTGCTGCTGATCGATGACGTGCAGTTCTTCGCCGGCAAGGAGCGCACGCAAGAAGAGTTCTTCAACGCCTTCGAAGCGCTGCTGGCGAAGAAGGCGCACATCATCATGACCAGCGACACCTACCCGAAGGGCCTGGTGGACATCGACGAGCGCCTCACCTCCCGCTTCGATGCGGGCCTGACCGTGGCCATCGAACCGCCAGAGCTGGAAATGCGGGTGGCGATCCTGATGAAGAAGGCCGAGGCCGAAGGCACGCCCATGCCCGAAGACGTGGCCTTCTTCGTTGCGAAGAACGTGCGCGCCAATGTGCGCGAGCTCGAGGGTGCGCTGCGCAAGATCCTGGCGTATTCGCGCTTCAGCCAGAAAGACATCAGCATCGCACTGGCTCGAGATGCGCTGAAAGATCTGCTGTCGATCCAGAACCGACAGATTGGCGTCGAGAACATCCAGAAAACGGTCGCCGACTTCTACAAGATCAAGATCGCTGACATGTACTCGAAGAAGCGGCCCGCGAGCATCGCCAGGCCCCGCCAGATCGCGATGTACCTGGCCAAGGAAATGACGCAGAAGAGCCTGCCTGAGATCGGTGAGCTCTTCGGTGGACGCGATCACACCACGGTGCTGCACGCCGTTCGAAAGATCTCGGCTGAGCGGCAGAAGAACACCGAGCTGAACCAGCAGTTGCACGTGCTGGAACAGACCCTGAAAGGTTGAGCTTTTGAACTTCTGTCAAGGCACAACACTGGGGACAACTTCAGCACAAGAAGGTCTTGTCCACAGCGATCGGGACATTCGGAAAGTTGTTGTGCCCGGCTCCCGCCCATCAGCGACTCCAACGCACAGGCTTGGCCCTTCGCTAACTGGTTGATGTAAAGGCAGAAAATGGGGTTGTGCACAGAAAGTGGCGTCCCCTACTACTACGGCTAATTTGAGAGGCTCACATGATTGTCTTGAAGACGGCGCAAGAAAAATTACTGAGTGCACTTCAGTCGGTATCGGGCATCGTCGAGCGCCGACACACTTTGCCCATTCTCGCCAACGTGCTGCTGCGCAAGAACGGCAGCGAGGTGGAGTTCACCACCTCCGACCTCGAGATCCAGGTCCGTACCCGAGACACGTTCGACGGTGATGCCGCCAGTTTCTCGACCACCGTGGGCGCGCGCAAGCTGATCGACATCCTGCGATCACTGCCTGCCGATCAGGTGGTCACGCTCAGTGCCAACCAGAGCAAGCTCACGCTGCAAGGTGGCAAGAGCCGATTCACGCTGCAAACCATGCCCAGCGACGATTTCCCGCTGGTGCAGGAAGCGGCCGACTTCGGCCCGGTGTTCAGGGTGCCTCAGGCCACGCTCAAGAACCTGATCAATCAGGTGCACTTCGCGATGGCGGTGCACGACATCCGTTACTACCTCAACGGCATCCTGTTTGTCGCTGAGGGCAAGACATTGACACTCGTGGCGACCGATGGCCACCGCCTCGCGCTGGCGCATGCCACGCTCGACGCAGAGATCCCGAAACAGGAAGTGATCCTCCCGCGCAAGACGGTGCTCGAACTGCAGCGTCTGCTCAAGGACGACAAGGCGAATGAAGACAGCACCATCGAGCTGCGTTTCGCAGGCAACCAGGCCAAGTTCAGCTTCAGTGGCATGGAGTTCGTCACCAAACTGGTCGAGGGCAAGTTCCCCGACTACAACCGCGTGATCCCGAAGAACCACAAGAACCACATCACGCTCGGGCGCGCTTCGCTGCTTTCCAGCCTGCAGCGTGCTGCCATCCTGACCAGCGAGAAGTTCAAAGGTGTGCGCGTCAACATCGAGCCCGGCACCTTGCGCATCGCATCGAGCAATGCCGAGCAGGAAGAGGCCAAGGAAGAAATCGAGATCGACTACGGTGGCGACACCATTGAGATCGGTTTCAACGTCACCTACCTGATGGATGCGCTGTCCAACATGAGTGCCGAGATGATCAAGCTCGAACTGCAGGACACCAACTCCAGCGTGCTGATCACCGTGCCCGAACAGGCCGGCTTCAAGTACGTGGTGATGCCGATGCGAATTTGATCGATCGCCCGTTTCTGCCCAGATCCACCCAGATTTTGTTGAAGGGCCGCGCTGCATTTGCAGTCGGCTGAACCGTGAGTTTGAATCTCGATGACTGAAGCACTGAACCCGTCCGACGACGCAGCCAAGAAGACCGCCAAAGCCGCTGACGATGCGGCACAAAGCGCCGCTTACGGTGAAGGCAGCATTCAGATTCTTGAAGGGCTCGAGGCGGTGCGCAAGCGCCCCGGCATGTACATCGGCGACACATCCGATGGCACTGGCTTGCACCACCTGGTGTTCGAGGTGGTCGACAACTCGATTGACGAATCGCTGGCCGGCCATTGCGACGACATCGTCGTGACCATCCATTCCGACAACTCGATCAGCGTCACCGACAACGGCCGCGGCATACCGACCGGCGTCAAGATGGACGACAAGCACGAGCCCAAGCGCAGTGCGGCCGAGATCGCGCTGACCGAGCTGCACGCTGGCGGCAAGTTCAACCAGAACAGCTACAAGGTGTCGGGCGGCCTGCACGGCGTGGGCGTGAGTTGCGTCAATGGCCTGAGCAAATGGCTGCGGCTGACGGTGCGCCGCGACGGCAAGACGCACTTCATGGAATTCAAGCAGGGCATTCCGCAAGACCGCTTGGTCGAAGTGCGTGATGGCTTTGAAGTCTCGCCCTTGCGCGTGACCGGCGACACCGAAAAGCGCGGCACCGAAGTGCACTTCCTGCCCGACCTGGAAATCTTCTCGAACATCGATTTCCACTACGACATCATCGCGAAGAAGTTGCGCGAGCTGAGCTTCTTGAACAACGGCGTGAAGATCCGCCTGGTTGATGAGCGCAACAACAAGGAAGACACCTTTGCCTACGCCGGTGGCGTGAAGGGCTTTGTGCAGTTCATCAACACCGGCAAGAAGGTGCTGCATCCGACGATCTTCGGCGCGATGGGCGAGAAGGTCAGCGACCAGGGCACCACCATCACGACCGACGTGGCGATGCAGTGGAACGATGGCTACAGCGAGAACGTGCTGTGCTTCACCAACAACATTCCCCAGCGTGATGGCGGCACCCACCTGACCGGCTTGCGCGCCGCGATGACGCGGGTGATCAACAAGTACATCGACGACACCGAGGTGGCCAAGAAGGCCAAGGTGGAAGTGACGGGCGATGACATGCGCGAAGGCCT
>LNEY01000020.1 GCA_001464195.1 Burkholderiales bacterium Ga0077547
AGCAAGCCTAAACTCGCTCAATTCATCTTGGCACTCGCCTTCAAACGCCCACGCTTATCGGCTGTTGATTTTTAAAGAATTTGAGCTTTTCAGCTCCGCCTGAATCTCACTTGGAAATTCAGCCGAGTCAGCGACTATACATCGCCTTCGGTATCTCAGTCAATCGCAGCCAAGTCATTAACTCAGCACAACAACCAACTCCCACACCGCCCCGCCACCTAACAGCGAAGCCCTCGACTGTAGCACACGACACGATGGCCTGACAACTGGTGGGCGGTGCAGGGTTCGAACCTGCGACTTCCACCGTGTGAAGGTGGCACTCTACCGCTGAGTTAACCGCCCCAGCTGCTTGGGACCGCGAATGAACGCCAAAGTCCGTCAGCAGACGAGCCCTCTAGTGTGCCACAGCCCTCGTCCAAATGGCACCTGCCTTCGCCGCTTTTTCAAACTCGGCAATCAGGATGTAGTGCGCCCTTAGTTCGTCCTCGCCGGCAGCGATCACTGGCAGCGCGAACTGGCTCAGATCCGTGGTGTCGACAAGCTCTGCGACCACGGGGGCGTCGTCTGTCTCTATGACCAGCGACTTCTGGCCGCGCGTCATGCGGATGTACACCTCTGCCAGCAGGCCGGCATCGAGCAGCGCGCCGTGCAAAGTGCGGTTGCTGTTATCAACGTCCAGTCGCTTGCAAAGCGCATCGAGCGAATTGGCCTTCCCTGGGAAGAGCTCGCGTGCCAGGGTCAAGCTGTCCGTGACTTTCTCGACGCAGTTCGCAAACCGCGGTAGGTTCAGCCGATCCAGCTCGTGGTCGAGGAAGCTCATGTCAAAGCTGGCGTTGTGGATCACCACTTCGGCACCGTTGACGAACTCCAGCAATTGATCAGCAACCGATGCAAAGAGTGGCTTGTCACGCAGAAACTCATCGGTGAGTCCATGAACGCGCAACGCATCAGGATGGCTCGATCGCTGCGGATTGAGATACAGATGCAAGCTCCGGCCGGTGGCGCGCCGGTCGACCAGTTCGACGCAGCCGATCTCGACGATGCGGTCGCCGGATGCAGGACTCAGTCCCGTGGTTTCGGTGTCCAGGAAAACGAGCCTCATCGGAAGCCTTTCAGCAAGAATTTGAGATTTGGGACATCAGGCTTTGACGGCCGGACGGTCTGGCGTTTTGAAGCGTCGCTGGCAACCCATCCAAGCCAACCCGGCGCCTGCGAGCACCATCGGCACGCACAGCCACTGGCCCATGCTCATGTCGAGCGCTAGCAAGCCCAGAAAACTGTCCGGTTCGCGAAAGTATTCAGCCGTGAAACGCAGGCTGCCGTAGCCGATCAGAAACATGCCCGAGACGACGCCGAGCCGCCGCGGTTGGCGCGCGTAAATCCACAGCAACACAAACAACAGCAGCCCTTCGAGGCAGAACTGGTAGAGCTGTGAGGGGTGCCGAGTCAGGTTGTCGCCCGACTGAGGAAACACCATCGCCCAGGGCAATGACGGGTCCGCTGCGCGCCCCCACAACTCACCATTGATGAAATTGCCCGCTCGACCCGACGCCAGTCCGAGCGGCACGCAGGGCGCGATCAGGTCGGTCACTTCGAGAAAGTGTCGCCCACGTGTGCGTGCAAATACCCACATGGCCGCCAGCACCCCCAGCAGCCCGCCATGAAAGGCCATGCCGCCCTTCCAGACCGCGAAAATCTCCAACGGATTGGCCAGGTAATGGCCCGGCTTGTAAAAGAGGACATAGCCCAGCCGGCCCCCGATCACAACGCCGATCACGCCGTAGAACAACAGATCCTCGACGTCGCGTTGGGTCCAGCCCACACTGGCGAACGGAGCCTGCTTCGTACGCAGCGAGGCCAGCCAGAGAAACAGCCCGAAGGCGACCAAATAGGTCAGGCCATACCAATGGATCTGCAAAGGCCCGAGGGAGATCGCCACGGGGTCGAACTGGGGATGCACGAGCATCAGGTCACTTTCTTCGGGTGGTCCGCATGTCAGGTTGCCAATTGTGGGTGCATGGCCTCCGCAGCTTGCACGTGATCGACGAAGCGTCGGACCACAGGCAAGGCCTCTGCGCGCCAAACCAGGCTGGTGTCGCACGACAGCGGCGCATCGCTGAGCGCCCGGTACACCACGCCCGGTCGCTGCAGCTGCATCAGCGACGCGGGCACCCACGCGACGCCCATGCCGGCGGAGACCAGGTTGACGATGGTCTGCAGCTGATTGGCTTCCTGCGCAATCTGAGGTGTCACACCACGCGCGCGGTAATGACCCACGATGGCATCGAACAGCGAGGGCGCCATCGAGCGCGGAAAGATGACCAGCGGTTCGGGTGCCAAGCGATCAAATGTCAGTGGGCGGCCTGTCGTCAGCGGATGACGATCGGGCAGCGCCATCACCAGCGGTTCATTCAAGGCACGCCACGCTTGCAGACCCTGCGGTGCGGCACCCGGCGCATGCAACACGAAACCAGCGTCAATATCGCCGGACGCAAAAGCATCGAGTTGGACATCGAGTGTCGCCTCGCGCAGGGCCAGCACGACATCCGGGTTGGCCTGACGAAACGAACGCAGCCATTCAGGCAACGGACCGTAGGTGATGCTGGATACAAAGGCCAGCCTGAGGCGGCCAGCCAACCCATCCGCCGCCGCCCTTGCTTGGCGCGGCAGGTCGTCGGCCGCTTGCAGCAGGCGCTGGACTTCAGGCAGCAGCGCCTGGCCCGCGGGTGTCAAGGCCACAGAACGTTGCGTGCGCTCGAACAGCGGCGTACCCAGCTTGCGCTCCAGGGACTGGATCGCCATCGTCAGCGGTGGCTGCGTGATGTGAAGCCGCTGCGCGGCGCGTCCAAAGTGAAGCTCTTCTGCCAAGACAGCGAACTGACGCCAAGCTCGCATCTCGATCATTGATATTTCCAATAGATCATTCAACTATAAATAATATATTGGACTGGCAGACAAGCCATAGAGATACTTTGCCATCCAACATCGTCAGGAGGCTCCGATGACCATCAATCGCCGCTCAAAAAACATCACCGAAGGCGTCGCGCGCGCACCGAACCGGTCCATGTATTACGCGCTTGGCTACGAAGAAGGTGACTTCAAGAAGCCGATGATCGGCGTGGCCAACGGACACTCGACCATCACGCCATGCAACTCAGGCCTGCAAAAGCTGGCCGATGCGGCCGTCGCGGGAATCAAGGCGGCCGGCGGCAATGCCCAGATCTTTGGCACGCCGACCATCTCCGACGGCATGGCCATGGGCACCGAGGGCATGAAGTACAGCCTGGTGTCGCGCGAAGTCATTTCCGATTGCATCGAGACCTGTGTCGGTGGCCAGTGGATGGATGGCGTGCTGGTGGTGGGCGGCTGCGACAAAAACATGCCCGGCGGGATGATGGGCATGCTGCGCGCCAACGTGCCGGCGATTTATGTGTATGGCGGCACCATCCTGCCTGGAAAGTACAAGGGCCAAGACCTGAACATCGTCAGCGTGTTCGAAGCCGTTGGCCAGTTCAGCGCTGGCAATATGAGCGAGGAAGACTTCTGCCAGATCGAGCGGCGCGCTATTCCTGGCAGCGGTTCGTGCGGCGGCATGTACACCGCCAACACGATGAGCTCGTCTTTCGAGGCATTGGGCATGAGCTTGCCGTTTTCATCGACGATGGCCAACGTGGAGGATCCGATCGTCGAGCACACCAAGGAGGCTGCTCGCGTGCTGGTCGAGGCGGTGAAGGCGGACCTGAAACCGCGCGACATCGTCACCCGACGCAGCATCGAGAACGCAGTCGCAGTCATCATGGCCACCGGCGGCTCCACCAACGCAGTTCTGCACTTCCTCGCGATCGCCCACGCCGCCGAGGTCGAATGGACCATCGACGACTTCGAACGCGTGCGCCGCAAGGTGCCGGTGCTGTGCGATCTGAAACCCAGCGGTCGTTACCTCGCGATCGATCTGCACCGCGCCGGCGGCATTCCGCAGGTGATGAAGACGCTGCTGACCGCCGGCCTTTTGCACGGTGATTGCATGACCATTACCGGCAAGACGGTCGCTGAGAACCTGGCTGACATTCCCGACGCGCCGCGTACGGACCAAGACGTGATCCGCCCGATCGGCAACCCGATGTACGCCGACGGACACCTGGCCATCCTGAAGGGCAATCTGTCGCCGGAAGGATGCGTCGCCAAGATCACGGGCCTGAAAAATCCGGTCATCACCGGACCTGCACGGGTGTTTGACGATGAGCAATCGGCGCTGGCGGCGATCATGGCCAAGAAGATCGTGGCGGGTGACGTGATGGTGCTGCGCTACCTGGGCCCAAAGGGCGCGCCTGGCATGCCCGAAATGCTGGCCCCCACCGGCGCCTTGATCGGTCAAGGCCTGGGTGAATCGGTGGGCCTGATCACCGATGGCCGCTTCTCCGGTGGCACCTGGGGCATGGTGGTCGGCCACGTGGCGCCTGAGGCTTACGCTGGCGGGCTGATCGCCCTGGTGCAAGAAGGTGACTCGATCACCATCGATGCACACACCCTCACCTTGCAACTCAACGTCAGCGATGAGGAGATCGCTCGTCGCCGCGCGGCCTGGAAGCCGCCTGCCCCGCGCTACACCCGTGGTGTGCTGGCCAAATTCGCGCGCAATGCATCGAGCGCGAGTTCCGGAGCCGTGCTCGACAAATTCGAGTGAATTGAGTGAAAGCGCGGCTCGATCGCTGGCTCGCTCAGCGTTTGCGCCGGCTTCGTGGATCCATCCCGAGCGCCTCCAGGTTGTCCTGGCGGCGCTTTTTTTTGCGCTCTTCCATCTTCTCGATCTCGCGGCGCTTGTTCCACCCGGAACTGTCGGCGTAGGACCACCAGATCACCGCCAGCGCAAACGGCCACAGCACCGCCCAGTATGACCACTGGCCCACCGGCCCGAACTCGGCGAGTTTCAAGATGAGCAGCAACACGCCCAACACGACCATGTACACGGCGATCTCCTCGATTTGGCAAGGCGATGCTGAGAGGAGCCGTCCAACCGGCTGCCCTAGAATCCACTGTGAGAATGTATCTCAGCACGCTCTGTCAACGAGGCCAATCGCACTCACGTTAGAGCGGAACTTGACTAAAGAGAACCCCATGAAGACTGCTCTGATTCTGACCACCACCCTGCTGATGAGCGCGTCGGCATTTGCCAATCCTGAACTGGCTGAGAAAAAAGGCTGTTTGGCCTGCCATGCGGTCGACGCCAAGCGCATCGGCCCAAACTTCAAGGAAATCGCAGCGAAATACGCCACCGACAAAAAGGCCGTTGCAGTGCTCGCCGCCAAGGTGCGCAAGGGCGGTGGCGGCGCTTGGGGCTCGATTCCTATGCCCGCCAATCCACAGGTGACCGAGGCTGAATCCAAGCAGTTGGTGGAGTGGATCCTGGCGACGAAGTGAAGGCGTGTAAAGCGCAACGACACACTCTCGTCAACGCTCAAAAAAGCCCCGCATGCGGGGCTTTTTAGTTTCTCGGCGCAACAACGGCATTCAGTAAGCTTGCCCCAGCTGGTCCAGGATTGCCGGGTTTTCCAACGTGCTGGTGTCCTGCGTGACCACTTCGCCTTTGGCCACTGAGCGCAGCAGGCGGCGCATGATCTTGCCAGAACGGGTCTTCGGCAGGTTGTCACCAAATCGAATGTCCTTGGGTTTGGCGATCGGGCCAATCTCCTTGCCGACCCAGTCGCGCAGCTGCTTCGCAATCGCCTTGGCTTCGTCGCCTGTCGGACGTGAACGTTTCAACACCACGAACGCACAGATCGCCTCACCGGTGGTGTCGTCTGGCCGGCCTACGACCGCCGCCTCCGCGACCAGGTCGGTGCAACTGACCAGCGCAGACTCGATTTCCATCGTGCCCATGCGGTGACCCGAGACGTTCAGCACATCGTCGATACGACCGGTGATGGTGAAGTAGCCGTTTTGAGCGTCGCGAATGGCGCCGTCGCCGGCCAAGTAGTACTTGCCCTGGAAGTCATCCGGGTAGTAGCTTTTCGCAAAGCGCTTCGGATCACCCCAGATCGTGCGGATCATGCTGGGCCATGGCTTCTTGACGACCAGGATGCCGCCCTGCCCGTTCGGTACATCCCTGCCCATCTCGTCGACGATGGCAGCCGTGATGCCCGGAAACGGCAAGGTGCACGAACCCGGCACCAGCGGCGTGGCGCCAGGCAAGGGCGTGATCATGTGGCCACCGGTTTCGGTTTGCCAAAAGGTGTCGACGATCGGGCAGCGACCACCACCGATGTGCTTGTGATACCACTCCCATGCCGCGGGGTTGATGGGTTCGCCAACCGAGCCCAGGATGCGCAGGCTGCTCAGGTTGTAGCGGTCGGGATGCACGGCAGGATTGCTTTCGGCGGCCTTGATCAGCGAACGGATCGCCGTTGGTGCCGTATAAAAAATGCTGACCTGGTGGTCCTGAATGGTTTTCCAGAAGCGACCCGCATCCGGATAAGTGGGCACGCCCTCGAACACGATCTGGGTGGCCCCGAGTGCCAGTGGACCATAGGCGATGTAGGTGTGGCCGGTGACCCAGCCGATGTCGGCGGTGCACCAGAAAATGTCCCCTGGCTTCAGGTCAAAGGTCCACTTCGTGGTCAGCATCGCATGCAGCAAGTAGCCACCCGTCGAGTGCTGCACCCCCTTGGGCTTGCCGGTCGAGCCCGAGGTGTAAAGCAGGAACAACGGGTGCTCGGCGCCCACCCATTCGGGCTCGCAGGTACCGGGCTGCGCAGCCATCACTTCATGCATCCACAGGTCACGTGGGTGCCAGGTGATCTTGCCACCGGTTCGGCGGTAAACGATGACGTCATTCACCGTCTCGCATTCGCCTGACGCCAACGCCTCGTCGACGATGGCCTTGAGCGGCAACGACTTGCCGCCGCGCTGTTGCTCGTCGGCCGTGATGACCAGCACCGCGCCAGTGTCCTTGATACGGTCCTGCAGACTCTGCGCTGAGAAGCCGCCGAACACCACTGAGTGGGTGGCGCCGATGCGCGCGCAGGCCTGCATCGCGATGACACCCTCGACACTCATCGACATGTAGATGACGACGCGATCGCCCTTCTGGATGCCGCGTGCTCTCAACGCGTTGGCCAGTTGGCAGGTGCGTGCCAGGAGCTCGCTGTAAGAAACCTGGGTGACGTCGCCACCATCGGCTTCGAAGATGATCGCGATCTTGTCGCCCAGCCCTGCGTCGACCTGACGGTCCAAGCAGTTGTACGACGCGTTCAGCGTGCCGTCTTCAAACCACTTGAAGAACGGCGCTGCGCTGTCGTCAAGTGAGCGCGTGAACGGGGTCTTCCAAATCACGGTCTCGCGCGCCAGGCGGGCCCAGTAGCCGGCGTAGTCCGCTTCGGCTTCGGCGCACAGCGCCTGGTAGTGCGCCATGCCCGACACGTGGGCATCGCGCGCCAGATCGGCCGGAGGAAGGTATTGCTTCGCGGACCTGGAATCACTCATCGTTGTCTCCTGCTCTGTGTTGTTCACGTCGCAGCGATACTGCGCCCGCGCCTTGCGCCCTTGAGGGCGTCATTTTCTCGCCTCTGAACCTTATCGGCTGGCTCTTACGAAGCGCTTACTCTGCGGCCGATCAGCTGTCGAATGCCCGATACCCCAGCACTGCCTAGAATCTTCCTGCGCCTGCCGGTCCCCCGCCTCATGTCGACGGCGAAGCGTACAAGCGCCTCCTACCGAGTCCCATCATGAGCCCCACGACCCCGCCGAATTCGACACGTCGGCTGAGGCCGCTGCCCGCGGCGATCTTCGCCACCCGCTGGTTGCAGCTGCCGCTGTACCTCGGTTTGATCTTGGCACAGGCGGTATACGTCTTCCATTTCTGGGTCGAACTCGTCCACCTGATCGAGGCGGTGTTCGGCAGCGAGAAAGCGCTTGCTGCACTGGTGCAGAGCATCGGGTATCAGCTTGCGCCTATCAAGGACGCAGCCGGTGCGGTGATTGGCTACGAGGCGCCGAAACTCAATGAGACAGTGATCATGCTCGTGGTGCTGGCATTGATCGATGTGGTCATGATCTCCAACCTGCTGATCATGGTCATCGTCGGCGGCTACGAGACCTTCGTGTCGCGCATGGGCCTCGAGGATCACCCCGATCAGCCTGAGTGGTTGAGCCATGTGAACGCCTCGGTACTGAAGGTGAAACTGGCCACCGCGATCATCGGCATCAGCTCCATCCACCTGCTCAAGACATTCATCAACGCGGCGAACTACACCGACAAGGTCTTGCTCTGGCAAACGGTCATCCACATCGCCTTCTTGTTGTCGGCAATGGCCATCGCGATGACCGACCGCCTCATGTCCAGCAGTTCGTCGTCGAACACCCCGCACTGAGCCCGGCGCACGTCCACATGAAGCGATTCATCCCCACGCGAGAGATGTTGCGCCGATCACGCTGGCTCGGGCCTCTGGCCCATCGGCTGGATGACGACAGGCTGTGGCGAATTGAGCGCGAGAGCGTGGCGCGCGCGGTGGCCATCGGCTTGTTCTTCGGGTTATTGATTCTCTTCGCCCAATTCTTGTTTGCCGTCGGGACGGCCATCGCTTTTCGGGCGCATGTCGCCATCGCTGCAGCGTGCACGCTCGTGACCAACCCGTTGACATTTGCGCCCCTGTACTGGGCCGCGTTCAAGCTCGGTAACGCGGTCCTCGACCGGCAAGACGATGAGTCGGCCGCCAGTCAGCTCGAATCCGAGGCCCGAGCGCTTGCTGAGCAAGCTGCTCCGTTGGAAGGGCTCTGGGCCACGCTTCAGACCGCCGGAACACCGCTGATCGTTGGTCTGGCATTGATGGCGACGGGAGCCGCCTTGGCGGGTTACGTCCTCGTGGCGCTGTTCTGGCGCAAACAGCCGAAGTCTTCTTAGCCGCGTGCGACCGCAGCGATCGGCGCATTCAAGGATTCAGGACGCCGAGCACGCAACAGGATCAGCGTACCGATCGTCCCGGCAATCAAGGATCCCCCCAGCACCCCCAGCTTGACCTGGGTGTCATAGTCCGCGCCCTGCCCGGCGAAGGCGAGGCCGCCGATGAACAGGCTCATCGTGAAGCCGACGCCACACAGCATGCACACGCCCAGGAACTGCATGCGTGACGCCCCCGCCGGCAGCTCTGCACCCGCGAATCGAATCAGCAGCATCGAGGCGCCAAACACACCGATGGCCTTGCCGAGAACCAGGCCAGCCGCGATGCCGAGCGGAACGCTCTGCATCAGCGTTGACCAGCCCACGCCTTCGAGGACCACGCCGGCGTTGACGAAGGCGAACAAAGGCAGCACCAGAAACGCCACCCAAGGGTGCAGTGCGTGCTCTGCCGTCTCGAGCGGCGAACGCCCATCAGCGCCGCGCAACGGAATGGCCAACGCGGTGATCACGCCAGCCAGCGTCGCATGCACGCCCGACTTGAGCACGAAGAGCCAGATCACCATCCCGATCAGAACGTACGGCGCGAGCGAAAACACGCGCGCGCGGTTCAGCGCAATCAGCAACAGAACGCCGATCAACGCACCGCCCAACATCGGCAGCGAGAGATCGGCCGTGTAGAAGAGCGCAATCACGACGATCGCACCGAGGTCGTCGATGATTGCCACGGCAGTCAGAAAGATCTTGAGCGAGGGCGGCACGCGCGAGCCCAGCAGCATCAAGATGCCGAGGGCGAACGCGATGTCGGTCGCAGCCGGAATGGCCCAGCCGCGCAAGGCAACCGGATCGGCGGCGTTGATGGCCGCATAGATCAGCGCCGGCACCACCATGCCGCCCAGCGCAGCGCCGGCCGGCAGAAGCGCCTGCCGGGCTGAAGCCAGTTCGCCGGCCAGCAATTCGCGCTTGATCTCCAGGCCGACCAGAAAGAAGAACACGGCCATCCAGAGATCGTTGACCCAGACCACCAGCGGCTTCGACAACTGCAGAGCGGTGCCGATTCGGACCTCGCCTGGCAGTTGCGTGAATCGCTCGTAGAGCGGTCCCAGCACCGAGTTGCTCATGATCAGCGCCACCACCGCAGCAATCGCCAACACGACGCCGCCAGCGGACTCGGACGCGATGAACCGACGAATGCCAGAGATCAAGGTGCTTCCTCCCCATTCGCTAAACTGTTCTTGATGGCAACCACTGCGCGATTGTTGCCCCTATGGGGCCTGAGTTCCTGACGCCAGAATGGTTCCGCGGCGCTCCCACAGCCAACACAGACTCTCACCATGACCACCATCCGCCAAGACGACCTCGTCGAATCGATCGCCGCTGCGTTGCAGTACATCAGCTACTACCACCCGGCTGATTACATCGCCCATCTGGCGCGCGCCTATGAGACCGAGCAAAGCCCGGCCGCGAAGGACGCCATCGCGCAGATCCTGACCAACTCGAAGATGTGTGCCGAAGGCCGGCGCCCCATCTGCCAGGACACAGGCATCGTCAACGTGTTCCTGAAGATCGGCATGGACGTGCGCTTCGAGGGATTCAGCGGCAGCGTCGAGGACGCCGTCAACGCAGGCGTGCGCCGTGGCTACCTGAACCCCGACAACGTGCTGCGTGCCAGCATCGTGGCGGACCCGCATTTCGAGCGCAAGAACACCAAGGACAACACGCCTGCCGTGGTGCACATGACGGTGGTCCCTGGCAACACGGTCGATGTGCAGGTCGCAGCCAAAGGCGGTGGCAGCGAGAACAAGAGCAAGTTCGTGATGCTCAACCCCAGCGACAGCCTGGTCGACTGGGTGATGAAGACGGTGCCGACCATGGGCGCGGGCTGGTGCCCGCCCGGCATGCTGGGCATCGGCATTGGCGGTACCGCCGAAAAAGCCATGCTGATGGCCAAAGAGATCCTGATGGATCCGATCGACATGTACGAATTGAAGGCGCGCGGCCCGAACAACAAGACCGAGGAATTGCGCATCCAGTTGTGCGACCAGATCAACGCCTTGGGCATCGGCGCGCAGGGTCTGGGTGGCCTGACCACGGTGCTCGACGTGAAGATCGCGATGTACCCGACGCATGCGGCCAGCAAGCCCGTCGCGATGATCCCAAACTGTGCCGCCACACGCCACGCGCACTTCGTGCTCGACGGCTCTGGCCCGGCTTACATCGATCCGCCGAGCCTGGATTTGTGGCCCGACGTGCACTGGCAGCCCGACTACAACAAGAGCAAGCGAGTCGATCTGAACACGCTGACCAAAGCCGAAGTCGCCAGCTGGAAGCCGGGCGACACGCTGCTGCTCTCCGGCAAGATGCTCACCGGCCGCGACGCCGCGCACAAACGCATTCAGGACATGCTGGTCCAGGGCGAGACGCTGCCGGTCGATTTCACCGACCGGGTCATCTACTACGTCGGCCCGGTCGATCCGGTGCGCGATGAGGTGGTCGGCCCGGCGGGGCCCACCACCGCGACGCGCATGGACAAGTTCACCGAGATGATGCTCGCCCAGACCGGCCTGATCGGCATGATCGGCAAGGCAGAGCGAGGCCCGGCCGGCATCGCCGCGATCAAGAAGCACCAGAGCGCCTATCTGATGGCCGTCGGCGGCGCGGCCTACCTGGTCAGCAAGGCGATCAAGCAGGCGAAGGTCGTTGGCTTTGCGGATCTGGGCATGGAAGCGATTTACGAGTTCGACATCACCGACATGCCCGTCACCGTGGCCGTCGATTCCAACGGGACCTCGGTTCACGAGACCGGGCCGAAAGAATGGCAGGCCAAGATAGGGAAAATTCCCGTGACCGTGGGCTGACGCCTTGCCCAGAGCAACCGTTTGTTTCGCTGGGCGAGCCACGCCTTCTAGAATCGGGGCTCTATGAATTGGCGCGTCCTTTTTCTGTTGATGGCACTCGTGATGGTCTGGTCAGGCCACGCCGGGGAGCGGCCTGCCAGCGCGGCGGCGTCGACCTTCGCACATCAGGATGCCCTAGACCTGCCCGCGACATCGACACAGCCCGGCCCAGGCCCGGCTGGTGATTTCACGACTGCTATGCAAGCCTTGCCCATGGCCGAGGAGGCGGTGGTGGACCTGGTGGGTTTGTTGCCCCCGGCCCCTGACGCGTCGGCGTCCGCACTCTCGATGGGATTGCCCAGGGCGTACGCCGCCCTGGCTCGCATCCCGCCTTACCTCGACGGGCCGCAGCGTCCGCCGCGCCTCGCGCAACACCTTGCGTGAGCGCCGCCGCGGCTGATGCCGCGGTACCTCTTGTCTCGCAGTGCCCCTTGACGCCGCCCGCGCACTGCGCGCTCGGCAGCGTGCTGTTGGCATCGTCTCCCATCCGATTTTCAGCTTGAAGGACTCAACATGAACTCCGCCATTCACCCCTCATCGCTTCACTCCACCAGCCCGGCTGTCGCGGCCGAGCGCAACCGCGTGCTGCGCAACACCTATTGGCTGCTGGCGCTGTCGATGGTGCCCACCGTGCTGGGCGCCTGGATCGGCGTGACCACTGGCATCGCCCGCGCGATGTCCCCAGGCATCAGCCTGGTCGTCTTCCTCGTCGGGGCCTTCGGCTT
>LNEY01000021.1 GCA_001464195.1 Burkholderiales bacterium Ga0077547
AACAGGACAGTGAAACGCCTCAGCGCCGATGATAGTGCGGGTTCCCGTGTGAAAGTAGGACATCGTCAGGCTACTACCCTGAAACCCCCGCGACCTCCACAGGTCTCGGGGGTTTCGCCTTTGGGGGCTGCGAAAATATCGGAAGTGGCGCGCAAAAGTGTCGCCGTCATGAGATGAGCGTTTCTCCGTAAATGATGACGGACAGAAATCGAATTGGTTTGTCCACCAGACGTTCAGGTCCGTGCGGTATCTGACCGGAAAACGTCAATGAATCACCGGGTTCCAAGACATACACCGTGTTCCCGTGTCGATACTCCATCGTGCCCTCGAGCATGTGGATGAACTCGGTTCCTGGGTGTTCGAAAGTCGGGAAGCTCTCTGACTGCTCGTCCATTTCAATGAGGAATGGCTCGAACCGCTTGATCGGGCCTTGGTCGTAGGCCAGTAACTTGTAGGCGTGGCCGTTTTTGGTGCCTCGGCGCACCACCTCCATGCCCGTATCGCGTTTGACCAACTGTGCCGCGCCAGTTGGAACGTCGTAATTACGGAACAGCATCGACATCGATACCCCGAGCGCTCTCGCGATGCGGCTCAGCGTGTCGAGGCCGGCCATGATCTGGCCCGTCTCGATTTTGGACAACATGCTGCTGCTGACATGAGCCTGTTCCGACACCTGTGCCAGCGTGAGCTGATGGCGCTGACGCAACTCGCGAATGGCGCCGCCCAACGACTTTTCCAGTGATGACGAAACATCGATAGCGCTCGGACTGGGTGTGGCGGTTGATTTCTTCATGGGAATCAAAATTGCTTAGGAAGAATCTAGCACGCGACACTGTTGCGGCGGTTGCTTCCACTTCCGGACATCCGACATGAGCCTCACGCCCAAGCCCTCCGACCCCGTGGTGCCTTTGCGCTTCACGGCGCTGGATACGGCCACCGCCTACCTGGATGAGAAGGACGTCAGGTACGTGCTGGCGCAGTTCGTCGACATTCATGGCACCGCGAAGGCAAAGGCAGTGCCTGTGGCGCACTTGTCCTCGGTGCTGAGCGAAGGTGCTGGCTTCGCCGGCTTCGCGATTTGGGGTGTTGGCATCGAGCCGCACGGTCCCGACTTCATGGCGGTTGGCGACCTGAACACGCTATCGCTGGTGCCGTGGCAGCCTGGCATGGCGCGCATCGTCTGCAATGGGCACGTCAACGGCGAGCCCTGGGCGTTCGATTCGCGTGTCACGCTGACGAAGCAAGTCGACCGACTCACCGCGCGCGGTTGGACGCTCAACACCGGTCTTGAGCCCGAGTTCTCGCTGCTCCAGCGCAACAGCGTCACGGGCGAGATCAAACCCTGCGATGGCACGGACACCCTGGCCAAGCCGTGCTACGACTACAAGGGACTTTCACGCAACCGTGCCTACCTTGAAAAGCTGACCGAATCGCTGCGCTCGGTCGGTATCGACGTCTACCAGATCGATCACGAAGACGCCAACGGCCAGTTCGAGATCAACTACACCTACACCGACTGCCTGACCTCCTGCGACCACTACATCTTTTTCAAGATGGCCGCATCAGAAATCGCCAACGAGATGGGCATGGTCTGCACCTTCATGCCCAAGCCCTTCGCGCACCTACCGGGCAACGGGATGCACATGCATGCCTCGCTCGCCAGCGCAAGCGGCGCCAACCTGTTTGAAGACAAGAATGATCCGCAAGGACTGAACCTCTCGCCGTTGGCCTATCACTTTCTCGGGGGGCTGCTGGCGCACGCACCCGCACTGACGGCGCTGGCGTGCCCGACGGTCAACTCCTACAAGCGCTTGGTCGTCGGTCGATCGTTGACAGGCGCAACCTGGGCGCCGGCGTACATCAGTTATGGCGACAACAACCGATCAACGATGGTGCGCATCCCGAAAGGGCGACTGGAACTGCGCTTGCCCGATGGCTCGTGCAATCCCTATCTGACCACCGCCGCCGTGATCGCCGCAGGCCTGGACGGCATCGATCGACAGCTGCATCCTGGCCCAGCCCACAACGAGAACCTCTACGATTTGTCACCCGCCGATCTGCGCGATCGTGGCATCTCGGTCTTGCCGCAGAACCTAGACCGCGCCATCGACGCGCTCGAAGCCGATCCATTGATCCTGGATGCCCTTGGGCCGGTCGGCTGCGAATTCATCCGGCTCAAGCGCATGGAATGGATCGAGTACATGCGCCATGTGTCCGACTGGGAAATCAAGAGCTACCTTGAGTTCTTCTGAACCATCTTTGAAACGAGAGGCATCGCATGTGCGGCATCGTGGGACTGCTGGTCAAGAAGCCAGCGCTGAAGGAGCATCTCGGCGCCTGGATGGTGCCGATGATGTTGGGCATGACCGAGCGTGGGCCCGATTCAGCAGGACTCGCGGTGTTTGGCGACGCCGTCGACGAGAGGCTTCGCAAGCTCAGCCTGTATTCCGGCCTGACTGCGGAAGGCGCGCTGTTCGACTGGAGCGCATTGGTCACGGGCTTGAATGCCACCATGCCCGCCGCGCGCGCCTCGGCACAGCCCACCGGCAACCACGCCATCCTCACCGTGGCGATCGACCCCGACGCGGTCAAGCTCTGGCTCAAAGAGTTGCATCCCAAACTACACATCCTGTCCACGGGCCGCTCGATCGATCTGTACAAGGACATTGGCACCCCGGGCGAGGTGGCGGCACGTTATGGATTCGAGAGCCTGCAGGGCACCCACCTGGTGGGCCACACACGGATGGCCACCGAGTCGGCGGTGACGCCCGACCGTGCACACCCGTTCACCGCTGGTGAAGACTTCTGCCTGGTCCATAACGGCTCGCTGTCCAACCCCTATGGCGTGCGCCGAAAGCTGGAGCCGCTGGGCATCCATTTCGACACCGACAACGACACCGAAGCCGCATGCCGCTTCATCGAATGGCGCTTGCGCGATGGGGATGACTTGCCGACCGCATTGCAGCGCAGCTTCAATGAGCTCGATGGCTTCTACACACTGTTGATGGGCACCGCAGACCAGCTCGCACTGATTCGCGACCCGTTCGCCTGCAAGCCGGCCATGGTGGCCGAGACGGACGATTACGTCGCCATCGCGAGCGAGTTCCGCGCGCTCGCGCATTTGCCAGGCATCAACCACGCCCACGTGTTCGAGCCGGCACCGGAGGAAATGTACGTATGGAAGGCTTGATCGAGCAGGTGCCGTTCGATCTGTCGACGCAGACGGTGCGCGAGCTGAACCAGTTCCTGCACCAGCCCGCTGAAGAGCTTGCTGGCCATGAAGTCGTCGTCGCCAACCCGAACGGTGCGCACAACCTGGCGGTCGGCCTGAACGCGCCGGTCACGGTGACGGTGCATGGCCACGCTGGCTATTACGCCGCAGGCATGAATCAGTTGGCGACCGTGGTCATCGAGGGCAGCGCCGGCACCGGTGTGGCTGAGAACATGATGAGCGGCCGGGTCCACGTGAAGGGTTTCGCCTCGAACTCGGCTGGGGCCACGGCACACGGAGGGTTGCTGGTCATCGAGGGCGATGCGGGTCTGCGCTGCGGCATCTCGCTGAAGGGCGGCGACATCGTCGTCGGTGGTTCCGTCGGCAGCTTCTCGGCCTTCATGGCGCAGGCCGGGCACATGGTGATCTGCGGCAACGCTGGCGACGCGCTGGGTGACTCGCTGTACGAAGCCGTGCTGTACGTGAAGGGTCACATCAAGTCGCTGGGTGCCGACGCGCAAATCGAGCCGATGACTCCGGAGGATGTGGCCACTGTCGCGGCCCTTCTAAGCCAGGCTGGGCTGAAGACCGAGCATGACCCGACAGCGTTCAAGCGCATTGCCTCGGCCCGCACGCTTTACCACTGGAATGCCGAAGCGGACCAGGCCTACTGAGACCCTGTCGATGGAAAACTCTCCCTCCGCGCCGAAGCGCATCCAGACTGAAGAATCCGCCACCTTCGACCGCAGCACGCTCGACTACATCCACAACGCCGCTGCGCACGGGCTGTACGAAATCCGCGGCCTGGGTGCCAAGCGCAAGCTGCCGCATTTCGACGATCTGGTGTTTCTTGGCGCTTCGCTGTCGCGCTATCCGCTCGAGGGCTACCGTGAAAAGTGCCTGACCAAAACGGTGCTCGGCACGCGCTACGCCACCAAACCCATCACGCTCGACATCCCGATCACCATCGCTGGCATGAGCTTCGGTGCGCTGTCGGCCCACGTGAAGGAGGCATTGGGCCAGGCGGCGACTGCGATGGGCACCTCGACCACCACCGGCGACGGGGGGATGACGCCCGAGGAGCGCAATTCGTCAAAGACACTGGTGTACCAATGCCTGCCCTCGCGTTACGGATTCAAGCCCGACGATGTGCGTCGCGCCGATGCGATCGAGATCGTCATCGGGCAAGGCGCCAAGCCGGGAGGCGGCGGCATGCTGCTCGGGCAGAAGGTCAATCCGCGCGTGGCGGCGATGCGCACCCTGCCGCAAGGCATCGACCAGCGCTCGGCCTGCCGCCACCCCGACTGGACCGGTCCCGACGATCTGGTCATCAAGATCCACGAGCTGCGCGAGATCACCGACTGGAAGACGCCGATCTACGTGAAGGTCGGCGCCACCCGCGTGTTCAACGACGTGAAGCTCGCGGTGCACGCCGGAGCCGATGTGGTCGTGCTCGACGGCATGCAAGGCGGCACGGCGGCCACGCAGACCTGCTTCATCGAGAACGTCGGCATCCCGACGCTGGCCGCCTTGCGGCAAGCGGTCGACGCGCTCGAAGACCTGAACATGAAGGGGAAGGTGCAGTTGATCGTCTCGGGTGGCATCCGCACCGGCGCCGACGTGGCCAAGGCGCTGGCGATGGGTGCCGATGCGGTGTCGATCGGGCAGGGCGTGCTGATGGCGCTGGGCTGCAACCATGAAAGCTACGAGCAGGACGGGCAGCGCATCGACGCCATGGCCGACTACGCCGCCCTCGGCGCGCGTCCGGGCTCCTGCCACCACTGCCACACCGGCCGATGCCCGGTCGGGATCACCACGCAGGATGCGGTGCTCGAACAGCGGCTGCAGCCCGCGTCAGGAGCGCGGCATCTGAAGAACTACCTGAAGACGCTGACGATGGAGCTGACCACCATCGCCCGCGCTTGTGGCAAGCAGAACGTGCACCACCTCGAGCCCGAAGACCTGGTCGCGTTGACCGTCGAGGCAGCTGCGATGGCGCGGCTGCCACTGGCCGGCACCCACTGGATCCCAGGCGTAGGTACCTACTGAGTCCTGTGGGGCGGCTTGCACCGGGATGGTCCGGTCGTGGCAACATCCCGCCGCATGAAGAAACTGCTTTTTCTTGGAGCTGGGGGCGTCGGCGGCTATTTCGGCGCGCGGTTGATCGAGGCCGGTATCGACGTCAGCTTTCTGGTGCGACCCGCCCGCGCGGCCACGTTGGCGGCCCAGGGCCTGCGCGTCACCAGCCCGCATGGTGATCTGACGCTGCCGGTGCGGTGTGTCACCCGCGACACGGTGCGGCCCGACTACGACCTCGTGATCCTGGCCCCCAAGGCCTACGACCTCGATGATGCAATGGACGCCATCGCTCCGGCCATCGGAAAGACGACCTTTGTGCTGCCATTGCTCAACGGCCTCGCGCACCTGGATGCCCTCGATGCCCGCTTCGGCGCTGACCGCGTGCTGGGTGGCGTGGCGCACATCGTGGCCACGCTGGCTGCCGACGGTTCTGTCCAGCAGATGAACCCGATCCACACCCTCACGGCAGGCGGACGCGCAGCGGCCACGCATCAGGCGGCCACCGAGTTCATTGGCCTGTGCGCGTCAGCCAAGTTCGACGCTGCGCTGTCGCCCGACATCCTTTCCGCGCTGTGGGACAAATGGGCATTCCTTGCGACGCTGGCCGCCGCAACCACGGTCACGCAAGGCTCGATCGGTCAGGTGATGGAGACCACGCACGGCGAGTCATTGCTGCGGCGTCTCTATGCCGAAGGCCTGACCGTGGCACAGCGCAGTGGCGCCAGCATCGACGAAGCGGCCCAAGCGCGGGCGCTCGGCCGGCTGACCCAGCGCGGATCGAGCATCACGGCCTCGATGCTGCGCGACCTGCAGGCGGGGCTGCGCACAGAGCACGACCATGTGCTGGGCGACTTGGTGCGGCGTGGGCAGCAACTCGGTGTCGACACGCCGCTGCTCGCCCTGGCCCATTGCCATTTGCAGGTGACGGCCGCTTGATCGGGACGCGTGGCGGGCAACTACCGCGTTGATCATCGGCCATGAATGTCCGATGGATGCGAGACTGAACGCCATGAGTGCGCGTGCGGTCACTGGCCTGGTTCTGACAGGCGGCGGTGCGCGCGCGGCGTATCAGATCGGCGTGCTCAAGGCGGTCACGCGCATCCGCCGTGATTGCCAGGGCGTGGCAGGCAACCCTTTCGATGTGATTGCGGGCACCTCGGCCGGCGCCATCAACGCGGCGGCGCTGGCCTGTCGTGCCGATGATTTCGATGCCGCGGTGCAGACCCTGTTCGACACCTGGTCCGGCTTCCATGCCGAGCAGGTGTACCGCGCCGACTCGCTGGGCGTGATCCGCACCGGAGCCCGCTGGCTGACGATGTTGTCGATCGGGTGGGTGGTGGCCCAATGGCGGCGCGCGCGCCCGCGCTCGTTGCTCGACAACAGCCCGCTGCGCGAACTGCTGGGGAAACTGGTGCCCCTGGATCGCCTGCAGCAGGTGATGGAGGGCGGTCATCTCCAGGCACTGGCTGTCAGCGCGTCCGGCTACGGCTCCGGCTTGCACGTCACCTTTTACGATTCCAAAGCCGACGTCGTGCCCTGGAACCGGTCACAGCGAGTCGCTGTCGCGCAGTCGATCAGCATCGACCATCTGCTGGCGTCATCCGCCATCCCGTTCGTGTTCCCAGCCGTCCCACTGGGTCCGAAAGGGCGGCGCGAGTACTTCGGTGATGGCTCCATGCGCCAGTCGGCACCGATTTCCCCGGCGGTGCACCTGGGCGCTGAGCGCATCCTGGTCGTGGGAGCCGGGCGCATGCATGAGCCCGCGGTACCCATCGAAGCGCGCATCGGCAGCGACGAGTACCCGAGCCTGGCACAGATCGCTGGCCATGCGCTGTCGAACATCTTCCTCGACGCGTTGGCTGTCGACATCGAACGGCTGCAGCGCATCAACCGCACGCTGTCGCTGCTGCCCCCTGAAGCGCGATCGCGCAGCGGGCTGCGCTCGATCGATGTCCTGGTGATCGCACCCAGCCAGCGCCTCGACGACATCGCAGCACGCCATCTGACCAGCCTGCCTCCGTCCATCCGGACCTTGCTGCGCGGCGTGGGCGTGTCAGGCCACGGGCATGACGCACGCGGCGCGGCTTTGGCCAGCTACCTGATGTTCGAGGCGCCGTACACGCAGGAGTTGATGACACTGGGCGAGACCGACACCCTGAATCGCCGCGACGAGGTGGCCCAGTTCTTCGGCTGGGATCGTCGCCATCATCCGCGTGGACCCGACCACCCGCAGGCTCAGTACTCGCGGGCCGAGCAGGTCGATCTCGGCGGCGAAGATCGTGAGGGCGACGGTCACCCGGCTGCGCTGCACTGAACGATCCCCAACGCAAGCGCAACGGCGAAGCCTGCGGTGCTCAGCAGGCTCGGCCACCTGTGGCCAGATGCCAGGTGCGAAGTCGCCCGGCGGGGATGTGGGTGGCCCCACTGCGCCTGCGTGACAGCTCTGCTGCCAGCGCCCACGACCTGCGATCGAGGGAGTCGCGCCACTCAACGAACGCAGTGACCACGCCGGGGCGCAGCCAGACGTCGAAGCGGTCGTCCAGCCCCTTCATGCCGATGTGGACGGTCTCGGCGAGGTGGCGCAATCGGCGTTCGGAGCGCTCGTCGGGACAGACGGACTTCAGGTGCTTGATCAACGCGTTCTTGCCGGCCGGTCGGCTCACTTCGTTGGTGAACATCTGCTGCACTTGCTGAACCGCCGGCCGCACCGCGTGGTTGGGGATCGGTGCAGCCAATGGGATCACCGGCACCAGGTGCGGCCGATCAGCGAAGCAGGGCCCGAGCATCAAGGTGGCCAGTCGCAACCATTCGACTGGCGTCAATCCATGAGTGGGCTCGCTTTGTTGAGACAGGGCGTAGACCTGCTCATAACTCTTGTCGCCCTTGGCCGCATTGACAGCGGTGCTCATCACGGCGAGGTTGTTGGGCACATAGGCGCCGTCGTTGTTAAGGCGGTCGATCGACCAATCACTGGGCAGCAGCGCGCCGTGCGTCAGGGCCATCTTGGTGACGGGGCAATGCGTCACGTCGATTTGTTTCAGCAGTGCCGGCGTCACCTCGTCATTGACGATGCGGTTTCGGCGGTAAGCGCTCTGCCTCAACTGCAGCCACTTGCGGGTGTAACGATCGGCGAGCCGGCGTGGCGTGGCACAGCCCCGTGCCTGCACAAAGCCTTCACGAACGGCGGCGTCCAAGTCGAACTCGTCCAGATGAATGCGGAACCGGAACAGGTCGTGCCCCAGCGCTCGCCCGACTTCTCGGGCGTCGAATGCGTCCAGTGTGTACATGAATATCCCCTACGCTGGCAGCCGCTTTGAAGCGGCTGCGCGTCCCATTGCCGGCGTGATCAGTCAGCCTGCGTCAGGGACGAATCCCTGGGCCTCGTGGGTGCAAACGAGCCAAGCTCTACTGCTGCACGAGCCGTGGACTCGGCACGTGATGCCGAGCGATGGCTTGCAGGGCCGAAGCAGCGCTCTCACGGACCGCTGCACTGCCCTGATTCCAGGGATCAGAAGCGTGGGGGACGTTCCAGGAGATGTGCGTGACCACTCGGGATGGCCGGGCATTCGCGGCGCGTCCAGCGCACAGAACGAGCCAACGGTGCGGTCACCATCAGCAAGGCGAAGCCGCAGAGCATCATCGCCAGCGCACCGATCGCTGAGGCGGCGGCACCGTCGCCGACAGATTCTTCTGCCACGGCATCAAGCGATTGCACCGTAGCGTCGTGGCTGTCGTGATGATGGCGTTGCAGCACGGTGTGAGCGTGCGCATGACCGCGCGCCAGACTGAGGGCCTCGTACCCGCGATCGAGCCGCCGAAAGTCTTCCAGCACCATTGCCGCAGCCTCGTCGACGTCATCTGAGGTGTGCGTGTGATGGCTCCCAAGCAACGTCACCACCACCGAGGTCACGCCACTCAATGAGAGTGCGGCGAGCACGCACCACAACACCAGCCATATCCCGATGGATCGTCGGTGGGTCATGCCAGTGCGCCGTTGCTTCAAGAAATTCATGCGCTTAGCCAGGTCATCACGTCAGCGTCGCATGGGGAGGGTGACTGCTCCGCCATCTTGGGTGGAAGCAGGACCGACGGCCTGCAACGCCAGCACCAGCACCGAGGCGGCCACCATCCACGATCCGACGACACGGATCAACACCGTGACCCACGGGCGTTTGCACTCTTCGAGCAAGGTCGCGCCGCTGATCGGGTACAGGCAGGCACCGAGCCAGGTACCGGCGAGCGCGGCATATCGGCTGGCGCCCTGCAGGCTCTCGGGATTGGAGCCGAGACCGATGCCCAGGCCGATGCCAGCGGCCAGCAGCGGGTGAAGCGAATGGGGAAGCGGGCGTGCCGCCACCACGGCCAGACCTGTCAGCGCAGCAGCCACCAGCAGCGCGGTATCGGTAGGTACGGAGAAGCCCATCGTGGCTGCCGTCAGACCAGTCGCTGTGGCAGCCGCCAATGACAGCAAGGTCGGGTTCGATGCCCGCATGCCTCGCTGCGCCATCAGCAGCAGCAGCGACAACAACGCGACGATGTGCGCAGGCTCGAACAAGGGGTGCAGAAATCCCCCCATGAAGTCACCCAAGCCCTGGACTGAACCGTGCGCATGCGCGCGCGGCCCCAGCAGAAGCAGCGCGAGCCCCAGCGCGAGACGATGCAGCGTCACCATGCGTGAAAGAGGAAGCCGCAGCCGCCGAGTGCAATGGCGCCGCCCAAGGCGCGAATCACCGTGGTGCCCGCTGACCAACGCGTCATTGCTCCGATGGCAATACCGCACAGGTGCAGCAGCCCTGTGGCCACCACGAAGCCCAGGCTGTAGGCCATCGGGTCGGCGGCAGTCGGCAACTCGGTGCCGTGGGCATGACCATGAAAGATGGCAAAGGCGCCAACGATCACCGCGGCCACCCCGATGGGCGGCCGAATGGCACCGGCCACCATGCCGCCGATCACAATGGCTGAGATCGCGATGCCGATTTCAACCCCGGGCAGCGGCACCCCCATCACCCCCAGGGCCCCGCCGAACGCCATGACCAGAGGGAACACCACCGGCAAGACCCAGATCGCCGGCGCGCCGAGAAAGGCACCCCACAGGCCCACCGCGACCATCGCAATCACGTGATCCCAGCCGAGGATCGGGTGCATGAAGCCGGTGGCAAAGCCACCCACCGTGCCGCCGTCCGTGTGGGCGTGAGCGACGGGCAACCAGACCATCAGCGCCAGCGCGCACAGCCATCTGCCTTGTTTGTTGGTCATCGATGACGACTCCGTTTTTGAGAGGGGTTGGCAAGCGCGCAGACGTTCAGAACTCCATCACCATCGTCACGCGGAAAGAACGTGATTCCAGCGGATGGAAATGGAAATCATCCACACCACCAGCAGCCTCGCCAGGAAGACGCGAGGTGTAGTAATAGTCGATCGACGAATCCTTGCGGTTCGTCAGGTTGAAGCCCTCCAGCTCGATCTTGATGCTGGGCGTGATCTTGTAGCCGATGCGCCCATTCAGACTGGCGGTGCTGTCGGAGCGCACGCTGTTGTCTTCGAGCAGAGGGCGGGGGCCGAAGTAGCGCAGTTGCAGCGCACCGAACCAGGGTCCGAGGTTGTCGACAGAGGCCGCCAGCGACGCAACGCCCTCGACCGAGCCCGGGATGCGCCTGCCGGAGCCGTCGTCGCTGCGAAAGCGGGCGCGGGCGTAGGCCACGTCTGCATCCACGGTCAGCCAGTTCGACAACTTGTAGTAATTGGCCAATTCGAAGCCGATGCGGCGGCTGGCACGGCCCGCCTCGGTGTTCCCCGCGTCGCCGATGAACACGAGCTCCGAATCGAAGTCGAGCCGGTACAGCGCCAGCGAAGTTTGCAGGCCCGGCAAGGGTTCGGTGCGCACACCGACCTCATAGCCCTTTGATCGCACCAGTGGCGACACCCGGGCCACTGGATCTCCCGATTTCGGGTCGAGCCTGATGGTGGTGCCGCGTGCGTCGTTGCTGTGGAAACCACCGCCTGCATTGACATAGAACTCGGTGCGGCTCCAGGGTCCGAAGATCAGCGCGAGCTTCGGGTTCACGATGCCTGCGGTCCTGTTGCCCGAATTGGCGTCGTTGTCACTGTCCACATCGAATCGGTAGGTGTCACCGCGCACGCCGACGACGGTGCGAAACCAGGGCAGCCAGCGGGTGGCGTTTTCAGCATAGACACCGACGCTGCGCTCGACCACATGGTCGAGCCGCGTCGTCGACACCACACGCCGCGCTTGCGTGGAGAGCAGGCCGTTGAAGATGTTGTCGTTCTGGAGTTGCAGGCCCAGGGTGTTCTGGCTGTCCAGTCCAACGCCGGGTTGGAACCAGCTGTGGCTGAGGTTCAGCCCGAACGTGAGGCGGCGGTCGCGCTGCTCGAACTGGTCACCGCGCACCGGGTCGTCGAGGAAATAGGTGAAGTTGGAAAACAGATCGAGCTTGGAATCGATGAAGTACGCGTTGACTTGCGTGTTGCTGGTCTCGGCGCTCTGCCGCCATGCACCTGAGAGGCTGTAGCGGTGCGCCTTGCCACCATCGCTCGGGTCGATCAGATCGAAGCGGCCCAGACTTCCGTCGTCCACCGCGCGCCTGGGGATCTGATCGGTGGCATTCCAGTGCGCCCGATAGGCCATCCCGGTCACATTGAAGCCACTGCTGGCGTTGCCTTCGCTGTACCGTAGAACACTGTTGAACTTGCGATATTTGTCTGGCCGATCGAACGGACCATCGTTGTTCAAGCCTTCGATGGCGTACAGCAGGTGGCCGTTGCCGAAAGCGGGCGAATCGGCCAGCAAGACGCGGCGGTAGCCGTTTTCGCCGAGGCCAACCGACGCGATGCCTTTGTCCAGCGTGTCGGTGTATCTCACATTGACCGCACCCGCCGACGAGAAGTCGCCTTCGCTGGCGAAGTAGGGCCCCTTCTTGTACTCCAGACCGGAGGCCAGTTCGGGGATCAGAAAGTTCACATCGGTCCAGCCTTGGCCGTGCCCGTGTGTGCGCTGATTGACCAGCATGCCGTCGACCGTGGTGCGCAGGTCGGTGCCGTGGTCGAGGTTGAACCCTCGCAGGTAGAACTGGTTGGCCTTGCCCTCGCCGCTGTGCTGACTGACGATCAGACCCGGCGCCGATTCGAGCAATTCGCCGGGGCGGTAGACCGTGCGCGCGTCGAGCTGCTTCTTGGTCACCGTGCCGACGCTGGCCGAATCGGCCACGCCGACCAGGCTGGGTGTCGTGCTGCCTTTGATGACCACTGTTTCCAACGTTTGTTCGCCGCCGGCCCAGGCCGCTGGTGCAAGCAAGGTCAAGCCAGCGCATGAGAACGTTTGAACCACCGCGTCGACAGCGATGCGTGCACGGCGAGGAGAGGGCAGGCGCGAGCGTGGTCGCGCAAAGGGGGGAGCGAGTTTCAATGGAGTCTCCGCGCGCAGACAGCGCGTGGCTGCCTGCGTGATGCAAGGTGTCGTGACTCCCGCGTGATCGCTTGACGAAATCCGACGGCTTTAGCGGCGGCTGTCAGGTCTGCGAGGGCAGTGCGGGATCGGTGAGCTGTGTGGCACCCGCGGTGCCGCTGTGCTCACGCTTGCGGAGGACGCTCCAGCGGTGGCGTGATGTGGGAATTGAACGGGCTGGCCCTGGCGTCGGCCCAGTCCTGTGACCGTGGCTCAATGGCCTGGATCTCGAACGCAACCATCGGCCATCCCAGATCGTGGGCGCTGCGGATCAGCGTGGCATGGGGGTTGGGGGACGAGACGCTGCCGCTGTCGGCCACATGGATCACGCCGGGCTGGACGAATTCGTGTTCGTGCTCCTGCGGATCGAGGTGGTTCAGCGCGGCATCGCTGGTGGGATCGAAGATTTCGGGCAGGTAGCGGTGCCCGTCCAGATCGCTCACAGACCTCGGCTGGGGCTCTGCCGAAGCCAGGTGGAAGTGATGACCGCCCAGCACCCGCTCAACCGACAAGGCCAGCCCCTGCGCACCCATGCAGCACGCCACGATGCACAAAGCAAGCCGGCGACACCAGGCGGTGACCGCAGACCGGAGGCCGGTGGTACGGAATTGAGAATTCGCGAACATCGTTCGATGCAAGTTTCGGCCCGGGAGTTGGCACACGTTTCGTCTCGGCCGTCGTGACTGTCATACGCAACGAGAGCTCTTTTGGATGCACTGTGAGTTGGGTCTGCTCAGAGGCGCATCGGATTGACCGCCTTGAGTGATCAATCTATCATTCCAAAGAAATTCAGAATGAAAAAGCCTTCGAAGCCCGTCAGCGACACATGCCAGCACGAGCCCCGCTCCAGCAGCGCGAGCCCTGAGTATTTGCCCAGGCAATTGGAGGTGGCCGCCAGCCTTTGCAAGGCGATGGCCGATCCATCGCGCTTGCGGCTGCTGATTTGGCTTTCCCAAGGCGAGATGTGCGTATCGGAGTTGGTCGAGCGAGCTGACGCGAAGCTCGGAAGCGTCTCTGCGCGCTTGCAGCTGCTGTTCAACGCGCGTCTCGTGACGCGACGACGCGAAACCAAGCATGTGTATTACGCGCTGGCAGACAAACATGTCCATGATCTGCTCAGCAATGTCCTGCATCACGCGGCAGAAGTCTCTGCCTGAGTGCTGCCCTATTCACCACCCCCTGGAGCCCTGACATGACCAAGTGCAATCAAAGCCATCACGACCACCATGAACACCAGCACGGCCCGCAATGTGGCCATGTGGCGATACAGCATGAAGGGCACATCGACTATCTCCACGATGGTCATCTCCACCATGCACATGGCGACCATGTGGATGAGCACGTGCTTGCGGTCTCGCCGACCAATCCGAGCACTTGCACGCCAAAACACGCCTGCGCCTCACACGCTGCGGATCACGTTCATGGGCCTGGCTGCGGTCACCCAGCGGTGCCTCACGGCGACCATGTGGACTATCTGGTCAATGGCCACTTGCACCACCCGCATGGCGATCACTGCGACGACCACGGGCCCGTCACCCTGGCGTGAACCCCGGCGACCTGCCTGGCGGCTTGCAATCGCTGCAGCGACCGTACAAGGTCAGTTCTTGCCGGTCAACGGTTAACCCCTAGCGCGCCCAACGCGCCATCAGGCTCTTTCCCGATGGCGCTGGCGTTGCGGTAGAAACGGTCTCGGCGACACTTCGGTGCGTCAACCCGCTTTCTCACGCAGATTCCATGTCTCCCATCGAACTCATCGCTGCTGTCATCTTTGCGATCGCGCTGCTGCACACCTTTTCGGTCAAGTACTTCGAGCAGCTCGCTCATCGCAGTCCCCGTCATGCCGGGCTGTTCCATCTGCTCGGCGAGGTCGAGGTGGTGTTCGGCTTCTGGGCCTTTGTCCTCCTCGCGCTGATGGCGCTGGTCGTCGGCGGCGAGCAGGCCATTGCCTACGCAGAGTCTCGGAAGTACACCGAGCCGCTGTTCGTCTTCGTCATCATGGTCGTGGCGGCGTCGCGCCCGGTGCTGGAGGCCATCAAGTCGCTGATCGAGAAGGTGGCCCGGCTGATGCCGCTGCGCACCGCGGTGGCGCGCGTCTGGTTGTGCCTGGCGCTGGTGCCGCTGATCGGCTCGCTGATCACGGAGCCCGCGGCGATGACGCTGGCCGCGCTGATGCTGGCGCCACTGGTGTTTCGCCCCGGCACCCCTGAGCGGCTGAAGTACGGTGCCCTGGGGGTGTTGTTCGTCAATGTGTCGATTGGCGGCACGCTGACGTCGTTCGCAGCGCCACCGGTGTTGATGGTGGCGTCCACCTGGCAGTGGGACAGCGCCTACATGGCCAGTGTGTTCGGTTGGCGGGCCGCGATCGCGGTCGTCATCAATGCGACGGTGGTGACTGCGCTGCTCAGTCGGCACCTGACCGAGCCCGCAGAGCACCTGCCTGGCGACCGCACGCCACCCATTCCTCTGGCGGTCACGGCGGTGCACCTGCTGGTGCTGTCGGTGGTGGTCGCGTTTGCGCACCACCCGGTGATCTTCCTCGGCGTGTTCATGCTGTTCTTGGGTTTCACGCAGGCGTACGCGCGCCATCAGAGCCCACTGATCCTGAAAGAGGCGCTGCTGGTCGGCTTCTTCCTGGCCGGCCTGGTCATCCTGGGCGGCATGCAGCAATGGTGGTTGCAGCCCATCGTGTCGAGCCTGAATCCGACCCAGCTGTTCTTCGGAGCGCTGGGGCTGACCGCGATCACCGACAACGCGGCACTGACCTACCTGGGCTCGCTGATCGAAGGCATGAGCGACGCCGCCAAGTACATGCTCGTCGCAGGTGCGGTGGCCGGTGGCGGCCTGACGGTGATTGCGAATGCGCCCAACCCGGCGGGCGTCACCTTGCTGAAGAACGGCTTCAACGATCACTCGATTGGCGCGGGTGGCCTGTTGTTGGGGGCATTGCTGCCGACAGCGGTCGCAGCCACCCTGTTCCTGCTGTGATCAATGCCCCACACGGCACAATGTTCTCGGCTTCAGGGGCTGTAAGAGCGCCCCATTCAGCGCGACCCATGCGGGTGAGTGCCGATGAAACCGGACACCGCCATCCACCCAACCCCATCCACACCCTGGAGAATCTCATGAACCACCGCCTCATCGCCTCTTCCGCCTTGGCCTCCGTCCTTGCCATGGGTCTGCTGTCGACCGCATCAGCCGCGGATGCACCTCCCAAGGAGAAGTGCTTCGGCATCGCGAAGGCCGGCGCCAATGATTGCGGCAACCTGTCGGGCACGCACTCCTGCGCAGGCCAGTCCACCGTGGACAACAGCCCTGAAGAGTGGAAGTTCGTCGCCAAGGGCACATGCGCCTCTTTGGGCGGCAAAACGACCGAAGAAGCCAAGAAGGCATTCAAGAAGTAAGGCGTTCAGGCGCGCGCCATGGCCGCATCCGCAACGCCTGCGCGCCTTGCGGGAATCGGCCTGCGGCACCCGCATTACAAACGCGTCGTCGAAGAGCAGCCCGCCGTCGGTTTCGTCGAGGTTCATTCAGAGAACTTCTACGCCGACGGCGGTGCTGCGTTGGCCGTGCTCGATGCAGCACGTGAACATTACCCGGTCAGCCTGCATGGGGTCGGGTTGGCGCTGGGCTCGGCGGTCGGTGTCGATGCATGGCACCTCGATCAGCTTGAACGACTGGTCCAGCGGATAGACCCTTTGCGCGTGTCAGACCACGCCTGTTTTGCACGCGCGCCGACGCGCGACGCGGGTCCGGTGCTGCATGCCAGCGATTTGCTGCCCATCGCCCACAACGAAGCCTCGCTGACCCTCCTGGCCGGCAACGTGAGTCGGGTGCAGGACCGGCTGCGGCGACCGCTGCTGATCGAGAACCTGTCGGCCTATCTCTCGTTCGATGACAACACGCTGGCCGAGGCCGAGTTTCTGGCCTCGCTGTGCCAACGCAGTGGCTGCAGCCTGCTGCTCGATGTCAACAACCTGATGGTGAATGCGCTCAACGAGCGTGTGCCCGACCCCCTGGCGCACGGGCGTGCATTCATTGATGCGTTGCCGGCGGGCGTCGTCGGGGAGATCCATCTGGCGGGCTACTGCGAGACGCCAGACATCGTGATCGACGACCATGGCAGCCTTGTTCGGCCCGACGTGTGGGCGCTGTACGAGCACGCCTTGCAGCGTTTCGGCGCAGTGCCCACCCTGATCGAATGGGACACCGATGTGCCACCCCTCGAGGTGTTGCTGGGCGAGGCCCAGCAGGCCACGGATCGTCTGGCTCGGGTGCACGCATGAGCCAGGCTGACGACATCGGCATCGCCCGCGAGGCGGCACGTCAGCAGGCGCTGGTGGCCGCGTTGTGGACGGCGGGTCCCCACGCCAGCGTCCCGCTGAACGGCTGGTGTCGCAACAGCCCGGTGACCGTGGCGCGAGGCCTGCAGGCTTACCGTGCCAACGGCGGCGCCAATGCGGCGCGTGCGTTGGCGACGGCGTACCCGACGGTGTGTGCGTTGATCGGAGACGACGATTTTCAGCACCTGGCGCGCGAATTGTGGTTCGCCCAGCCGCCCGTGCGGGGAGATCTCGCGCAATGGGGCGAGCATCTGCCGGCATGGCTGAAGGCACACGCCGCCCTGGGTGACTGGCCCTATCTTGCGGACTGCGCTCGGCTGGATTGGGCCGTGCATCAATGCGGGCGCGCGGCCGATGCCGAGCTGGACGCGCCCTCGATCGCCCGGCTCGGCGACACCGACCCCGAGCGACTGCACCTGGTGTTGCACCCAGGACTCGCGGTGGTGGCGTCTTCCTGGCCGATCGCCACGATTCACGACGCCCACCGTGACGGTGCCCAAGCCGAGCTGCTGTCCAGCGCGCGTGAGGCTTTGCTGGCCGGCGTGGGCGAGTCCGCGCTGGTGTTTCGATCAGGGTGGAGCGCGCAGGTGCGCTGCGTCGACCACGCAACCGCCATCTGGACGCAGCATCTGCTGGCAGGTGACTCCCTGGCAGCCGCCATGGAGGAGGTGTCGGCGGCCTGCGTTGACGATTCGTTCGACTTGGCGGCCTGGCTCGGTGCGGCGCTGGCGTCGGGCTGGCTGAAAGGAATCACGGTCGCAGACGACTGAGCGGGGTCAACCTGGAGCACGTCGATGAACCCCACCCCCCCGACCTCACTGCTGTACCGCTTGTGGACCTCTGCCGAGCTCGCCATCCGCGGGCTTCAGGCCTTGCAGCCCGCAGCGCAACTGCTGGCGCGCTGGTTCATTGCCGGCGTGTTCTTTCGCTCCGGCCTGACGAAGATCGCCGATTGGGAAACCACCGTCGATCTGTTCACCTACGAGTACCAAGTGCCGCTGCTCAGCCCGCACATCGCTGCGGCACTGGGCACCAGCGCAGAGCTGGTGCTGCCGGCGATGATCCTGTTCGGCCTGGGTGGGCGCTTCGCGGCCGCGGGGCTGTCGATCGTCAATGTGGTCGCCGTCATCAGTGTCGAGGACATGCCGATCCCGGCCTTGCAGCAACACATCTTCTGGGCCAGCGTGCTGGCCGGTCTGCTGCTGTGGGGTCCGGGCCGCTGGTCGATGGATCAAGTGCTGTGGCCACGACTTCGACAACGCCTGTTCGGCGCCAGCAGCATGCCGGCGTCGGTCACCGTGGCGCGGCCGTCCGACAGCGAAAACCGACTTTCCGCGCCCTGAGGCTGTAAGGAAGCGCAAGCCGAACCGACCGAAGCCTGTGCATGGGAGCAGTCCAGGCCCCCAGCCACTCACCGCCTGCAATGTCTGCCGGCGAGTTTTTGAACCACACAGGAGTTCTTCATGTTCACTGCTTCCAAGGGTTTCCAGATCGCTTCCGCTGCCGCTGCCCTGGCCTTGTCTGCCACCGCTTTCGCCGCCGAGGCGCCGAAGGGCAGCTCGGGCAAGGCCATTGCTGCCAGCGACAAGGTTCACTGCTACGGCGTGCACAAGTGCAAGGGCAACTCAGATTGCAAGACCGCCGAGCACAGCTGCAAGGGCCAAAACGCCTGCCGCGGCCACGGCTTCAAGGGCATGCCTGCTGGCGAATGCCTGAAGGCCGGCGGCACCATCGGCGATCTGTGATCGGTTGCTGATCACATGACCTCTGCGCAGTCACCGGCCGCGAACCCCGGTTTTGGGCTGGGGCTGCGCACCGAGCACTACCTTGATTTTCTCGACGCGCCCCAGCGTGTCGACTGGCTCGAAATCCTGTCTGATAACTATCTGGTGCCCGGTGGCAAGCCATTGGTGATGCTGGACCAGATTCGAGCCAACTATCCCATCGTGATGCACGGCGTCGCACTGTCCATCGGCGCGGCCGATGGCCCCGATCGCAGCTACCTCGGTGCCCTGGCCGCACTGGCAAAAAGGGTCGAGCCCCTGTGGATTTCCGATCACTTGTGTTGGTCGGGTGTCCATGGCCGGGTGCTGCACGACCTGTACCCGCTGCCCTACACCGAGGCCGCGCTGGCCGTGGTGGTGCGCAACGTGCAAATCGCACAAGAGATCCTGCAGCGCCCTCTGGTGCTCGAGAACGTGTCCAGCTATGTGAGTTTCCACGCCTCGGAGATGAGCGAGTGGGAGTTCATCCGCGAGGTCTGTCAGCGCACCGGCTGCCGACTGCTGCTCGACGTCAACAACATTTACGTCAGCAGCGTCAATCACGGGTTTGACCCCCATGCCTTCCTGGATGGCATCCCCGCCGATCGGGTCCAGCAGATCCATCTCGCCGGGCACACCGATCATGGCGACCACATCGTCGACACGCACGACCATCCGGTGGCCGATCCGGTGTGGGCGTTGTATGCCCGCGCACTGGCGCGATTCGGCTCGGTCGCCACCATGATCGAGCGCGACGACCACATTCCACCTCTGGCCGAGCTGGTGGCCGAGCTCGATCAGGCCCGCGCTATCGCTGCCAAGGCCGAGTCGGCGTCACGCCGCGAACTGGCGGAGAGCTGCGCGTGAGCTTGTCGGTGCTGTCGATGCAGTTGCAGTTTCAGCAGCACATGCTGGGTGAGGCAGATGCCACGCCATTGATCTCCGGCACCGCCGCACGGCAGCGCCTGGGGCTGGACATCTACGCCAACGCCTATCGGTTGCGGCTGCTCGAAACGCTGGTTGATGCGTATGCGAAGACGCAGGCGGTCATGGGCGACATCGCCTTCGAGGCGGCCGCGTTCGGCTATATCGCAATTCACCCGCCCATCACCCGCAACCTGCGCTGGTACGGTGACCAGTTCAGCACTTACCTCGCCGACCAACACGCTGATGCACCGGCCCTGGCCGAGATCGCGCGCCTGGATTGGGCATTGCGTACCGCCTTCGACGGGGCCGATTCCACCGTGATGACCGCCTCCGCCCTGGCCGCGCTCGAGCCAGCAGCCTGGGAAACCCTCAGTCTGGTGCCGGTACCGACGGCCGGGCTGTTGGTGTTTCGGCACAACACGGTGGCCGTGTGGCAGGCGCTCGACGACGACGCGAACCCACCGCCCCTTGCGGCGTCGCCGATCGATGTCGACTGGCTGGTCTGGCGCAAGGGGCTGCAGCCGCACTTTCGGTCCTTGCATCAAGTCGAAGCCAGCCTGTTGCGCGCCATGCTGAAGGGCTTGTCTTTTTCTCAGGCCTGCGCGTGCGCCGGATCGCTGGCGGCCGAAGCCGGCCACAGCGAGGAGGAGGTCTCAGCGCTGATCGGTGGATTCATGCACCAGTGGCTGGAGGATGAGCTGCTCGCCTCAGCGACCCTCTGACAGCACACGGGCAGACGACCGGCGTGGCTCGATGGCGCGCCGCGCGCCTGGCTCAAGAGCAGGCCTCAACGACCGATACCAGACCAGAGACCTCCACCGCTCGTCGAAGGGGGCGTGCACAGCTGTCTGGAGCCTGGGATGAGCGTTGTCGACTCTGCCGCGATGCGGATTTTCTTGAAGCCGGGCATGACCTTGATGCGGGGCTTGCGATTCCGCTCCAAGATCGTGCTGATGGCGATCGTGCTGATCGCTCCGTTGTCCTGGCTGACCGGCCAAGCCCTGCTTGCTTCGCACGAGTCGCTCGAATCGACGCGGCTTGAAGCGCGCGGAAATCCGCTGCTGCGTCTCAGCCTCGACGTGATCGCGCAGATCCAGAAGCATCGCGGTCTGGTCCATCGACAACTGGCCGGCGACGCCACGGTCGAAGGCGAGCTTGCCAAGACACGGTCTGACTTGAAGGCCTCCGAAGGCGCTCTGCAATCGGCACTGCTGGAGCGACCTGAGTTTGAGCTTGGCACGCTGTGGCAACCCGTGCGCCAGGTGATCGACCAGATGGTCCAGGGTGAGGTTCCGGACAACGCAGCGCAGAGCTTCCAGCTGCATACCGAACAAATTGAGGCGATGCGCGGCCTGATCACGCGCGTCGCTGAGGTGAGCGGATTGCTGCTGGACCCTGAAGGACCGCCTTTCCACTTGATGCACTTCTCGGTCGAGCCGCTGGTCGCCTGGACCGAATCGCTGGGCCAGCTGCGTGGACGCGGTGCGGCGCTGCTTCGCCAGGGCGAGGCGAGCGTCGACGATCACGCCGAGATCGTCGCCCAGGTGCGGGTGCTGAATCACGTGGTCTCGTCCGCCGAGGACATCGTCGCTGCCCTCCAGCGCGCTGGCGAACCCGCGCCACAGGGTTTCGAGGCCGCCCTGGCCAGCACCCGCGACTTTGTACATCTTGCCGAGACGACCTTCGCAGCCGGTCCGCTGACGGGCAGCGCCGCGGCCTATTTCGATGCGGGAACCGGAGCGATCACGCAAGCACTGGGCACCGGGCAATCGGCGATCCAGCGGTTGCAAACCTTGCTCGATGAACGCGCCGAGCACCTGCAAGCCCTGTGGCTGCTGCAGTTGGCAGTGGGCATCGGCACCGTCCTCGGTGTCGCCTACCTGACGGCTGTGTTCTTCCGCACGTCGTTCGGCGCCATCGGTGCACTGCAACGTTCGGTCAACCAGCTGGCTGCTGGTGATTTCGCGCTGCAGGTTCGGCTGCGCGGCACGGACGAGTTGTCGGTGGTGAGTCAGTCGCTGGATGCGATGACGGCGCGGCTGTCCGAGATGGTGGCCGACGTTCGCAGCAATTCGTCGATGGTCGCGCAAGCCGGGCTGAGCCTGTCAGCGGACACCAAGGCCTTGTCGGAACGCACGGAGGCACAGGCCTCCAGCCTGGAGCAGACCACGACCAGTGTCGAAGAGCTGAGCACCGCGGTGCGCAAGAACGCGCAAGGGGCTGAAGCCGCGAGCGGCATGGCCGCCAGGGTGCAGAGCATCGCCGAGCAGGGCGGCAGCGCGATCCAGTCTGCCGTGACGGCCATGCAGGACATCCAGTCGAGTTCGAGCCGCGTGCAGGAGATCGTCGGCGTGATCGAGGGGCTGTCGTTCCAGACCAACATCCTGGCGCTGAACGCAGCCGTCGAGGCGGCGCGCGCTGGAGAGCAGGGCAGGGGCTTCGCAGTAGTGGCGTCCGAAGTCCGATCGCTGGCGCAGCGCAGCGCAGAGTCTGCGCGCGAGATCAAGTCGCTGATCGCCGCATCGTCCCAGCATGTCAGCAGCGGTGTCACGCAGATCGATGGCGCCAGCCAGACCTTCGCCGAGATCGTGCAGGGCATCCGCGATGTGGCCACCCGAGTCCACGAGATCAAGACCAGCACGGCAGAGCAAAGCAGCGGCTTGGATCAGATTGCCCAGGCCGTGCGCCACATCGACGACATCACGCAGCGCAATGCCCAGATGGTTGAATCCGCGTTCAAGAGTTCATCGCAGCTCAGTGGCCGTGCCGACATGCTGAGCAAGGCAGTGTCGAACTTCAAGCTGCGACAGGGCAGCGCAGACGAGGCATTCGCGCTGGTCCACAAGGCCGTGGAGATGTACCGACGGGCAGGCCCTGCGGCGCTGGCGCAGATCACCGAGGCCGCGAACGGCCTGAGCGATCGCGACATGTACGTGTTCGCCTTCGACCGCCAGGGCACTTACCGCGCTTTCGCTGGCAAGCCGGAGAAGATTGGCACCTCGGTGCGCGACGTGCAAGGCGTCAATGGAGACAAGCTGGTGAAGGACGCCTTCGAACAGGCAGCGCACGGGGGTGGTTGGGTGGATTACGACTTCGCCAATCCGCAAACGGGCCAGCTGGGCTTGAAGACCTCGTACGTGGAGCCCGTCACGCCGGATCTGGTGGTTGGCTGCGGCGTCTACAAGGCTCGCGGCACATCGGAGGCACCCGCGCCGCGCGGCAGCCTGGCCACGCGCAGCCCTGCATCCCGGCGCGCGCCGTCGGCTTCGACACCATCCCTCGCCTCGGCATGAGGTGATGCCCGCGGGGCGTCAGGCCCGCGCATTCCTGGCGTCGCAGTCTCGGCGTGTCGCTTCAGCGTCGTTATATTCCACTAGAGTACGGCGCGTTGTGACGCCCATGACGCGCAGGAGCGACGATGAAGCTGATGGACTACGGGCTGACGCCCATCGATTTTCAGAACCCGCCCGCGGTTGCCGATCCCCAACGCGACGATGGCCTATCGCGGCGCATGTTTGTGATGACATCGCTGGCCTCGGGCTTTGCGGTGGCGTCGAGCCCGGTGCTGGCCGAGGTGATCACCACCGACACGAAGGGCCTCGTGGCAGGCGAAGTCCGCATCCCTGTGGCTGGCGGCCAGATGCCGGCTTACCGCGCGATGCCATCCAAGCCCGGCAAGTACCCGGTGGTGCTGGTGGTGCAGGAGATCTTCGGCGTGCACGAGCACATCAAGGATGTGTGCCGCCGCTATGCCAAGCTCGGCTATTTCGCGATTGCGCCCGAGCTGTTCGCACGCCAGGGCGATGTGTCGAAGATGACCGACATCGGTCAGATCCTGTCGACGGTGGTGGCCAAGGTGCCTGATGCGCAGGTCAATGCAGACCTCGACGCGACGGTGGCGTTTGCCCGGGCCAGCGGGCGGGCGCAGGCTGACCGGCTGGGGCTGGTCGGATTTTGCTGGGGCGGCCGCGCGGCCTGGGTGTACGCAAATCACAACCCGAAGCTGAAGGCAGCGGTGGCGTACTACGGCTTGCTCGACGGGATGAAGTCGGACATCAAACCGCAGGACCCGATTGAATTCGCGAGTGATCTGAAAGTGCCAGTGCTGGGCCTGTACGCCGGCACCGACGCCTACGTGAAGGCCGAGACCGTCGAAAAGATGAGTGCAGGCTTGCGAAAGTCCGGCAGCGGCTCCGAGATCGTCGTCTTCCCCAAGGTCGATCACGGCTTCAACGCCGACTATCGCCCCACCTACGACAAGACCACGGCCACCTACGCTGCCAAACTGGCACACAACTGGCTGAAGGACCACGGCGTCTGATCAGCGGCCTTGCGCAGATCTTCTCGGCCTGAAGGACCTGCGGGTCCTTTTTTGCTGGGGGCGGTGAATCCACCGAACCTCAGCCCGTCTGGGGCAAGGTATGGTGCGAAAAAGTATGCCTATGCGTGCGGGCTGAGCACGAACGCGTGCGCGCGCCACGTATCTCCACATCGCCAGCGATGGGAGTGGAAGGGAAAGACCCACCATGGAATTTCTGACGTCGTTCTTTGGCCGTGCGGGATTTCTGCCCCATGGCTACTGCTTCACCTGGTCACCCAGCGTGTTGTGGGCCATGGTGGGGTCAGACGCCATCATCGCCGCCGCTTATTTCTCCATTCCCATCGCGCTGGTGACCTTCGTGCGCAAGCGCGGCGACTCAGCGCTGAACTCGATGGCGTTGCTGTTCAGTGCGTTCATCTTCGCCTGCGGCCTGACGCATGTGATGGACATCTGGGTCATCTGGCGGCCGGATTACGGCCTGCAGGCGCTCACCAAGGCGGGCACCGCGGCGGTGTCGCTGGTCACCGCGCTCGCCCTCTGGCCCTTGATTCCCAAGGCGCTGAAGATTCCGTCCATCGACCGGCTCAACGCCGCCATCGCCTCGCTCGAAGCCGAGGTCAGGAAGCGGCGCAGCGCCGAAGAGCAACTGATGGAGATCCAGCAGAACCTGGCTGTGACCCTCGCAAGCATCGGTGCGGGATTCATCGCCATCGACCGTGAGGGTCGTGTGACGGGCATGAATGCCATTGCAGAGCGGGTCACAGGATGGTCTCAGACGGACGCAAGGCAACAGTCCATCTGGGAGGTATTCCAACGCGAAGACCGACCACTGTCTTACTTGGAGGCCAACCCTGTCGATCTGATGATCGAGCTCGGTATCACGGTCGACACGGTGCATCGATACACCGCCGTGGCCCGGGACGGCACAAGGAGGCCGGTGGAGCTGCGGGCAGCGCTCACGCATGCCGAGGACGGATCGGCCTTGGGTATGGCCATGATCCTCCGGGACCTGACTTCACAAGTGCAAGCTGAAACCGAGTCGAACCTGTTGGCTGCCATCGTTGAGTCATCCAACGACGCGATCGTCGGGAAAACACTGGAGGGGCGAATCACGAGTTGGAACCAAGGCGCTCTGGACATCTTCGGCTACACCTCAGAGGAGGCGATCGGGCAGTCTGTGCTGATGCTGATCCCGCCGGAGCGCACCGCTGAGGAGGCTCGCATCATGGCCAGTGTGTCGAACGGCGAAAGGGTCCCCGCTTTCGACACCGTGCGCCTGGCCAAAGGCGGCCGCCAGCTCGATGTGTCGATCACGGTGTCACCGATCCGCGACGGTGAGGGCCGCATCGTCGGCGCCTCGAAGATCGCCCGCGACGTGACTCGTCAGCGGCGCGCCGAGGCCGCGTTGCGCGACAGCGAATCGCGGCTGCGCTTCACCCTCGAATCGGCCGCCATCGGCGACTGGATGCTGGATCTGTCCACCGGGCAGGCTCGGCGCTCGCTGCGGCACGACCGCTGCTTTGGTTACGACGAACTGCAGCCCGAGTGGACCTTCGACACCTTCATCGCGCATGTGCACCCAGAAGATCGGGAAGACGTGGCCCAAAGCCTGCACGTGGCCATCACGGGCGAGCAGCCTTGGCATGCACAGTGCCGTGTGATCTGGCCAGATGGCAGCGTGCACTGGATCAGCGCGCATGGACAGGTGCAGGCCGACGACGGGCACGCCAAACGAATGCTGGGCATCATCAGCGAGATCACCGAGCAGCGGCTGGCGGAAGACATCCGGCTGAAGGCGCAGCGGCTGGAAGCGGAGAACCGCCAGATCCAGGAGGCCAACCGGCTGAAGAGTCAGTTCCTCGCCAACATGTCGCACGAGTTGCGCACACCACTCAATGCGGTGATCGGATTTGCCGATTTGCTGCAGTCCGGCACGGTGCGGCCCGACACACCGCAGCATGGCCAGTTCCTGGGCCACATCGGCAGCAGCGGCCGGCATTTGCTGCAGCTGATCAACGATGTGCTGGACCTCTCGAAGGTCGAGTCCGGGAAATTTGACTTCTTTCCCGAGCCGCTGCAGTTGCCCGCGCTGCTGACGGAGGTGACCGATGTGCTGCACACCGCCATCCAGCGCAAGCACATCCGCGTGCTCACCCACATCGACCCAACATTGACCGATCTGCACCTGGACAGCTCGCGGCTGAAGCAGGTGCTCTACAACTACCTGTCGAACGCCATCAAGTTCACACCCGACGGCGGAACAGTGTCGGTGCACGCGCTGGCGCAAGGTCCGGAGCATTTCCGCATTGAGGTGCATGACACCGGCATCGGCATCAGCGAGGAGGACCTGCCGCGCCTGTTCGTCGAATTCCAGCAGCTGGATGCCGGCTACAGCAAGCAACACCAGGGCACAGGGCTCGGACTGGCACTCACGCGTCGTCTGGTTGAAGCGCAGGGCGGAAGCGTGGGTGTGCGCAGCAGCGTGGGCGCGGGCAGCGTCTTCCATGTGGTGCTCAATCGCGTGCACGGCACCGACGCGCAGCGGGCGACCCGCTTGTCTCAGGGCGCATCATTGCATCGGGTGCTGGTGATCGAGCCCGACCCTCAGATTTCAACGCAAATGGTGGAGGCGCTGGCCACCTCCGGCATCCAGGCCGATGCGGCATTCACGGGCGCTTTGGCGTTGACCCAGGCGCGCAGCACCGCCTATGCCGCCATCACCCTCGGCCTGCGACTCCCCGACCAGCCTGGGCTGACCGCACTCGACGGCATCCGCAGCGGAGGGGCCAGTGGCGATGCCCCGGTCATCGGCGTGTCGATTCCGGCGGACGATGGGGCCTCGGCCACTTTTGCCATCACCGATGTGCTGTGCAAGCCGATACGCAGCGATGAAATCCTGAAGGCGATGGCGCGATTCCGCGGTGCGGCTTCACGCGCCACCACCGTGATGGTCGTGGATGACGATCCGCGCGCACTCGATCTGATGCAGGCGACGCTCGCCAGCATCGGTATCGGTGTCGTCTGCGTGCCAGACGGCCGCGAGGCCCTGCGCACACTGGCGCATCACCGACCCGACGCCATGATCCTTGACCTGATGATGCCGGGCTTCGATGGTTTCGAGGTGCTGACCGCGTTACGCCAGATGCCCGAATGGCGTGATCTGCCCGTGTTCATCTGGACCAGCATGATGCTCACCGAGGCCGAGTATGCGCAGCTGTCCGCATCGGCCCGGCTGATTCTCGGCAAGGGCGGCGGAACGATTCCCTTGTGGCTGGAAAGCCTGCGCTCGTTTCGCGCGGCTCCCCTGGCGCCTGCCGCATCGAGCTGATCATGGCGACACCGCGCGTGCTGATCGTCGATGACAACGCGATCAACGTCGAGTTGGTCCGGTACATCCTCGAGCAGGAAGGCTTTGCGGTGGATGCCGCAGGCGATGCCCATGAGGCATTGCGCCGCATCGACAGCTTCAAGCCGGAGCTGATCCTGATGGACATCCAGATGCCGGGCATGGACGGCATTGAACTCACCCAGCGCTTGAAGGCAGATCCACGGTTGCAGCACATCATCGTCGTGGCGTTCACCGCCTACGCGATGCGGGGCGACGAGGCGAAGATGCGCGTCGCGGGCTGCGATGGATACCTCTCCAAGCCGATCAACGTGAGCACGTTCGCGGACAGCGTCCGTTCAATGCTGCCAACCTGACTCACGGCAACGGATATCGCCGTGTCGCCGGGCCGGCCTTCATGACCTGACCCGGCACGGGGTGCCCGACGATGTCGGGGAGTTGGCGTGCGAGCGTCAGCAGGCGCTCCAGATCGACACCGGTGTGCCGCCCCATGGCTTCGAACATGTGCACCATGTCCTCGGTGCAGACGTTGCCGCTCGCGCCGGGAGCGAAAGGGCAGCCGCCCAGGCCGCCGAGCGAGGCGTCGAAGTGGGTGATCCCCGCATCCAGCGCGGCAAGCGCATTGGCCAGGCCCATCGCCCGGGTGTCATGGAAATGCGCGGTGAAGGTCACTTCGGGCCAGCGCTCGGTCACTGCCACGAAAAGCCGCTTCACTTGTGCAGGGTTGGCCATGCCGGTGGTGTCGCACAAGGCGATGCGATCGATGCCCAGATCGACCAGCCGCGCGACCCAACCCATCACCACCTCGGCAGGCACATCGCCATCGAACGGACAGCCAAACGCGGTGGACAGCGAGGCGTTGATCGCCGCCTGGCCGGCCGCGGCACGCACGATGTCCGCGAACTGAGCCAGCGATTGCTCACGGCTCATGCGCAGATTGGCCTGACTGTGCGAAGCGCTGGCCGACATGACCAGATTGAGCTCGTCGACGGCGCAGGACAGCGCCCGCTCTGCCCCGCGCACATTGGGCACCAGCGCGGCGTACTCGACGCCCGCAACGCGGTCGATGCCGCGCATCACCGCTTCGGCATCCGCAAGCGCCGGGATCGCCTTGGGTGACGAAAACGACGTCACTTCGATCTTGGCCACGCCGCTGCGGCTGAGCGCATTCACCAACTCGATCTTGCGCTCGGTCGGAACGAACACCGGCTCGATCTGGAAACCGTCGCGCACGCACACCTCCTGGATGTGCAACGGCGCAGACGCTGTGGGTGTACCTGTGCGTGGAAGATCAGTCATGGCCGGCTCACGATTCAGGACACGGTGTCGCCGATGGCATGCAGGCCCCCGTTGGCGTAAATCAAGGGCATCACGTCATCCTGGACCTGCACCGCTTCAACCGCCGCAATGATCACTGAATGGGTGCCGACGGCGGTCACGGAGGCCAAGCGGCAAAACAGATTGCACTGCGCGCCGTGCAGGTAGGGCAAGCCGCTGGTGTCGTCGACGCGCCAGTCGCCGAATGCGAAGCGATCTTCACCGGCCTTCTGGCCGCTGAAGTGCCCGACCAACTCATGGTGCGCAGGCATCAGCACGCTGATGCAGAAACGGCCTCGCTCGATCAACGGGGCGTGCAAGCTGGCGGTCCGGTTGACGCAGATCAGCAGGGTGGGGGGGTCCATCGTCACCGAGTTGACGGCCGTGGCCACCATGCCGTGACGTCGACCGGTGGGGTCAACGGTGGTGATCAGGGTCACGGTGGCGGCGAGTCGACGCATCGCCTTGCGGAAGTCAGGCACCAAGGCGGAAGCGAGTGTGTCGGTCATGTCGGTCATCGGGTGCCCGTGATCAGCGCTTGCGAGCGATCACCATGTAATACGTGCAATCCATTCGCGGGTCTTCGTTGAGGAAGCGATAGGGCGCCTGAACTTGGAAATAGATCGCGTCACCGGTGTGGAGCACATGCCGTTGATCATCGACGACCACGCTCAGTGTCCCCGAATGCACGGTGAGGTATTTTTCGGTCGGGCTGGCATACACCGGCAACAACCCCGTCGAGCAACCCGCGGGCAGGCGGTGCAAAACAAACTCCACCCCATTGTCAACGTGAGCAGGGGACAACATCCACCGCTCGAACCCGGTTTCAGGGTCGCGAAACACGATTCGATGCGCCGCGCGGATGACGGCAACGCTCGATGGATCAGGCTCGGCACCCAGCAAGGTCGACAACGAGATACCGAACCCGGCGGCGATGCGGACGATGATCGGCAGCGTGGGGCTCTTTTCGCCGCGCTCGATGGTCGACAGCATGGCGCGGCTCACTCCTGAGCGCTGCGACAACTGTTCCAGCGTCAAGCCGGACCGCGCTCGCAGTGCCTTGATGCGCTGGCCCAAGGCCTGGCTGATCGCCTCGTCGGACGACGGCTTGGTCGCCAGCGCCAACCCGCGCTGCACGCTGGTGACCGCGGAGGCGCTGGCGCGTTTGGATGAGGGAGGCGGCTGATTCATTCTTCTTTAGAAGATGAAATGGGGTTGCCGACAGTCTAGCGTTGGCGCCTCTGCCCGTGGTTGTTCTCATGCAAGTTTTCCCGTTTCCAGCCACAACATGCGGGTTCACCTTGCCTTGACATGAACGCACAGCCGCGCGAAAGTTGTCTTCTATCGAAGAATTTACAGAACAACCCAGCACCTCGACCAAAGGACTACACGTGGAACGTTTTTGCATGCACATCGGCGGTCAGGCGGTCGACGCGGTCGGTGGTGAGCTGTTCGACAGCATGAATCCCGCCACCGGCGAGACCTGGGCGCAGTTCGCGAAGGCTGACGCACGCGATGTTGACCTGGCCGTGAAGGCTGCCCACCGCGCTTTCGAGGAGGGCCCTTGGCCACGAATGACGGCCAGCGCGCGCGGCCTGCTTCTGCACCGGCTTGGTGACCTGATCGCTGAGAACGCCGAGCGCCTGGCCGACCTGGAGGTGCGCGACAACGGCAAGCTGCGGGCCGAGATGCTGGGCCAGATGAAATACCTGCCGCAGTGGTTCTATTACTACGGCGGCCTGGCCGACAAGGTCGAAGGCGCGGTGACGCCGATCGACAAGCCGGGCCTGTTCCACTACATCAGCTACGAGCCACTGGGCGTGGTGGCCGCCATCGCGCCGTGGAACTCGCCGTTGTTACTGGCCGCCTGGAAGATCGCACCAGCGCTTGCGGCGGGCAACACCATCGTGGTGAAGCCGTCGGAGTTCTCGTCGGCGTCGACGGTCTACTTCGCCGAGTTGGTGGCGCAGGCCGGCTTCCCGCTTGGGGTGTTCAACGTCGTCACCGGCTTCGGTCTCGATGTGGGCGAGCCGCTGGTCAAGCATCCGCTGGTCGCCAAGGTGGCGTTCACCGGCAGCGAGGAGGGTGGGCGCCGCGTGTCGCTGAACGCGGCCGTCGATTTCAAGCGCGTGTCGCTCGAGCTCGGTGGCAAGTCGGCCAACATCGTGTTCGCCGATGCAGCGCTCGACGATGCGGTCAAGGGCATCGTGTCAGGCATCTTCGCCGCCACCGGCCAGACCTGCATGGCGGGCTCCCGCCTGCTGGTGCAGCGTGCGGTGCACGACGAGGTCGTGACGCGGCTGGTCGACTTCATGAAGACCGCGACGCTCGGTGACCCGCTCGACAAGAGCACCAACGTCGGCCCGGTGTCGACGCCACCGCAGCTGGCCAAGGTGCTGCACTATATCGATGTGGCCCGCTCCGAAGGCGCCCGATGCGTGCTGGGCGGCGAGCGCTCGAAGCGCCCCGGCTGCGAGAAAGGTCTGTTCGTCGAGCCGACGATCTTCACCGGCGTGCGCAACGACATGCGCATAGCGCAGGAGGAGGTCTTCGGCCCGCTGCTGGTGGTGATCCCGTTCGACACCGAAGACGAGGCGGTGGCCATGGCCAACGACACCCCGTACGGCCTGGCGGCCGGCGTATGGACGCGCGACCTGGAACGCGCGATGACGCTGCCCAAGCGCCTGAAGGCGGGCACGGTGTGGGTCAATGCCTACCGCGTGGTCAGCTACATGGCGCCGTTCGGCGGCGTCAAGGCCTCGGGCCTCGGTCGCGAGAACGGCATCCGGGCCATCTACGAGTACCTGGAATCGAAGAGCGTCTTCATCAACCCGAAGCCCGGCATCGCCAACCCGTTCGTGCTGGGCTGACGAGCCGGCGCGACAGCGGAGATCCGCGCTAGCGCTGCCCGAACTTCGCGGCTTCGAACAAGTCCTTGAACTCGCGCGGCTGTGAGCGCCAGTACTGCGGCGGTGCCGTGACCTTGGCGCCCAGCTTGGCAGCGGCGTGCCACGGCCAGCGAGGGTCGTACAACATCGCCCGCGCCAAGGCCACCGCATCGGCTTGCCCACTGGCGATGATCGCTTCGGCCTGCTCGGCCTCGGTGATCAGACCGACCGCGATGGTGGGGATGCCCACCTCGGCCTTGACGCGCTCGGCGTGTTCCACCTGGTAGCCGGGAGCCAGCGGGATGGCCTGCGCGGTTGACAACCCTCCGGTGGAGACATGCACCGCAGCGCAGCCGCGGGCCTTCAGCGCCTGCGAGAACGCGAGCGTGCCTTCGAGATCCCATCCGCCCGCGACCCAATCGGTGGCCGACACCCGTGTCCACACCGGCTTGTCGGCCGGAAAGACCTCGCGCACTGCGTCGAACACCTCCAGCGGAAAGCGCATGCGGTTCTCGAGGCTGCCGCCATAGTCATCGGTGCGCTGGTTCGACAGCGGCGACAGGAACTGGTGCAGCAAGTAGCCGTGGGCCGCATGAATTTCGATGCCATCGAAGCCCAGGCGCGACGCGCGGCGGGCGGTGGCCACAAAGTCGTCGCGCACCTTGGTGAGACCGGCGCGGTCGAGCGCCAGCGGTGGTACCTCACCCGCTGAATGTGGCAAGTTCGACGCCGACACCGTTTGCCAGCCGCTGTGTTCATCAGGACGGATCTGGGTGCCCCCTTCCCATGGCGCGCGGCTCGATGCCTTGCGACCCGCATGGGCGATTTGCACGGCCACCGCGATCGGTGCGTGGGCGCGAATGGCGCTCAACACACGCGCCAGCCCAGCTTCGTTGGCGTCCGAATAAAGCCCCAGATCCTGTGGCGAGATCCGGCCTTCAGGCGACACGGCGGTGGCCTCCAGGACCATCAGACCCGCGCCCGACAAAGCGAGATGTCCCAGATGGATCATGTGCCAGTCGCCCGGTGTGCCGTCGGTGGCCGAGTACTGGCACATCGGGGCGATGACGATGCGATTGGGAAGATGCAGCGCGTCGAGCTGCCAGGGTGAGAAAAGTTGACTCATCAGTTGTCCAGTTGCGCGGGTCCAGCAGCGAGGATAACGAAGCGCCTGGGAAACGGGCGCACAGGATCGCGCTCGCTAGCGGCTGTGCGGCTTCGGCAACGGCACCATCACCGCCTGCCCGGGCACGGTGCACCCCGTGTCGCAGCAGCGACCGGGTTGGCGGTTCTGGGTGATGACCCGGGTCTCGTCGTGCAGCACCCCGCGGTCCAGCAGGCGTTCAACCAGATCGACCTTGTTGCCGACCGGATAGTGGCGCCAGATCTCCTGTTTCATCGCAGCGGGCGAGCCACCGCCGTGCAGACTGATCACCGAGTACCAGCCGCCCTGGTACGACGCGGTCAGGTCTTCCACGAAGCGCGCCACTTCGATGCGCTTGTCGTACGGCACGGCCGGGTTGGCGCGCAGCACTTCGGCCAGCGTGGCGGCGGTGGCCGGGTTGTGGTCTTCGTCGGGACCGGGCAAGGCCACGATGAGACCCCCCGAGACTTCATGCGCGAGCCGATGCATGTCGTAAATCTGTGTCGCGAGCAACAGCTTCCCAATGTTGCTGAACACCGGCTCGGGCATGAAGGTGTCGCTGTACTCGTCGGGGGCGCCGTAGACGCTGGCGGCGACGCCGCAGGCGAAGAAACCTTCGGTGATCTTGATCAGCTCGACCATGGGATCGCGCAAGCTGCTCATCTCGCCCGGGTCGAAGCCATTGGCTTCGCACATCAGGGCGCCTGCGCCGATCAGCAGATCGCCGAAGCCGGCGCGTGCACCAATGCAGCTGTGGCGGTGGTGCGTCGCGTAGTGATAGGTCAGCGTGCCGGAGTGCTCCCACTCATCGGCGAAGAACACCCGCTCCCACGGCACGAACACCTGGTCAAAGATCACCACGCCGGTCGATTGGCCGTAGCGGCGCGAGAACAACGGCGCACCATGCTCGACCTTGTGTCCCGGCCGCCCCGCAGGCCGCGCGACGATGGTGATGCCCTTGGCATCAACCGGCACCGCGCAGCACACCGCGAAGGCCGCGTCTTCCGGGCCCATGTGGCGTCCCGGCATCACGAGGAATTCGTGCATGTAGGGTGCGCCGGTGACGATCGCCTTGGTACCCGAGATCACGATGCCCTTGGCGTTGCGCTCGACGATGTGAACGTAGGTGTCGGGATTTGCCTGCTGATGCGGCTTGCGCGAGCGGTCGCCCTTGGCATCGGTCATCGCAATGCCGATCGCCAAGTCCTCATCCTGCACACGCTGCAGGTACTGGGCAAAGCGGGCTCGGTGTTCGGTGCTGCCGCGGGCATCGTCGATGCGGGCGCTGACCTGCCCGATCGCATTCAGCGCATCGTGCGCCAGATAGCGCTGAGCGCAGCCGGTTTCCTGGCACAGCAGCCGTACCGCCTCCAGCTTGTTGAGCAGGTCGCCGGCCGACTCATTGATGTGCAGCATGCGGCTGATGCGCTTGCCAGAAGTGGAACTCTGCACCGCCGTCATCAGCGGCGCCATCGCCGGGTCGTGCGCGAAATCGTAGGTCACGCCCAGGGCATTGACCCCCGGTTGCAAACTGGGTGCGTCGACCACGGAGTCGATCAGCTGCCCATCGACGTACACCACGGGCCGGTAGCGACGCAGCGATTCGCGATAGTCACTGCCGGTCATCAGATGATCAGTCAGCACTGGCAGTCCGCTCGGATGGGCCAAGATGGGATCGGGCGTAGCGGCAGTCATGGAGCTCATCTTTGGGTCATCGGATCACTATTTGAACACTGTTCAATTCGCAGCTGCAATGTAAGATTTAGGGATGCCGCGAGCCAGCAAGACCTCGACTCTCGATCTGCCGTCCAGGGCTCGGATCGACAGCGCAGCGCGCAGCGTGCGACAGCAAGCCGTGACGGATGTGCGCCGCGCGCTGGTGCTGTCCGCCGCCCGTTCTGCATTCCTGGAGTTGGGGCTCGAAGGCGCCAGCTTGCGAGAGATCGCCAAGCGCGCGGGCTACACGCCCGGCGCGATCTACAGCTACTTTTCAAGCAAGGAAGAGGTCTACGGCGCGCTGCTGGGCGAATCGCTGGAACGGCTCAATGCCTTTGTCGGCGCGGCCGAACCTGCGCCCTTCCCCCTGCCGCCCGCAGGTTCCGGCGACGCGATTCCGGCTGGGCAGGCACAGCGCACCTTGCGCGCCAAGGCCACCGCCTTTTTCGAGTTCTACCGCGAGAGCCCGCGCGACCTGGACCTCGGGTTCTACCTGTTCCATGGCATGCAACCCCGCGGCCTGACACCCCGCTTGAACGAGCAGCTCAATGCCCGCTTACGCGATGCGCTGGCGCCCACCCAGCAGGCACTGATCGCGCTGGGCCTGGGACAGGACGACGCTCAGGCCGAAGTCACCGCGCTGTTTGCGCACATCGTGGGCCTGCTGCTGCTCAGCCACACTGGCCGCATCCGGATGTTTCGGCAAGAATCGCAGGCGTTGTTCGACCGCTACCTTGACGCTGTGATCATCCGCACACGAGCCCAGGTGCCCCACGCGCCAGAGTCCCTCACCACCGAACCGTGAAACTCATCGACGCCGCGACCTCCTTGCTGGTTCTCGTTGATTACCAGCAGCGGTTGCTGCCGGCCATCCACCAAGGGGCCGACGTGCTGGCGCAAGCCGTGCGCATGGCCGATGTGGCACGCGAACTCGGGGTCCCGGTCTACGGCACGGAGCAAAATCCGAAAGGTCTTGGGCCGAACGACGACGCCATCCGGCAGCGGTGCCAGGCCACCTTGTCGAAGATGCACTTCGATGCATGCGCCGACGGGCTGCTCGAACTGCTGCCACTCGATGGCACGAAAGCGCCGCGCGAAATCGTCATCGCCGGCTGCGAGGCTCACGTGTGCCTGTATCAGACCGCGCTGGGCCTGTTGGCCGCAGACTTGAAGGTGTCCGTGATCGCGCAGGCCTGCGGCTCGCGAACGGCCCACAACCATGAACTCGCCATGCAACGCCTGCAACAGGCCGGTGCCGAGATCGTCAGCGTCGAGATGGTGGCCTTCGAGTGGCTGCGCAGCAGCAACCATCCGCAATTCAAGCCGGTGCTGGGCTTGCTGAAGTAGTCCTGCGGCGGGCGTCGAGGCGGTTCAGCGCAGCACCAGTTTGCGGCCGAAGGGCGCCAGCGCTGAAGCGTTCGCCTCGGGTACCGCCCAGATCACCGGCCAGCGGGGGCGAAAGTAGGCCGGACCATCGAGGTCGGTCAGCACGACACCGATGTCCGGCTGGTGCTGGTCCGCTTCCTCGAGCAGCGGCGTGAAGTCAGTGCCACCGCCGCCTTGAAAGACGATGTCGCGCAGACCGCTGCCCTGGCGCGTCGAATGTGTCGGCTCAAAGCGAGTCACCTCGCGCACCTGCTCGTCGCCGATCACCAGCACCAGACCCGCTTCCAGTCGGCGCACGATCGCCTCGACCTCGGCCGCGAAGCGCGCCATCAACGCATCGTCAACCGAGCCCGACACATCGACGATCACCACCAGCCGGGGCGAGGCCTTCGAGGAACTGAAGCCCGGCTCCCACGGCATGCGACGGTTCGCACCCGCGCGGCCTTGGTTCGCCAGATAAGACCGTGACGGCCGCGACCACGAGATATCGCGCTTGGGTGCCAGGCTGCGCGCGAGCTGGGTTCGCAGCATTTGCTCCCAGGGTGTGTGCGTGGTCGGCAAGTCGGCGATCAAGGTGCGCAGCATCGAGAACTCACCGTCGCTGGCGTGCGCGCGCGTGATCCGCTCACCCCACTCACGGGCTTGCGCAGCGCTTTCTTCCGGCGCCTCCCGCGCGTCGGGGCCCGGCTTCAGATCGGCCTGATCCTGCTGCCCCAGCGCACGCACGCTGGCAGCACGCGGGCCATCGCGCTTGCCACCCCGATCCTGTGGCCTGCGGTCGTCGATCGCGCGGTACAGGCGCTCAACGTCCCATTCCAGCAGCGCCGCCTCGACGTTGTTCTGCATGCCGACTTCGGCGGCCAGCAGCTGGTCGATCGTCACGGCCTTGTCAGGCAGTTGCAGCCAGCTCAGGTGGTCGAGCGTGCTGTTGACGATGGCGTCGGCACACAGATTGAACAGCTGCAGATCGGCGTCGCCCAGCCGGTGCTGCAGATCCAGAAACCGCTGCGGATGGCGCAAGGCGATGTGCAGCACTTCGTGCGCAACCCAGCCCACCTGTTCAGCGAGCGGCAAGGCGTCGAAGGTGGCGCTGTAGCGGATGGTGTGGCCATCGGTGGTGACAGGCGGCGCTGGCGCTTTCGCGGGGGCGCCCAGCTTGGGCGACTGAGCACCTTCGTCGGGCAGGTCCTGATGCTGCACCCACAGGGCCAGCCCGCCGGTCGACGGCGCGTACTCGACCATGCGCTGAATCGCACGGGTGCCGCGGTGGTCAGCCACTCTGGCTCTCTCGATGGCGGCGCTCGGCGTAGCGGCGATAGGCCGGGCTGTCGAGGATCGCGCCCTCAAGCCCCTTCTCGAGCGCCGACTGCATCAGCAGCTCCATCGCCAGCGTCTGCGCCTCTCGCACCGGCAACGCGACAGGGCTGCGCGCCTCAGGCAATTCTTCGATGATCTCCAGCGCGCGGGCCAGCGTGGTGTCGTCGGTGCTGGCGGCAAGCAGCCCGTAGACCATGCCGTAGAGGCCATCGAGCGTCTTCGGCAGCAAGGCCTGCGTTTCGGCACCGGGCTGGCAGCCCAAAAGGCGCACCACATCGACCGCGGCCTGCAGTTCACGCAGCACACCGAAGAATTCAGCCGCGTTGGCGGCCCCGATGCGACCTTGAACAAAGACGCGCTGCGCCTGCTCGGACAGGCCGGACTGCAGCACGTTCGAGATGTCTTCCCAGCCGCGCGGGCTGGCACCGATCAGGTGGTCGTTGGCGAGCTGGGAGGGGGTGTCGTCCAGGCGATCCGGCCGCACCTTCAGGTAGGCCATGACCTCGGGCGCAAAGCCGGACGCCAGGGCGTGTGCCAGAAAGGCATCGATCACCGTTTGCACATTGAAATGGAACATCCGATCGGCGAGGGCGGTGCCCATGTCATGGCTCACCGCGCCATGGAAGCTGGCATTGCCTGCGGCAACCACCTGCCAGCCATCGGGCAAACGGTAGTTGCCCACACGACGATCCAGGATCAACGAATAGGCCGAGATCTGCAGCCGCTGGTCGGCCGCCGTCAGCTCATCAAGGAACAGGATGCCCGCGGGCTGGTCAGGCGGCGGCAGAAACTCGGGCGGAAACCAGACCGTCTTGCCCTGCACCTCATCGGCGTAGATGGCACCCCGGATGTCCACCGGTTCGATCGTGGTCAGGCGCAGATCGACCAGCGGCACGCCAAAGTGGGCCGCTACCTGTCGCACCACCGACGACTTGCCAACGCCGCGTGTGCCCCACAGCATGGTGGCTCGCTTGCGCAAGGTGGTGTCGGCGTACTGCTCGATCAGCGCGGCCTTGGCCGCGCTGATCGAGATTGGAGGAATGTTCATCGGGTTGCCGAGCATCGATCACCCATCAGGTTGCAGTGTGGTTCACGGAGGAATGGCTGGTGGGCTCACCGCTGGCCATTGGAGTGTCCGCGGCAAACCAGTGGGGCTGTGTCAGCCGGCGCGGCCAGGGTGGGATTTCGATCTGCGGCAATTCGCGGAAACAGAACACCAGCACCAGCAGCAACGGCGGCGACTGGAAGACCACCATGCGCCACAGGGAGTCCTCCGACAGGCCCATGCTGGGCACTGCCGCGGCGGTGCCGATCAGCGCCACCGTGACCGCGAGCGGCACAGCGCGCCGGAACGTCACGCCCCAACGCCGCTTCAACCAGCGCTCGTGGAAGCTGCGTGGTGATGCAGCCAGGGTCTGCACCAGGTGTGCGGCCGTTAGTTCGAATTTCTGTTCGGTATCGCGGCTGCGGGCCTCGGCCTTTCCGCGCACGCGCAGACTGCATTTCCAGCCGCCACCGGCCCGGATCAGGCGAGTCCAGCTCCAGCCGAGCACCGCAAGCAGATCCTCGGGGAAGCTCAGGCGTTCGGTCGCCATCTTCAACTCCAGCTCGGCTGGAATCCCACCCAGCGCGGGGAGCTTCAACTCGACGGTCAATGCGCCGACCTGCGCCGTGGCGTGCGTCAGGATCATCGCGGTGGCCGCCGCCTCTCGGCCGGACGACTTCGGTGCATCGAGCCGATGGTTCTCGGCAATCACGAAGCCAGACTGCCAGCGGATCTGGCGGCGCAGCGCGATGGCCTCAATGCGCGCCAGCAAGTCACCGGGATCGGCACCTTCGGTGTACAGCGTGGCTTCGAGTCCGCTGGGCAAGGTCAGGCGGCGTGTCAAACGGTAATCACTGACATCCCGGTTCTCCAGCACCAGCGTTTCACGCAGCTCGGGCGAACCATCGGCTTCGCCGGGATGGACAAGCGCCTTGAACACCAGCCGCCTTGCTGCTCGGTCGCTTGCCGCCAGATCGACATGCCGGCCGCGCGCAGTGAACGGGCCCACGAGTGTGAGGATTTCGTGATGCGTCAGTGGCGGTGCGGCCATCTCAGCCCCTTCGTCCCTGTCATCGCCGCGCGCTGCGTGCAGCCGGACCGGCCGCGGATTTCGTACGTGCTGTCCAGACCTTGTAGGCATTCGGCGTCAACTCCCGCTTCAGCAAGGCAACCACCTGCCCGTGGGTCAACCCATGGGCACGCAGCACGGCGTCAAAGGGTGGACGGTCGTCCCAGGCGGTGGCGATGATGCGTTGAATGTCATCGGGGCTCAGACGCGGAACAGGTTTGGCCATGACGGCGATTGTCGATCACGGCTACTGACCACGGGAACATTGGAAACCAGCGGTGCTGTTGATCGTGTGCCGGTGCTGATCCGAATCGCCGGCATGCAGGCCGTGTGATAACGTGGTTTGCTCACTCCTAGCCGTCTTTCTCGCTGCCTCTTTGCCAGCCGCCGACCATGTCCGTGCAGTTCCCGTTCTCCGCCATCGTCGGCCAAGACGAAATGAAGCTCGCCATCCTGATTGCCGCCGTCGACCCCAGTGTCGGGGGCGTGCTGGTCTTCGGTGACCGTGGTACCGGCAAATCGACCGCGGTGCGTGCGCTGGCCGCGATGCTGCCAAAAATGCGCGCGGTGGTGGGCTGCCGCTACCACTGCGATCCTGAAGCGGGTGGCTCGGCCTGCCCAGAGTGCAAGGCGCTCAAGCTGGCCGGCACGCCGGTCAAGTCTCACCTGATTCCAGTCCCCGTGGTCGATCTGCCGCTGGGTGCCACCGAAGACCGGGTGGTCGGCGCCTTGGACCTCGAGCGAGCGTTGTCCCAAGGTGTCAAGGCCTACGAGCCCGGGTTGCTGGCGCGTGCGAATCGCGGCTTCCTCTACATCGACGAAGTCAACCTGCTCGAAGACCACCTGGTCGATCTGCTGATCGACGTGGCGGCGTCGGGCGAGAACGTCGTGGAGCGCGAGGGGCTGAGCGTGCGCCATCCTGCGCGCTTCGTGCTGGTGGGCAGCGGCAACCCGGAAGAAGGCGAGCTGCGCCCACAGTTGCTCGACCGCTTCGGACTGTCTGTCGAGGTGAAGACGCCCACCGATCTGCCATCGCGCATCGAGGTCGTGCGCCGCCGCGACCAGTTCGAGCGCGATCCTGCCGGCTTCACCGAGAAATGGAAGAAGGACGACGAGCGCGTGCGCCGCAGCATCGTCAAGGGCAAATCGCATCTGGCGGCCGTTGCCGTGACCGACGCGGCACTCGAACGCGCGGCCCAGTTGTGCATGTCACTCGGGACCGACGGGCTGCGCGGTGAGCTGACGCTCATTCGCGCGGCGCGTGCACTGGCCGCGCTGCAAGGTGATGCCGAAGTCACCGACGCGCATCTGAGGCGGGTCGCACCGCCTGCACTGCGGCACCGCCTGCGCCGCAATCCGCTCGACGACGCAGGTTCGACCGTGCGCGTCGACCGGGCCGTGGCGGAACTCTTCGGGGCATGACCCTGGCGTTGCCCGGTGCCGGGTCAGCGGCAACCGCACCGGAGTCACGCTGGCGTTGCGCGCAGCCAGCGCTCTCGGTCGCCGCACTGCACGCCGCTGCGCTGTTTGCAGTGGACCCGGTCGGCACGGGCGGGGTCGTGATCCGGGCACTGCCCGGCCCGGCGCGCGAGGGCTGGCTGCATCGCCTGACTGACCTGCTGCCCGAGGGCACCCCAGTGCGGCGGGTACCGCTGCACATCAACGACGAACGCCTGCTGGGCGGGCTCGATCTCGCCGCCACGCTGCAGGCCGGACGCCCCATCGCGCAGCAGGGCGTGTTGACGCTGGCCGACGGCGGCATCGTGGTGCTGGCCATGGCCGAGCGTCTGGCGCCTGCCACCGCAGCGCGGCTGGCGGCCGTGATGGACACGCAGGAGGTCGCCCTGGAGCGTGACGGTCTGGCCACGCGCCATGCCACCCGATTCGGTGTGATCGCGCTCGACGAAGGCCTGGCCGACGACGAGCGCGTGGCGCCCGCACTGATCGATCGACTGGCTTTTTCGATCGATCTGCATCCGCTGCTCGAGGACGCAGCCAACCGCACCGAAGACGATCGGGCATTGGAAGAAGAACTGGCATCGATGCCGGGCTGGAGTGGCGACGATGTGGCCGCTGCGCGTGCCTTGCTGCCACAGATCGAAGCGTCGGCCGAGATCGTGCAGGCGCTGGTTTCGACGGCACTGGCACTTGGTGTGGCATCTCTGCGTGCACCCTTGTTGGCGGTGCGTGTGGCGCGCGCTTCGGCGGCGCTTGACGGGCGCCTGCGCATCACCGATGACGATGCCCAGCTGGCCGCGGCCTTGGTGCTGGCACCACGCGCCACGCAGGTGCCCGCACCACCCGCAGAACCCCTGCCCAACGAGGCGGAAGCGCCCGAGCCGCCTGCTGAACCCGATGAACCCGAGGACTCGCCAGAAGACACCCCGGAGCCCCCTTCGCCCGAGAGTGAAGACGACACGCTTGACGACGACGAGACCCCAGAACCCCCGGTCGGCGATCTCGAAGACCGGGTGCTCGAGGCGGCACAGGCCGCCATCCCGGCCGGTCTGCTGGCGGCCTTGATGCTGGGGCAGGATCGCCGCGCGACCGCGCAGGCGTCAGGCCGTGCGGGTGCGGTCCAGCAAGGACAAAAGCGCGGGCGGCCAAGTGGTGCGCGCCGGGGAGAGCCACGTGCGGGAGCTCGGTTGAATGTGATCGAAACGCTGCGCGCAGCCGCACCGTGGCAAAAGATTCGGCATGCGGAAGTCGAGCGCGCACAGGCGCTGGATGCAGCCCGCATGGTGCGCGCTCGCGTGCAGGTGCGTCGCGACGATTTCCACGTCACCCGCTACAAGCAGCGCAGCGCCACCACCACGGTGTTCGTGGTCGACGCCTCGGGCTCCTCGGCGCTCAACCGTCTGGCTGAGGCCAAGGGCGCGGTCGAACTGCTGCTGGCCGATTGCTATGTGCGGCGCGACCAGGTGGCGGTGCTGGCATTCCGCGGCAAAGGTGCCGAGCTGCTGCTGCCGCCGACGCGCTCGCTGGTGCGCGCCAAGAGAAGCCTGGCGGGACTGCCCGGTGGTGGTGGTACCCCCTTGGCGTCCGGGATCGATGCCGCTGCGGCGCTGGCAACGTCGATCGCCCGGCGGGGTGAAACGCCGATCGTCGTGCTGCTGACCGATGGCCGCGGCAACATTGCGCGCGATGGCAGCCCGGGTCGAGCCCGGGCGGGTGAAGATGTGCAAATGGCAGCGCGCCAGTTTCGCGCGGCCAGTCTGCGCGCGCTGTTGATCGATACCTCGCCCCAACCACAGGCCGCGGCGCGGCAGCTGGCGCAGGAAATGGGCGCCAGCTATCTGCCCCTGCCGTATGCCGGTGCGTCGGCGCTGTCGCGTGCGGTGGCCCTTGCGACGACATCGGTGTCGGCCGCGTCGGCGGTCAGCCGCTGAGCGGAGCCGGCGATGGCAACGCGGCTGAATTGGGATCGCGATGGCCGCGATTGGCCGTATCGCGAGGCCAGTCAATTCGTCGAGGCCGGCGGCCTGCGCTGGCACCTGCAGCGGTTTGCGCGCGAAGCGCCTCCAGGCGCAGACGCCACTGCGACGCCGCTCGCGCTGCTGTTGCACGGCACTGGGGCCTCGGCGCATTCCTGGTACCCGATGCTGCCGTGGTTGCGGCCACATGCCGATCTGCTGCTGATCGATCTGCCGGGTCACGCCTACACCGGCATGGCGAGCCCCTGGCAGGCCTCACTGCCGGGCATGGCCTTGGCGGTCAAGTCCTTGCTCGATGTGCTGGCCGCGCAGCCGACGATCCTGATCGGTCATTCGGCAGGCGCTGCGCTGGGTGCACGCATGTGCCTCGACGGCCACATCGCACCGCAATGTCTGGTCAGCATCAACGGTGCGTTCATGCCGTTGGGCGGACTGGCCGGGCTGCTGTTCCCGCCGGCGGCCAAGCTGATGGCGTCGCTCCCGTTTGCGCCAGGTTTCGTAGCCCGACGTGCGGCCGATCCGCGTGCGATCGCGCGACTGGTCAGTGACACCGGCTCGGTGCTGGGGCCAGAAGGCATGGCACTGTACGGCCGCATCGTCAGCAATCCTGGGCACATCGAGGGCGCGCTGGCGATGATGGCCAACTGGGATGTTCAACCGCTGCTGCGCGATCTGCCCCGCCTGGCCACGCCCGTCAGGTTGATCGTGGCGGACAAGGACCGTGCAGTGCCGCCTTCACAAGCGCAGCAGGTGCTGTCGATGCTGCCAGCGCAGTCTGGCTCCACGCTGATCCGCCTGAGCGGCGCAGGCCACATCGTTCACGAGGAGCAACCGGAGGTGGTGGCTGCGCTGTGCGTGTCGGCACTTGAAGGCGCAACAGCGGCGCGAGGGCAGGTCACGGCTGGACCGTGTCGATGACGATCTGCAGCCCCTCCGTGCCCAGTGCGACGCCTGAAACCTGACCGCCCAGATCGCCCGCGCTCGGCAGCGCATTGCCCGACTTTGACACCCGCGCGCCAACGACTACGACCGGAAAGTTCGAGAGTTTCATCGCCGGTGACATCGCCATCGCGTCGTCGAGCCTGAAGCTGATCGGCAGATCGGCGACCGTACGGCGCAGGATGGCCAGCGGCATGCGCGGGCCTTCGGCCGCACGCGCGAAGATGAAGACGGTGTCGCTCGGAGAGGTCTTGCCGGCCAACGCCGGTGACAGGCTGACCACGCCGGCCACGTGGGTGGCGTCGGACGCCGCGGGTGAAGTCGATCCAGTGGCTGCCGTGCCGACGGGTGCAGCCGCAGTGTCTGGTGCCGTCGCGGTACCGGGCGTACCCCCTTGCAGCGCACGTCGGGCATCGATCAGACTGCGATCGAGGTTTTCGGTGAAAGGCGTGTCCGGTGGCGCCATCTGGCGCGCCAGCGTCCAGTACTCGATGGCCTGCGGATATTGACCAGCCTCGTAGGCGGCACCACCGGCCAAGGCCAGTGCTTTCAGGTTCTTGGGATCGATCTGCAGCGCACGCGTTACCAGCCGCGCCGGCTCGCCTGAAATCTTCTGGCCTTGCAGCATCGCCAGTACGTCGGCGTGGTCGGCCAGCAACTGCGCGTCGTCGGGCGCCAGTACGGTGGCACGCGCATACGCCTTGCTGGCCTCGGGAAAGCGCTGCAGCACCGCATAGGTACGCGCCAGCAAGGTCCAGCCGGCGAGGTCGTCCGGTTTTTGCTCCATGGCCGCGGCGAGCTTCTTCACGAGTTCCTCGACCTCTGCGTCGGAGACGTTGTCAGCACCGAGTGAGGCGACCGGCGGCGGCGGTGGCGTGTCAATGGCCTGAGGCGATCCGATCTGGCTGTAGATCGTGCCCAACAGCAGTGGAACGCCCAGCGTGAGGAGCCATGCGACCTTCCAGGGACGATCCGCGGGCGCACTGGCGATCGATGCCTTCGCAGTCGGGGCGCTGACGGGATCGGCTTCTTCGAGGACGCGCCGTTCGATGTCCTCGCGGGCGGCACGGTGCTGTTCAGCGTCCAGATGGCCCGACGCCAGTTCAGCGTCGAGTTGCGCGGCTTGTTCTCGCAGGATGGCCAGCGTCGACGAGCGGCGCGCTGCCGCGTCGGCAGCCGCTAGGGCGCGACGCGGACGAAACAAAACAGGCAGCACATGCGCCAGCGCGAGCACGGTCAGCGCCGCGGTCAGTATCCAGAAGAGGGTCATGGGCCTGGGGGAGATTCGTCAAGGAGCCGTCGGGCACGATCGGCATCGACAGGAGTCAGTGGTACCGCATGGCGTTGGCGGCCGCGGATGGCCCGCGTGAGCGAGTACGCCGCGATCAGCAGCAGCGCGAAGGGGCCGACCCATAGCAAGATGGTGCTGGCCTTGAGCACAGGGCGGTACAGCACGAAGTCGCCGTAGCGCTCGACCATGAAATCGAGGATCTGCTGCTCGGACTGTCCCTCGCTGAGCTTGTTGCGAATCTGCTTGCGCAGATCAACCGCCAGATCGGCGTGGGAGGCGGCGATGGTTTCGTTCTGACAGACCAGGCAGCGCAATTCCTCGGCCACCTTCAACACGCGAGCCTCGAGTACGGGATCGGCCGCCAGCGAGGCCGCCTCGGTGGCGCTCGCACTGTGCATCACGGAGGCCATGGTCAGCGCCATCAGGAGCCGGCGCATCATGGCGCCTGCTCCAGTTGCGCCACCAGTGGCAGCAGCTTGTCGCGCAAGGCCTCGGGCGTCACCGGGCCGATCTGCTTGAAGCGTATGACACCCTGCTTGTCGATGACGAAGGTCTCCGGCACGCCATAGACACCATAGTCGATGCCGACCAGCCCCTCGGTGTCCGACACCGACTGGAGATAGGGGTTGCCGTACTTGGCCAGCCAGCCGAGCGCATCGTCCCGCTTGTCCTTGTAGTTCAAGCCGTACAACTTGACCTGACCCGTCTTGGCCAGATCGACCAGCAGGGGATGCTCCTGGCGGCAGGCCACGCACCACGACGCCCAGACATTCAATAGCCAGACTTGTCCGCGCAAGTCCTTGGCAGCCAAGCGTTGCTCCGGCGCGGCCAGTTGCGGGAGATCGAAAGCCGGTGCGGGCTTGCCGATCAGAGGGGAGGGCACTTCGCGCGGGTCGAGCTTCAGGCCGATCGCCAGAAATCCGGCCATCACCACGAACACGAGCAGCGGCAGCAGATACCGCTTCATCGTGCGCGGAACTTGCGAACCAGCATGCCGATCAGCGACATCGGTCGCGGCGGCGCACCGCGCCCGGCATCGACGGGTGCACTCTTGACGTCCGCCGTCCGACTCACCCGGTAGCGCCGGTCCAGCACCGCCAACATGCCGCCACCCGCCATCAGCAGGCAGCCGAGCCAGATCAGGTTGACCAAGGGCTTGTGATGCACGCGCACGCTCCAGGCCGTGGGGCTGACTGGCTCGCCCAGCGCCACGTACAGATCGCGCGCCAGACTGCGGTCGATGGCCACTTCGGTCTGTGGTGAGCGCGTCACGTTGTAGATGCGGCGTTCAGGCCACAAGGTGGTGACCTGCTTGCCATCCTGGGTGACACCGATCGAGGCCTGCGCCGCGACATAGTTCGGGCCCTTGACCTCGCGCACACCCTGCATCGTGAAGACATAGCCGCCCACGGTGGTGGTCTCACCGACCTGCATGCGCACATCGCTCTCGCTCTGGTAGCCGCTGACCACCGTGACGCCAACGACGAACACCGCCACCCCGACGTGCGCAAACAGCATGCCGTAGTAGCTGCCGGATTGCGCCGCCAGGCGGGCTGCGACCATGTCCAGCGAGCCACCGCGCACGCGGGCCACCAGGTTGAGCAGGGCGGTGCTTGTGATCCAGGCGGCCAGCAGCAGACCGAACCCGATCATTGGCGTCCAGTGGCCGAGCACAAAGGGGGCCACCACGGCGGAAATCGCACTCACGCCGAATGCCCAGCGCAGGCGGCGTGCCAGGTCGATCGCGCCCGCCTGCCGCCAGCGTGCCAGTGGGCCGACACCCATCAGGAACAGCGCCGGCGCCATCAACGGGACAAACACAGAGTCGAAGTACGGCGGGCCGACCGAGATCTTGCCCATGCCGAGCGCGTCGAGCACCAGCGGGTAGAGCGTGCCGAGCAACACGGCCGCGGCTGCAACGACAAGCAGCACGTTGTTGGCCAGCAGCATGGACTCGCGGGAGACCAGATCAAAACCGCCACCCAGCCCGACCTTGGGCGCGCGCCAGGCAAACAGCAGCAGCGAGCCGCCGATCACCACGACCAGGAACCCGAGGATGAAGACGCCGCGCGCAGGATCTGTTGCAAACGCGTGCACGGAGCTGAGCACGCCTGAGCGGACGATGAAGGTACCGAGCAGCGACAGCGAAAACGCGAGGATGGCCAACAGCGCGGTCCACATCTTGAAGCCACCGCGCTTTTCCGTCACGGCCAGTGAATGGATCAGCGCCGTACCGACCAGCCAGGGCATGAACGAGGCGTTCTCGACCGGGTCCCAGAACCACCACCCGCCCCAGCCCAGTTCGTAATAGGCCCAGAAGCTGCCCAGCGCGATGCCGCAGGTCAGGAAGCACCAGGCCACGGTGGTCCAGGGACGCGACCAGCGCGCCCATGACGCATCGAGGCGGCCCGACAGCAATGCGGCGATGGCGAAGGCGAAGGCCACCACGAAGCCCACATAACCCATGTAAAGCATGGGCGGGTGGATCACCATGCCCGGATCCTGCAGCAACGGGTTCAGGTCGCGGCCGTCGAGGGCACCCGGGATCAGACGTTCGAATGGGTTCGAGGTGAACAGCGTGAAGAGGATGAAGCCGCAGCTGATGAGCCCCATCACACCGAGCACGCGGGCCACCGTGGGCTCGTCCAGCTCCTTCGAAAACGTGGCGACGGCCAACGTCCAACCGCCCAGGATCAGCGACCACAGCAGGATGGAGCCTTCGTGATTGCCCCAGACCGCGGTGTAGCGGTACATCAGTGGCAACGTCGAGTTGGAATGCTCGGCCGCCAGCAGCACCGAGAAATCATTGTTGATGAAGGAGTAGGTGAGGCAGCCGTAGGAGATCAGCAGGAACACGAACTGGCCGCGCGCGGAGGGCCTCGCCAGCGACATCCAGGCCGCATCGCCGCGCTGCGCGCCAATCAGGGGCAAGACACTTTGAGCGATGGCCATCGCCAGCGCAAGGATCAGGGCGACGTGGCCCAGCTCAGGAATCATGGGGTCACTCCGTAGGTCTTGGCACCGGACGGTTCACCGGAGGACGTCGTCATGGCGCCCGCAGGCATCTCGCCCTTGCGTGCCTTCGCCAACGCGTCAGCGGCTTCGGGCGGCATGTAGTTTTCATCGTGCTTGGCCAGCACCTGCTCCGCACGGAACACGCCGTCCGGGCCCAGCTTGCCCTGCGCCACGACTCCCTTGCCCTCGCGAAAGAGGTCAGGGAGCAAGCCGGTGTAGACCACAGGGATATTCTGCGCGAGGTCGGTCACCACGAAGTTGACCGTCAAGGTGTTCTCGTCGCGCTGGATGCTCCCTTCCTCGACCAGTCCACCGATGCGGAAGCTGCGCTCGAGTGGCGCCTCTTTCTCCGCCACTTGGGTGGGGCTGAAAAAGAACACCATGTTGCTCTGGAATGCGTTCAGCACCAGCGCACTCGCCACACCCAATACGGCAAGGCCAATCACGATGGCCAAGCCGCGCTTGGTTCTGGGTTTCATCAAGCTTCTCCTGGCTCTGCACTGGCGGCATCGCGCACGCGCTGGCTCAAGGCTCGTCGACGGGCTCTCACGGACCAGATTTCAGCGGCCAGTACCGCAGCCGTCACGCCAAACGATCCCCATACATACAACCCATAGCCACCCATGGCCACGAAGTCCGACCAACTGTTCCAGACCATCAAACGGCACCCAGTTCGGCGCGCGCCCACTGCGCGTGCTGTTCACGTTCCAGGATGACGACACGCAGCCGAGCCAGCGCCATCGCGATGGCATACGCCCAGAACGCCAATGCCATCACCAACATGCCCAGCAGCATCGGCGTGGCAATCGTCGCCCCCTTGCTGAAGCTGATAGAGGCGCCTTGGTGCAAGGTGTTCCACCACTTCACCGAAAAATAAATGATCGGAACATTGACCGCACCCACCAGCGCCAGCAGCGCTGCCGCCCGGTCGGCGCGGCGCGGGTCATCGATCGCGGCATGCAGTGACATGAATCCGATGTAGAGAAACAGCAGCACCAGCTCGGAGGTCAGGCGCGCGTCCCACACCCACCAGGTGCCCCAGGTCGGCTTGCCCCAGAGTGCACCGGTCCACAGCGCGATGAAGGTCATCAGAGCGCCTGATGGCGCCAGCGCGGTCGCCAACATGGCTCCCAGGCGTGCGTTGAAGATCAAGCCCATGGCGGCCCAGAACGCCATCGCCAGGTAAATGATCATCGACATCCAGGCCGCCGGCACGTGGATATAAATGATTCGGTAGGCATCGCCCTGCTGGGCGTCAACGGGCGCCACCCAAAGCCCCACGTACAGGCCGATGAGGGTCAGCAATGCCGCCAGCCCACCGCACCAAGGGATGACGTGACCCGCGAGGGGATAGAAACGCTGGGGGGCAGCGTACTTGAACCAGTTGATGTCAGAAAACTGCACGAGGTCGGACTCCGGCTGTCACCGCTAGGACGCGCACGAGGCAGCCGCACACCATCCAGACAGCCCGCGATTGTGCAACGGCCTCATTCGAGTGCGATCCTCAGGGCTGCTGCCGCGGCGATGGGTGCCGCAAAGAGCGCCAGCACCAGCATCGCACCGAGCAGCGAGTAGTGCGCGTCAGCCGACAAGCCCGCGGCAACCGCCTCGACTGCACCCGCGCCGAAGATCAGCACCGGTACACACAAGGGCAGTACCAGCAGGGACAACAGCACGCCCGCACCGCGCACCCCCACCGTCAGCGCCGCGCCGATGCCGCCGATCAGGCTGAGCAACGGCGTACCTATCAGCAGCGACATGACCAGGACGCCTATCGAGGACGCGGGCAAGTCGAACTGCAAGGCGATCAGAGGAGCCACCACGGTCAGCGCCAAGCCTGAACACAGCCAGTGCGCACCCATTTTCGACAGCACGATCAACGGCAACGGGCAGGCGGACAGCAACAGCTGCTCCAGCGTGCCATCTTGGTGATCGTCGGAAAACAGCCGACCGAGGGACAGCATCGACGCCAACAAGGCTGCCACCCACACCACCCCGGGGGCCATGGTGCGAAGCAGGGCGGGCTCCGGACCGACGCCGAGCGGGAAAAGGCTGGCCACGATCACAAAAAAGAACAGGGCCGCCGCGGTGTCGGCGCGTCGACGCCAAGCCAGCCGCAGGTCGCGTACGAACACGCCGCGCATCGCATCGAAGACCGTGGCGGTCTGGCTCACAGGGTCAACGTCACTTGAGACAGCGATGGATCGATGGCCACCGGCTGGTGGCTGGTCAGCACCACGATGCCACCGCGACGCAGTTGATCTGTCACCACGCCCAGCAACCATTCGCAGGCGTCAGCGTCGAGTGCATTGAACGGCTCATCCAGGACCCACAAGCGCGGGTGGGGCGCCAGCAGCAGCCGCGCCAACACCACCCGACGACGCTGTCCCTGGGACAAGCTGCGTGCGCTTAACTGTTCGCGATGGCGCAGTCCGGCGGCCGTCAGTGCCTGCATCAATTCAGCTTGAGTAGGCTGCTGCCCGCCCAGCAGGCAGGCGGCGAGCAGGTTCTCGCGAGCCGACAGATCGTCCTTCAGTGCGGCGGCATGTCCGATGTAGATCAGCTCGCGGTGGAATTCGTCGCGCTGCTCGACCAATCCACGGCCATTCCATCGCACCTCTCCGCGGTCAGGCGAAGACAGGCCGCACAGCGTGCGCAACAAACTGGTCTTTCCTGCGCCATTGGCGCCTTGAACACGAAGCAGTTCGCCAGCGCGGACCACGGCATCGGCGCTGTCAAACAGGCGTCGCACACCACGCACGCAAGACACCCCGATCAGTTCGAGCGTGGCTGGGGTCGGTGTAGACAGGGGAGGGGCCAGCACGTCCATCGGGCCGGGGGCAGACATCAAGGCGTGGCGTGGGCTCGGTGGGACAGCCTCGGATTATCCAGATGCACCAGGGCTCCGGTCAAAAAATTCAGCAGGCTGACCTTCACGCCGAGCGCATCGCTCGCAACCATGGGGCCCGTGCTGTTGACGACGGACGGTGACGTGTCTACATTAGTTGACACTTTCTCGCGACAAGCTGAATTGACAGTTTCGCGTCAACACCCCGCCATGAGGCGCCCGCCGGAGTCACGCATGAAGCCCATCACCCGTATCGAACAGGCCCTGGCCGTCGCCATTGCATCCGGAGAAGAAGAAGGTTGCCCGCCGAAGCTGGCCGGCGCCATCCGCCACGCGGTGTTCCCCGGTGGTGCCCGCATCCGCCCCCAGCTGTGTCTGGCGGTCGCCCAGGCCTGCGGCGATGACGATCCGGTGCTCTCCGAAGCTGCGGCCACGGCCATCGAGTTGTTGCACTGCGCCTCTCTGGTGCACGACGATCTGCCGTGCTTCGACGACGCCGCCACGCGCCGCGGTCGCGCTTCAGTGCATTTCGCCTTCGGCGAACCGCTGGCCGTGCTCGCCGGTGATGCCTTGATCGTGCTGGCCTTCCAGACGCTGGGCACGGCGGCCACCAAGTCACCGTTGCGCCTGCCCTCGTTGCTGAGAACCATCGGCCGCGCCACCGGGATGCCGCACGGGATCGTCGCCGGACAGGCCTGGGAATGCGAGCCGCGGGTGTCGCTGGCTGACTATCAACGTGCCAAGACCGGCTCCCTGTTTGCAGCCGCCACCATTGCGGGGGCGCAAGCCGCAGGCGCCGATGCAGCGCCCTGGCAAGCGCTGGGCGAGTGGCTGGGCGAAGCCTACCAGGTGGCTGACGACATCCGGGACGTCGCCTGCGACGCGAAATCGCTGGGCAAGCCGCCAGGGCAGGACGTGGCACTGTGCCGCCCCAGCGCTGCTCGGGAATTGGGACTTGAGGGTGCCATCCACCATTTCGATCGCTTGGTTGCCGCGGCGATTGCGGCCATCCCGCCGTGCCCCGGCGCCGCGCAGATGCGTGCCCTGGTGCGACTGGAGGCCGAGCGACTGGTCCCCAAGGAGATTGCTGAGGAAGTGGTCCGCATCGAAGCATGAGCGCTCTGAGCGAGAAAGCAGATCTGTCGTCTCCCCCATCGCTGTTCGATCGGCTGCTCGATCGCTGGCTGGCGTGGCGAGACGGGCTCACCGGCAGCCGCAGCTTCCGACGCTGGGCAGCGGCTTTTCCGCTGACGCGCCCCATCGCGCAGCGACGCGCCAGCGGGCTGTTCGATCTGGTCGCCGGCTTCGTCTATTCGCAGATCCTGCTCGCCTGCGTGCGCCTGCACCTGTTCGATCTGCTGGCGGAAGAGCCACAAACCCTGTCAGCGCTGGCGCCACGCCTGGGTCTGACCGAAGACGCAGCACAGCGCCTGCTGGCCGCGGCGGTATCACTGAAGCTGGTTGAGAAGCGCAGCCGTGGCCGATACGGCCTTGGGCCGCTGGGAGCCCCCTTGGTGGGAGACGCGGCCATCAGTTCGATGGTCGAGCACCACGCTGAGCTGTACGTCGACCTCGCCGACCCGGTGGCCTTGCTGCGTGGGGAAGCCCGCACCTCTGCGCTGGCGCAGTACTGGCCGTACGCGGCAGCGGAGGCACCTGACGCACTGGCCACCGATCACGTGAGCCCTTATTCGGCGCTGATGTCAGCCTCGCAGACGCTGGTGTCCGACGAGGTGCTGGAGGCGTACTCGTTCGACAAGCACCGCCAACTGCTCGATGTCGGCGGTGGCGAGGGCACATTTCTGTCCGCGGTTGCGGCGCGCGCGCCACATCTTCAGCTCGTTCTCTTTGATTTACCTGCCGTGGCAGAGCGCGCCCGCACCCGTTTTGCCGAGCAGGGACTCTCCGAGCGCACCACCACCTGCGGTGGCAGCTTCTTCAGCGACCCGCTGCCCACGGGCTGCGACCTGATCAGCCTGGTGCGTGTGATCTTCGACCACGACGATGCCCGTGCACTGATGATCCTGAAAGCCGTGCGCCGCGCGTTGCCGGATGACGGAACGCTGCTGCTGACGGAACCGATGTCTGGCACGCCGGGCGCAGAGGCCATGGGCGACGCCTACTTCGGTTTCTATCTGTTGGCGATGGGCAAGGGCCGCTCACGCAGCGCGGCGCAACTCACTCAGTTGCTGCACGACGCCGGGTTTGGCGAGGTTCGGTTGCTTCGAAACCACATGCCCTTGCAGACCCAGTTGATCGTCGCGCATCCCGTTCGCGCGTAAACCCTCGAAGAAATAACTGTAAATGCAAGTTGACAGTTCAAAATGTCAGCTTAGCATTACATACATGTTGAAGAGGTCGAGAGAATGCACTTGAGGTTCCCCGTTTACCTGCTCTGCGGAAGTGCTACACCCCGCACGGGAGCGGTGACTTGAACACGATGGCTGTCGTCCTTGAGCGACCTGAGCAGCTCGTGCTCAGTCGTTTGGACCTGACCGACGCGACCGACGAAGACGTGACGGTCGACATCGAATGGAGCGGCATCAGCACTGGCACCGAACGCCTGCTGTGGTCGGGGCGGATGCCCGCCTTTCCGGGCATGGGCTACCCGCTGGTTCCAGGTTATGAATCGGTGGGGCGAGTGGCCAAGGCCGGCTCCCAGTCAGGCCGCCAAGTAGGTGAACGCGTCTTCGTGCCGGGCGCGAAATGCTTCGGTGACGTGCGAGGCCTGTTCGGCGGTGCCGCGGCCCACGTGGTCCTCCCGGGCGCGCGGACGATCCCATTCGCCGAAGATCTGGCAGAGCAGGGCGTGTTGCTGGCGCTGGCAGCGACCGCCTATCACGCGCATTCGATGGAGGGGCTGACGCAGCCCGATTTGATCATTGGTCACGGCGTGCTGGGTCGCATGATCGCGCGCTTGGCCGTGGTGGCAGGCGCCTCGCCCACCGTATGGGAAACCAATCCTGCGCGTCGTGAGGGCGCCATGGGATACGAGGTGATCGACCCCTCAACGGACGCGCGGCGCGATTACCACTGCATCTGCGACGTCAGTGGCGATTCTTCGTTGCTCGACACACTGATTTCGCGCCTCGCACCCGGCGGCGAAGTGGTGCTCGCCGGTTTTTACGACGAACCACTGTCCTTCGTGTTCCCACCGGCCTTCATGCGTGAAGCCCGCATTCGTATCGCCGCGCAGTGGCTGCCCAGCGATCTGGTTGCGGTGAAGAACCTGGCCGAGTCCGGCCGGCTGTCACTTGACGGCCTGATCACACACCGTGCCGACGCCATGGAGGCCGACTCGGCCTACCGCACAGCGTTCGGCGACCCGACGTGTTTGAAGATGATTTTGGATTGGAGGTCTTGCCCATGAGTACCACTGAATCGACGCTGAGTTCCGCCAAGGCAACTCCCGTGACCATCATGATGAAAGACCTGCGCAACGAAGCCGCCGTCGAACCCCCTCCCGTGTCCCCCGGCCCGGTGACGAAGGAAACGCAGATCATCGCGATCTACGGCAAGGGCGGCATCGGCAAGAGCTTCACGCTGGCCAACCTCAGCTACATGATGGCGCAGCAAGGCAAGAAGGTGCTGCTGATTGGCTGCGACCCGAAGAGCGACACCACCAGCCTGCTGTTCGGCGGCCGCGCCTGCCCGACCATCATCGAAACGAGCTCGAAGAAAAAGCTGGCCGGGGAGGCCGTCGCGATCGGCGACGTCTGCTTCAAGCGCGATGGCGTCTACGCAATGGAGCTCGGTGGCCCTGAAGTCGGTCGCGGTTGCGGTGGTCGCGGCATCATCCACGGCTTCGAGCTGCTCGAAAAGCTCGGCTTCCATGAGTGGGGCTTCGACTACGTGTTGCTCGACTTCCTGGGCGACGTGGTCTGCGGCGGCTTCGGCCTGCCGATCGCCCGCGACATGTGCCAGAAGGTCATCGTCGTCGCCTCCAACGACCTGCAGTCTCTGTACGTCGCCAACAACGTCTGCAGCGCGGTCGAGTACTTCCGCAAGCTCGGCGGCAACGTCGGCGTGGCGGGCATGGTGATCAACCGCGACGACGGCACCGGCGAGGCGACCGCCTTCGCCGAGCAGGTCGGCATCCCGGTGCTGTCGGTGATCCCGGCCAACGACGACATCCGCCGCAAGAGCGCGAGCTACGAAATCATCGGCCGCCCGGATTCGCCGTGGGGCCCGATGTTTGCGCAGCTGGCTGAGAACGTCGGCACGTCGGTGCCGATCCGTCCGAAGCCGATGACGCAGGACGCACTGCTCGGCTTGTTCTCCGCCGCTTCGGTCGGCCGCGATGTGGTGCTTGAACCCGCCACGCAGTTCGACATGTGCGGCAAGACCGAAAGCAAGAAGGAAACGCTCGAAGTCGTCTACGACGAAGTCTGAGCCCTCTCGCACATCACCCTCCGCACCATGTCCAAGACCATCCCCATCATCGCAGCGGCGCAGGCAGCCACACCGGCGTCGCCCACGGCTCCGGGCGTGCCCTCGACCACGCTCGACGGTGACGGCATGGGCTGCCATGCCGGAGGCGATCAGCTGCTGGCTGCTGCCAAGTCGGCTGGCAAGTCAGAGGTTCTGGACCAGTACGCGAAGGACTATCCGAAGGACCCTAAAGCCGGTCCGCACGACCAGCCGCAGAGCATGTGCCCGGCCTTCGGTTCGCTGCGTGTCGGTCTGCGGATGCGTCGCACCGCGACCATCCTGTCGGGCTCGGCGTGTTGCGTGTATGGCCTGACCTTCACCTCGCATTTCTACGGTGCGAAGCGCAGCGTCGGCTACGTGCCGTTCAACAGCGAATCGCTGGTCACCGGCAAGCTGTTCGAGGACATCCGCGAGGCCGTCCACAAGGAAGCCGATCCGGCGAAGTACGACGCCATCGTCATCATCAACCTGTGCGTGCCGACGGCCAGTGGCGTGCCGCTGCAGATCCTGCCTAAGGACATCAACGGCGTGCGCATCATCGGCATCGACGTGCCGGGCTTTGGCGTGCCCACGCATGCCGAAGCGAAAGATGTGCTCGCAGGCGCGATGCTGAAATATGCACGCAACGAGGTCTTGGCAGGCCCCGTGCAAGCGCCGCGCACGGGTCGCTCCGACAAGCCGACCATCGCGCTGCTCGGCGAGGTCTTCCCAGCCGACCCGGTGATCATCGGCATGATGCTCGAGCCGATGGGTCTGGCGGCAGGGCCGGTCGTTCCGACCCGCGAATGGCGAGAGCTCTATGCCGCGCTCGACTGCACCGCAGTCGCCGCGATCCACCCTTTCTACACCGCCAGCATCCGCGAATTCGAAGCAGCAGGGCGCCCCATCGTGGGCTCGGCACCTGTGGGCTATGACGGCACCGAAGCCTGGCTGCAGGCCATCGGCCAAGCGACCAACACATCGCAAGACCTGATCGATGCGGCAAAGAACCGCATCCTGCCCGCCATCCGTGGCGCGCTGGCGAAGACGCCGATCAAGGGACGCATCACGCTCAGCGGCTACGAAGGCTCCGAATTGCTGGTCGGCCGCTTGCTGGTTGAAAGCGGCGCTGACCTCCGCTACGTCGGCAGTGCCTGCCCACGCACCGCCTGGAACGAAGCCGATCTGCAATGGCTGCAGGCCAAGGGCGTGCAGGTTCAGTTCCGCGCATCGCTCGAACAAGACTTGGCCGCAATTGCCGAGTACCAGCCCGATCTGGCCATCGGCACCACGCCCGTCGTTCAGTACGCCAAGGCACAAAGCACACCATCGCTGTACTTCACCAACCTGATTTCGGCGCGCCCACTGATGGGCCCGGCAGGCGCCGGCTCGCTGGCCACGGTGATCAACGCCGCCATCGGTAACAAGGCGCGCTTCACGCAGATGAAGGACTTTTTCGGCGCGGTGGGCGAGGGCCATTCCTCTGGCGTGTGGGAGCCGGCCAATGGCATCCCGAAAGACCGCCCCGAATTCAAGGCCGACCAGCGCCGCCAGGCTGAAAAGCTGGCGAAAAAGCGCAAAGCCGAGGAGATGATCTGATGCTGGTTCTCGATCACGATCGCGCAGGCGGCTACTGGGGTGCCGTGTACGTCTTCACGGCCATCAAGGGCCTGCAAGTCGTCATCGACGGCCCGGTGGGCTGCGAAAATCTGCCGGTCACATCGGTCCTGCACTACACCGACGCGCTGCCGCCGCATGAGTTGCCCATCGTCGTCACCGGTCTGGCTGAAGAGCAGCTCGGACGCGAAGGCACCGAAGGCTCGATGCGCCGCGCGCATGCCGCGCTCGACCCCGATTTGCCATCGGTGGTGGTCACCGGGTCGATCGCCGAAATGATCGGTGGCGGCGTCACGCCGTCGGGTACCAACATCCAGCGATTCTTGCCGCGCACGATCGACGAAGACCAGTGGCAATGCGCGAATCGCGCGATGTTCTGGCTGTGGAGCGAGTACGGCATGAAAAAAGTGCCGGCGCGCAAGCCTTATGCAGAGCGGCCGGCCGGCGAAAAGCCACGCGTCAACATCATTGGCCCGTGCTACGGCACCTTCAATTGCCCCAGCGACCTGGCCGAGATTCGGCGCCTGGTGCAGGGCATCGGTGCCGAAGTGAACATGACCTTCCCGCTCGGCAGCCACCTGGCGGACGTGTCGAGGCTGGTCGAAGCCGACGTCAACATCTGCATGTACCGAGAATTCGGGCGCATGCTGTGCGAGGCGCTTGATCGCCCGTACCTGCAAGCCCCGATCGGCCTGCACAGCACCACCAAGTTCCTGCGCAAGCTGGGTGAATTGCTGGGTCTCGATCCCGAACCCTTCATCGAACGCGAAAAGCACACCACGATCAAGCCGATCTGGGATCTCTGGCGCTCCGTGACGCAAGACTTCTTCGGCACCGCCAGCTTCGCTGTGGTGGCCAACGACACCTACACCCGCGGCATCCGCCACTTCCTCGAAGACGAGATGGGCTTGCCGTGCCAGTTCGCGGTGTCCCGGCTGCCAGGCGCCAAGACGAATAACGAAGAAGTGCGCCAGTTGGTGAAAGACAAGACGCCGCTCGTGATGTACGGCAGCTACAACGAACGCATCTACCTCGCCGAATGCGGCGGCGGTTCGATGATGAAGGCGAGCTTCATTCCCGCCTCGTTCCCATTGCCCATCATCCGCCGCCACACCGGCACGCCGTTCATGGGTTACTCCGGTGCGACCTACATCGTGCAGGAGTTTTGCAACGCACTGTTCGACGCGCTGTTCCACATCCTGCCGCTGGGTACCGACCTCGACCGCGTCGACCCGACGCCCGCACGCATCGATGGTCAGGCGCCGAGCCCGTGGGATGTAGACGCGCAGGAACTGCTTGACGAGATCGTGCAGACCGAGCCCGTCCTGGTGCAGATATCAGCTGCAAAACGTTTGCGTGACCGCGCAGAACGAGACGCGCGCAGAGCTGGCGAGGACCGCGTCACGGCGGCGCGGGTGGCGACCTCGCGTGACGCCATGAGGCAGGGAGAGCCGGCATGAGGCCCAGTGCATCAGCCGTTGTAGATGAATTCGTTCAGCCCCAAGCTGAACACACCGAATGTCGTGGCGCAGTGCCGCGGCTGCCTCGATCGCGCGGGCTCTGCGCGATAACGGCCACGTGGCCGTCCTTAAGGAGTAAATCCTATGGCTGAAAGAAAAGGCTCTATATCAGGCCTGACCGATGAAGAGGCACAAGAGTTTCACAGATTCTATGTGCAAGGCTTCATCGGCTTTACTGCTGTTGCAGTGATAGCGCACTTCTTGGTGTGGGCTTGGCGTCCTTGGCTCTGATTTGAATCCCGGAAGGGGAATGCTATGGCTGATACAACGAATCTCTCTTTGCAGCAGATATTGAAGAACGACTCAAAAGCGTATCTTGGAATCTTTGCAGTGAGCTTTTGCTTGTTGTTGGTGGTTGCCTTGTGCGCGCAAGCGATGACATGGCAATGGCGTTCCTGGTTACCCGGGGCAGAGGCAGAGAAATCATTGATCGGCGGCGTCAAAGGTGCCGTTTATACCTTTATGTCCCATTTACATTAGGAGATAGACCATGTGGAGAATTTGGCGTTTGTTCGACCCACTTCGTACGATGGTTGCGCAAGGCGTTTTTCTGTTCGGCTTGGCTGTACTGATTCATTTGGTGCTGCTGAGTACATCGACCTTCAACTGGATCGATGGCGCGAACTCCAGGGCCAAATTGGCGCAACAAGCGTCAATGCCTGCAGAAACGACTTCACCCGTCGTCAAGTGACAGCATCGGGCTTGCGCCCGAGGTAGACGCGGCGCGGGCTCACGCCCGGCCCCGTCTGCCAACACGATTTTCGCCCTCGGCAATCTGGTATTGCCTGGGGCCCGGAGGAGTAGCCCATGGCCACGCTCAGTTTTGAAAGAAAATACCGTATCCGCGGAGGGACCCTGGTCGGAGGGGATCTTTTCGATTTCTGGGTCGGGCCGTTTTATGTCGGATTCTTCGGCGTCACGACTTTATTTTTCAGCTTGCTCGGTACTGCGCTGATCTTGTGGGGCGCGGCCATCGGTGGCACCTGGAATGTCTGGCAGATCAATATTGCACCCCCTGACCTGAAATACGGTCTTGGCTTTGCGCCTTTGCGCGAAGGGGGGCTGTGGCAACTGATCACGGTCTGTGCCATTGGTGCATTCGGATCCTGGGCACTTCGAGAAGTTGAGATTTGTCGAAAACTCGGCATGGGCCTACACGTGCCGGTTGCCTTCTCATTCGCGATATTCGCTTATGTCACACTGGTCGTGGTTCGACCGGTTTTGATGGGCGCATGGGGTCACGGTTTCCCGTACGGAATATTGAGTCACCTCGATTGGGTTTCGAATACAGGTTATCAATACCTGCACTTTCATTACAACCCGGCGCACATGCTGGCGATCACCTTCTTCTTCACCACCTGCCTCGCGTTGTCGCTGCATGGCGCGCTGGTGCTGTCGGCTACCAATCCGAAAGCGGGCGAAACCGTCAAGGCGCCGGAGCATGAAGACACCTTCTTCCGCGACACCATCGGCTACTCCATCGGCACCTTGGGCATCCACCGCCTCGGCCTCTTTCTGGCACTGTCGGCCGTGTTCTGGAGTGCGGTGTGCATCGTGATCAGCGGCCCGTTCTGGACACGTGGCTGGCCTGAATGGTGGGGCTGGTGGCTGAATCTTCCCATCTGGCATTGATGCGCGTGCACCAGGAGACAACCCATGGCTGAATACCAGAACATCTTCACCGCGGTACAAGCGGTTGGCCCGATCCACCACGGCATCGAGCACAAAACACAGAGCACGCGCCTCGGCGAGCCCTTCCTCGTCCACTTGATCGGCCGCATCGGCAATGCGCAGATCGGGCCGGTCTACCTCGGCGCCCTCGGATTGGCCTCGATCTTTTTCGGCACGCTGTCGATCAACATCATGGGCTTCAACATGTTGGCGTCTGTGAACTGGGATCCAGTTCAGTTCATTCGTCAGCTCTTCTGGCTGGCACTGGAACCACCGGCACCCAGCAATGGCCTGGGACTGGCGCCCCTGAACCAGGGCGGCTGGTGGCAGATTGCGGGCTTGTTCCTGACGATGTCTATCCTGCTGTGGTGGGCCCGAACCTACCGCCGTGCTCGCGAGCTGGGCATGGGCACGCACGTGGCCTGGGCATTCCTGGCCCCGATCTGGCTGTTCTTGGTGCTGGGCCTCTTTCGTCCGGTGTTGATGGGCAGCTGGGGTGAGGGCGTTCCGTTTGGCATCTTCCCGCACCTGGATTGGACCGCGGCCTTTTCGATCCGCTACGGCAACCTGTTCTACAACCCGTTCCACATGCTGTCGATCGCGTTCCTGTACGGCTCAGCACTGCTGTTCGCCATGCACGGTGCGACCATCCTGGCGGTGAGCCGCTTTGGCGGCGAACGCGAGATTGAGCAGATCACGGACCGCGGAACCGCCTCGGAGCGCGCCGCGCTGTTCTGGCGCTGGACCATGGGCTTCAACGCCACGATGGAATCGATACACCGCTGGGCATGGTGGTTCGCGGTTCTGACGCCCATCACCGGCGGCATCGGCATCTTGCTGACCGGCACGGTGGTGGACAACTGGTATCTGTGGGCGGTGAAGCACGGTGTCGCGCCAATGTACCCAGCGGTGTGGGCTCCAGTGATCGACCCGTCGACGCTGCAGGGAGTCAAGCCATGAATAGGAACTTCACAATGACACTGCGCTTGCTCTTGCTTGCTGCTGCAACGCTGCTGGCAGGTTGCGAAAGGCCACCGATTGAAGCGGTGCAGCATGGCTTTCGTGGCACCGGCATGGCCGAAATCTACAACCCTCGAACCCTGGATGCCCAGGCGCCGCTGAACCAGGTGCCAACGGCACTGGCGCCAGCCGCGCCCGGAGGCCCGGCTGCGACACTCGTCTACCAGAATGTTCAGGTTCTCAACGACCTGAGCGTGGGCGAGTTCACACGGTTGATGGTCGCCATGACAGCTTGGGTGTCGCCGGAGCAAGGTTGCACCTACTGCCATAGCGCCGAGAATTTCGCGTCGGACGACAAGTACACCAAGGTCGTGGCTCGCAAGATGCTGCAGATGACGCGCAAGATCAACACCGACTACAAGACCCACGTGGCGGAAACCGGCGTGACCTGCTACACCTGCCACCGCGGAAACAATGTCCCGGCCAACGTTTGGTTCAAGGCCGAGCCTGAGAAGCGATCTGTTGGCTTGTTGGGTGACCGGGCAGGGCAGAACACGGTATCGACCGTCGCGAACCTGTCTTCTTTGCCTGAAGATCCTTTCACACCGTTCCTGCTCGGTTCCGAGGAAATTCGTGTGCACGGTACGACGGCGTTACCCACGGGAAACAAGCACACCATCCAGCAAGCGGAATGGACTTACAGCCTGATGACGCACATGTCGACGGCACTTGGTGTGAATTGCACTTACTGTCACAACAGCCGCTCGTTCGCGGCATGGGAAACCAGCCCCCCGCAGCGCGCAACCGCTTGGTACGGGATCCGCATGGTGCGGGATCTGAACAACGAGTACATGGAGCCGATCACCAAAGTGTTCCCAGCCCATCGACTCGGCCCAACGGGTGACGTGGCCAAGGCCAACTGCCAGACCTGCCACCAAGGCGCATACAAGCCGCTGTACGGTGCCAGCATGCTGAAGGATCACCCGGAACTGGCTGCGCAACGACCGTCACCGGCTGCTTCCGCCGTTGAAGCGCCCGCAGCGCAGGCGCCGGCCAAACCGGTGGACGTGGCGGCGAAGTAGGGATTTCTGCCGCCAAATGAACAAAGGCGACCCGAGGGTCGCCTTTGTCTTTGTTGCTACTCTATTGTATTTACATAATATACATAGTCGTGCATTTGTAGCCGGATCGATGGGAGGGCTCCTCCTATGAAAATCCAGCTTCAGAGCATCCGCCACGCCCCAGCGGATGTGCCATTTTGGCAAACGCTGGATGGCTTATGTCAACCATCGCCGAGCGAGTTGGCTGAACTGCCGGCGGCGCAGACGTCACGCGTGCAGGCCTGTGCCTGATAGAACTGCGTGTAGCCCGACTGTCTGATCTACCACGCGCCGTTCATGCGCTGCCTCCGATGAACTGGGCGTCGCTGACACGGGCGCCTCATCCCCGTGAGCACCGCGGCGTTGTCGCCCGAGGCGACGTGCCGATCAGTTGCTCTGATCGATCCGACGGTCGTACGCAGCGACGTCAGCCGGTGTGTTTCCGAGGATGGGCTTGTCGAGCGGCCTGAAAATCTGGCCTTGCAATCGAGCCAGTGACTCTGACTTCTCGACGGCCTGCAGGACAACCTCAGGATGGGTCATCAGCACGAATGGGTTACTTGCGAATTGGCTGGATTGCATCGCGGACTCCTTGAATGGATGGGTCCACTGTAATTTCGCGGTGTCTACTGACAAGTCGTCCTGCCACCATAAGCCGTGTCGGAAGCGCGCTGACAAACGGTTACGTGCGTGGCCGCCAAACTCGAAATTCAAGGTGACGAAATTCGCCGACCGAGCTGATCTGCCAGCCGGTCACGGCCTCGTTGGCGAGCAAAGTCGACAGCGGTCAGGCCGAGATCGTTTTTCAGATCAACCCGGGCACCGGCGGCCAGCAGCAGATCGACGCAGGCTGACGGGCCGTAGTCGGCAGCCATCATCAACGGTGTGGTGCCATTGGGCGAGCGCGCATCGACGGCCGCACCGCGTGCCAGCAGCAACTTCATCGGCGCTTCGTCGGGCGCAGTGGCCGCGTAGTGCAACGGAGACCATCCCACGCGATTCACCGTAGCCCCGCGTTGCAGCAACCGCTCGACGATGCGCGCCTGGCCTCGAAGGCTGGCCATCATCAGCGCCGTTTCGCCTGAGCGATTGACAGCTTCCAGCTGCAACCCGTCGCTGCTGGCCAGAGCCTCGGCGACCTCATAAGACTCGATGAGCAGCGCCACGACGATGCCTGGCTGACCGTCTTCATTCACCGTATTCGGGTCGAAACCGCGCTGTAACAGCCCTTCCACGGTATGGCGATGATCGCGCTTGATGGCCGTGAAAAAATCATCGTAAGATCCGGCTATCGCAGGAGAAAAGCACAATGCGACAGATAGATAGACAATAAATTTAAAGTAATTTCTGTGATGCATGTTCGTATATCAGCGGCTGTATCTTGAACAGCGACTCGAAATTGGCGCTGGTAACCCGCCCGATCTCTTCCACGCTGAGACCTTTCAACTCGGCCAGTTGCTTGGCCACCCACGGCAGCAACGCGGGCGTGTTGGTCTTGCCACGAAACGGTGCTGGCGCCAGGTAGGGGCTGTCGGTTTCGATCAGACACCGGTCCAGGGGCACGAAGCGCGCCACCTCCTGCAGATCCTTCGCGTTCTTGAAGGTCAGGATGCCGGAGAACGAGATGTAGAAACCCAGATCCAGGGCTGCTCGGGCCACGTCGAGGGTTTCGGTGAAGCAATGGAACACGCCGCCAACGCGACGCTCGCCTTCAGCGGTCAGCACCCCAAGCGTGTCACGCGAGGCGCTGCGGGTGTGGATCACCAGGGGCAGCCCGGTGCGGTGCGCCGCCTGAATGTGCACGCGAAAGCGCTCGCGCTGCCATTCCATGTCGGCCTCTGAGCGCCCGTTCAATCGGTAGTAGTCCAGGCCGGTTTCGCCCAGCGCGACCACGCGCGGCAGCGCTGCACGCTGGATCAAATCGTCGATCGTCGGCTCCTGCACGCCCTCGTTGTCCGGGTGCACGCCAACGCTGGCCCAGAAGTTGTCATGGGCCAACGCCAGCGCGTGCACGCGGTCGAACTCTTCCAGCGTGGTGCAGATGCACAGTGCTCGCCCCACCCCGCCCGCCTCCATGCCGGCACGAATCTCCGCCAGCCGGTCAGACAGGTCGGGATAGCTCAGGTGGCAGTGGGAGTCGACGTACATCGTGCACGGTGCGGCGAACAGGCCGCGGCCGCAGGCCTCAGATGGTCTGGGTCGGCTTCGACGATGAGATCGAGGTGCCCAGCAGTTCTTCGATCCGCAGTCGCAGAACGCGGGTCTTTTCGTCAGTCGGAAAACGAACGCCAACGCCCTGGGTGCGGCCGCCGGATGCATTCGAGGGGGTGATCCAGGCCACTTTTCCCGCCACTGGATAGCGCTGATTGTCCTCGGGCAAGGACAGCAGCAGATAGATGTCTTCACCCAGGCGGTACTCGCGGGTGGTGGGCACGAACAAGCCGCCCTCGCTCATGAGCGGAATGTAGGCGGCGTACAGCGCACCCTTCTCACGAAACACCAGCTGGATCACGCTCGGACGGCTGCCTGCGAGCGCAGGAATACCGGTCGTCGGCGGGCGGGATACGGGATCGTTCATGCGGGCAGTTTATCGAACGCTGGCTGTCTGTGGACGAGGACTTTGTCCCGAAGAGAGCGCGTTCTTCGCCTGCAAGACCAATGACTCGATCGTCAGTGCGGCCTGCCAGGGGTGCTCAGCGTGCCGCGCGATACGGCCGAGTTCGCGTTGCCAAGCACCCAGGGCGGCGATATCCACCGCATGTTTATCCCCTACGCGCATCGCTTCCGCTGAGAAGTAACGCGGCTCGCCACCGACAGCCAACCGCATCGCGTCGTGACACAACTTGAGCATCGTGTCGACCACCCTCGCCAGTGGCCAGTTCGGCAACGGTCCAGGCTCACCCCGCGCGAGCTGAGCCGGCAGCGCCAGCCATGCCTGGGCATCGAGGCCCTCGCGAAACCAGGCCAGCGCCTCCTGCGGCTGTCCACCGGCCGCTGCCAGCAGTACGTCGGGACGTGCCACACCCTCGGCACGCAGCCAGTCGGCGGCCAGCTTGGCATCCGGCAGCCCGAGCCACAAAGATTGGCAGCGGCTGCGGATCGTTGGCAACAAGCTGTCTGCCGAAGAACCCGCCAGCACGAAACGCAATCGGCCGCTCGGCTCTTCCAGGATCTTCAGCAGCGCGTTCGCCGCGATGGTGTTCATCGCCTCAGCGGGATACACCACCACCACCTTGCCCTGGTTGCGCGCGGTCGTGGTGTGGGCGAAAGAGAGGATCCGTCGCACGTCGGCGACACGAATTTCCTTGCTCGGCTTGCGCTTGCCACCTGCATCCACAGCGGCTGCACCACCCTCCTCGCCCCCGCCATCGGTAACCCAGCCCATGGCCAAAGCCATCGCTTCAGGAATCAGCACCATCAGGTCGGGATGTGAGTGGGCCTGCACCAGACGGCAGCTGGCGCAGAGCCCGCAGGGGCGCGGCTGGTCTTCAGCGCGGGGGGCAATGCTCTCGCACAACCAGGCCTGAGCCAGCGTCAGCGCCATCTCGAACTGGCCCACGCCCTGCGGCCCGTGCAGCAACAACGCGTGTGTTCGCTGCGTGGCCAGTGCCTCGCGCAGCGCCCCCTCCAGCCAGGGCAACGGCAGCGCTGTGGTGGCGCTCGGCAAGGCAGTGTCGGTTGCCGGCGTTGCGGGCGGCATCAGAGATGGCGCTCCAGCACGGCCATCACCTGACGTCCGACCGATTCGCGGTCGGAGGCGGCGTCAATGCGCTGGATGCGATGCGGAAACGCCTCGGCACGGGCCAGATAGCCCTTGCGCACCTGCTCGAAAAACGAGCCATCCTGCTTTTCGAAACGGTCAGGGGCTCGGGCTGCACTCAATCGCTGAGCGGCCTGTTCAGCGGGCAAGTCGAACCAGAGCGTCAGATCGGGTTGAAGCTCACCGTGCACCCACGATTCAAGCGCAGTCAGCTGCGCCAAATCAAAGCCTCGACCCGCACCCTGGTAGGCGAAGGTGGCATCGGTGAACCGGTCACACAGCACGGTGTCGCCGCGAGCCAGCGCTGGGGCGATCACCTGCTTCACATGGTCGCGGCGTGCAGCAAATACCAGCAAGACTTCGGTCAGCGGATCCATCGGGGCGTGCAGCAGCAACTCGCGCAGGCGTTCTGCCAGGGGTGTGCCGCCCGGCTCGCGAGTGAGCAGAACCGCGTGCCCCGCCGAGCGCAGGCGTTCTGCCAGCGGCTCGATGTGGCTGCTCTTGCCGGCGCCGTCGATGCCTTCGAATGTGATGAACCGACCGGGCATGCCGTCCTTTGGGCTGGTGCGTTCTGATTGCTGGACGTGCTGCGGCGAGGCCGTTCAGCGTCCGCGCTGGAACTTGTTGACGGCGCGATTATGGGCGGCGAGGTCTTCGCTGAACTCGCTCGTGCCATCCCCTCTGGCCACGAAATACAACGCCCGGGAGGGCTCCGGGCGAACCGCCGCCAGCAGCGAGGCCTTGCCAGGCATCGAGATCGGCGTGGGCGGCAGACCGTTGCGGGTGTAGGTGTTGTACGGGGTGTCGGACTGCAGATCGCGCTTGCGCAAATTGCCATCGAAGGCAGCGCCTAAGCCGTAGATCACGGTCGGATCGGTCTGCAGCGGCATGCCGATGCGCAGGCGGTTGATGAAAACCGCCGCCACCTTGCCCCGGTCGGCCGGTTGACCGGTTTCTTTCTCGACGATGGACGCCAGCGTCAAGGCTTCATCGGGTGTGCGCAGCGGCGTGTCGGCCGCACGTTGCGCCCAGGCAGCGGCCAGACGCTTCTGCATCGCGTGGTGGGCACGTCGCAGCACGGCGAGGTCGGTGCTGCCTTTGCTGTAGGTGTAGGTGTCGGGGTAAAAGCGACCCTCGGCCGGCGTCGAGGCGTCGCCCAATGCCGCCATCAGTTCGGCATCGCTCATCGCCGCGGTGGTGGGCTTCAGTGCTTCGGCCTGCGCCAGCTCGGCGCGGAATTGCTGCAGCGTCCAGCCTTCGATGAGGCGCACGGAGGCCTGCGATTCGTCACCGCGCACCATGATCCCCAGCAGCGAGACGGGCGTGGTCTGGCGATCGATTTCATAGCTGCCTGCGCGGATGCGGCGGGACTGGCCCGACCAACGGAACCATTCATACAGCAGCCAAGCCGGCGCCTGGACACCAGCCTGAACCCACGCGGTCGCGATGTGGCGCGGTGAAGTGCCCAGCTCGATCGACACCTCGACCTTGTCGCTGGCCAACTCAAGTGGCCGGTGCAACCAAAGGTAGGTCCCCAGCGCCGTGCAGACCACCAGTGCGGCGAGTGCAATCAGCCCTCGGGTGACCCAGCGCTTCATGCGAGGGCCTCGGCCGTTGGACCAGCGCCCGGGCAACGTACGTAGGGATGACACCGTGGGCTGCCGGGCAACATCGTGCAAATCATAATCGGCACATGTCATTGCCTTCGATGCCGTCGCTCACCGCTCCGCTGTCTCATTGGGGCGTGATCCGCGCTGTCGGTGCCGATGCGGCCAAGTTTCTGAACGGCCAGCTGACACAGGACGTTCAGTCACTGGGACACAGCGAAGCGCGACTGGCCGGGTACTGCTCGCCCAAGGGCCGCTTGCTGGCCAGCTTCGTCATCTGGCGACCGAGCGACGACGAGGTGCTGATGGCCTGTCATGCCAGCGTGTTGCCTGCCACTCTGAAGCGCCTCTCTATGTTCGTGATGCGCGCTCGGTGCAAGCTGCGCGACGCCAGCGCCGAAGTGAGCCTGTTCGGCGTGAGTGGCACGGAGGCCCATGTCGCCACACAGGGCCTTCCGACGTGGGGCCAGCGGACTGACGACCACGGCGCCTGGATCCGACTGCCTGAGGTGGCCGGCATCGCGCGCGCGTGGCGCGTGATGAACGCCACCACAGCACAGGCTGCGGATCCACACGCACTGTCTGCCTGGCAGCGCCTTGAAGTGGACAGCGGGATTGTGACGATCGAAGCGGCCACGGTCGACCAGTTCGTGCCGCAGATGCTCAATTTCGAGCTGATCGGCGCAGTGAATTTCCAGAAGGGCTGCTACCCCGGGCAAGAGGTGGTGGCGCGCTCGCAATACCGCGGCACCACCAAGCGTCGCACCCTGCTGTTCGCCGCCGAGGCGCCGATCAGCGCGGGGCAAGAGGTGTTCCACAGCGCAGACCCCGCGCAGCCCGCAGGGCTGGTTGCGAGCGCTGCGCCCGCGCCAGGCGCTGGATCGACACCCCTGACGCATCACGCGCTGATCGAAGTGAAGCTGACCGCGCTGGACGGTGGCACCCTGCACCTGGGTGCGCCCGATGGCGCGCAGCTGCAGCGGCGCCCGATGCCCTACGAGGTGTTGAGCGCCGAGGCAGCCTGAAACGACCCCTCGATGCCGCGCGAGCTGTATGTGTACTACCGGGCGGCTGCGCTGAATGCCGATGCGCTTCAAGTCGCCGTGAGCGCGATGCACGATCACTTGCGCCAGTCGTATCCAGGATTGCACGCGCGGCTGCTGCGGCGCACAGACACAGCCGCCGGCGTCGACACATGGATGGAAACGTACACGCGGCCCCAGGGCTTGAACACCGGGGGCGTGACCGATGCGATGTGTGCACGCATCGAGCAGGAAGCTGCCGCCTGGCACCACTTGCGCGCCGGACCGCGACACACCGAGCTCTTCGAACCATGTGCCTGATCGCACTGGCCATCGACCAGAGCCGGCGCTTCCCGCTGGTCGTGGCGGCCAACCGCGACGAATTCTTCAACCGCCCTTCCGCACGCCTGACCTGGTGGACGCCCGACAGCGGCGGGCCGGCCATTCTGGGCGGCCGTGATCTGGTGGCGGGCGGCACCTGGCTGGGCTTGACGGCGCAAGGCCGATTGGCCATGGTGACCAATGTGCGCGATCCGTCCCGCGTTGATCCGGAGGCACCGTCGCGCGGACAGATCGTGCCGCAGTGGCTGCACGGCGCCGAACCGACCGACCGCTTCTGGATGCGCACCGCCCTGTCAGGCTACAACGGCTTCAACTTAATTGCCGCCGATTTCCAACGCGGCGAATGCTTTTGGGCCTCGAACACCCAAGCCCACCCGCGGCGGCTGGAGCGCGGCACCTACGGCGTCTCGAACGCGTCGCTGGACAGTGCCTGGCCCAAAACAAGCGCGTTGAAGCTCGGCCTGCGAACGGCATTGGATGAATCCGACTCGGTCGATGCCCTGGCAGGTGCGTTGTTCACCGCGCTGGGTGATCGGCAGATCGCCGCCGACACGGAGTTGCCAGCCACCGGGGTGTCCATCGAGCTCGAGCGCGCGCTGTCGGCGGCCTTCATCCGTCTGCCCGAGCGACAGTACGGCACCCGCTGCTCGACGCTCGTGATCAGTGAGCGCGTGGGGCGCCACCTGATCACTCATGTCATGGAACGGAGCTACACCGCGAGCGGCGCCATAGCGCTGCTGCGGCAGGCGACGCTCAAGCACTGGCCGCCACGCTACAGCGACGCTAAAGCGCGTGCACCCGTGGAAGCAGGCGTGGTCTCTGATGGCCCGCGAACCCGCGTGCGCAGCCTGCTCAAGCCCGCGTCCACACGGCGTCGCACCGTGCGGTGCGACGCGGCCTGACACTCAGCGCAGCGTCTCAGCCCCGGCGCTCCAAGCCGACCTTCAATGGTCGTTCTTGTCGAAGAACTGCTCGTCTTCGGTGGAGCCCTTCAACGCACCCGTCGACGCTTGCGCCTCGATGGTCGTCGTCACCGCATCGAAGTAGCCAGTGCCGACCTCGCGCTGGTGCTTGACGGCGGTGAAACCACGCTCTGCGGCCGCGAACTCGGCCTGCTGCAGTTCAACGAACGCAGTCATGTTCTGACGCGCATAACCGTAGGCCAGGTTGAACATCGAGTAGTTCAGACTGTGGAAACCGGCCAGCGTGATGAACTGGAACTTGTAGCCCATCTTGCCGAGCTCGTGCTGGAATTTGGCGATGGTCGCGTCGTCGAGGTTCTTCTTCCAGTTGAACGATGGCGAGCAGTTGTAGGCCAACAGCTTGCCCGGAAACTTGGCGTGGATGGCCGAGGCAAAGCGCTTGGCGTACTCCAGGTCAGGCTTGCCGGTTTCGCACCAGACGATGTCGGCCACTTCCGCGTAGGCCAAGCCTCGGGAAATCGCCTGCTCGAGCCCGGCCTTGCTGCGGTAGAAACCTTCGACGGTGCGTTCACCGGTGAGGAAGGGCTTGTCGTTGTCGTCCACATCGCTGGTGACCAGATCGGCCGCTTCGGCGTCGGTGCGCGCAATCACCAGCGTGCTGGTGCCTGACACGTCGGCAGCCAGACGAGCTGCGTGCAGCTTGGCCACCGCTTCGCGCGTGGGCACCAGCACCTTGCCGCCCATGTGGCCGCATTTCTTGACCGAGGCCAACTGATCTTCGAAGTGAACGCCTGAGGCACCGGCTTCGATCATCGACTTCATCAACTCGAACGCATTGAGCACGCCACCGAAGCCCGCTTCGGCGTCCGCGATGATGGGCGCGAAGAAGTCGGTGTCGTTCTTGCCCTCGGACCACTGGATCTGGTCGGCGCGGGTGAAGGCGTTGTTGATGCGCTTGACGACCATCGGCACCGAGTTCGCTGGGTACAGCGACTGATCCGGGTACATCTCGCCGGCCAGGTTGGCGTCGCCTGCGACCTGCCAGCCGGAAAGGTAGATGGCCTTCAGGCCGGCCTTGACCTGCTGCATGGCCTGGTTGCCAGTGAGCGCGCCGAGCGTGTTGACGAAGGGCTCGGTGTGCAGCAAATCCCAGAGCTTGGCGGCGCCGCGCTTGGCCAGCGTGTGCTCGACTTGCAACGAGCCGCGCAACCGCACCACGTCAGCCGCCGAGTAGCTGCGTTGGATGCCCTTCCAGCGTGGGTTTTCGGCCCAGTCCTTTTCGATGGCGGCGATTTGCTGGTCGCGGGTGAGTGTGGTCATGGGTACGGCTCCGAGTGGTTGAGTAGGCTGGGGAAGCGAGCAAATATGCCCGCGCTGACACGCAGAAGGATACGAGCGAATGGCGAGAAAAGAAAGACTTATGTCTTATATAAGAGTCAAATTTTCACACAATAAATTCAATGTCTTAAGCGTCATATTTCATGATTCGAAATACTGTCCTGCCATTCGATAAGCCTCGCTGCACCGCAGCATCCGAAGCCGCGAAGTTGCGGGACGATCGCCCCTGCCCGACCCCGAGTTCGTATGATCTCCAGAACTCCTCCGAGCGCCGCAGCCATGACTTCATTCGCATTCCTGTCCCACGGTGCGTTCCTCAAGGCCCCACCCGCCGACGCAACGTCTCGCTACGCCGTGGCCGGCGTGGCCTGGGACGGCTCTGTGACCAACCGCCCTGGCGCTCGATTCGGGCCACAGGCCATTCGGCAGGCCAGCCACATGCTGTGCGATGCCATCCACCCCTTGTTCAACGTGTCACCGCTCGCCGGGCCCGGGGGCAGTCTGGGCGATGCCGGTGATCTGCCGCTGCCCAACACCAGCCTGGAACGCATGCGCGAGGCCATGACACCGTGGGTGCACGACCTGATCCGAGCTCACCACATGGTGTGGCTGGGCGGCGACCACTCGATCACGCTGCCCCTGCTGCAGGCGTACAAGACATGGCTGGGCCGGCCACTCGCCGTCGTCCACTTCGACGCCCACTGTGACACCTGGGCCGACCACTTCGGCGAGCCCAGCGGCCACGGCACCTGGGTGTACGAGGCGATCCAGCAGGGGCTGGTGATCCCCGAATGTTTCACGCAGATCGGCATCCGCTCAGCGGGTGAACGCGCCGCCCGCGAGTACGTGCGTGACCAGGGTGGTTTGATCTACACCGCCCGCGATCTGCGCGGGCTGGAGAGTCCGCAGCAATTGGCGCCGGTCTTGGGGGGCATCCGCTCACGCTTGGCCGAGCATGGCCATCCACCGGTCTACCTCAGCCTGGACATCGACTGTCTTGATCCGGCGTTTGCGCCCGGCACCGGCACGCCCGAGCCGGGCGGCATGACATGCAACCAAGTGCTCAGCCTGCTGGAAGAACTGGCGGACCTTCCGTTAGTGGGCATGGACTGCGTTGAAGTGGCCCCGTCCTACGACCATGCCGAGCTGACCAGCAATGCCGCCGCGAATTTCGTCTGGACCTACCTCTGCGGGCGCATCGCTAACGACCCGGAAGCCTGATTCAGCGACACCCGATCGACCGCCGCCTCAGTCGATCGGCAGCGCAGTCGTCTTCTTCACCGTGCGCAGCACCAGCATCGAGTTCGAGCGTGTCACGCCCGGTAGGCTGGACAGCACATGGCTGTGGAAGTGCTCCAGGTCCTCGGCATCGCGGTAGGTGAAGCGCAGCAGGTAGTCGTTGGTGCCTGCCACATAGAAGCAGTCGTGGATTTCGGGCACGTCTCGGATGGCCTGCTCGAAGGTGTCCATCGTCGCGCGGGTGAGTTTTTCCAGGTTGACGATGGTGTAGCTGGTGCCGTGGCGACCGACCCGCTTCGGATCGACCAGCGCCACGTACTGGGCGATCACCCCGCTCTCTTCCAGCGCCTTGACCCGCCGCAAGCACGCCGAGGGCGACAGATGCACCCGCTCGGCCAACTCGATGTTGGTCAGCTTGGCATCGGTCTGCAACACCTCCAGCAGCGCGCGGTCGATGGCATCCAATGTCGTGTCGCTGCTGGGGCTTCGCATGATTTTCCAGAATCTGTGATTCAGACGCCGGATTGTTGCGCGGCGTGCGTCAGCCGACCCGTCAAAGCGCTGGCAAATTTCGCGCCTCAGCCACTAAACTGATTTGACTGACATTGGTCGTGGCGCGACCCCTCTGAAAGACATCGCGATGCCTGCGAAGCTCGACGCGTACTGGATGCCCTTCACTGCCAACCGGCAGTTCAAATCCGCGCCGCGGATGATCTCCGGCGCGCAAGGGATGCACTTTTCGACGCCTGAAGGTCGACAGGTGCTCGACGGTGTCGCTGGCCTGTGGTGCGTCAACGCCGGCCATGCGCGCCCGCGCATCACCGAGGCCATCCAGAAACAGACCGCAGAACTTGACTTCGCCCCGCCCTTCCAGATGGGTCACCCGAAGGTGTTCGAGCTGGCCGAACGCTTGGTCGAGCTCACCCCCGCGGGCCTCAGCAAGGTGTTCTTCACCAATTCCGGCTCGGAATCCGTCGACACCGCGCTGAAGATGGCGCTCGGCTACCACCGCATGCGCGGCGAAGGCCAACGCACCCGCCTGATTGGCCGCGAGCGCGGCTACCACGGCGTCAATTTCGGGGGCATTTCAGTCGGCGGCATGGTCGCCAACCGGCGAACGTTTGGCCCGATGCTGGGGGGCGTCGACCACATCCGGCACACACATGACCCCGCGCGCAACCTGTTCAGCAAGGGCCAGCCCGAGCACGGTGCCGAACTGGCCGACGACCTGGAGCGGCTGATCGCCCTGCACGACGCGTCGACCATCGCCGCCGTGATCGTCGAGCCGGTGGCCGGTTCGACCGGGGTGCTGGTGCCGCCCCAGGGCTACCTCCAGCGGCTGCGGTCGCTCTGCGACCAGCACGGCATCCTTTTGATCTTCGACGAGGTCATCACCGGTTTCGGCCGTGTCGGTTCGCCGTTCGCCGCCAACCATTTCGGCGTCACCCCCGACCTGATGACGGTGGCCAAGGGCCTGACCAACGGCTGCGTCCCGATGGGTGCGGTGTTCGCCAAGCAATTCATCTACGACGCCTTCATGGGCGGACCAGAGCACCTGATCGAGTTTTTCCACGGCTACACCTACTCGGGCCATCCGCTGGCTTGTGCCGCGGCGCTGGGCACGCTGGACACGTATGCGGAAGAAGGTCTCCTCACCCGCGCACGCGACATGGCGCCGACGTTCGAGGCCGCGGTGCACTCGCTGGCCGGGCTGCCGAACGTGGTCGATGTGCGCAACATCGGGCTGGTGGGCGGCATCGAACTGGCGCCGATCGCGGGCGAGCCGGGCAAGCGGGCGTTCGATGTGTTTCTGGATTGCTGGGAGCGCGGCGTGCTGGTGCGCACCACCGGAGACACCGTGGCCTTGTCGCCGCCGCTGATCATCGATCCCAAGCACATCGAACAGATCGTCGATACGCTCTCCCACGCGATTCGGCGGGCTGCCTGACCTCAGGCGGCCGGACTGACGACCCGCTGCCGACCCGTTGCCCACCCCACCCGCCATGAGCTTTCTCGACACCGACCGCGATCTGGCGCGCCATTCGTATTACGACGCCACCGTGCAGCGGCCAGCGGCGGCTCCGGCGCTGGCGGCAGAGATCGAGTGCGATGTGGCCATCGTCGGCGGCGGGCTGGCTGGGCTCTCGGCCGCCATCGAGCTGGCCGACCGCGGCTACCAGGTGGTGCTGCTCGAAGCGAAGCAGGTGGGCTGGGGCGCCTCCGGGCGCAACGGAGGGCAGGCGCTCGCGGGGCTCGCCTGCGAACAAGAGACGATCGAAGCACAGCTCGGCCTCGGCGAAGCCCGCCGCGTCTGGGCCATGACGATCGAAGCGCTGTCGCTGATCCAGCAGCGTTGTGAGCGCTTTCAGATTGACTGCGACTGGCGTCCCGGTTACCTCAGTCTGGCGGTGAACGAGCGCAAGGCGCGCGAGCTCGAGGCCTGGCAGGTCCGCATGCAGTCGCTGTACGGGCACGAGACGGCGTGGATCACGCCGCAAGACATGCCTCAGTGGATCGCCAGCCCCCGCTTTCACAGCGGCTTGCACGATCCGCTGTCGGGTCACCTGCACCCGCTGAAGTACAGCCTTGGTCTGGCGCGCGGTGCGCGTCAGCTGGGGGTGAAGCTGTTCGAAGATTCTGCAGTCACGGCGCTCGAGGCCGCGACCACCGTGGGCGGCTCGGTGCGGGTGCGCACGGCCGGTGGCAGCGTGCGGGCGGCGCACGTGCTGCTGGCGGGCAACGTCTACCTGCAGGGCATCGCGCCGATGCTCGAGTCGCGGATCATGCCGGTGGGCACCTACATCATCGCCTCCAAGGTGCTGGACGCCTCGCTGGCGCAGTCGCTGATCCCCTCGGGCTCGGCGGTCTGCGACACGAACTTCGTGCTCGACTACTTTCGGGTGGCCAGCCACACAGACGCCGGTTGCGTCGAGCACCGCATGCTCTACGGCGGACGCGTCAGCTACAGCACGTCGACGCCGCCCAATCTGGCCGCCAGCATGCAAAAACGCATGGCCCAAACGTTCCCGCAACTCAGCGGTGTCGGTGTCGAATTCGCCTGGGGCGGGTTCGTCGACATTTCGATGAACCGGGCACCGGATTTCGGCCGCCTGTCCGATCGGCTGCCAGTGGGAGCGGCGCATGGCCTGTCGAACGTCTATTACTTGCAGGGCTTTTCGGGCCATGGGCTGGCATTGACGGGCATTGCGGGCAAGCTCGTGGCCGAAGCGATGGACGGCGATGCCCAGCGCTTCGACACGTTCAGCCGCCTTCGGCACCGTGAGTTTCCGGGGGGTAAGCTGCTGCGCACGCCCGCACTGGTGGCCGGCATGGCGTACTACCGATTGAAGGATCTGCTGTGAGACGAGGAGCTGGGCACAGTCATTGCACACGTTCGAACGACCGTTCGCCGACGTTGGCAAGCGCCCATACACGCCGGGCTGACGCCCATCACTCATGAAACGCAAACCCCTTGTCCTCGTGCCCGCCTGCCACCGCCCGGTGGAAGAACACATCAGCCACACCGTCGGCAAGAAGTACACCGATGCCGTGCGGCTCGCGGGCTGCCTGCCGTTGCTGTTCACCACCATCCAGGGTCCGGACGAACTGGACGATCTGCTCGACCTTGCCGACGGCGTGCTGTTGACCGGTTCACCTTCGAACGTGCACCCCAGCCATTTCGGCGAGGAGGTGTACAACACCCGCCTGCCGCTCGACCCCGACCGCGATGCGGCCACGCTGGCACTGATCCCGCAGGCGATTGCCCGCGGCATCCCCTTGATGGCGATCTGCCGAGGCTTCCAGGAAGTCAACGTCGCGCTCGGCGGCAGTCTTTTCCAGGCGGTGCATGAAATCGAGGGGCAGCTCGATCACCGCGGCGTCGATGAAGGGCCTCACGAGTTGGTGTACGGCCCCGCTCACCTCGTCAGTCTGGAGCCAGGCGGCCGGCTCTCGCAGCTGCTCCAGCGCGCAGAGATCGAGGTCAATTCGGTCCACGGCCAGGGTGTCAAACGCCTGGCGCCGGGCTTGCGCGTGGAAGCCCGCGCACCCGACGGACTGATCGAGGCGTTTTCCCTGGACGATGGATCCGCGCCTTCAGGCGGATACCTTCTCGGGGTGCAATGGCACCCTGAGTGGCAAGCGCATCTCAACCCGGTGTCCACCCGACTGTTCGAGGCCTTCGGGCAAGCCTGCAGCCACTACCGCGACCGTCATCGAGGCCCCGACGGGGCGCGTTGACCGACGCACACACCGCAACCGAACAACGACTGCAACTCCGCAAGGTGACATCCCATGGTGGCCCGAGAAAACTTCACTTTCAGTGACCTGGAAAACTGGTTCAACGAACGCCGCGTGACCGAGATCGAGTGCCTCGTGCCCGACCTGACCGGCGTGGCCCGCGGCAAGATCCTGCCGCGCGAAAAGTTCACCGAAGACCGCGGCATGCGGCTGCCCGAGGCGATCGTCGCGATCGGGGTGACCGGCGAGTTCCCGGCCGAAGGCCCGTACTACGACGTGATACACGCCACCGACCGCGACATGCATTTGCGGCCCGACCCCTCCACCGTGCGCATCGTGCCGTGGGCCACCGACCCGACCGCGCAGGTCATCCACGACTGTTTCGACCGCGATGGCGTGATGATTCCGTACGCACCTCGTTCGGTGCTGCGCCGCATCTGCGACCTCTACGACGCCGAAGGCTGGGCCCCGGTGGTCGCGCCCGAGCTTGAGTTCTATCTCATCGAGCGCAACGCCGACCCCAACACGCCGCTGCGTCCGCCCAAGGGTCGCAGTGGTCGCGCTGAAACCTCCCGCCAGGCCTACTCGATCGATGCGGTGAATGAGTTCGACCCGCTGTTCGAAGACATCTACGCCTACTGCGAAAAGATGGAGTTGAACGTGGACACGCTGATCCACGAGGTCGGCGCCGGGCAGATGGAGATCAACTTCTTCCACGACCATCCCTTGGGTCTCGCTGACGAGGTGTTCTTCTTCAAGCGCACCATCCGCGAAGCGGCCATGCGCCACGAGATGTACGCCACCTTCATGGCCAAGCCGATGTCCAACGAGCCCGGCAGCGCGATGCACGTGCACCAAAGCGTGGTCAACAAGGTCACCGGCAAGAACATCTTCAGCAACCCCGATGGCTCGCCGTCGAAAGAGTTCTACTGGTACATCGGTGGGCTGCAGAAATACACCCCGGCGGCGATGGCGCTGCTAGCGCCCTATGTCAACTCCTACCGCCGACTGGCCCGCTCGACGGCGGCGCCGATCAACATCCAGTGGGGCACCGACAACCGTACCGTCGGCATCCGCTCACCCGTGGCCACAGCCGGCGCGCGGCGCATCGAGAACCGGGTGATCGGGGCTGACGCGAACCCGTACGTGGCCTTTGCAGCCACCCTGGCTTGCGGCTACCTCGGCATCAAGAACAAGATCGAGCCGGCCAGCGAATGCAAGGGTGACGCCTACCTGTCGGAGTACCAGTTGCCACGTTCACTGAGCGAGGCCCTGGGCTGGCTGGCCGACGAGAAGGACCTGCACGATGTGCTGGGAAAATCCTTCATCACCGTCTACTCCGAAGTCAAGGAGATCGAGCACGATGAATTCATGAAGGTCATCTCCCCGTGGGAGCGCGAGCACCTGCTGCTCCACGTGTGACGATTGGAGCCCGCATGAACGCCGCACTTCAACCCTCAGCGACCCGCACCACCGCCGAATGGCAGGCGGCCGACACGGCGCACTACCTGCACCCGTTCACCGACTTCAAGTCGCTCGCCAGCAAGGGCTCTCGGGTCATCACGCGCGCCGACAACATCTACCTGTGGGACAGCGAGGGCGCGAAGATCCTCGATGCGATGAGCGGCCTGTGGTGCGTGAACGTCGGCTACGGCCAGCAGGACCTGATCGACGCAGCCACCGCCCAGCTCAAGCAGTTGCCGTTCTACAACTCCTTTTTCCAGACGGCCACACCACCGGCCATCGAGCTGGCCGAACTGCTGGCCGAGGTGACGCCACCGCAGTTCAACCATGTGTTCTTCTCGGGCTCAGGCTCTGAAGGCAACGACACCGTCGTGCGCATGGTCCGACGCTACTGGGACGTGCTGGGACAGCCGGAGCGCAGCGTCATCATCAGCCGCACGAACGCGTACCACGGCTCGACAATGGCGGGCGCCTCGCTCGGCGGGATGAGCTACATGCATGCGCAGGGCGGCTTGCCGATTCCCGGCATCGTGCACATGGAACAACCGTTCTGGTTCGCCCATGGCCACGGCAAGTCCCGCGATGAGTTCGGCCTCGAAGCCGCCCGGTGGCTCGAAGCGAAGATCCTTGAAGTCGGCGCTGAGAAGGTCGCCGCCTTCATCGGCGAGCCCATCCAGGGCGCCGGTGGCGTGATCGTGCCGCCGGCGACCTACTGGCCCGAGATCCAGCGCATCTGCGACCAATACGGCATCTTGCTGGTGTCCGACGAGGTGATCTGCGGCTTCGGTCGCACCGGTCAGTGGTGGGGCTGCGAGACCATGGGTTTCAGACCCGACCTGATGACTTTCGCCAAGGGCGTCACCTCGGGCTACATCCCGCTCGGCGGCGTGATGGTCGGCGACCGCATCGCCCGGGTCATGATCGACCAGGGTGGCGAGTTCGAGCACGGCTACACCTACAGCGGCCACCCGGTCGCCTGCGCGGTGGCGCTGGCCAACATCCGGCTGATCCAGCGCGAAGGCCTGGTCGACAAGGTCCGTACCGACACCGGCCCTTACCTCGCCGAGCATTTCAAGGCGCTGGCCGAGCACCCGCTGATCGGCGAGGCGCAGTCGATAGGCCTGATGGGCGCGCTGCAAATCGTCAAGGACAAGACCAGCGGCACCTGCTTCGACGGCGCACTGGAGGTCGGCATGATCTGCCGCGGTCACTGCTTCGCCAACGGCCTGATCATGCGGGCGGTTGGCGACCGGATGATCATCGCGCCGCCTCTGGTCATCACACGCGCCCAGATCGACGACATGGCCGCACTGATACGCCGGTGCCTGGACGCCACGCTGCGCGATCTGCAGCAGCGCGGGCTGGTATGAGCCGCGGCCAGTGGCTCGCACTTTGCTTGTGACCCCACTTCTGATTTAGGCTGCACACCCTCACCTCGCTTTTCCCTTGTTGACGCAACGCCGTTTGGAGATTTCGCAATGACCCGATCGCCACTGAACCCGATGCTCAAGACGCTGGCCTCCCTGGCAGCTACCGCAGCCGCCGTTTCCACCGTGTGGTGGGTCGGACCGGCCGCCGCACAGGAAGAAGAGAAGGTACTCAACATCTACAACTGGTCGGACTACATCGCGCCCGACACGATTGCCAATTTCGAGAAGGAAACCGGCATCAAGGTCCGCTACGACAACTTCGACAACAACGAAATCGTCCATGCCAAGCTGGTCGCGGGCAAGACGGGGTACGACATCGTGGTGCCGTCGTCCAACTGGGCCAAGCTGCAAGCCGACGGCGGCCTGCTGGCCAAGCTCGATAAATCGCAGTTGCCCAACTACAAGAACCTCGACCCGGCGATCCAGGCGCAACTCGCCAAGCTCGACCCGGGCAATGAGTACATGGTCAACTGGCTTTGGGGCTACACGACGGTCGGCATCAATGTCGACAAGGTGAAAGCGGCGTTGGGTGGGCTGCCGATGCCAGCCAACGCCTGGGACCTGGTGTTCAAACCCGAGTACGTGTCGAAGCTGAAATCGTGCGGCGTGTCGTTCCTTGATTCCGCGACCGAAGTGGTACCCGCCGCGCTGCACTACCTCGGCAAGCCCTCGTTCAGCAAATCAGCGGCCGACTATGCCGCCGCAGCAGCCTTGCTGAAGGCGATCCGCCCGAGCGTCACCCTGTTCAGCTCCTCGGGCTACATCAACGACATGGCCAGCGGCTCTGTTTGCGTGGCACTGGGCTGGTCGGGTGATATCAACATCGCGCGTCAGCGCGCGATCGACGGCAAGACCGGGCAGAAGATCGAAGCCCTGATCCCCAAAACCGGTGGCCTCCTGTTCTTTGACGTGATGGTGATTCCGGCCGACGCACCACACCCGGGTAACGCACTGAAGTGGATCAATTACATCTTGCGCCCCGACGTGCATGCTTCGCTGACCAACAAGGTGTTTTACGCCAACCCGAACGCCGCTTCACGGCCGCTCGTCAAACCTGAAGTGGCGAACAACCCGACGGTGTTCCTGTCGGAGTCGGACATGAAGCTGATGGCCGCCCCCGACTCCCTGCCCAACGACCTGCGCCGCCTGATGACGCGCACCTACACGTCGTTCAAGACCGGCCTTTGATGATCTGAGCAGATTGGCGCCTTCCATGAGCAGCACGCCGACGAACGACCCGTCGAAATTCCTTCAGATCCGCAACGTCACCAAGGACTTCAGCGGCTACAAGGCCGTCAATGACGTCAGCCTGAACGTGGCCAAGGGCGAGATCTTTGCGCTGCTCGGCTCTTCGGGCTGCGGAAAGTCCACCCTGCTGCGCATGCTGGCGCGCTTCGAGACGCCGACCTCGGGGCAGATTCTGCTGAACGGCCAGGACCTCGAAGGCATGCCCGCCTACGAATGTCCGATGAACATGATGTTCCAGAGCTATGCGCTGTTCCCGCACATGACGGTCTGGGACAACGTGGCGTTTGGCCCCCGACGCGCCGGCATGAGCAAGGACGAGGTGGCCGCGCGCGTCGAGGAAATGCTGAAGCTGGTGCAGCTCGGCAAGTTCGCCCAGCGCAAGCCGCACCAGCTCTCGGGTGGCCAGCAGCAGCGTGTGGCGCTGGCGCGCAGCCTGGCGAAGAAGCCGCAACTGCTGCTGCTCGACGAGCCGCTGGGTGCGCTCGACAAGAAGCTGCGCGAGGAGACGCAGATCGAGCTGGTCAACATCATCGAGAACGTCGGCGTCACCTGCGTGATGGTCACCCATGACCAGGAAGAAGCCATGACGATGGCCTCTCGGATCGCGGTGATGAGCGAGGGCCGCTTCCTGCAGGTCGGTGCGCCGAGCGACATCTATGAAACCCCGGCCACCCGCTTCGTGGCCGACTTCATCGGCAACGTCAACCTGATGGACGGCACCTTGACCGACGACCACCCCGATCACGTCATGATCGAGTGCGCCGACTGCAAGCACTACGTGGGGCATGGCATCACCGGCACCGAGGGCATGGCGGTGACGGTCGCCCTGCGGCCCGAGAAGATCCGCATCGGCCGCCAGCCCCTGCCACCGAGCAACGGTGAGCCTGCGGGCGGGCTGAACCGGGTGAAGGGGACGATCAAGGACATGTCGTACTTCGGCAGCTTCACCGTCTACCACCTGGCGCTCGCCAGTGGGCAGATCCTGAAGATCAGCGAGAGCAATACCCAGCGCCACCGCGATGACGAACTGACCTGGGGTGACACCGCCTGGGCCAGCTGGTCACCCATGGCGCACGTGGTGCTGACGGCATGAAAAAGCACCTCGCTCGCTGGTTCGGTGGCCGGTCCGTGGTGATCGGCATCCCGTATGCGTGGCTGCTGCTGTTCTTCCTGTTCCCGTTCCTGATCGTGATGAAGATCAGCGTGTCGGAGATGGAGACGGTCACCTTCAAGGACATCGTCACCTACACCGATGGCGCGCTGGCGCTGACGCTGAAGTTCAGCAACTACATCTTCATCACCCAGGACGACCTGTACTTCAAGACCTATCTCTCGAGCCTGAAGTACGCAGCGATCACGACCGCCTTGTGCCTGGCGATCGGCTATCCCTTCGCCTACTTCATGGCGCGCGCCAAGGCGACCGTTCAGCCTGCACTGCTGATGCTGGTGATGCTGCCGTTCTGGACTTCCTTCCTGTTGCGCGTGTACGCGTGGAAGGGCCTGCTGAGCGAGAACGGCTGGGCGCACGACGTGTTGGTGGGCAGCGGCCTCGATCAGGTGCTGGCGTCGCTGGGGTTGATCTCGGCGCCCGGCCAGCTGATGAACACACCGTTTTCGCTGGTGCTGGGCATGACCTATACCTACCTGCCGTTCATGATCTTGCCGCTGTATTCGAACCTCTCGAAGATGGATTTGCGGCTGCTCGAAGCGGCCGCCGACCTGGGCGCCACGCCCTTCGTCGCCTTCTGGAAGATCACCGTGCCCCTGTCGAAGGCCGGCATCATCGCCGGCTCGATGCTGGTGTTCATTCCCTGCGTCGGCGAGTTCGTCATTCCCGAACTGCTCGGCGGGCCGCAGACCTTGATGATCGGCCGCGTGCTGTGGGATGAGTTCTTCAGCAACAACGACTGGCCCATGGCGGCATCGGTCGCCGTGGTGATGGTGCTGCTGATCATCGTGCCGCTGGCGATCTTCAACAAGTACCAGGCCGAAGCCGCGGAGGCCCGCAAGTGAACGCGACCGCATTCAACCGCTGGTTCGGCAAGGGCTGGTTGGCGATGGGGTTCGCGTTCCTGTACCTGCCGATCATTGCGCTGGTGGTCTTCTCGTTCAATGACTCGCCCGTGCCCAATGCGTGGCGCGGCTTCACGCTGAAGTGGTACTACGCGCTGGCGGCCGACCACGAAATGATCACGGCATTCGTGCTCTCGATGAAGATCGCCTTCTTCACCGCCTGCGCATCGGTGGTCTTGGGCCTGCTGGCCGCGTTCGCGTTGGTGAAATACAAACGCTTCACAGGCCGCACTCTGTTCTCGGGCATGGTCAATGCGCCGCTGGTCATGCCCGAGGTGATCGTTGGCCTGTCGCTGCTGTTGATGCTGGTCTCGGTACAACGCGCCCTGGGGTTTCCAGAGCGTGGCTCATTGACCATCTGGATGGGTCACCTGCTGCTAGGCATGGCGTATGCCACGGTGGTGATCCAGGCGCGCTTGCAAGACCTGAATCCGCAGCTCGAAGAGGCTGCGCTTGACCTCGGCGCGCGGCCCTGGCAAGTCTTCCATCTGATCACGCTGCCGATCATTTCGCAGTCACTGTTGTCGGCCTGGCTGCTGACCTTCACGCTGTCGCTCGACGACGTGGTGCTGTCGGCCTTCCTGTCCGGCCCCGGCTCGACCACGATGCCGCTGGTCATCTTCTCGCGTGCGCGCCTGGGTCTGAACCCGTCGGTGAATGCGGTGGCGACGGTGATCGTGGTCGTCGTGGCCATCGGCGTTGTTGTCGCGAGCTATCTGATTGCACGCGCAGAGCGCAACCGGGCGCTAGAGGTCGCAGCCGCCAACCGCGCCAACTGAACGAGCACCGAGCCACTTTCCCTCCGATTCACCGACCGAGGATTCACCATGAAACGCTGGCAACCCACCCTGCTGACCCTGGCCATCGCCGCAGCACTCCCGATGCCGGCAGCCGCCGGCACCAACGAAGAGCTGCTCAAGGAACTGAGGGCCTTGCGCGATCGCGTGACCCAGCTGGAGGAAAAGCTGAAAGCGGTCGACAAGGCGAAAGCGGTGGCGACGCCACCGGCACCCGTGGCCGTGGCCCCTCCCCCGCCACCCCCTGCCCCCGCGGGCATGACCCCGGATCAGGCCCGCGAACTGTCCCGACTCGCCGTCAAGGTCGACTCGCTCGAAGAGGCCCAGGAAAGCTCGTTCGCCAAAGGCATGACGATCAACGGCAGCATCGATCCGACCTTTATTTACAACCGCGCGCAGAACCGCGCCGGCTTCCAGTTTCTGAACCAGGTGCAGGTCGGCCCGTACGCCTACGACAACTCGTTCTTTGGCACCGCCACGCTGGACATCCAGAAAGAACTCGAAGGCGGCACCCAATTCCGCCTCACGATCATGCCCGAGCGCGGTGTCGGCTCGCAGATCAACTTTGCCTCGATCGTGCATGAAGCCAGCGTCTCGATCCCATTGGCGGGCGACGAGACGCGCTTGTTCGCTGGCCAGATCCCGGACTGGTCGGGCTACGAACTGCTGCCCTCGAAGGACAACAAGCTCGTCAGCCACAACCTGTTGTTCGACCTGATCACGCCGCTGGCGTACACCGGCGTCGGGCTGGAGCTGACGCGCGGCGACTGGGTGCTCAAGGGCATCGTCGGCAACTTCAATTCGACGAAGCGGGAGCCGAACGAAAAATCGCCGGTGTTTGCGTACCGCGGCGACTACTCGATCAACGAATACTCGGGCATCGGGTTCTCGGGCGTACACGGCAAGGCGGCCAATCTCGTACAGGCCACCGGCGACACCGGCTTGCATCTCTTCGAGGTCGACGGGTACTACATGCGCGGCGATTGGACCGCACAGGGGCAGATCAGTTACGGCCAGCAATCCAAGGCGGCCATTGCCACCAAGGCGGACGGCAGCTTGCAGACCGCCCGCTGGGTGGGTGCCTCGGCGCTGGCGGCGTACAAGATCACACCGCGCCTGGAAGGCGTCGTCCGCACCGACTACATCTACAACCGCAAGAATGGTGGCGGCTTGCTGGGCTTCACTTGCGACTCGCTGAATGGCATCGGCGCGGGCGGATTCATCGATACCGACGTCGACGGCAACACCATCTGCCCTTCTGGCTCACACGGGGCCAACCGTTACGCACTGAGCGTCGGCGGCAATTACCAGTTCAACCAGTACACCATCTTCAAGCTGGAATACCGCTTCGACGGCGCGACCAAGCGTGTGTTCGAGTACGTGGACAACGGCAGCTTCAAGAAAACCAACCACCTGTTCGGCGCACAGATGGTCGTGAGCTTCTGATGAACCGCCCCGTGGCGCCACGCGACTGGCCCACGCTCGCGGCGGCGTGCCGGCCAGATGGCCGCATGCTGATCGATGGAGAGCGGCGGGCAGCGGCGGCGGGCGAAACGTTGGCCTGCGTCTCGCCACTCGACGGCCGCACCATCGCGCAGGTGGCACGTGGCCAGTTGGTGGACATCGATGCTGCGGTGCGCTCGGCGCGCCGCGCCTTCGACGACGGCCGCTGGGCCCACAAGCCACCCGCGGTGCGCAAAAAGGTGCTGTTGCGCTTCGCCGAGAAAATCCTGGCCGCAAAGGACGAGCTGGCGTTGCTCGAAACGCTGGATGTGGGCAAGCCGATCCAGCACAGCCTGGGTGTCGATGTGCCCTCTGCCGCGCGCTGCATCGCCTGGTACGGCGAGGCGGTGGACAAGATCTACGACGAGATCGCCCCCACCGCGCGCAGCGCACTGGCACTGATCACCCGCGAACCGATGGGGGTCATCGGTGCGGTCGTGCCCTGGAACTACCCGATGATCATGTCGGCATGGAAGCTGGGGCCGGCGCTGGCCGCGGGCAACAGCGTGGTGCTCAAGCCCAGCGAGAAGTCCCCACTGACGGCGCTGCGCCTGGCCGAGCTGGCCATCGAGGCCGGGCTGCCCGAAGGCGTGTTCAACGTGGTGCCAGGCTACGGCCACGAGGCCGGCGAGGCGCTGGCGCTGCACATGGACGTCGATGCCATCGGTTTCACCGGCAGCACCCGCGTCGGCCGCAAGATGCTGGAGTACGCCAGTCGCAGCAACCTCAAGCGCGTGTACAACGAGCTCGGTGGCAAGTCGGCATTTTTGGTGTTCGACGATGTGAACGACGTTGCACGCGCCGCCTGCACCGTGGCCGGCAGCATGTTCTTCAACCAGGGCGAAAGCTGCAATGCGCCGTCGCGGGTATTGGTACATGACAGCGTGGCCGACGAGTTCATCGCCACCGTCGCCGCCGAGGCGCCGAAGTACCAGCCCGGCGATCCGCTCAGCGGCTCGGCCCCGATGGGCGCACTGGTCGACGACGGCCAGATGCGCACCGTGCTGGGCTACATCGACGCCGGCCAGACCGAGGGCGCACGCCTGGTCGCTGGAGGCCACCAGTCGCGTGCCGAAACCGGCGGCTACTTTGTCGAACCCACGGTGTTCGAGGGCGTGACCAACCAGATGCGAATAGCCCGCGAGGAGATCTTCGGCCCGGTGATGTCGATCATCCGGTTCAAGACCGAAGCCGAAGCCGTTGCCATCGCCAACGATTCTCCCTACGGCCTGCAAGCGAGCGTGTGGAGCCACCAGATCGACCGCGCCCACCGCGTCGCGCGCGCACTGCGCGCGGGCACGGTGCACGTGAACCAGTACGACGAAGACGACATCACCGTGCCGTTCGGCGGATTCAAGCAAAGCGGCAACGGCCGCGACAAGTCGCTGCACGCATTCGACAAGTACACCGAGCTGAAGACGACGTGGATTCGCATCGACGGTGGATGATGCGAAACACGTCCTCCGGCCTGTTGCAAGGAGACCGAAATGAAGCCGAACTCGTCAGTTCGTTGCCTGCTGGTTGACGAGGCGCGCGATCACGCCGACGGCGTGCACCGCTCCGCGAATGTCACCCGGCCTGCGGCCTCCTTCTTTATTTCGCTGCGCAGCGCCCACCGTCGACGTGATCCGTCAGCACCGGGGCCGATCGACGAATACAGGACGCCATCACCCGTGCCGGGGACGCTGGGTGTCTCCCGCAGCGAAATCAAGGAGGAGGCGAAGCCGGGGGACATTCGCGGAGGGAGATACCCGGCGTCCCCGGCACGCGCGCCCACATCACACGCCTTGAAATGAACCACTCCCCCAATGAACAACTGATGGCCCGCAAGGCCGCGGCCACGCCGCGCGGCGTGGGCGTGATGGGCACCTTCTTTGCCGACCACGCCGAGAACGCCGAGCTGTGGGACATCGAGGGCCGGCGCTACATCGACTTTGCTGGCGGCATCGCGGTGATGAACACCGGCCACCGGCACCCGAAAGTCATCGCGGCGATCGAGGCGCAGCTCAAGCGATTCACCCACACCTGCTACCAGGTCGTGCCGTACGAGGGCTACATCGCGCTGGCAGAAAAGCTCAACGCGCTGACGCCCGGCACGCATGCGAAGAAGACGGCCCTGTTCAGCACCGGCGCCGAGGCGGTCGAGAACGCGATCAAGATCGCCCGCGCCCACACGAAGCGCGCTGGCGTCATCGCGTTCAGCGGGGCCTTTCACGGTCGCAGCCTGTTCGCGGTGGCGCTCACGGGCAAGGTGCAGCCGTACAAGGCGCAGTTCGGCCCCTTCCCGCCCGAGCTGTACCACGTGCCATTCCCCTGCCACTGTGCCAACCTCGACGAGGTGAAGAAAGCCGTCTATCAGCTGTTCAAGGCCGACATCGAACCCAGCCGCGTGGCCGCGATCATCTTCGAGCCGGTGCAGGGCGAAGGCGGCTTCAATGTGATCCAGGCGGCTGCCGTGCGATGGCTGCGCGAGCTGTGCGACGAGCACGGCATCGTGATGATTGCCGACGAGGTGCAGACCGGCTTCGGCCGCACCGGCAAGCTGTTCGCCATGCAGCACTTCGACGTCGTGCCTGACATCCTGATCAGCGCCAAGTCGCTGGCCGCAGGGCTGCCGTTGTCGGCCGTGACCGGCCGCGCCGGGATCATGGATGCACCGAACCCCGGTGGCCTGGGCGGCACGTATGCCGGCAATCCGCTGGCGATCGCCGCGGCGCATGCAGTCATCGAGGTGATGGCTGAAGAAGGCCTGCCCGAACGTGCACAGCAACTCGGCGATCGGTTGAAGGAATTACTGAACAGCATGCGCGCCGAAGTGCCACAGATCGCCGATGTGCGCGGGCTCGGTGGCATGGTGGCGGTCGAAATCAACCAGCCTGGCACCGGTGAGCCCGACGCCGACTTCACCAAGCGCGTGCAGACGGCCGCGTTGAAGCTCGGCCTGATCCTGCTGACCTGCGGTGTCTACGGCAATGTGGTGCGCTTCATGTTCCCGCTGACCATCCCGACCACGCATTTCGACGAGGCCATGGGCCTGCTGACCACCGCCTTGCGCGACGCCGCCCGCCCCGCCTGAACTGATGAACGCGCGCGCCTCAGGCATCACACCGGCGACCTTTCAGGCGCTGAGCGAACGCTTGGCCGCCGACGGCGTGCACAGCCTGCTGGCGCAGTTCACCGATGTGCACGGCGTGGCGCGCGGCAAGCTCGTGCCGTTGAACCAGTTGGAATTGCTGATGACCGAAGGCGTCGGCTTCGCCGGTCCGTCGATCTGGGGCACCGGCCTGCCGCGCACTGGCCCGCGCGCCGAGTACTACGGCCGCGGGCAGATCGACACCGTGCGCGCTCTGCCGTGGTTACCCGGCGTTGCGCGCGTGGTGTGCGACGGCTTTGTGGCGGGCGAACCCTTCGACGCCTGCCCACGGCAAGTGCTGAAGCGGCAGCTCGCGCGCCTTGCCGAACGCGGCTGGGCCTTGCGCACGGGCATCGAACCCGAGTTCTTCCTGCTGCGCCGCACGGCCGACGGCTACGAGCCCGCCGATCCGCACGACCGGCTCGACAAACCGTCGTACGACCTGAAAAGCCTACCGCGCCAGCGCGAGTTCCTGCACCAGCTCGCTGACGGCCTGACGCGCTGCGGGCTCGACGTGTTTCAGATCGACCACGAAGACGCGCACGGCCAGTACGAGTTGAACTTCCACCACGCCGACGCGCTCACCAGCGCCGACCACTTGATGCTGTTCAAGCTGGCCGCGCACACACTGGCCGAGCAGCACGGCATGGTGTTCTCGATGATGCCCAAGCCCTTTGCCAACCAGCCAGGCAGCGGCATGCACTTCCATGCGTCGCTGTGGCATGCGAGCGGCACCAGCCACACCGCACTCGATGCGCGCTGCGTGTTCGACGACGCCTCGCATGACTTGTCGCTGACGGGTCGGCAGTTCATTGCCGGTGTATTGGCGCATGCCGACGCGCTGTGCGCGATCGCCGCGCCCACGGTCAACAGCTACAAGCGCTTGACCGTCGGTGAGTCGATCACCGGCACCACCTGGGCGCCGGCCTATGTGGCCCACGGGTCGAACAACCGCACCGCGCTGGTCCGCACGCTGAAGGGTCGCTTCGAATGGCGCGTGCCCGATGCCTCGGCCAACCCCTATCTGGCCACCGCCGCGCTGATCGCCGCCGGCCTCGACGGCATCGATCGCCAGCTCGACCCAGGCCCGGCCTGCACCGACGATTTGTTCCAGCTCAGCTTGGCGCAGATCCGCGAACGCGGCATCCTGGTGTTGCCGCAAAGCCTGTCGGCAGCACTCGACGCGCTGGAGACTGACGAGGTGATCTGCAGCGCACTTGGCGAGACGCTGTCACGCGAGTTCATCCGCCTGAAGCGCGCCGAGTGGACCGACTATGCGCGCCATGTCAGCCCTTGGGAGATGGCCCGCTACGCTGACGCGTTCTGATCGCCTGGGTCGCACAGGGTAATTACTCCCAACACCCGCCCGCAGGTGCGCTAATTTCCGCCTGTGCTTCAGCGAGCCTGTGCCGCGCCGAACGGCGTGTGTGTAGTCGGGCTCATCCATCCACCTCACAGGGGATTGATGCCATGACACCGCACTCTCACGACACGACACACACGGCAGTCTTGCGGTTCGATGCCGATGTCGGCCCGCAAACCGTGACAGCGTTCATCTCCCATGCGGCGCTGAGTGCGCGCTATGGCGGGGTTGACGAATCATCCGACGACATGCGCACCGTTGTCTCCGAGCACCGCTCGGAAATCGATGCAGCCATCATCCGTCGCGTCGAGGCAGGGGCGCGTCAGCCCGTGGTCTTGCTGGCCTCAGACCTCTATCTGCCCGACCGTTTGGACGGTCTCTCCACCACCCGTTGTTGACGGCGCCTGCCGGCAGCGCTCACGACGCCGCTTGGGTCTCCAGCCGGTCAACCCGTTCGCCTCGCGAGGCGCTCGACACCGCAGCGGGGGACTCGCCCTTGAGCCGGTGATCCGACCACACCTGCCGGCGATGCCGCGCGCCAGGCGTCCCGTTCCACAACCCCAGCATGTGTCGCGAGGCGCGTGACCACGGCTCGCCCTGCGCCACCAGGCGATTCATGTACGCCACCATCGCCGCTTCGACATCGTCCCTGCTGAGACCCGACGGCGCCTCGCCGAAGTGCCGCTCGTCCCAGCCCGCCAGCCACCAAGGTCGGTGGTACGCCTCGCGACCCAGCATCACGCCGTCGACGTGGCACAGATGCTCGGTGATCTGTTCGTCGGTGGTCACACCGCCATTCAGCACAAGCGTCAGTGCCGGGAAATCTCGCTTCAGGCGATACACCATCTCGTAGCGCAGCGGCGGAATCTCCCGGTTTTCCTTTGGTGACAGCCCCTTCAGCCAGGCATTTCGCGCGTGAACGATGAACACCTCGCAGCCGGCATCAGCCAAGGCGCCAACGAAATCGCGCACGAAGTCGTAGCTCTCGCCGCGGTCGATGCCGATGCGATGCTTCACCGTCACCGGAATCGTCACCGCATCGCGCATGGCCTTCACGCCATCGGCCACCAGAGCAGGCTCAGCCATCAGGCACGCGCCAAACGCGCCTCGCTGCACCCGTTCGCTCGGACAGCCGCAGTTCAGGTTCACCTCGTCGTAACCCCATTGCTCGGCCAACCGCGCGCAATGCGCCAGATCGGCTGGCTCGCTGCCGCCGAGCTGCAAAGCCACCGGATATTCTTCAACACTGAAATCCAGGTGGCGTGCCACGTCACCGTGGATCAAGGCCCCGGTGGTCACCATCTCGGTGTAAAGCCGCGCACGCTTCGTCAGTAACCGATGAAAAACGCGGCAGTGCCGGTCGGTCCACTCCATCATCGGAGCAACGGACAGACGCCAAGGGCTGTGCGCGGGCGATGGGCTTGTCATATCAACCGAGCGCCCTCAGGGCGTCTGGTAGCGCACGCGGTAGATCGCGCCGGCCAGATCATCGGAGATGAGCAATGAGCCATCGGGCAGCACCATCACATCGGCTGGTCGTCCCCAGGCCCGCTCGCCCTGCAACCAGCCAGTGATAAATGGCTCGTAGGCCACGGCGCGGCCTGCTTCCAACTTCACCGTCGTGACCCGGTAGCCTGACTTGCTGGTGCGGTTCCACGAGCCGTGTTCGGCGATGAACACGCGCCCTTGGAAGGCCGCCGGGAACTGCGCCCCCCCGTAGAAGCGCATGCCCAGCGCGGCCACGTGCGCGCCCAAGGCCTGTGCGGGCGCGGTGAATTCACTGCACGCGCGCTTGGCGCCGAATTCTGGATCTTTCACCGTGCCGCCATGACAGTAGGGAAAGCCGAAGTGCTGGCCCTGGCGCTGCGCACGATTCAGTTCATCGGGCGGGACATCATCGCCCATCATGTCGCGGCCGTTGTCGGTGAACCAGAGCTCGTTGGTGCCTGGCTGCCAGTCGAACCCGACCGTGTTGCGCACGCCGCGTGCGTAGGTCTCGCGCTGCGTGCCGTCGGGCTTCATGCGCAGGATGGTGGCGTACAGCGCCGGGTCGCGCTCGCACACGTTGCACGGCGCGCCGACCGGCACGTACAGCAGGCCGTCGGGTCCGAAGGCGATGAACTTCCATCCGTGGTGAGCTTCGGTCGGCAGGTCGGACACCACGACCACCGGCTTCACCGGCCGGTTCAGCCCCGCCGCCAGGTTGTCGAGCCGAAGGATCCGGCTGAGAGCCGAGATGTAAAGGCTGCCTTCACGGTACGCCACGCCCACCGGCATGGTGAGCCCCTGCGCCAGCACATGCAGGGTACCGGGTTGGTAGTCTCGGCCCAGCTCCAGACCGTAGACCTTGCCCTCACCCCGCGTGCCCACGAACAGAACCTGACCGCCCCCTGCCTCGCCCAAGGCCATCTGACGCGCATTGGGAACGCGGGCCAACAACTCGATGGAGAAGCCTGGCGGCAGCTTCAGTTTGTCCAACGGCAAAGCATCGCCAGGCGCGGCCTGCGCGGCAGGCAACGCCATGGTCAGGCCGATCAGAATCGCCGTCGCTGTCTTTCGAATCAGACTGCTCATGGGGCTACTTCACCGGGATCGTGATCGAACGGTCGATCGGCACCACCGTCACGCTGTTCTGGGGCGAGCCTTCGATCACGCGGTCTGAATACGTCAGGTAGACGAGCGCGTTGCGCTTGGGGTCGACCATGCGCACGACGCGCAGCTTCTTGAACACCAGCGAGATGCGCTCGGTGAACATTTCTTCCTGGCTCTTCACCGGCTCGCTGAAGCTGATCGGACCCACCTGACGGCAGGCGATCGATGCCTCGGACTTGTCCTCGGCCAACCCCAGTGCGCCCTTGATGCCACCGGTCTTGGCCCGCGAGACGTAGCACGTCACACCGCCCACCTTCGGGTCATCGTGGGCGTCGACGACGATCTTGTGATCGGGGCCGACGAACTTGAACACGGTGTCGACTTCGCCAATCGTGTCGGCCACTGCCGAGAACGAACAAGCCGCAAGCAGGCAGGTCAAGGCGCTTTTCATGATCAAAGTGTGCACTCCTTCGAAAGTCGGTGTTGCCAGGCGTCGCCCCGCTGGGCGAATCAGCCGCAACAAAAAAGGCGCGAAGCAGCGGGTCTGCCTGGCGCCTTCAGTCTTTTGTTCACTCTTTACGATTCGAATTTGGTGGAACCGGGGGGAATCGAACCCCCGTCCGCAAGCCATCATCAGGTAGTTCTACATGCGTAGCTGACTGATTTGGTTTTAAAGGTGATCACCGCGCAGCAGCACGCTGAGATCACCTCGATTCACTTAGTTTGATCCTGCACCGAATGACGCGATGCAGGACGAGCCCATGTGTATGACTTCGCAGCCCTTGGGTTACCCCTCAGACCCAGCCCATCGGCCAACTGTTGCGAAGCTCGCCGGTTTTAAGCGGCGAGAGCGTACGTAGAGTCGTTCGCAGTTACTTTGTTTCCAGTGGTTTTACGAGCGAACTGGTGCTCGGCATGCCCTAGTCCAAATCCGCACCCACGTCGAAGCCAGGTCGGTCCCAGAGCTTATGAGTTTAGGCCATGCGCAGCAATTGCAAGATGTCCATCGCATTGTTGATGGTGTGGTGCGCGCCCCAGGCCTCGATGGGCTCACCCGAGCCCAAATAGCCCCAGGTAACAGCCACGGTGAGCATGCCAGCGGCGCGGCCGGCCTGCACGTCGCGCGCATCGTCGCCCACATACAGGCAGCGGGCAGGATCGATCTGCATGCGGCGCGCGGCTTCCAGCAGCGGCTCGGGATGGGGCTTCGAATGCGGCGTGCTGTCGCCGCCTATCACCGCTGCAGCGCGGTCGTACAGACCGAGCGCACGCGTCACCGGCTCGGCGTAGCGGATCGCCTTGTTGGTGACGATGCCCCAGGGCACCGTCTGCGCGTCCAGGGCGTCGAGCAGCAGATTGACATGCTCGAAGACGCGGGTTTCGTTCGTCAGCCGCAGTGCGTAACGGTCCAAAAATTCATCGCGCAGCGAGATGAAATCGTCATCGCCGGGCGCCACGCCAAACGCCTCGCCCACCAGACCGCGGGCACCAGAACCCACCGTGGCGCGCAATCGCTCGTAAGGCGCATCCGGGAGGCCGCGTGCGCGAAGCATTTCATTGGCAGCACCGGCCAGATCGGGTGCGCTGTCGATGAGGGTGCCGTCCAGGTCAAAGAGTACCGCAGCAAAGTCGGGCTTCATCGGGTGGCCCTCATGCGGGTTTGCGGCAGGCCAGCATGTAGTTGACGCTGGTGTCATCCGAAAGCCAGTAGCGGCGGGTGAACGGGTTGTATTCGAGACCGCTCGACTCGATCACGTCCAGTCCGGCGGCTCGGCAATGGCTGACCAGTTCGCTCGGCTTGATGAACTTCGCGTACTCGTGCGTGCCCTTGGGCAGCAGCTTCAGCACATGCTCGGCGCCGACGATGGCAAACACGAACGACTTCAGGTTGCGATTCAGCGTCGAGAAGAACAGCCAACCGCCGGGCTTGCACAGTGCCGCGCAGGAAGCGACGACCGAGGCTGGATCGGGCACGTGCTCGAGCATCTCCATGCAGGTCACGATGTCGAACTGGGCCGGCATGTCGAGGGCCAGCGCTTCGACCGCGACCTCGCGGTATTCAACCGAGGGCGTTTCTGCCTCCAACGCATGCAGCATGGCCACGCGCAATGCCTTGGTCGACAAATCAATGCCCAGCACATTCGCGCCACGGCGAGCCATCGCGTCCGACAGGATGCCGCCGCCGCAGCCCACATCGAGCACGCGTTTGCCCGAAACACGGGCACGCTGGTCGATCCAGTCGAGTCGCAGCGGGTTGATCTGGTGCAGCGGGCGAAATTCGCTTTCGGTGTCCCACCAGCGGTGGGCCAGATCGCTGAATTTGGCGAGCTCTTGAGGGTCGGCGTTGATGGTCATGCAACGATGGTATCCAAACAAAAAACCCCGCCGAGGCGGGGTTTGATGAGATCGGAAGAAATCGATTACTTCGGCGCAGCCTTGGTTCCGACCACTTCGATTTCGACGCGGCGGTTCTTGGCGCGGCCGTCAGACGTCTTGTTGTCAGCAACGGGCTGCTTCTCGCCCTTGCCTTCGGTGTAGACGCGGTTCTTGTCGACACCCTTGCCAATCAGGTACGACTTGACGGCCTCAGAACGGCGCACAGACAGCGCCTGGTTGTAGGCATCGGTGCCAACCGAGTCGGTGTGCCCGACGGCGATGATGACTTCCAGGTTGATCGAGCCGAGCTTGCTGACGACGTCGTCGAGCTTGGCCTTGCCTTCTGACTTCAGCACCGACTTGTCGAAGTCAAAGAAGGCGTCAGCAGCGAAGGTGACCTTTTCGCTCACGGGAGCCGGAACCACGGCCGGAGCGGCAGCAGGTGCTGGCGTAGCCGCAGGCGCAGCGGGGGCGGCGGCTGGCGCAGGAGGCGGCTTCAACGCGCCGTCGCACTCGGCGACAGCGGTGGCAGGCGTCCAAAAGTTGTTGCGCCAGCAATATTCGTTGGTGCCGTTCTTCCAGACGATGCCGTCTGCGCTTCTCCAGTTATCGATGACCTGAGGAGCCTTGGTGGATGCGGGTGCGCTCGTGCCTTGGGTGGCGCAACCGCTCAACGCCGCAATGGCGGCTAACACAGCCAAGTTATTGAATTTATTCATGGTTTTCCTCTCCAGAGAAAGTGCAATCAGATCGTTTTCAAACTACGGTGATATCAACGACTGGCGAGCACTTTCATCTCGACCAGCCAAAAAAATCATTGTGCCATAGGGTATTCACGATCCTAGCTACCCTCGTGACAGTGGCATGACAGCCGGTTCATTGTTGCCACTTCACAACATAAGCCGACACCTACAATGACGCTCCCGGCGTGACTCAACGCCCTACGCCGAAGCCCCTCAACGTGCACCACGCCTGCTTTTTCGCATGAGTCAGTTCGCCAAAGAAACCCTCCCGATCAGCCTCGAAGAGGAAATGCGGCGTTCGTATCTCGATTACGCAATGAGCGTGATTGTTGGGCGCGCGCTGCCAGATGCTCGCGATGGCCTCAAGCCAGTGCATCGGCGCGTGCTGTACGCGATGCACGAGCTGAGCAATGACTGGAACCGGCCCTACAAGAAATCAGCCCGCATCGTCGGTGACGTGATCGGTAAATACCACCCACACGGCGACCAATCGGTATACGACACGATTGTTCGCATGGCGCAGGACTTCTCTCTGCGGCATATGTTGGTCGACGGTCAGGGCAATTTCGGGTCGGTCGACGGCGATAACGCCGCCGCCATGCGGTACACCGAAATCCGGCTGGCCAAGATCGCCCACGAGATGCTGGCCGACCTCGACAAGGAAACCGTCGACTTCGGCCCCAACTACGACGGCAGCGAAAAAGAGCCGCTGGTGTTGCCCAGCCGGCTGCCGAACCTGCTGGTCAATGGCTCGGGCGGCATCGCAGTCGGCATGGCGACCAACATCCCGCCGCACAACCTGAACGAGGTCGTCGACGCCTGCCTGCACCTGCTGAAGAACCCTCAAGCCTCGATCGACGAGTTGATGGAGATCATCCCGGCGCCAGACTTCCCCACCGCCGGGATCATCTATGGCCTCAACGGCGTGCGTGACGGCTACCGCACCGGCCGCGGTCGCGTGGTGATGCGAGCGAAATGCCACTTCGAGGACATCGACAAGGGCCAGCGCCAGTCGATCATCGTCGACGAGATTCCGTATCAGGTGAACAAGAAGAACCTGCTCGAACGCATGGCCGAGCTGGTGCACGAGAAGAAGCTGGAGGGCATCAGCCACATCCAGGACGAGTCCGACAAGGACGGCATGCGCGTGGTGATCGAGCTCAAGCGCGGCGAAGTGCCTGAAGTGGTGCTGAACAACCTCTACAAGCAGACGCAGCTGCAAGACACCTTCGGCATCAACATGGTGGCGCTGGTCGACAACCAGCCGAAGCTTTGCAACCTGAAGGATCTGATCGAGGTCTTCCTCGAACACCGCCGCGAAGTGGTGACGCGCCGCACGGTGTTCGAGCTGCGCAAGGCCCGCGAGCGTGGCCATGTGCTCGAAGGCCTGGCGGTGGCGCTGGCCAACATCGACGAGTTCATCGAGACCATCAAGGCCTCGCCGACCCCACCGGTCGCCAAGGCCGCGCTGATGAGCAAGAGCTGGGACTCGGCCATGGTGCGCGAGATGCTCGCCCGGGCCGAAGGCGAGACACCGGGCGGACGCGACGCATTCCGCCCCGAAGGCCTGCCAAAGAGCTTCGGCCTGCAAGCCGATGGCTTGTATCGCCTGAGCGAAGACCAGGCTGGCGAAATCCTGCAGATGCGCCTGCAACGCCTGACCGGCCTGGAGCAAGACAAGATCATCAGCGAATACAAGGAGGTGATGACGGCCATCGCCGACCTGCTGAACATCCTGGCGACGCCCGAGCGGGTCACGGCCATCATTGGTGACGAGCTGGCCACGATCAAACAAGAATTCGGCCAAACGAAGCTGGGCGCACGCCGCAGCCAGATCGAGCACAACGCACAAGACCTGGGCACCGAAGACCTGATCACGCCGACCGACATGGTCGTGACGCTCAGCCACACCGGCTACTTCAAGAGCCAGCCGCTGGCCGAATACAGCGCACAGCGGCGCGGCGGTCGCGGCAAGCAGGCCACGCAGACCAAGGAAGACGACTGGATCGAGCAGCTGTTCATCGCGAACACGCACGACTACATCCTGTGCTTCACCAACAAGGGCCGCGTCTATTGGCTGAAGGTGTGGGAAGTGCCGCAGGGCTCGCGCAATTCGCGCGGCAAGCCGATCGTCAACATGTTCCCGCTGCTGCCGGGAGAGAAGGTGAACGTGGTGCTGCCACTGACCGGCGAGGCGCGCACCTTCCCGGCCGAACGCTTCGTCTTCATGGCGACCGCCAAGGGCACCGTGAAGAAGACATCTCTCGATGAATTCAGCAATCCACGCAAGGCCGGGATCATTGCGGTCGATCTGGACGAAGGCGATTTCCTTATCGGAGCGGCCATCACCGATGGTCAGCACGATGTGATGCTGTTCAGCGACGCCGGCAAGGCGGTGCGCTTCGACGAGAACGATGTGCGGCCGATGGGCCGCAATACCCGCGGTGTGCGCGGCATGATGCTCGATGAAGCGAACAGCGTCATCGCGATGCTGGTCGCCGAAGACGAGACCCAAAGCGTGTTGACCGCCACTGAAAACGGCTACGGCAAACGCACCAGCATTGTCGAGTACACCCGCCACGGCCGCGGCACCAAGGGCATGATCGCGATCCAGCAAAGCGACCGCAACGGCAAGGTCGTCGCCGCCACGCTGGTGCGCCCCGATGATGAAATCATGCTGATCACCGACAAGGGCGTGCTGGTGCGCACGCGCGTGTCGGAGATCCGCGAACTCGGTCGTGCCACACAAGGTGTCACCTTGATGGCGTTGGACCCCGGCTCAACCCTGAGCGGCTTGCAGCGCATTGTCGAGAACGACGTGAACGCTGATGGCGCTTCAGACACAACCAATGACCCCTCCGCCGGCGACGGCACTGGTTCGCCCCCCAACGAGACCCCATGATGAAACGACTCCTCGCACTCACAGCCCTGTGCTTCGCCGTCCACGCACAGGCGCAGACCGCGGCATCCACCCCCACTCCCTTGCCGACTTCACCTGCGAAAAAAGAGTTGGTCAAAAAATTGTTGCAACTCCAGCAAGCCAATTTCGATGGACTGTCTCGCAGCATCGTGGAGCGGCCGGCCATTCAGCTGATGCAGGCGGCGGGTCAGGCGTTGCAGACCCAGGTACCGGCCGACAAGCGCGAAGCCACCGGCAAGCAGATCGAGGCCGATGTCAAGAAATTCGTCGACGAATCATCCATTCTGATGCGCGATCGCACGGCCAAACTGGTGCCAACGACGTTCGGAAGCGGGTTGGAAGAAAAGTTCACCGAAGACGAGCTGAAACAGTTCATCGCCTGGACCGAATCGCCGGTCAACAAGAAATTCCAGCAGTTGCTGCCCGAAATCCAGACCGGCTTCCTGCAGAAGCTGGCCGCTGACACAGCGCCGGTACTCGATCCGAAGTTCCAGGCCCTGCAGCAAAAGGTGCGCACCACGCTGACCACCGCGATCGGTACCCCTGCGTCCGGCACCGCTCCGGCCAACCCGCCAGCGAAAGCGACTGGCAAGTAAATCACCCATGGCCCGACCGTTCAATTTTTCGGCCGGTCCGGCTGCCCTTCCGCTGGAGGTTCTGGAACAGGCCGCCGCAGAGATGCTCGACTGGCACGGCAGCGGCGTCAGCGTGATGGAAATGAGCCATCGCGGACGCGACTTCATGTCGATCTGCGAACAGGCCGAGCAGGATCTCCGCGATCTGCTGGCGGTGCCCAGCGCGTTTCGCATCCTGTTCATGCAAGGTGGCGGCCTGGGCCAGAACGCCATCGTGCCCATGAACCTGATGGGGCGTTCGGCCAGCCATACCGCCGATTTCGTATTGACCGGTTCGTGGTCGATCAAGTCTCAGGCTGAAGCGCGGCGCTATGGCGAAGCGCACATCGCGGCAACGCTGAAGGGAGAGCACCCGGTGCGTCTGCCGCCGCCTTCGTCATGGCAGCTGAGTGAAAAAGCTTCGTACGTGCACCTGTGCAGCAACGAGACGATAGACGGCATCGAATTCCAGGAACTGCCTGACCTGCGTGTGCTCGGTTGTGACGCGCCCCTGGTGATCGATTGCTCGTCACACATCGCCTCGCGCCCCATCGACTGGAGCAGGATCGGCCTCGCGTATGCCGGGGCACAGAAGAACATCGGCCCGGCCGGCCTGACATTGGTGATCGTGCGCGACGATCTGCTCGGCCACGCGCTGCCCATCTGCCCTTCGGTCTTCGACTACCGGACCGTTGCCGATCAGGGCTCGATGTTCAACACGCCGCCAACTTATGCGATCTACATGGCCGGCCTGACCTTCCAGTGGCTGAAGCGCCAAAGCGAGTCGGGGCTGACCGGACTGGCCGCCATCGAGGCGCGAAATGTCGCGAAGGCCAAGCTGCTGTACGACTGCATCGATGGGTCAAGGTTGTACCGAAACCACGTTGATCCCAGTTGCCGCTCCCGGATGAACGTGCCGTTCTTTCTGGCCGACGAGGCGCTGACCGAGCCATTCCTGGCACGGGCGCGCGAGGCCGGCTTGTTGCAACTGAAGGGACACAAATCGGTCGGCGGCCTGCGTGCCAGCCTGTACAACGCGATGCCGATCGAAGGCGTGCAGGCGCTGGTCCGACACATGCATGCGTTCGAGGCCATCCATGCCTGACACCACCCCACCACCCCACCCCGATCTGCTGACACTGCGCACGCAGATCGACGCGCTCGACCGCGAGCTGCTGACGCTGCTGAACCAGCGCGCGGCGCTGGCACTGCAGGTCGGCGAAGTGAAAAAGAAGGAAGGCTCGGTCGCGTTCCGCCCAGAGCGCGAGGCTCAGGTGATCGACGGCTTGAAAGCCAGCAACCCAGGTCCCTTGGCCTCGGACAGCGTGGCCCCCATCTGGCGCGAGATCATGTCGGCCTGCCGTGCGCTGGAAACGCCGACGCGGGTGGCTTACCTGGGCCCTGCAGGCACCTTCAGCGAGGCGGCCGCCCTGGGGTTCTTCGGCTCGTCGATCGTCAAGGTGCCTTGCAGCAGCATCGACGAGGTGTTCCGCTCGACCACTGCGGGCGCGGCGGATTTCGGCGTGGTGCCGGTCGAAAATTCCACTGAAGGTGTGGTCGCTCGCTCGCTCGACCTGTTCCTCACGACGCCGCTGTTCATCATCGGAGAGACGAGCCTCTTCGTGCGCCACAACCTGCTGCGCCGAGAGAATTCGATGGACGGCATCGAGGCCGTCTGCGCCCACCCCCAAGCATTGGCCCAGTGCCAGGGCTGGTTGAACACCCATTTGCCGAATGTCGAACGGCGGCCGGTGTCGAGCAACGCCGAAGGCGCACGACTGGCCAGTCTGGATGCTCGCCTCGCAGCCGTGGCGGGCGACCGCGCAGGCAGCGAGTTCGGGCTGCACGTGGTCTCACCCGCCATCCAGGACGACGCCCACAACCGCACCCGCTTCGCCGTGGTCACCGACCCACAGCGCCATCCCCAGCCGCAGGCCTCCGGGCACGACTGCACCAGTCTGGTCGTCTCGGTGGTGAACCGGCCCGGTGCGGTTTACGACATGCTGATGCCGCTGAAGGCGCATGGGGTGTCGATGAGCCGCTTCGAGTCGCGCCCGGCGCGTTCGGGCCAGTGGGAGTACTACTTCTACATCGACGTGCAAGGCCACCCCAGCCAGCCTCAGGTGGCCCAGGCCCTGCAGGAGTTGCGCGGCGTCTGCGCGTACTTCAAGCTGCTCGGCACCTACCCGATTGACGTGCACTAGGATGAAACTGGCCGTGTTGACGACAGCTTTCGTTCCCATGCCGACGTTGATGAACGCAGCCAAGCAGGCATCGGTCTGCGCGAGCCGAGGCTACCGGGTGACCGGCTCCGCTCATGTCCCCCGGGCCGGATCGCTGCTCAGGAGCTTCGAGTCAAATAGATCCGGCCCTCCTCCTTCACTTCGCTGCGCCAGTCACCCGGCATCCTCGGCAGGCACCCACTGTTGCCTTGAACGGCCTTCAACCGCCACGGTCGTAGCCAGAGCGCTGAGGTGGGGTCACGTGTGGAGTGAAGTAAAGGAGGAGGGCCGGCCGGACTGGAGCCAAAGCGATCGGCTGGTGAACTGGCCCGGGGGACATGAAAGGAACACGTCACCGCGCCACAGCGCTCTCGCACAGAACCAGGCCTACTGCGAACAGAACCTCGCCAGCATCCGGTCGTTTCGTGCTTCGTTGGTTGTTCTAAACACGACGGAAAGCTGACATGTTCAATCAGTTGGGCGTGATCGGTTGTGGCCTGATGGGCGGATCGTTCGCGCTGGCATTGCGTCGCGCCGGCTTGGTCAAGCGCGTGGTGGGCTACAGCAAATCCCCCTCGACCACGGAAAAAGCGCGGCGCATGGGTGTGATCGACCAGGCTGCCGAGTCGGCGCTGCTGGCGGTGTCGGGCTCAGACATCGTGCTGATGGCGGTACCTGTGTCGGCCAGTGAGGCCACCTTCCGCGCGATACGCCACCTGATCGAGCCCGGTGTGCTGCTGATGGACGTGGGCTCGACCAAGCGAGATGTGGTGGACGCGGCGCGCCGCGTGCTGAAGGAGGCGCTTCCGAATTTCGTGCCCGCGCACCCGATTGCCGGCAAGGAAGTCGCCGGCATCGAACACGCTGACGCCACGTTGTACCAAGGCCGGCAGGTCATCCTGACACCGTTGCCGCAGACTGAACCGGTCCTGATCCAGAAAGCGACCGACGTCTGGGCAGCGATCGGCTCGCAGGTGCTGCGCATGACGCCTGAGAACCACGACGCCGCCTTCGCGGCCGTCAGCCACCTGCCGCACCTGCTGGCCTTCGCCTATTTCAATGGCGTCGCAGGGCAACCGGCGGCGCGTGACTTCCTGTCGCTGGCCGGCCCTGGCTTCCGCGATTTCACCCGCATCGCGGCCAGCGATCCGACCGTCTGGCGCGACATCCTGCTGGCCAACCGCGAAGAGTTGCTGAAGCAGCTAAAGCAGTTCCGGCAGGCCCTGGATGCGATGGAATACGTGATGGGCAGCGGCAACGCCGACGCCCTCGAACAACTGATACGCGCTGCCTCAACGGCACGCGGTGGTTGGACCATGAACACAGGCAAGACACCGCCGCGCTGAACCAGGCCCTTTGCGGCACCTCGATGTACGCCATTCCTTTTCTCGACATCCCTCCGCTGCTTCATGCCGGCGGCACCGTGCGCCTGCCAGGCTCCAAGAGCATCTCCAACCGCGTCCTGCTGTTGGCCGGGCTGAGCGAGGGCACCACCACCGTCCACGACCTGCTCGACTCGGACGACACCCAGGTGATGTTGACAGCCCTGCGCACGCTAGGCTGCCACATCGAAGCCGATGGCTCGAGCTGGCGCATCACCGGACTGGGCGGGCGGCTCACAGTACGGGAAGCATCGCTGTTCCTAGGCAATGCCGGTACAGCCATGCGCCCCTTGACTGCTGCACTCGCGATGCTGGCCGCCACGCAAGGCGGTCGCTTCGAGCTGAGCGGCGTGCCACGAATGCACGAGCGGCCGATTGCCGACCTGGTCGATGCGCTGCGGCCGCTGGGCTGCCGCATTGATTACCTGGGGCATGCGGGCTTCCCGCCGTTGCGTCTCCTGCCTGGGTCGAGCAACCTTGATCTATCGGTGCCGATCCGCGTGCGAGGCGACGTGTCGAGCCAGTTTCTGACCGCGCTGCTGCTCGCATTGCCGCTGTTGACGGCCGAGCAGACGGCCATCATCGACATCGAGGGAGAGCTGATCTCGAAGCCCTACATCGAGATCACGCTGAACCTGCTGGCGCGATTCGGCATTGCGGTACAGCGTGAGGGATGGCAGCGGTTCGTCATTCCCGCCGGCAGCCGTTACGTGTCACCTGGTGCGATTCATGTCGAGGGCGATGCGTCGTCGGCGTCGTATTTCATCGCGCTCGGAGCGCTGGCGGCTACCGATGCGCCGGTACGCATCGAGGGCGTCGGCACCGATTCGATCCAGGGCGACATTCGTTTCATCGACGCGGCCGAGGCCATGGGCGCGAGGGTCACCGGTGGGCCGGGCTGGATCGAGGTCTCCCGCGGACGCTGGCCACTGACCGCGATTGACATCGACTGCAACGCCATCCCGGACGCGGCCATGACGCTCGCGGTCATGGCCTTGTACGCCGACGGGACCAGCCGGCTGCGCAACATCGCCAGCTGGCGCGTCAAGGAGACCGACCGCATCGCGGCCATGGCGACTGAGCTGCGCAAGCTCGGTGCCGGCGTCGTCGAAGGTCCGGACTTCATCGAAATCACGCCGCCCCTGCGCTGGACACCAGCGGCCATCCACACCTATGACGACCACCGGGTGGCGATGTGCTTCTCGCTGGCCGCCTTCAACCCGCTGGCTGTGCCCGCACCGGCCGCACCCGTGTCGGTCCGCATCCTGGACCCCAAATGCGTCGCAAAGACCTTCCCGGACTACTTCGAGACGCTGTTCTCGGTGGCTAGAACGCGCTCCGATTGGATTCCGGTCATCACCATCGACGGTCCGACGGCTTCCGGCAAGGGCACGCTCGCCTGCGCAGTGGCCGAGGCGTTGGGCTACCAGGTGCTCGATTCCGGTGTGCTGTACCGGGCGACCGCGTTGGCTGCGATTCGAAGCGCCGTCGATGCCGACGACGAAGGTGCCTTGGCCGCGCTGGCTGAAGCACTGGACCTGCGCTTCGAATCGGGCGCCGTTCTCTTGGACGGCATCGAGGTCACCGCGCTGTTGCGCCATGAGAACGTCGGAACGCTGGCGTCGAAGATCTCCGCCTGGCCGGCCGTGCGGCAGGCGCTGTTGCAGTTGCAGAGGTCCTTCCGCCGGCTGCCAGGCTTGGTCGCCGACGGTCGCGACATGGGCACAGCCATCTTTCCTGACGCCGATTTGAAGATCTACCTGACGGCGAGCGCCGACGCTCGGGCCCGTCGGCGACACCAGCAGTTGGAAGTCGCAGGGGTTTCGACTACACTGGAAAGCTTGCTTGCAGGCTTGAAAGAGCGTGATGCGCGCGACCAGAATCGCGCGGTCTCACCCCTCAAACCGGCGGCAGACGCGGTGCTTCTGGACAATTCAGCGCTTTCCATCGAATCGACGGTGGGCGCAGTACTGAATTGCTGGTCGCAGCGCGGACCGTTTGCCTGACCGCAGCGGTTTCAAGGCCCAGCGCCTTCCCTTCGTGCCGTTCAAGGCGCACCAGGGCGCTGGATTCGACAACTCAAACCCGCAGCACCCGCTGCACCGGAAATACCCCATGCCACAAGCTCAAACTGCCATCACCGAAGGCGGCGAATCGTTCGCCGACATGTTCAACGAATCGCTCTCGCGCTCTGAAATGCGCATGGGCGAGGTCATCACTGCGGAAGTGGTGCGCGTCGAACACAGCTTCGTGGTGGTGAACGCAGGCCTCAAGTCAGAAGCCTACGTGCCCATCGAAGAATTCAAGAACGACCATGGCGAACTCGAAGTCCAGGTCGGTGATTTCGTGTCGGTCGCGATCGACGCGGTCGAAAACGGCTACGGCGACACCATCCTGTCGCGTGACAAGGCCAAGCGCCTCGCCTCCTGGCTCTCGTTGGAAACATCACTCGAATCGGGTGAATTCGTCACCGGCACGGTGAACGGCAAGGTCAAGGGCGGCCTGACGGTGCTGGTCAACGGCATCCGCGCCTTCCTGCCTGGCTCGCTGCTCGACACGCGCCCGGTCAAGGACATGAACCCGTACGAAGGCAAGACGATGGAGTTCAAGGTCATCAAGCTCGACCGCAAGCGCAACAACGTCGTGTTGTCGCGCCGCGCTGT
>LNEY01000022.1 GCA_001464195.1 Burkholderiales bacterium Ga0077547
CTGATGAGTCGATGGAGGACTACGCGCTGCGCTACACGCCGCGCAGCTTTCGCAAGTGGTCAGAAATGCGGGTCGCGAACACCGCCTTCGGTGCGGTGTCGTTTCTGGCGCTGGAGGCCATAGGCGGCGCGATCGCACTCAATTACGGCTTCACCAACGCGCTGTGGGCGATCCTGACGGTGGGGCTGATCACGTTCCTGACCGGCCTGCCGATCAGCTACTACGCCGCCCGCTACGGCGTCGACATGGACCTGCTGACGCGTGGCGCCGGCTTCGGCTACCTGGGCTCGACGATCACCTCGCTGATCTACGCCAGCTTCACCTTCATCTTCTTCGCGCTCGAGGCAGCCATCATGGCGCTGGCGCTGCAGATGTTCTTCGACATCCCGATCGCCTGGTGCTATGTCATCAGCTCGCTGGTGATCATCCCGATGGTGGTGCGCGGCATCACGCTGATCTCCAAGCTGCAGATGTGGACGCAGCCGGTGTGGGGGGTGCTGCTCCTGCTGCCGTATCTCGCCATCTACTGGAAGAACCCGCAGGCGTACTCGGACTTCATGGGCTTGAGCGGCCGCACCTCGGGCAGCAGCGACTTCGATCCGCTCATGTTTGGTGCAGCGGCGACGGTGGCATTCTCCTTGGTGGTGCAGATCGGCGAGCAGGTCGACTTTTTGCGCTTCCTGCCCGAAAAGACCGCGGCCAACCGCACCCGCTGGTGGACCGCGGTGCTGATGGCCGGGCCGGGCTGGATCATCCCGGGCATGCTGAAGATGCTCGGCGGCGCATTTCTCGCCTTCCTGGTGTTGCAGCTTGAGTTGCCGGCCGCCAAGGCCATCGAGCCGACGCAGATGTACCTGGCGGCCTACAGTTATGTGTTCACCGACCCGGCCTGGGTGCTGGCCGCCACGGTGATCTTCGTCGTGGTGTCGCAGGTCAAGATCAACCTGACCAACGCCTACGCGGGCTCGCTGGCGTGGTCGAACTTCTTCGCGCGCCTGACGCACAGCCATCCTGGGCGCGTGGTTTGGCTGGTGTTCAACGTGCTGATCGCGGTGCTGTTGATGACGCTGGGCGTGTTCCAGGCGCTTGAAAAGGTGCTCGGGCTGTACAGCAATGTGGCCATCGCGTGGGTGGGTGCGCTGGTGGCCGATCTGGTGATCAACAAGCCGCTGGGCTGGAGTCCGAAGGGCATCGAGTTCAAGCGCGCTCATCTGTACGACATCAACCCGGTCGGCATCCTCTCGATGCTGCTGGCGGCGGCACTCGCGGTGGTGGCGTATTCCGGCACGCTGGGACCGCAGGCCCAGGCCTTCGCACCCTTCATTGCCCTGATCACCGCCTTGGTGCTGTCGCCGCTGCTCGCGTGGTGGACCCAAGGCCGTTACTACATCGCGCGTCAACCCCAGGTGCTGGGCCAGCCCGGGCAGGTGCTCAAGTGCAGCGTCTGCGAGAACCGCTTCGAAGCCGAGGACATGGCGCATTGCCCGGCCTACAGCGCACCCATCTGCTCCTTGTGCTGCACGCTGGAATCGCGTTGCCACGACCGCTGCAAGAGCGGCTCCCGCGCGGCCGAGCAGGCCGAAGGAATGCTCACTTCGTTACTGCCGGCCTCGCTGTCGAACCGGGTGAACTTTCGCGTCGGTCATTACCTCGTGGTCGCGCTCTCGCTGTGCACCTTGCTGGCGGTGGTGATGGGGATGGTCTACACGCAGGAGGTGAGTCCCGAGCTGTCAAGTGCCACGCAGTTGCTGCTGAAGTCAGCCTTCGTCAAGGTGTTCGCGATGCTGCTGCTGATCGTGGCCGTGTGCAGCTGGTGGGTGGTGCTGGGCAGCGAAAGCCGGCGCCTGGCGCAGGACGAATCGAACCGCCAGAACCAGCTGCTGCAGCGCGAGATCGAGGCTCACCAGCGTACCGACGCCGCCCTGCAGGCCGCGCGCGATGTGGCTGAATCGGCCAACCAGGCCAAGACCCGTTATGTGGCCGGCATGACGCACGAACTGCGCACACCGCTCAACAGCATCCTCGGCTATTCGCAGATCCTGTTGAAGGACGAGGCCCTGGCAACCACGCCGCGCGAGGCGGTGCAGACCATCCAGCGCAGCGGCGAGCATCTGCTGGCCCTGATCGACGGCCTGCTCGACCTGGCGCGCATCGAGGCCGGTCGCTTGCAACTGGAGCCCATGCCGCTGCACCTGCCGGACTTTCTCGACGAGCTGGTGCGCATGGTCAGCCCGCAGGCCGAAGCCAAGGGCCTGGCCTTCGTCCACACGCGCGCCGGCCACCTGCCCACCTGGGTCCGGGCCGACGCGAAGCGCTTGCGGCAGATCCTGATCAACCTGCTGGCCAATGCGGTGCGATTCACCGACACCGGCACGGTCACGCTGCATGTCGACTCGCGCAAGCAGGTGGTGCGCTTCGACGTGATCGACACCGGCGTGGGTGTGCTGCCGCAGGACCGCGAGCGCATCTTCCTGCCGTTCGAGCGGGGCGCCGCCGGGCGTCGGCAGGGTGGCGAGCCCGGCACCGGCCTGGGGCTGACGATCACCGGCTTGCTGACCTCGTTGATGGGCGGCGAGCTCACCCTGGCCAGTACCTCGGGCCAGGGCAGCACCTTCAGTGTGCGGATCTACCTGACCGAAACCGCCGACCCCGGCCCGCTGCGCGAGATGCCACGGCAGATCGTGGGCTACTTCGGCGAGCGCCGCACCTTGCTGGTGGTCGATGACCAGCCAGTGCAGCGGCAGATGCTGGCGGGCATGCTGATCCCGCTTGGTTTCGAGGTGCGTGAAGCCGCCAGTGGCGCCGAGTGCCTGGCCAGCCTGCACGAGACGGTGCCCGATGCCATCCTGCTCGACATCACGATGGACGACATGGACGGCTGGCAGGCAGCGACCCGGCTGCGCACGGCGGGCTACACCGATGTGCCGATCGTCATGGTGTCGGCCAATGTGTTCGAGAACCAGGTGCAGCGGCTGCGCGCAGCGCAGTGCCAGGCGTTCGTGGCCAAGCCGGTGCTTGAGTCGGAGCTGATCGGCGCGCTGCACCGAACGCTGGGCCTGGAGTGGCGCGTGGCTGGTGTACTGAGCCTGCCGACCGACGAGATCGACCCCGCCTCGGCCGGGCGCCTGGAGTTGCCCGACCGGGTGCGCACCGACCTGTTGCGCCTGGCGCGCGTCGGCCATGTGCGAGGGCTGCAGACCGCGCTGGATGGCATCGCCGAAGCGGACCCGTCTCTCGCGGCGTCGTGTACCCGCCTGCGAGGCCTGGTCAGCCGCTTCGAGATGGATCGCCTGCAGACCCTGTTGATGGACGAAGCTGAACTGAACTGACCATGTCACCAGACCTTGCCACACCCACCTTGTCATCGCAACCGTCCGCCGATCGCCCGGTGGTCCTGGTCGTCGACGATGCCCCCAGCAGCCTCGGCGTGCTGTGCGACACGCTGGAAAGCGCCGGCTACACCGTGCTGGTCGCAGGCGATGGCGAAACGGCCTTGCAGCGGCTGGAACTGGTGACCCCCGACGCGATCCTGCTCGATGGACTGATGCCCGGGCTGTCCGGCTTCGACACCTGTCGCCGCATCAAGGAGACGCCAGCCTGGGCGCACGTGCCAGTGATCTTCATGACCGGGCTGTCGGAAACCTCGAACGTGGTCGAGGGTTTTGCGTGTGGTGGTGTGGACTACGTCGTCAAGCCGCTGCGCGCACAGGAAGTACTGGCACGGCTGCACACCCATGCACGCAACGCCCGCATCACGCGGATGGCGCGCGACGCGGTCGACGTGGCTGGTCTGGGCGTGGTGTTCGTCGATGCCCTGGGGCGCATCGCCTGGCGCTCACCGCAAGCGGCAGTGTGGCTGCAGGCGCTGCAAGACGGCAGCGGCGACGGCAAGTTGCCGATCGCATTGCGGGCGGCGCTCGATGTCGCCCTGGAGGCCGACAGCACGCAGGTCGTGCACACACGCACCACCCCACCGCTCTCGGTGCGCAACATGGGCACCGCCACCCTGGGCGAGACGATGCTGCTGCTGGAGCTGCAACGCGAAGGTACGCTCGCGGCATCGCGGCTCAGCCACGCCGCACTGACACCGCGCGAGACCGAGGTGCTGTCCTGGCTGGCCAAGGGCAAGACCAACCGCGACATCGCCGACATCCTCGGCATGAGCCCGCGCACCGTGAACAAGCACCTCGAGCATGTGTTCGAGAAGCTCGGCGTCGAGACCCGCGCTGCCGCGGCAGCCCTGGCCAGCGGCTGCCTGCCCTGACCCGCTTCTCGCCCACGGCACTGACCGCTAGCATCCAACGATCCGCGATTCACCCGAGCGTCCTATGGAACTGACCCCCCGCGAAAAGGACAAGCTGCTGATCTTCACCGCCGCGCTGCTGGCCGAACGCCGGCGCGCGCGGGGGCTCAAGTTGAACTACCCCGAAGCGGTGGCACTGATCAGCGCCGCCATCATGGAAGGCGCACGCGATGGCAAGACCGTCGCTGAGCTGATGAGTGACGGCAAGCTGGTGCTCACCCGGGCCGATGTGATGGACGGCGTGGCCGAACTGATCCCCGAGATCCAGATGGAAGCGACCTTTCCCGACGGCACCAAGCTGGTGACGGTGCACCAGCCGATCACTTGACCCCCACGACTCAAGGAGTCCCGATGAAAAACTTCGCTCTGCTGCTCTTGACGCCCTCACTGGCGTGGGCACACACCGGTCATGGCCTGGGGGATGGCGGGCACTGGCACCCGTCTGACACCTGGGGTTATCTGGCCCTGGCGGCCATGGTGGCGATTGCCGTGTGGGGGAGGCGCAAGAAGTGATCCCCGGCGAACTGCTCACCGATGGCCCGGACCACCCGATCAACGTCGGGCGCCGCACGATCACCACCGTGGTCGAAAACAGCGGCGACCGGCCGATCCAGGTCGGCTCGCATTACCACTTCGCCGAGACCAACGGCGCGCTGGTGTTCGATCGCGCAGCGGCACGCGGCATGCGGCTGAACATCGCCTCGGGCACCGCCGTGCGCTTCGAGCCGGGCCAGCAACGCACCGTCGAGCTGGTCGATTTCGCCGGAGACCGTCAGGTCCACGGCTTCCGAGCGCAGGTTCAGGGCGCGCTCTGAGCGCCCCGTCCACACACGATTTCGCAGGACCCCCATGGCCACGATTGCGCGCCGCGCCTATGCCGAGATGTTCGGTCCCACCACCGGCGACCGGCTGCGTCTGGCCGATACCGAACTGATCATCGAGGTCGAGGCCGACCACACGCTGCGTGCCGGCAGCTACGGTGAAGAGGTGAAGTTCGGTGGCGGCAAGACGATCCGCGACGGCATGGGTCAATCGCAGCGCATCAACGGGCCGGGGCCGCAGGAGGCCGTCGACTGCGTGCTGACCAATGCGGTGATCCTCGACCACTGGGGCATCGTCAAGGCCGACATTGGCCTGCGAGGCGGGCGCATCGCGGCGATCGGCAAGGCCGGCAACCCTGATGTGCAGTCGGGCGTGGACATCGTCATCGGCCCGGGCACCGAGATCATTGCGGCCGAGGGGCTGATCGTCACCGCGGGTGGCATCGACAGCCACATCCACTTCATCTGCCCGCAGCAGATCGAAGAAGCGCTGATGAGCGGCGTGACGACGATGCTCGGCGGTGGCACCGGCCCCGCCACCGGCACCTTTGCCACCACCTGCACGCCCGGGCCGGCCAACATCGGCCGCATGCTGCAGGCAGCCGATGCCTTCCCGATGAACCTGGGCTTCTTCGGCAAGGGCAACGCCAGCCAGCCCGCCGCGCTGCGCCAGCAGATCGATGCAGGCGTCATCGGCCTGAAGCTGCACGAGGACTGGGGCACGACCCCCGCTGCGATCGACTGCTGCCTGACGGTGGCCGAAGAGACCGACACGCAGGTGGCCATCCACACCGACACCCTGAACGAAAGCGGTTTCGTCGAGGACACCATCGCCGCATTCAAGGGCCGCACGATCCACACCTTTCACACCGAAGGCGCCGGTGGCGGCCACGCACCCGACATCCTGAAGGTGGTCGGTGAGGCGAACGTGCTGCCCAGCTCGACCAACCCGACGCGGCCGTACACGATCAACACGATCGACGAACACCTCGACATGCTGATGGTGTGCCACCACCTTGACGCGTCCATCGCCGAAGACCTGGCCTTCGCCGAGAGCCGCATCCGCCGCGAAACCATTGCGGCCGAGGACATCCTGCACGACCTGGGCGCGATCAGCATGTTCAGCAGCGACAGCCAGGCGATGGGCCGCGTCGGTGAGGTCGTGCTGCGTTGCTGGCAGACAGCGCACAAGATGAAGGTGCAGCGCGGCAGCCTGCCGGGCGATTCAGACAGACACGACAACTCCCGCGCCAAGCGCTACATCGCGAAGTACACGATCAACCCGGCGATCGCGCACGGCATCTCGCACGAGGTGGGCAGCATCGAGGTGGGCAAGTGGGCCGATCTGGTGCTGTGGAAGCCGGCCTTCTTCGGCGTCAAACCCTCGCTGATATTGAAGGGCGGCTTCATCGCCGCAGCGGCGATGGGTGATCCGAACGCCAGCATCCCGACGCCACAGCCGGTGCATTACCGGCCGATGTTCGGCGCCTACGGTGGCGCGCTGCACCAGGGCTCGCTGACCTTCCTGAGTCAATCGGCGATCGATGGCGGCGTGCAGGATGTGTTGGGGCTGCACAAGCGCATCGCCGCGGTGAAGAACTGCCGCACGGTGCAAAAGCAGCACATGGTGCACAACCACTACGCCCCGAAGATGGAGGTCGACGCGCAGACGTATCACGTGCGCGCCGACGGCGTGCTGCTGACCTGCGAACCGGCGTCGGTACTGCCGATGGCGCAGCGGTACTTTCTGTTCTGAACCCATGTTCGTGTCGCAGCTCGGCGCGAGAGCGCTGCGGCGGGCCGCTGTGTTGCGTTCATGTCCCCCGGGCCGGTTCACCTTTTGTTCGCTTCGGGTTCAACAGCGTCGGCCCTCCTCCTTTACTTCACTCCACACAGCGACCCACCGCAGCGCTCCTGCCACCACCGAAGCGGGCGGGGTTTGATTCCTTTATCTGCCACTACGGTGCTGGCTGTCGAGGGCATGGGGTGACCGGCGCAGCGAAGTAAAGGGGGAGGGCCGGATCGGTCTTGCCCGAAGCGATTGGATGGTGAACCGGCCCGGAGGACATGAGCGGAGCCGGTCACCCCGCGCCCTCGACAGCATCGCGCGCAAGCTTGCATGCGAGTCCTATTGATGCAAGTCGCTCAGCTCGCCGGAAACGCGATCAGGTGGTCCATGTCGAGGCGGATGCCAATGGCTTCGCCGATGCGGTGGTTGTGGTGCGAGGGCACCATCGACAGCACGCGGGTACCGCTGGCGAGTTCGAGGGTGTACAGGATCTGCGCGCCTCTGAACGCCTTGTGCCGCACGATGCCCTGTGCGGGGCTGGTGTCGTCGTGCACCACGTCGTCGGGGCGCAGCAGCACATCGATCTGGCTGCCGATGGGGCACGGACTGCCGTCGGGCGCATAACGGATGGTCTCAGGTGCCGACACCGCGCCGATCTCGATGGCCAGTTGCCGCTCGGCCACGACCGTGCCACGCACAAAGACACCCTGACCAATGAAGTCGGCGACGAAACGGCTGGCCGGGCGGTGGTACAGGTTGTAGGCGGTGTCGATCTGCTGGATGCGGCCGTCGGCCATCACCGCCACCTCGTCGGCCATCGCGAAGGCCTCGTTCTGGTCGTGGGTGACAAACACCGCGGTGGTGTTCGTGGCCTTCAGGATCTCGCGCACTTCGGCGGCAAGCTGCTCGCGCAGATCCACGTCGAGGTTCGAAAACGGCTCATCCATCAGCAACAGACGCGGCTGCGGCGCCAGCGCGCGCGCCAGTGCTACGCGTTGCTGCTGCCCACCAGACAACTCGTGCGGGTAGCGCTGTGCGTGTGACTTCAAGCCGACCATGTCGAGCAGACGCTCCACGCGAGCTTTGTCGTCAGCGCTGCCGCGCGTCCCGAAAGCCACATTGCGCTCGATGGTCAGGTGCGGGAACAGCGCGTAGTCCTGAAACACCATGCCGATGCGGCGCTGCTCCGGCGGCAGATGCCGGCCCGGCCCGCTAACCACCTCGCCCGCGATGCGGATCTCGCCGCCGGCCAGGGGCTCGAAGCCGCCAATGCAGCGCAGCACCGTGGTCTTGCCGCAGCCCGAGGGGCCGAGCAGACAACAGATGCTCCCGGTGGCGAGCGTCAGATTCAGTCCATCGACCGTGGCACGCGCCCCATAGGCATGACGCACGCCGTGGAGGCTCAGGACAGGGACAGGAGTCGGGGTGGTCATCGATGGGGCCGGTGGCATGGAGGCGCGGCGCCTGCCTCATGGGTCGTACACTGCCTGCGAATCAATCGCGTTCAGGACGCGTCGCGATGATAGCCCCCGCATGACCGCCGCCCTCGCCTCCCCCCCGCCTCCGCCTTCCGCCACCGTGAGCCTGCCAGCTCGCCGTCAGATCGGCTGGCTGAGCCTGGCGGCCGCGGTGGTGGCGCTGTTCATCGCGCTGCCGATCCTGTCGGTGGCGACGAACGTGTTTTCGCCAGGCACTGGCGACACCTGGGCGCACCTCGCGTCGACGGTGCTGCCGGAGTACATCACCACCACGCTGTGGCTGTGTGTCGGTGTCGGCAGTCTGGCCACGCTCGTCGGTGTCGGCGCGGCCTGGCTCGTCACGCATTTCGATTTCCCGCTGCGCCGCAGCTTCGAATGGGCGCTCGTGCTGCCGCTGGCGATGCCGGCCTACGTGATGGCCTACGCCTACACCGATCTGCTGCAGTTCGCGGGCCCGCTGCAGAGCTGGCTGCGCGCGACGATGGGCTGGACGCGTGCCGATTACAGCTTCCCCGACGTGCGCACGCTGGGCGGCGCGGTGGTGATGTTCGCCTTCGTGCTGTACCCGTATGTGTTCATGCTGGCGCGCTCGGCCTTCATGGAGCGCGGTGTCGCGGTCATGGAGGCGGGCCGCTCGCTGGGGCTGTCGCCGTGGCAAAGCTTTGCGCGCGTGTCGCTGCCGATGGCCCGGCCCGCGGTGGCAGCCGGCGTGGCGCTGGTGTTGATGGAAACGCTGGCCGACTACGGCACGGTGTCCTACTTTGCGGTGCAGACCTTCACCACCGGCATCTACCGCGCCTGGTTCTCACTGGGCGACCGGGTGGCCGCCGCACAGTTGGCGATGTGCCTGCTGGGCTTCGTCGTGCTGCTGCTGGCACTGGAGCGTCAGTCGCGCGGCACCGCCCGCTTCCACGGCAGCGGGCTGCGGCGCCAGCCGACCCGCGGCGCGCCGCTGACCGGCCTGCGCGCTGCGCTGGCGGTCGCCCTGTGTGCGCTGCCGATCGTCATCGGTTTCCTGCTGCCCGCGGGTGTGCTGCTGCAGATGGCCGTGACCGAGGGCGACGCGCAGTTCGGTGCCCGCTTCTGGACGCTGGCCGGCAACAGCATCATGGTGTCCGGCCTGACCGCGCTGCTCGCGGTGGCGCTCGCGCTGCTGGTGGCCTACGCCAAAAGGCTGGACCCTCGGCCGTTGACCCGCTCAGCGCACTGGGCAGTCGGCCTCGGCTACGCGCTGCCGGGGTCGGTGATCGCCGTCGGCGTGCTGATCCCGATGGCGCGACTGGACAACGCGTTGGCGCAGTGGTTGCAGACCAGCTTCGGGTGGCAGACGGGACTGCTGTTCACCGGCACGGTTGCCGCGCTGGTGTTCGCCTGTCTGGTTCGCTTCATGACCGCCGCCCTGCAGACGGTCGACTCGGCGCTGTACCGCGTCACCCCGCACATGGACGACGCCGCCCGCAGCCTGGGCCTGTCACCCGCCCGCACGCTGCAGCGCGTCCATCTGCCGCTGCTGCGGCGTGGGCTGCTGACCGCCGGGCTGCTGGTCTTCATCGACGTGATGAAGGAATTGCCCGCCACGCTGGTGATGCGCCCGTTCAACTTCGACACGCTGGCGACCCAGGCCTACACGCTGGCATCGGACGAGCGGCTGGCCGAGGCGTCGACAGCCACCATCGCCATCGTGGCCGTGGGCTTGTTGCCGCTGATCGTGCTGTGCCGCCAGATCGCGAACGAACGGCGATAGCCGCAACCGAGCGGACGCGCTCGGCGCGCCGAGCCTACATCAGCGCCAGCCGGCGCGGTCGTAAATGCGCTGAGCCTGCGCGGCGCTGGCGGCCAATTGGCCGATCGGCAGCGCGTCCGGCTTGAACGGGCCCAGTGCGTCGAGCGCAGGGTTCTTCACCGGCGCGCTCTTGACGACGGGCCATTCGTTGTTGCCATCGGCAAAGTAGACCTGCGCCGAGTCGCTGGCGAGGTATTCGAGAAACTGCCGCGCGGCGGCCGCGTTCGGTGCGTGCTTGGTGATGCCCGCACCCGAGACATTGATGTGCGCGCCCCAGGTCTTCTGGTTGGGCCAGACGATGCCCAGGGCCTGCACCACCTGCTGGTCTTCCGGCTTGGTCGAACGCATCAGGCGAGCGAGGTAATAACTGTTCGAAATCGCCACACCGCATTCGCCCGCGGCCACGGCCTTCAACTGGTCGGTGTCGCCACCCTTGGGCGTACGGGCGAAGTTCGCGACCAGGCCACGCGCCCAGGCCTCGGTCTTCGCCTCACCCTCGTGAGACAGCACGGCGGCACCCAGCGACAGGTTGTAGGGGTGCGCGCCCGAGCGGACGCAGATCTGGTTTTTCAATCGCGGCAGCGCGAGGTCTTCATAGGTCTGTACCCACTCAGGGTTGACCGTGGCCTTGGCATAGACGATCACCCGTGCGCGCGTCGAGAACGCGGCCCAGTTCGGCGTGCGCAGTGCCGCAGGAATGCGCGCCTCGATCACCGACGACTTCAGCGGCTGGAACAGCCCTGCCTTGTCGGCGATCTCCAGCCGCGCGGCGTCGACAGTGATCAGCAGATCAGCCGGGCTGCTGGCGCCCTCGTTCTTGAGGCGCTCAAGCAGTTCCTCTTCCTTGCCATCGAGCCGGTTGATCTTGATGCCGGTCTGCTTGGTGAAGTTGGCATACAGCGCCTCATCGGTCTGATAGTGGCGCGCCGAGTAGATGTTGAGTTCGCCCTGCGCGTGCGCGAGCGAGGCACCCAACAAGGCAGACAGCGCACCAGCAGCGGCGATGCAGGCACCAAACATGGAGGGCAGACGGATCATGGACAGGCCTTGGTATGTCGGTCGTGGGTCGTGAGACTTGGAAAGTCAGGCAGAACTGTATACGAAACCATTCTCATTAACATTCCGTATCTCCGCACAGCGGCCGGTGGCTTCGGCGCAGCGCCACTGGCCAAGATCCAGTGGCGTCGCTCTCGGCACTCGTGCCAGACTCGCGGCTGTATCAACTGCGACCGCTGCGCCGCTGGCGCCCACCGACATGTCCACCCTGCTGACCATCAACAAGCTCATCACCCAGGGGCGCGGACTGAGCCGCGTGCTGCTCGCCCGCGCCGCCACTGTCTCGCTCGACTGGGACGTGCGCCAGAAAAGCCGCTTCGATGCCACCGACTCGCAAGGCCGCGCGCTGGGCGTGTTCCTGCCGCGTGGTGCGGTGGTGCGCGGTGGCGATGTGCTGGTCGCCGAAGACGGCTCGCTGATCGCGGTTCAGGCCGCGGCGCAGCCGGTGCTGGTGGTCACGACCTGCAAAGAGCACGGATCGGCTTTCGACCTGGTGCGCGCGGCCTATCACCTGGGCAACCGCCACGTGCCGCTGGAGTTGAAGCCCGACCACCTGAAGCTCGAACCCGACCATGTGCTGGCCGACCTGCTGCGCCAGATGCACCTGACCGTGACCGATGCACAGGCGCCGTTCGAGCCGGAAAGCGGCGCGTATGCGCCGGGCGCGACGGCCGGTGGGCACGACCATGGCCACAGCCAAACGCACGATCATGCGCATGACCACGGCCAAGCGCATGGGCATACGCACGGCCCGGGCTGCGGTCATGACCACAGTCACGACCACGCGCCTGCGGCCCACGCCGCACCGAAGACCATCCCGATCCAGGGCGCTGCCGCGCCCCACGTCCACGGCCCGGGTTGCAAGCACGACCACTGATGAGCGCGCTGCGGGCGCGTCTCGGCGCGCGGTCACTTCAGCGCCGAACGCATCGGCGGCCGGTGGCCCAGGCGCCGAACCTGACGCCCGCCTCGCTGCTGCAGCTGATCTGGCTGGCTTCGCCCGCGTTGCCGGTGGGCGGGTTCAGCTACTCCGAGGTGCTGGAAGCCGCAGTGAACGCCGGACTGACCACGACCGAGCCCGACACCAGCCGCTGGCTGCTGGATCAGTTGCACCTGGGTTTGGCGCGCAGCGACCTGGCGCTGGTGGCGCGTGCCCATGGCGCCTGGCAGCGCGGCGATGTGCCAGAGGCGGCGGCCCTCAACACCTGGGTGCTGACCACGCGCGAAAGCCACGAGCTGCGCCAGCAGACCGAGCAGATGGGCCGCTCGCTGGTCGAGTGGATGAAGAACCGGCCGCTCGACGCACGCCACGCCGAGCCGCTGCAGGCGCTGGCCGCGCTGCGCCCGGCGCCGACCTGGCCCGTGGCCTTCGCGCTCGCCGCGTGGCAGACCGGCGCGCCTTGCCGCGACACGCTGCTGTGCTTCGCGTTCGGCTGGGCCGAGAACATGGTGCAGGCGGCGCTGAAATCGGTGCCGCTGGGCCAGCTGGCCGGGCAGCGCCTGCTGAGCGCGCTGGCCGCCGAGATCCCCGACGCCGTCGAGGCCGCGATGCGGCTTGGCGACGCCGAACGGCAGGTGTGCACACCGATGCTGGCCATCTTGTCGGCGCAGCACGAAACCCAGTACTCGCGGCTGTTCAGGTCCTGAACTTGCAGCGCCCGGCCTACCTTTCCACACCCCGCACCCCACCATGACCGCACTGCACACCATCCCCCACCGCACCAAGAAACTGCCCCCGTTGCGCGTGGGCGTGGGCGGCCCCGTGGGCTCGGGCAAGACCACGCTGGTCGAAATGCTCTGCAAGACCATGCGCGAGCAGTACGACCTGGTGGTGGTGACCAACGACATCTACACCAAGGAAGACCAGCGCCTGCTGACGGTCGCCGGCGCGCTGTCGGCCGACCGGATCATGGGCGTGGAAACCGGTGGCTGCCCGCACACCGCCATCCGCGAAGACGCGTCGATCAACCTCGAAGCGGTCGACCGCATGCTGGAGAAATTCCCCGACGCCGACATCGTGTTCATCGAGTCGGGCGGCGACAACCTGGCCGCCACCTTCAGCCCCGAGCTGAGCGACCTGACGATCTACGTGATCGACGTGGCCGCCGGCGAAAAGATTCCACGCAAAGGCGGGCCCGGCATCACGAAGAGCGACCTGTTCGTCATCAACAAGATCGACCTGGCCCCCTACGTGGGCGCCAACCTCGACGTGATGCAAGCCGACACCACCCGCATGCGCACCACCCCCCAGGGCCTGCGCCCCTTCGTCATGACCAACCTGAAAACCCATCACGGCCTGGACGACGTGATCCGCTTCATCGAGCGCAAGGGGATGTTGGTGGGGGCGGCGGGGTGACAGCGGCTGGTGGCGTGCAGCTTTCAGATATGCAGCACAGCGCCGACCAGATGTAACAAAGTCCGAATTTGTCCGAAAAATCAGTACCGTTCCGCATCCGCCTCTTTCAGAGAAAACGACGATGCCACAAGCACTTGAGCGCGAATCGGTCGACGGTATGAGGGAGAGGGCGCCAATGTTAGGGCGCAGTTCCTGTCTCCCTACAACACGTTGGGCATCTTCAACAAACAATCGTCACATATGAATACAGCTACTGACACCCCTCCGACAAAGCTTGGAACTTTTCCGTACGTGATAGGAGGCATGTCATTCATTCCGTTGATCGGCGTGGCCTTCGGTCTTGTCGCAGTTGTTTGGGGACTCCGCACAAAAAAAGCTGGAGGAAAGCGTCTGGCGGGTATTGGCGCAGGAGGCATCGGATTCACTTTTGTGCTGTATGGATCGCTGTTCTACTTCGGCATGGAGCAGCGTGGTGGCGTGTATGAGGAGCTGCGCGTTAACCTCGCTCAAACAACCATCAATTCGTTGGTGCCATCGATTGAGTTCTACAAGACACAGAACGGGCAGTACCCGGAATCACTCAAATCGCTCCAAGAATCTCTTCCGAAGGAAAGCTTTGTCTCGGTCTTCGATCCGACCGTTATAGGGATCCAAGAGCAACCGAAGTACTTCTATTACGAACGTGTTGGCGCTGACCACTACTACCTGCGAGGCGTCGGGCAAGATGGCAAACCATTCAGCGCCGACGATGTCATACCTCAGATCGCCGCTACACCTGCCAGCAAAATTGGCTTGCTCCTTGAACACGCGGACAAGTGAACCAGACGCGTAACCCCTCCGTGGAGCCGACTCTCCAAGAGCTTCGCTCTCTCCGAGCGGCTCACGTCGAACGCTAAACGGCACCGCCCTCCCGGCTCTCAGTAGTGATATCGCAGCTGCCCGATCTGCAGCGCGGCGCCTTCGACCCGGTAGACCATCCGGTGCTCGTCGGTGATCCTGCGAGACCAGAACCCGGCGAGCGCATGTTTCAACGGTTCTGGCTTCCCCACACCAGAGAAGGGATCACGCTTCACTTCCTGGATCAGCTTGTTGATGCGCTCAACCATCTTGCGATCCTGCTTCTGCCAATACAGGTAGTCGTCCCAAGCCTCATCCGAGAAGACCAGCTTCACTCGGCCAACTCGCGAACCTCGCCCCTGCCTTCCACAAGCTGGGTGACCGCAGCAAGCAGCCGCTTGGCGTTCGCTGGGCTCCGAAGCAGGTAGGCTGTTTCTTCCAGGGCCTTGAAGTCATCGAGCGACACCATGACCACCGACTGTTCGCCATTGCGGGTGATGATGATCGGCTCATGGTCCTCGCAGACCCTGTCCATGGTCTTGGCCAGGTTCGCTCGGGCAGCACTGTAGGTGATTGCGTCCATGGGTGGCTCCTTTGTACGTTTTATTGTACGTACATGACCATACAAATGCCGTGTCCTGAGCGCTGCGGCGGGCCGCTGTGTGGAGTGAAGTTAAGGAGGAGGGCCGGAGCAACTCAGGCCGAAGCGGATGACTGGCGAACCGGCCCGGGGGACATGAACGCAACACAGCGGCCCGCCGCAGCGCTCACGAACCGCGAGAACGCAAAAACTCAGGCAGCCATCACCTCACCCATGCGGATCGCCCCACCCGGCGCCCACCCAGCGTTGAACGACAACGGCCCCGGCGGAAACAGCATCACCACGGTCGAGCCGAGCAGAAAGCGCCCCATCTCCTCGCCACGCGCCAGACTGACATCGCCCGGCGCGTAATTCCATTCGCGCAACTCACCTGACCGCGGCGGGTTGACCACGCCATGCCAGGTGGTGGCCATGCTGCCAACGATGGTGGCGCCCACCAGCACCATCACGAACGGCCCGGCATCGCCATCGAACACGCACACCACCCGCTCGTTGCGCGCAAACAGCCCGGGCACGCCGCGCGCGGTGGTCGGGTTCACCGAAAACAGCTCACCAGGCACATGGATCATGCGCCGCAGCCTGCCGGCCGCAGGCATGTGGATGCGGTGGTAATCGCGCGGGCTCAGGTACAGCGTGGCGAAGTGGCCCCCGTGGAATTCACGAGCCAGCGCAGCGTCACCGCCCACCAGCGCGGTCGCGGTGTAGTGGTGTCCCTTGGCCTGCAACAGCCGCTCCCCATCCAGCGGGCCGACCTGGCTGATCGCGCCATCGACCGGACACAGCCACCGCGCGTCGGCCAGCGGGCGGGCACCGGGCTTCAGCGCGCGGGTGAAGAACGCATTGAAGCTCGGGTACTGCGCGATGTCGGGCTCGGCCGCCTCGGCCATGTTCACGCCATAGCGGCCGACGAACCAGCGGATCAACCGCGTCGTCCACTCGCCGGCTTCGGCACTGGCAATGCGCCCAGCCAGCGCAGTGAGGGCCTGCTGGGGAAGCAGGTATTGCGGCAGCACCGCCAGGCGATCGGACATCGATGAAGAAGAAAAAGGGGAAACGAGAGGCGCCGAAGCTCAGTGAATGTGGCCGAGGCTGCTCAAGGCTCGGATCGCGCCCGCACCGATCGACGCGCCGAAGCGCTTGGCCAGCCGCTCGGCCACGTTTTCCTTCGGTGTGTAGTCGATGATCTCTTCGGCGCGCACCACCTCGCGCGCCACATAGTCGAGGCTACCCAGGTGGTCGGCCAGGCCGAGCTTGATGGCTTCTTCGCCGTTCCAGAACAGGCCGGAGAAGGTATCCGGCGTTTCTTTCAGCCGGGCGCCACGGCCTTCCTTCACCACCGCGATGAACTGCCGGTGGATCTGGTCCAGCGTGGCCTGCAGGTAAGCGCGCTGCGGGTCGGTGAGCGGCGAGAACGGGTCTCCGATGCCCTTGTTCGCGCCAGCCGTCAAAAGGCGCCGCTCGATGCCGTACTTCTCCATCACCCCGTTGAAGCCGAAGCTGTCCATCAGCACGCCGATCGAGCCGACGACGCTGGCCTTGTCGGTGTAGATGTCGTCAGCCGCGGCAGCGATGTAGTAGGCCCCCGAAGCGCACACCTCCTCGACCACCGCGTAGACCTTCTTGTTGTGGAGGGCCTTCAGGCGCTTGATCTCGTCGTAGACGATGCCGGCCTGCACCGGGCTGCCGCCGGGTGAATTGATGCGCAGCACCACCGCCTGTGCGCCGTCGTCCTCGAAGGCATTCTGCAGTGCGGACACCAGCAACTCTGCGCTGGCTTCGGTGTCGGCGGCGATCTCGCCGCGCACCTCCACCAGCGCGGTGTGCGGGCCGGCGGGCGGGCTCGCATGCAGGCGGTCGCTGAGGAATGTCCATGCCAGCCCGGCGAAGACCACCAGCCAGAGCATGCGGAAGATCATGCGCCAGCGGCGCTCGCTGCGCCGGTCCTGCAGATACAGGCGAACGAGCTGTTCCGCAGCGCTGTCCCAGCCGCTGCGTGAAGGCGGGCCCAAGGTGGGGGCACGCGAGGCAGACACGTCGTCGTCGGAACTCATGGGGGGCTTTCTTCGGTGCCGTCGTCGCGAGGCAACGCGACCGGCATGGGCTTGATGTCTGAAGAAGGATACCAATACACCTGCGCGTCGCGCTCCTCGACGCGCAGCGCGGTGAGGCGCGCGCCCACGCATGGCCCGCCCACACAACGCCCGTTGAGCGGGTCGTAGGTGGCACCGTGGATCGAGCAGATGATCGCCTCGCGGTCGCGGTCGAGGAACTTGCCTTCCTGCCAGTCCATCTCGGTGGGCACGTGGGCGCACTGATTCAGGTAGGCCACCACCCGGCCTTCAAAGCGCATCACGAAGGCACCCACCTTGCGGCGCCATTGCTGCACCTCGAAGACCACCGCGTCGCCGCGCTCGATCAGCGCATCAGAGGCACACAGCAGCACGGGCTCGATGGCCGGATCGATCGCAGGCATGGGGGCTGAAGCAGCGCGTGTCAGGCCGACTGCGCCAGCCAGTCGTCGAGTTCTGACACCGAGTGAACGATGTGCAGCGGCTCGAACGCCGCGAACGACGCCGGCTCGTGGGCCCCATAGCTGACGCCCACACTGGGTACGCCGGCGAGCTTGGCCATCTGCAGATCGTGCGTGGTGTCACCGATCATCAGCGTGCGCTCGGGCGAGATGCCCACCTCGGCCATCAGTTCCTGCAGCATTTGCGGATGCGGCTTCGAGCGGGTTTCATCGGCGGTGCGGGTGGCGTCGAAGAGCCCCTTCAGCTGCTCGGTGTGCAACACCTCGTCCAGGCCGCGCCGGGTCTTGCCGGTCGCGATGCCCAGACTGTGCTGCCGCTCCCTCAGCGCATGCAGCATCGGCAATGTGCCCTCGAACAGGCTCAAGTCGTTCTGCCGGGTCATGTAGTGGTGCTTGTAGCGGGCACTCAGCTCCGGGTAGCGCTCAGGCGCCAGGCCCGGCGCGGCGTGCTGCAAGGCTTCGGTGAGGCCCATGCCGATCACATAGCTCGCGTCCTGCACGCTGGGCACCGGCAGCGCCAGATCGGCGCACGAGGCTTGGATGCAGCGGGCGATGAAGGCGGTCGAGTCGTAAAGCGTGCCGTCCCAGTCGAAGACGATCAAATCAAAACGGCGCGGTCGGTTCATGGTGTCAGTGTCGTTTTCGAAGCAGCAGGCGTCGGCCGCGGCGCGAGCGCCTGCAGCAAGGCCGCGCATTCTGGGGGCAGCGGCGCCTGCAGTTCGATGACCTCGCCGCTGGCGGGGTGCTGGAAGCTCAATCGCCGCGCATGCAAAAACATTCGGGCAAAGCGCATCCCGGGAATGGCTGCGCCGCGGGCCAGTGCCCGGTTGGCATCGAAATCACCGTACTTGTCGTCCCCGACGATGGCGTGGCCTTCGTGCAACAGATGAACCCGGATCTGGTGGGTGCGACCGGTCTTGATCGTCACATCGAGCAGCGTGTGCGTGGTGTAGGCCTTGACGACCTTGACCAGCGTGATCGATCGGCGGCCGTCGGCATCGTCGTCATCGACTGCGCGCACGCGCCGCTCGCCCTCGGCCGACAGGAACTTGTGCAGCGCCACATCGATGACCTTCTTCGATGCCGGCCACTGGCCCAGCACCAAAGCCGAGTAGGTCTTGCCAGTTTCACGCTGGCGAAACTGCTCCTGCAGGGCCAGCAGCGCCGAGCGCTTCTTCGCGATCAGCAGCAGGCCGGAGGTCTCCTTGTCGAGCCGATGCACCAGTTCCAGGAACCGGGCCTCGGGCCGTGCCCGTCGCAGCTGCTCGATCACGCCGAAGCTGACGCCACTGCCGCCATGGACGGCCACACCGGCCGGCTTGTCGACAGCGATCAGATGTTCATCCTCGAACACGATAGGGAATTCGCGCGCCGGTGCTGGCGCCTCGCCGCTGCGGTCGGCAGCGTGTTCCGAGGTGCGCACCGGCGGGACGCGCACCTCGTCTCCCAGCGCCAAGCGGGTGTCCGCCGCCGCACGGCCCTTGTTGACCCGCACTTCGCCGGAGCGGATCACCCGGTAGACATGGGTCTTGGGCACGCCCTTGAGCAGCTTGATCAGGAAATTGTCGAGTCGCTGACCCTCCGACCCCTCATCGACCCGCACGCGCGACACGACAGGGGCCGACGACGTCCCGGGCGCAGAAGCAGCCCCGCGCCCGTTTTTGGCCCCTATAATGATTTCGACCACGTTCGCGCTGTAAGTGTTTGATTTTCCTGAGTTTACCCGCGCACTTGTTGCGTGAACTGGCGGTCGGGACAGGAGTCCCGATCAAGCAGTGATGCAACGCACTCCACGTGCGACGGGCCCCGTCCCCGAGTGACCGGGCAGTCCAGATGGGTTGCGGCAGAGAAAACGAAGAACGAGCCTCCGAAGCGATGCTTCGGAAGAAACCAAGGTTTTCAGGTTGCAGACCGGCGTACGCCGACCCCCGGGTTGGTCGAAATCGAGCTGTGACCCGCGTCCAGTGACCCTGCGGATGTCGCCCTCCCACAACCCTCCCTCGCGCAAGTTGCGCCTTTCCGAGATGGCCCCGGTACCGGGCTGCGGATCGGCTGCCCTGTGGCGAGTACGGGCCGTGGGCGTGCGACCGGCCCTGCTGACTCACGCGCTTGCGCCCTACGGCGCTCAGCCCGACGGTCAGACTCAGGCTCCGCAGTAAGCACTGACACGCAAGCGCCAACGCTGCCCCCACGACCCTTTCGGTCGTTGGCAGTCCAGGGCGATTCCTGCCGGGCTCTCTGAGGTTTCTCGTGCATCGATGAGTCGGCACCGCTGTCAGGTGTCGGCATGTTGATCGAAGCGCCGACCCACGGGTTGGCGGCACAGGAGCACCCATGAAACGCATGTTGATCAATGCGACGCAGCCCGAAGAGCGTCGCCTCGCCATCGTCGATGGCCAGAAATTGCTGGACTTCGAAACCGAGATCGAAGGGCGCGAGCAGCGCAAGGGCAACATCTACAAGGCCGTCGTGACCCGCGTCGAGCCCTCGCTCGAAGCCTGTTTCGTCGACTACGGCGAAGACCGCCACGGCTTCCTGCCGTTCAAGGAAATCTCGCGCAACTACTTCCGTGAAGGCGTCGACGTGCGCACCGCGCGCATCCAGGACGTGATCCGCGAGGGCGATCCGCTGCTGGTGCAGGTCGAAAAGGAAGAACGCGGCAACAAGGGCGCGGCGCTGACCACGATGGTCAGCCTGGCCGGCCGTTACCTGGTGCTGATGCCGAACAACCCGCGTGGCGGCGGCGTGTCGCGCCGCATCGAGGGCGAAGACCGCGAGGAGCTCAAGGAAAACCTCGACCAGCTCGAGTACCCCAAGGGCATGAGCCTGATCGCCCGCACCGCCGGCATCGGCCGCAGCGCACCCGAGCTGCAGTGGGACCTGAACTACATGCTCAAGCTGTGGACCGCCATCGACGGCGCAGCCAAGGCGGGCAAGGGTGCGTTCCTGATCTATCAGGAGTCGTCGCTGGTCATCCGTGCCATCCGCGACTATTTCACCGCTGATGTCGGCGAGATCCTGATCGACACCGACGACATCTACGAACAGGCGATGCAGTTCATGACCCACGTGATGCCGGAGACGGCATCGAAGGTCAAGCGCTACCGCGACGACGCGCCGCTGTTCTCGCGCTTCCAGATCGAGCACCAGATCGAAACCGCGTTCTCGCGCACAGTCAACCTGCCTTCCGGCGGCGCGATCGTCATCGATCACACCGAGGCGCTGGTCTCGGTCGACGTGAACTCCGCTCGCTCCACCCGAGGCAGCGACATCGAGGAAACCGCGACCCGCACCAACCTCGAAGCGGCCGACGAGATCGCGCGCCAGATGCGCCTGCGTGACCTGGGCGGCCTGATCGTCGTCGACTTCATCGACATGGAAGAGTCGAAGAACCGCCGCGAAGTCGAAACCCGCTTGCGCGAAGCGCTGCGCCCCGACCGCGCTCGCGTGCAGTTCAGCAGCATCAGCAAGTTCGGCCTGCTCGAGCTGAGCCGCCAGCGCCTGCGCCCGGCGCTTTCCGAAGGCAGTCACATCACCTGCCCGCGCTGCAACGGAACCGGCCACATCCGCGACACCGAATCCAGCGCGTTGCAGATCCTGCGCATGGTGCAGGAAGAATCGATGAAGGAAAACACCGCCGCCGTGCATGTGCAGGTGCCGGTGGAAGTGACCAGCTTCCTGCTCAACGAGAAGCGCACCGAAATCACCAAGATCGAGCTGAAGCAGCGCGTCACCGTGCTGCTGGTACCCAACAAGAACCTCGACACGCCGAACTACCGGCTCGAGCGCCTGCGCCACGACGATCCGCGCCTGGAGAACCTGCAGGCCAGCTACACCATGATCGAAGAGGCCAGCGAGGAACCCGCCGTCACCCGGCGCGAGAAGACCTCCGCCAAACAGGAGCCGGTGATCAAGGGTGTGCTGCCCGAGACGCCTGCGCCGGTGGCGGTCCAGAAGCCCGCACCCGCGCCGGCCCCGGTCGCCTCCGCGTCGGTGCGAGTCTCAGAACCACGTGCTGCGGCGGCGCCCGCGGCGGCCGGCGGCGGATTCTTTGGCTGGATATCGCGCCTGTTTGGCGGTGGTGCGCCGTCGCCGGTGCGCGCGCCGGCAGTGGCAGCCCCTGCACCTGCAGCACCAACCGCCACCCCAGAAGGCCGCGGCGAGCGTGGTGGCCGCGGCGGGCGTGGCGGCCGACGTGGTGAGCGCAGCGCCGAAGGGCGCTCGGAGGGACGCGGTGAGGGTCGCGAGGGTCGTGGCGGACGCAGCGGTCGGGGCGAGCGCCCAGATGACGCGGCAGTTGTCGACGCCAGCACCTCGCGCGAAGCCCGTGGCCCGCGCCCTGACGGTCGTGGCGAGCGAGCAGAGCGACATGAATCTCGCACTGAAGGGCGCGGCGAATCTTCCACCGAGGCACGCGAAGGTGGCCGCCGCGGTGGCCGAGGCGGTCGCGGGGAACGCCCAGACCGTGACGGCCGCGCCGCACCTGCTGGCACCGATATCGCCACCGATGAGTTGGCGTTGGCCGCACCGGCCTTCGTCGATTCGCAGCCCGGCGTGGTGGCCCCTGGTGCCGACGGGACAGAAGGTACGGAAGCCCGTGAAGGCGGTCGCCGTCGTCGCCGCGGACGCGGTGGACGTGATCGCGACGCAGCGCGCGCAGAGCCCGTTGAAGGCGCCATGGGTACCGAAGTCGATGCGCCTGCAAATGCCGAGGCCCCGCTGGGCGATGGCGATGGCGACGAGTCGGCGCCAGGCATCGCGGGTGATGCACCCGACGGCGCACCGCGCGAAGGCCGCCGCCGCAGCCGCGGTGGACGCAACCGCCGTGACCGAGGCGATCGCGAAGAGGTTCGAGCCGACGATGCGCTTGGACAAAGCGGCGTCGCAGTTGCCGAAGCCGCGGCGCATGACCCCCTCGACGCATCGGTGAGCGAGCCCACAGTGGCCGCGGCCCCCGTGGCGGCGTTCTACGACGAAGTCCCGGTCGCCGCGGCGCCAGAGGCTGCACCAGCCGCTAGTTCCGTGGTCATCGAGCCGGTCGCAGCAACCGCTCCAGCCCCCGCCGTGGTGGCCGCACCGGTGGCCGTCGCAGCATCTGCACCGATCGCCGCTGCCTTCGTGCTCGAAACCGATGCCTTGCAGGCCGTGGCCGAAGGCGCTGGCCTGCAATGGGTCAATTCCGACGCCGAGAAGATTCGTGCGGCACAGGAGGCCATGGCCCATGAGGCGAAGCCGGCGCATGTGCCGAGGGAACCGAAGCCCGTCACGGCCATCGACGAGGGACCGCTGGTGCTGGTCGAGACGCGCCGGGACCTGTCGCAGGTGAAACTGCCGTTCGAGTCTCAGGACGGCGCACCGCCGACCGCGTGATCGCGCGATCGATGTGAAAACGGCGCACCGTGAGGTGCGCCGTTTCTCATTCAGCGCTTCAAACGTTCAGGGCAGCCGCTCCAGCGCGCGCTGATAGACCGGGTCGTGCATCAGCTGGTCCCAGGTCCGCGGTGCGGTCTGGGGCAACAGCGCCAGCCGACGCTGTTCACTGTCTTCATCGGCCTGCCAGTGCCCCTGGCCTTGCGAGGCCAACAAGCCGTCCAGCAAGGCATCGACCGCCGTGCCGCCATCCACCGACTGATTGCACAGCAGCACCAGATCGCAGCCGGCGTTCAAGGCCACCTCGGCCGCATCGGTGTAGCTCACCTCGACACCGGCGATGCGGCGCGCGCCGGCCATGCTCAGGTCGTCACTGAACACGGCGCCGGTGAAGCCGAGTTGCTGGCGCAGGATTTCCTTCAACCAGCGCGGCGAGAAGCCCGCCGGGTTCGCGTCCACCTTCGGGTAGACAACGTGCGCCGGCATCACGCTGGTGAGGCTGGTGCTCAACCATTCATAAGGCCGCACATCGTCGGTGAGGATGGCCTTGAGCGAGCGCTTGTCGATCGGGATCTCGGTGTGGCTGTCGGCCTTGACATGGCCGTGCCCCGGAAAGTGCTTGCCGCAATGGGCCATGCCCGCCTGCAACAGGCCTTGCATCAGGCTCTTGGCCAGCAGCGTCACCACGCGCGGATCGCGATGGAAAGCCCGATTGCCGATCACGCCGCTGGCGCCGAAATCGAGGTCAAGCACCGGTGTGAAACTGAGGTCGACGCCGCAGGCACGCAGCTCTGCGGCCAGGACGAAACCGCTGGCGGTAGCGGCATCGGTGGCGCCCAGCGGGTCGTGCATCCACTGCTCGCCAAGCACCCGCATCGGCGGCAGGTGGGTGAACCCATCGGTGCGAAAGCGCTGGACGCGGCCGCCTTCGTGGTCCACGCAGACCAGCACATCCGGGCGGATGGACTTGATCTCGGCGGTCAGCTCAGTGAGCTGATGGCGGTCGTGCCAGTTGCGGCCAAACAGGATCAGGCCGCCGGTCAGCGGATGCTGCAGGCGTCGCCGATCGTCGGCGTTGAGCTGCAATCCTTCGATGTCGAGCACAACCGGCGCGTGGGCGCTCGGCAGTGCGGGTGCTGTGGTCGCGCGAGGGCTCGCTTTGAGTGAACGTTTCTTCTTCATGTCTGTGTCTCGACGACCACGAAGCTGGTCGCGTAATCGGTTTCATCAGTGATGCTGACATGCGCCTTCAGCCCGCGCGCATCGAACCATACGGCGAGTTCGCCATGCAGCACGATGTGCGGCTGGCCGCTGGGCAGGTTCAGGATCTCGCAGGCGCGCCAGGTCATCGGCATGCGCAGGCCCAGGCCGATGGCCTTCGAAAAAGCTTCCTTGGCTGAGAAGCGGGTGCCCAGATAGCTGATGCCGCGGGCTTCGACGCGGGCGCGCCGGGCGCGAAACACCTGCAACTCCTGCGGGCCGAGCACCTTTTCGGCAAAGCGCTCACCGCGCCGCGCCAGCGTCGCGGCAACGCGGCGAAGGTCGCAGAGGTCGGTGCCGACGCCGTAGATCATGAGGCTGCGTACGCCCGATGAATGCAGCGCAGGTAGTCGCGCACGGTTTCGGCCAGACCGAGCTCCAGCGCATCGGCGATCAGCGCATGGCCGATCGACACTTCCTGCACGCCGGGCACGGCGCGCAGGAAGTCGGTCAGGTTGTCACGGTTCAGGTCATGCCCGGCGTTCAATTGAAGCCCCTGTGTCAGCGCTGCATTCGCCGTGGCAGCGAAGCCAGCAAGCACGGCAGCTTGATCGGACATTCCATGCGCCCTGGCATAGCTTTCGGTGTAGAGCTCGACGCGCTCTGCGCCCAGTGCACGCACCGCGGGCATCGCTTGTGGCACGGGGTCCATGAACAAGCTCACCCGCACACCCAGCGACTGCGCCTCAGCGATCAGCGGCGCCAGCACCGCAGCGTCCTGCGGCAACTGCCAGCCGTGGTCGGAGGTGGCCTGGTCCATCGAGTCGGGCACGAAGGTGCACTGGTGCAGCGGCAAGCCACGGCGCTTCACCTCGCGGAGCACGTCCATCAGGTTGTGCAGCGGGTTGCCTTCGATGTTGAATTCGGCTTGCGGCCAGTCCTGCATCAACGCCGCCAGATCGAAGACGTCGTGGGTGCGGATGTGACGCTGGTCGGGCCGCGGATGCACGGTGATGCCTTGGGCGCCCGCCTGCAACGCCAGCGTGGCCGCGCGGGTCACGCTCGGGATACCGAGCGCGCGCTGGTTGCGCAGCAAGGCCACCTTGTTCAGATTGGCCGACAGCGCCGTGTGCCCGCGATGCGCATCGAGGCCGGTGGTAAGCAAGGGGTTCATGAGGGGCGTGGATCCGAGCCAAGGTGCGCGACAGCTGCCGCCGCTGGCGTCAACGGCGCCAGGCTTTGCAGACCGAGCATCACCTGCCTCGTCCGCAACACCGATGAGCCGAGATGATAGTGAAGCAAACCGCGCAGCAGGCCGCGCCACTCCGGCAATGCAGAGGCGCAGGCTTGCTGAAGCGCCGGCACGCTGCCGTGCAGCAACGCGGCCTGCATGCCGACGAGCATGGCGCCGGACACCGAGGCTTCATCGGCTTGCGCACGCACGACACCCGCTTCGGGTCGCAGGACATAGCGACCCTCCAGATCGACAGCCTCCAGCGTCAGCGTGACGAGGCTCAGATCAGGGAGCACGCCGATCTGTTGCAGCAGCGTGATCTCGAACGCGCGCAGGGCCGACTGCACCTGGACGTCGTCGCCTCCGCCGAGGGCCGGCAAGGTGTGCGCATAGGCGTCGAACAGCAGCGGATGAGCATCCTGCCGGGCCAGCAGCTTCATCAGCAACTCGTTCAAGTAGAAGCCGCTGAACAGCGCCGCGCCGGTCAGCATCGCCGCGCCACCGGCCCAGTCGGCGCCGCGCAAGTTCTGCACCTCGCGTGTCGGGGCATCGGCATGCTGCGCGTCTGCTTTCTCGGCTTTGGGTGGGCGACCGAGCGACAGATGCAGGCGCTGGAACGGCAGCAGCACCGATCGCAACTGCGAATAGGGTCGCTTGGCCCCCTTGGCCACCACGACGAGCCGGCCCTGCTCGCGCGTGAAGACATCCAGGATCAGGCTGGACTCGCTCCAGTCGTAGCGGTGAAGCACGTAAGCCGTCAGCAGCGATGGCGCTTTGGCCAATCGACGCGTCACCACCCGGTCACTCGTATCCGTAGCTGCGCAAATGCTCTTCGTCATCAGCCCAGCCGGAGCGCACCTTGACCCACAGTTCGAGGAACACCGTGGCGCCCATCAGCTTTTCGAGCTCCTGTCGCGCTTCGCTGCCGATGCGCTTGAGCCGCTCGCCACCGCCACCGATGACCATGCCCTTGTGCGCATCGCGCTCGACCACGATGCTCGCGGCGATGCGGCGCAGGTTGCCTTCTTCCTCGAACTTGTCGATCACCACGGTCGAGGTGTACGGCAGCTCATCACCCATGAGCCGGAACAGCTTCTCGCGGATGATCTCGCTGGCCAGGAACTTGTCGGTTCGATCGGTCAGCGCGTCTTCTTCATAGAACCACGGCTGCTTCGGCAGGTAGGGCTCGACGATGGCCAGCAGGCGCTGCACGTCGGCGTCCTTCTTGGCCGACAAGGGCACGAACTCGGCAAAGGCATGGCGATCCTGCATGCCCTTGAGCCAGGGCACGAGATCGGCGCGGCGATGTACCGCATCGAGCTTGTTGGCAATCAGGAACACCGGCTTCGCGAACTCGCCGGCCGGCATCAGCGACAGCACCTTGGCATCGTCCAGGCCGAAGCGTCCCGCCTCGACCACGAACAGCACCACATCGACATCGGCCAGCACGCTGTGCACCGTCTTGTTCAAGGTGCGGTTCATCGCTGCGGCGTAGCGCGTTTGAAACCCGGGCGTGTCCACGAACACGAACTGCGATCGGCTGACGGTGCGAATGCCGGTGATGCGGTGGCGTGTGGTCTGCGCCTTGGCCGAGGTGATGCTGACCTTCTGCCCGACCAGTGCATTGAGCAGCGTGCTCTTGCCCACATTCGGCCGGCCGACGATGGCCACCAGGCCACAACGCTGGCTCTCTGCGTCGACAGCAGCGGACGGGTCTACGGGTTCGGTCATGGACAGGCAGTCATGGAAGATCTCGGCGTCACGCGGCAGACGCCGGGCAGCTCAGGAACGCAGCGGGCTGCCCGGCTGATCGGTCGCCTTCAAGGCGTCGAGCATACGGCGCGCGGCTTCTTGCTCAGCGTGGCGCCGCGAACGGCCCTCGCCGGTGTGCTTCATATTGAGCGTTGGCACTTCGCATTCGACCTCGAAGGTCTGCGCGTGGGCCTGGCCGCGGGTCGCGCTGATGCGGTAGCCGGGAACGGGCAAACGCCGCGCCTGCAACCACTCCTGCAGCTCGGTCTTCGCGTCCTTCGCCCAGCCGCCGATGTCGGTGGTGTTGATGACGTCGCCGAACAGACGCTGCACCAGCGCACGGGCCGAGGCGAAGCCTCCATCGACGAAGGTGGCACCGATGATCGCCTCGAGCGCGTCGGCCAGGATGGATGCGCGCTGCGCACCGCCACCGCGTGCCTCGCCATCACTCAGCCGCAGCACCTCAGGCAGGCCTTGCAGCACCGCCACCTTGTGCAGGCTGTCTTCGCGCACCAGGTGCGCACGCACGCGGGTCAGGTCGCCCTCGTCGGAGCCGGCAAAACGCTCGTACAGCAGGCTGGAGATGGCCAGGCTCAGCACAGCGTCGCCGAGGAATTCGAGCCGCTCGTTGTGATCGGCGCTGAAGCTGCGATGGGTGAGCGCCAGGGCCAGCAGGCCTGGATCGGAGAATCGATAGCCAAGGCGGCGCTGCAGCAGGTCGAGACGAGGGTCCATCGAGACGGGCAGATCGATGCGTCAGATGGGGCCGGGATGACCTAGCGGGATTGGCCCTCGTACTTGATCAACAAGTACACCGGCGCGAACAGCTCAATCTCTTTGTCGTAGGCGAAGCGGATCACGATCCGGTCGTTCTCTTTGGTGATGTCGAGGTCTTTGGCAGTGATGGCCTGAATCGAATACTCGATGTCTCTCTGCTTCTCGAATGCCGCGCGAATTTCAGGCACCGTGGTGCCTCCCTCCAGCGCCACCTTGTTGACCGCCTTCTGGATGGTGAAGAACTCATTGAGCGTCGGCAGCACGCGTACCGCCAGCAGCGCGACGAACCCGACGACGATGGCCCAAAACAGCAGGCCCAGCAGTGTGATGCCGCGCTGTGGCCGCCCTACCCGATGCTGCTTGCTCATCATGCGCTCATGCTCCAAGTGAATCAGGTGCTGAGAGCACCCCTCATCGCCGGTTATTTTCGGCGAAGTCCCGCTCAATGAAAGAACCCAATTCGGCTCACCTTACCGAAATTCATCCAGACCAGGAAGGCCCGGCCGACGATGTTCTCGTTGGGGACAAACCCCCAGTAGCGTGAATCTTCGGAGTGGTCACGGTTGTCGCCCAGCATGAAGTAGTGACCCGCAGGCACTTTGCAGGTCACGCCCTCGACGGTGTATGTGCAGTTTTCTCGGAAAGCAAAGTCGTCGATGGCGCGCGCATAGCTCGGCAGAGATCGATCGACGACGATGCGGTGGGGCTGGCTGCCCAGGCTCTCGGTGTACTGCTTGTCATAGCGCAGCGAGTCTTCGTTGTAGAAGTCCGGCAGGGGCTGCGACGGCACTGGCTGCCCATTGAGGTAGAGCTGCTGGTTGCGGTACGAAATCTCGTCGCCCGGCACGCCAACGACGCGCTTGATGTAATCGACACTCGGGTTGCGTGGATAGCGGAACACCATCACGTCGCCGCGCTCGGGATCGTGATTGGGGATGATCTTCTTGTTGATCACTGGCAAGCGGATGCCGTAGTGGAATTTGTTGACCAGGATCAGGTCGCCGACAAGCAGCGTCGGGATCATCGAACCCGAGGGGATCTTGAAGGGTTCGAAGAGGAACGAGCGCAACAGGAACACGACCAGAATGACCGGGAACAGCCCTGCGGTCCAGTCCAGCCACCAGGGTTGGGCCAGCAGCGACTGGCGGGCCTGGCTGACGTTGCCGTCGCCGTCGCCGTCAATCTTGGTGATGCCTTGCGCGGCGAGTTGCGTGCGGCGCGTTTCCACCTCGGCTTCGAGCGCATTGGCCGCGGCCAGCCTGCGCGGCGCGAAGTAGAAGCGTTCGACCAACCAGTACGCCATCGTGACCACCGTCAGCACCAGCAGCAGCAACGAGAAATTGCCGCTCCACTTGCCGACGTACCAGCCGCCCAGAAAAACAATCAGGCAGCCGTAGAGCAGACCGGTCAACGTACTCATCAATCTTCCACTTGGAGAATGGCCAGAAATGCCTCTTGGGGCACCTCCACCGAGCCGATCTGCTTCATGCGCTTCTTGCCCGCTTTCTGCTTGTCGAGCAGCTTGCGTTTGCGCGACACGTCACCGCCGTAGCACTTGGCAATCACGTTCTTTCGAAGCGCTTTGATTGTCTCACGCGCGATGATGTTGGCCCCGATCGCCGCCTGGATCGCGACGTCGTATTGCTGGCGTGAAATCAGCTCGCGCATCTTGGCAACCACCGCACGGCTGCGGTACTGGCTCTGGCTGCGGTGCACGATGATCGACAGCGCATCGACCTTGTCGCCGTTGAGCAGGATGTCGACCTTGACGACGTCGGCTGCACGGTATTCCTTGAACTCGTAGTCCATCGACGCATAGCCGCGCGACACGCTTTTCAGCTTGTCGAAGAAGTCCAGCACGATCTCGGCCAGTGGCATTTCGTAGGTCAGCATGACCTGGCGACCGTGATACGCCATGTTCATCTGCTGGCCACGCTTCTGGTTGGCCAAGGTCATCACCGGTCCGACGTAGTCCTGCGGCATGTAGAGGTGCACGGTGACGATGGGCTCGCGGATCTCGTTGATGCGGCCGAGATCCGGCATCTTGGAAGGGTTGTCGACCTGAATCACGTCGCCGTTGCCGAGCTGCACCTCGTAGACCACGCTGGGCGCGGTGGTGATCAGGTCCTGATCGAACTCGCGCTCCAGGCGCTCCTGCACGATCTCCATGTGCAGCAGACCGAGGAATCCGCAGCGGAAGCCGAAACCCAGCGCCTGGCTCACTTCAGGCTCGTAGCGCAGCGATGAGTCGTTAAGCTTCAACTTTTCCAGCGCATCGCGCAGCTGGTCGTATTCGCTGGCTTCGGTCGGGTACAGCCCGGCGAACACCTGTGGTTGGATTTCCTTGAAGCCAGGCAGTGCCTCGCTGGCGGGCCCGAGGTTGTTGGGCAGCTTCTTTTCCAGCGTGATGGTGTCGCCCACTTTCGCCGCCTGCAGCTCCTTGATGCCGGCCACGATGAACCCGACCTCGCCCGCGTTGAGGCGATCGCGCGGCACCGACTTGGGTGTGAAGACCCCCAGGTTGTCGGCGCCATAGACCGCGTCGCTGGCCATCATCCGGATGCGTTCGCCCTTGATCAGCGTGCCATCGACCACCCGCACCAGCATCACCACGCCGACGTAGTTGTCGAACCACGAATCGACGATCATCGCGCGCAGCGGTGCCTCGGGGTTGCCACGCGGCGGCGGCATGCGGTTGATCACCGCCTCCAGGATGTCGTCGATGCCCATGCCGGTCTTCGCGCTGCAGGGGATCGCCTGGTCGGCGTCGATGCCGATCACGTCCTCGATCTCCGACTTCGCGTTCTCCGGGTCGGCATTCGGCAGGTCCATCTTGTTGAGGACCGGAATGACCTCAACGCCGAGGTCGAGCGCGGTGTAGCAGTTGGCCACGGTCTGCGCCTCGACGCCCTGGCTCGCATCGACCACGAGCAGTGCGCCTTCGCAGGCCGACAGCGAGCGGCTCACTTCGTATGAGAAGTCGACGTGACCCGGTGTGTCGATCAGGTTCAGGTTGTAGACCTGGCCATCGCGCGCCTTGTATTCGAGTGCCGCCGTCTGCGCCTTGATGGTGATGCCGCGCTCACGCTCGATGTCCATCGAGTCGAGCACCTGCGCCTCCATCTCTCGATCACTCAAGCCGCCACAACGTTGAATCAAGCGATCGGCGAGCGTGGACTTGCCGTGGTCGATGTGGGCAATGATCGAAAAGTTTCGGATGTGATTCATGCTTGCTGCGATGCGACTGACGTACGCCTCAACTTGAAGTCACAACGACGTAGTCGTTGCAGGGGAGGCTCATATCGCGAAGCGATGTGAAGGCCCGAAGGGCCGGCCGGACACAAAAAAAAGGCACGTCGAACGATTGACGCGCCTTCCAACAAAAATGTTTGGCAACTGCTTGTTGGGATTTCATTGTAGCCAAAAGCATGACCGTAGAACCGCGCCAGTGCTTGTTTGGCGAGCGTTGCGCATCGCCAACATAAAACATATGCACATATTATGCACAGGCTCTTTGGGCACTTTTCGTGCCTCTGGGTCCCAGTGGCAGGCTCGGCGCTTCAAGCCTCCGAGCCCAGGAGTTTGATGCCTGCAACGGGGTTTGAAATGGCGGTCAAGTTAAAGAATGTGAGTGCCCACAAACATGCGGTGGGCAACCATCACCGACCAGGACGGATCACGATGTAGTTGACCCATTCACCGCGCTTGACCAGCAGCGTCACCGATTTCGGCTTGTCCAGCTTGCCGATGGCCGCCTCGAACTGCTTGACACTGGTGATTTCAGTCTTGTCGAGCGACAAGATGATGTCACCCTCCCGGATACCGGCCCGGGCTGCCGCGCCCTCGATGGCTTCGACGCGCACGCCGTTCTTGACCTTGAGCTCGGTTTTCTGCCCTTCGCTCAGGTCAGACACCGCCAGCCCGAGCAATCCGATCACGGAGGGAAGCTTGGGCGCATTCCGCTCGACCGGCGCACTGCGGGGCCGCTCGGCTTCCAGTTCGACCACCGTCACGCTCAATTCCTTGGAGGCACCTCGGCGGAACACCTCAAGGGTCGCCTTGGTGCCCGGTTTGGCGCTGCCGACGATGCGAGGCAAGTCTCCCGCCGTCTCGATCGGGCGGCCATCGAACTTGGTGATGATGTCGCCCGCCTCGACGCCCGCCTTGTCGGCTGGCCCACCGGCTTCCACGCTGCGAACCATGGCGCCACTGGGTTTGCCCAGCCCGATCGATTCGGCGACTTCCTTGGTCACCTGATCGATCTGTACGCCGATGCGCCCACGGATCACCCGCCCGCTGGCGCGCAACTGATCAGCCACCCGCATCGCTTCGTCGATGGGAATGGCAAACGAGATGCCGATGAAGCTGCCTGATCGGCTGTAGATCTGCGAGTTGATGCCCACGACCTCACCGCGCATGTTGATCAGCGGGCCGCCAGAGTTGCCTGGATTGATCGCCACATCGGTCTGGATGAAGGGCAGGAAGTCGCCGGTGTCTCGCGCCTTGGCGCTGACGATGCCCGCGGTGACGGTGTTCTCGAGTCCGAACGGCGAACCGATGGCGATGACCCATTCGCCGACCTTGAGGCGACCAACATCGCCAATACGAACCGCCTGCAGGCCCGAGGCCTCGATCTTCACGACCGCCACGTCGGTCCGCTTGTCAGTACCGATGACGCGAGCCTTGAACTCGCGCTTGTCGGTCAGCGTGACGAACACCTCTTCAGCGCCCTCGACCACATGCGCGTTGGTCATCACGTAGCCGTCGGCATTCAGGATGAATCCAGATCCCACACCGCGCTGCTGCGGTTCGCCCTCCTGCGCTCCGGGTTGCTGCGGGGCGCGCCGCGGAGCCTGTTGTTGACCAGGAACAGGGATGCCAAAGCGCTTGAAGAACTCAAGCATGTCCTCGTCCATCTCGGGCGCACCACTGCCTCGCCCGGCTCGCTGGCGTTCCGTCGTGCGGATGTTGACCACCGAGCCGCCCACGTTCTCGACCAGCACCGTGAAGTCGGGCAGCGTCTGGGCCTGCGCGGCGGTGTGCACGCCACCGAGGGTCAGCGCGAACAGCGTCGCCAGCACAACAGCAAGGTGACGCCACAACCCCAGCGCAGGGACAACAAGTGGACGGCCAGCACGGCTCCAGGAAGATGGCATCTGCATGTTCAGTTCTCTTGTCTCAAAAAGGGAATTGACCAACCGCTTCAGGTTGGTCGGACACAAAAAAGCCTACTTAGTCCGATCCACTGCGTCATAGAAGGCCCTCAGCGTCGCCTTGGGCACATCACCGACCACTGTGATCCAGAAATCTCCCTGACGACTCATCAGTGCCTGCGTCGCTCCGACGACCGTGATGGCTGGCCGCGGATGCCGCTCGGCGTTGTAGGGTTCAATGAACAGCGAAACGTTCGTGATGCCGTCGGAAAACACCGCCTGGATCAATTGCCCGGAACTCGCTGTCCTGTCAGCCGACGCCAACATGTCGAGCGGCCTGCGGATGCAGCTCAGTTGTCGAAACCCTGTCACCGTCTTGCGCAACTTCCAGCCCTCGGCTTCGAGCCGAGTTGGCGTCAACTGCGGCTTCACGACACGGTACCCTGTCAGCTTTCGCATCGGCAGCAACACCATGTTTGGCTGCGCACGCACGCCGATGTCCACATCAGAAAACGCCGATGTCTCGAGCGTCTCACCCAACGCATTGAGGATTTCAGCGCGCAGCAGCAAGCCGCTTTGCTTGTCGGTCCAGAGTCGATAGCCGTATCGGAATTCGTCGCGCGGCTTGAGCATCAGGACGTTGGCGTCGCGACCCGCGACGCGCTCTGGTGGCTGCAGACTCACATCGTAGAAATCAGCGACCTGGTCGTCGGCGTCCTGCAGCAGGGACGGAAACGACTTCACGACATCGCGCTGCTCGATCAGGGCCACCTTGTCGAAGGGCCACACGGTATGCACCACGCCGTTGTGGCGCAGTACCTGACGAGCTTCCCCGTCCAGCGGTTCGATCCGCTCGAATTGATCCGTTCCGTCGTAGAAATGCGAGATCCGCGCGCTGGTCATGGCGCCTGGAGAGCTGACGACGAACGTGCCCTGGAAATTACGCTGATTGGCTGCGTTGTGGATGCGCGTCAGCCACGCCTTGACCTCATGCGGCTCGACGGCCACGCCGGGTGCAGCAGACACTTGGCCACCGATGGTCAGAAGCATCACAGACGCGACCCATCCCAACCCGGCGGAAGCGAGCCTCGACCGACGCCCAGCCACGGCGTTCGAGTTCAATGGATCACCGCTCGGGAACTTCGACAACCGCATTGCGCAACAGGCCCGAAGTCGGACCCAGCACTGACGTACCTGCGAACTGCTTGTGCGCGAGCAGATACCGATCCAGCCGCGGATCACGAATGACCTGCCCGTCGAAGACCAGTTCCATCCCCGCCGGATAGACATCGGACGGCGGCGCGATGTCCTCCGTTTGACTCACTTTCATCAGCGCTTCGGACGCGTTGCTTGCGGGTGCCGCAGCCACCAGTGGTTCGACACCCGTGCTCACCGCGGGGTTTTGAACGCCGATGACGGCACCGACGACCACCACGAAGCCGGCCGCCAATGCCACAGGCCACGCCCAGGCGCGCGCAGGTCGTTCACGGGTCATCTGCTGAGGAACTCCCGCATCTGCAGCGGGATGGTCGGCAAGTCGCGGCGCCAGGACGACCGGCTCCGCTGCCATACGCTGTCGGAAATCGCGCAGGAACTGCTCGTCGCTCGCACAGGTGCGAGACAGATCTTCACAACGCAAGACATCACCGATCAGGTTGTAGGCGTGCCAGGTGTCGCGGCTGTGCGCATCGGTTCGCCATTCCGAACAGATGCGCTCGACCGCGACGCTTTGCAACTCGCCGTCGAGCAATGCCGACAGTTCCTCGCTTCGTGCGCGCGCCGGGTCGGACCCCGAACCCGAATGATCTGCCATGACAATCTCCTGTCCCACCCCGACACACATCCCAAAGGGGCACCTACCGAAGTCAGTGCCCGCCGATGATCACCAACGTTCGCCGACCCGAGTGTCCAATAAAGGTCGTAAACGCAGTGCAATCGCCTCCCGCGCGCGAAAAATCCGCGACCGAACGGTGCCGATCGGGCAATTCATCAATTCTGCAATTTCTTCATAACTCAACCCTTCAATCTCGCGCAGCGTGATGGCTTGGCGCAGATCTTCGGACAGCGCGTCGATGGCCGCGTTCACCGTCATGGCCACCTCCTTGCTCGCGAGCAACGATTCCGGCGTCTCGCCGTCGGTTAGTTCGTTCTCGGCGCGGGAAGTTTCATCGTCGTCGTCCAGGGATGCCCTGGCGGACTCCGTCACCAGCGGATCGCGCTTGAGTTCGCCCAATGCCTTCTTCGCCGTATTGACCGCAATCCGGTACAGCCAAGTGTAGAAAGCGCTCTCGCCACGAAACTGCGGAATGGCACGGTAAGCGCGGATGAAAGTTTCCTGCGCGATGTCAGGCACCAGATCGACATCCCTGACCATGCGCCCGATCAGTCGCTCAATGCGGCGCTGGTACTTGACCACCAGCATTTCGAACGCCTTGACGTCGCCCTGCTTGACCCGATCGATCAGCGGCGCGTCGGCGTCGGGCGCGTTCATGCGTTCAACCACTCTGGATCTGCCGATCCAGCGCGGCTGGCGCCACCGCTTCGGTACGACGGGAATGAACCGCGACGCGCAGCGACTGCCAGCGGTCCTCGATGCCACGCCGCTGCACAGGTATCCAACCGCCTTGCCAGCGACGGGGCAACGCGGCATCGGCTTGGTACATCAGCAGCATCCAGCCACCAAGATCCAGCATGACCCGCATCTCAGAGACGCCGCAGTCGCGCAAGCCGCCATGGGGATCGGTCACATACCAGCGCAGGCCGTCCCAGCGCAGCGCGATCGGCTGTCGCCGCGCCAGACCGATGACGCCGCACAGGATGACCAACGCGAGAGCAAGCAGCGCCGCACGGCTCCAGGCAGCAGACTCCTCATGCCAGGCCAGCAACCAGCCAGCGACGACAGACATCGCGGTCGCAACCAGCAGTCCGAGCGCCGCATTCCAGACGCCGAAGCGCCGGATCGTCACCTGCACGGTCGACGCCGACTGCATGACGCCGCCGCGGACCCTCAGGCACGCTTGAAAACAAGCGTACCGTTGGTTCCCCCAAACCCAAAGTTGTTCTTTACGGCCATCTCGATGCGCATCTCGCGCGCGGCGTTTGCACAGTAGTCAAGATCGCAGTCGGGATCCTGATTGACGAGATTGATGGTCGGTGGCGCCACCTGGTCGCGCACGGCCAGCACCGTGAACAGCGATTCGATGCCGCCCGCCCCGCCCAGCAAGTGCCCAGTCATCGATTTGGTTGAGCTGACCGCCAGCTTGTAGGCATGGTCGCCGAAGGCCAGCTTGATCGCGTTGGTCTCGTTCACATCGCCCAGCGGCGTCGAGGTGCCATGCGCGTTCAGGTACTGGACCTGGTCGGCGGACACGCCTGCGTTGCGCAAGGCCGCACGCATCGAGCGCTTGGGGCCATCAACGCTGGGCGCAGTCATGTGATACGCGTCCGCACCCATGCCATAGCCAGCCAACTCAGCATAGATCTTGGCGCCGCGCCGCTTTGCGTGCTCGTACTCTTCGAGCACCATCGCACCAGCGCCTTCACCCAAAACAAACCCGTCCCGGTCGCGGTCCCAGGGGCGCGATGCGGTAGCAGGATCGTCGTTGCGGGTGGATAACGCCCTCGCAGCCGCAAACCCGCCGACACCGAGCGGCGACACGGTGGCCTCAGCACCACCGGCGACCATGACATCGGCATCGCCATATTCGATCATGCGGCCGGCCTCACCGATGCAGTGCAGGCCCGTGGTGCAGGCCGTCACGATGGCCAGGTTGGGTCCTTGGAACCCGAACTTGATCGACAGGTGACCCGAGATCATGTTGATGATCGAGGCCGGCACGAAGAAGGGGGAAATCCGGCGGGGACCACGGCTCGACAGCTCCGCATGGGTTTCCTCGATCAGCGGCAAGCCGCCGATGCCCGAGCCGACCAGACAGCCGATGCGCTCGGCCTGCTCCTCCGTCAGCTCGTCGTTGGTTTTCAATCCGGAATCGCGCACCGCCTGGATGGAGGCGGCCATGCCGAACTGCATGAAGACATCCATGTGCCGGGCTTCCTTCGCGGGGAAGTAGTCCTCGACATTGAAATTCTTCACCTCGCCCGCGAAACGGCACGAGAAGCTGGACGCGTCGAATCGGGTGATGTTGGCGATGCCGGAACGGCCCGCCAGGATGTTGGCCCAGCCTTCGGTGACCGAGTTGCCGACCGGACTGATCAGGCCCAGTCCGGTGACCACAACGCGGCGCCGGCTCATCTAAATCCCCAAAGTGGAACAAGCCCGCTGGTCGTCGAGCAGGCTGGATCAGGCGAACATGGTGGGCGGAAATGCATGCAATGAAGGCTCGGTCTCAGGCCTTTTGGTGCTTCAACGCGTAATCGATCGCGAGTTGAACCGTGGTGATCTTTTCCGCCTCTTCGTCGGGAATCTCGATACCGAACTCGTCTTCGAGGGCCATCACCAGCTCGACCGTATCGAGTGAATCCGCACCCAGATCGGCGACGAATGCCTTCTCGTTGGAGACATCGGATTCGGGTACGCCCAATTGCTCGGCGATGATTTTCTTGACACGGGATTCGATATCGCTCATGACTCCTCCAGGAGTGTTGTCTGAAACAGCCCGGGATTCTAAAGGTTGCACCGTGTCGCCTCGCGGAGATGGTGCGCCCTTCGACCGGCCGGGCACAACCGGGTCGATGGATTCAGTGGCGGGCGGCCGTCAGTTCATGAACATGCCGCCGTTGACATGCAGCTCGGCGCCGGTGATGTAGCCAGCGGCTTCGGAGGCGAGGAAGGCGACCGCGTGGGCCACATCGTCGACGCTGCCGAGACGGCCGAGCGGAATCTGCGTCAGCAAGGCTTCCTTTTGTGCCGCGGGCAGCGCATCGGTCATGTCGGTCGCGATGAAGCCCGGGGCCACGCAGTTCACGGTGATGCTGCGGCTCCCCAATTCGCGCGCCAGCGAGCGTGTCATGCCAGCCACACCGGCCTTGGCGGCCGCGTAGTTGGCCTGACCGGCGTTGCCGCTGGCTCCCACCACCGAGGTGATGTTGATGATGCGGCCATGCCGCTGCTTGACCATGGGCCGAATCACCGCGCGACTGAGACGGAACACGGAACTGAGGTTGGTATCGATCACCGCGTCCCAGTCGGCATCTTTCATGCGCATCGACAGGTTGTCGCGGGTGATGCCGGCGTTGTTGACGAGCACATGCAGCGCGCCATGGGTCTTCAGCACCGACTCGACCGTGCGATCGACAGCGGCAGCGTCGTTCACATCCAGACAGGCGCCCGTGCTGCCTGGAAAGGAGGCCAGTGCCTCGCCGATCGCCTGTGCGCCGGCCTCGGTCGTCGCGGTACCGATGACGGTCAGGCCGCCTCGCGCGAGTTCGAGCGCGATCGCTCGCCCGATTCCACGCGACGCACCGGTCACCAGCGCAATACGGGTCGTTGTTGGTTCTGTTGTCATGCCAGCACTCCACGCACATCGGTCATCGAAGCAGGATCGAACAGCGCCCCCGAATTCGCCTCGGCGTCGATGCGCTTGACCATGCCGGCGAGCACCTTGCCCGGGCCGCATTCGATCAGGTGAAACACGCCCCTGGCACGGATGGCTTGGACGGTTTCGAACCAGCGCACCGGCCCGAAAGCCTGTCGGTAGAGCGCATCGCGAATGCGCATCGGGTCAGACTCGGCCATCACGTCGATGTTGTTGATCACCGGCACGGCCGGGGCCTGGATTGCCACGGACGCCAGCCGCTCCTTCAGGCGTTCCGCCGCGGGCCGCATCAGGCTGCAATGAAATGGCGCCGACACCGGCAACGGCAGGGTGCGCTTGGCACCCGCAGCCTTCAGCAACTCGCAGGCCTTGGCCACGCCGGCTTGCGAGCCGGAGATCACCGTCTGCTTCGGATCATTGAAATTGGCCGCCTCCACGACTTCGCCGCTGGCCGCTGACGCCTCCACGCAGCCCGCGCGCACTGCGTCTGCATCGAGCCCGAGGATCGCTGCCATGGCACCGGCGCCCACAGGCACGGCTTCCTGCATGGCCTGCGCACGAAAGCGCACCAGCGGCAACGCGTCTGCCAGGCTCAAGGCGCCCGCAGCCACCAGGGCGCTGTATTCGCCCAGCGAATGCCCGGCCACCACGGCAGGCGCCCGCCCGCCTTCCGACATCCAGGCGCGGTAGCAGGCGATACCCGCGGTCAGCATCACCGGCTGGGTATTGGTCGTCAGGTCGAGCTGCTCCTTCGGCCCCTCTCGGACCAGCCGGGCGATGTCCGCGCCCAAGGCCTCGGAGGCCTCAGCCAGCGTCTGAGCCACCGCGGGGTGATCACCCCAGGCGTCGAGCATGCCCACGGCCTGCGAACCCTGGCCAGGGAAGATGAAAGCGAACGGAGTCATCGACATGAAGAAAAGAAAGGGAAAGAACCAGCAGGGCGACGTGGTCGGCGCCTAGAAATCCAACAACACGGCACCCCAAGTGAACCCGCCACCCACACCTTCGAGCATGACCGTGTCGCCACGCGTGATGCGCCGATCGCGCACAGCGACATCCAGCGCCAGCGGAATCGACGCCGCTGACGTGTTGCCGTGGTCGGCCACGGTGACGATCACCTTGTCCATCGACAGCTTCAGCTTGCGTGCGGTGCTCTGCATGATGCGGATGTTGGCCTGATGCGGAATCAGCCAGTCAATGTCGGCTTCGCTGCGACCGGCCTTTACCAACACCGAGCGGGCCACGTCCTCGAGCACACCAACTGCCAGTTTGAACACCGCCTGCCCGTCCATTTTGAGCATGGGCTCACCGCGCACTTTCCCACCGGCAACGCCGCCCGGGGTGCACAGGATGCCTACATGCTGGCCATCGGCGTGCAGTTCGCTGGCGATCAGGCCAGGGGTATCGCTGGCCTGCAGCAACACGGCGCCGGCGCCGTCACCGAACAGCACGCAGGTTCCACGGTCATCGAAATCCAGCAGACGCGAAAACACCTCTGCGCCAATCACCAGGGCTTTGCTGGCTGCACCGGTTCGAATCATGGCATCGGCCACCGTCAGCGCATACACGAAGCCGGAGCACACCGCCTGGACATCGAAGGCCGGGCAACCTGCGATGCCCAGCTTATGTTGCACGATGCACGCCGTCGAAGGAAACACCATGTCCGGCGTTGACGTGGCCACAATGATCAGGTCGACCGATGCGGCGTCGCAATCGGCCGCTTCGAGCGCGCGCCGCGCCGCGGCCACCGCGAGATCACTGGCCTGCTCAGTCTCAGCCGCGAAATGCCGCGCACGAATGCCGGTGCGCTCAACGATCCATTCGTCAGATGTCTCGACACCACGCAGCGCCAGTTGAGCGGCCAACTCGGCGTTGGTCAGCCGTTGTGCGGGAAGGTAGGCGCCGGTTCCCGCGATGCGGGAAAAGCGCAGCGCGGGTGCGGCTGCAGTGACAACAGTGCCATTCATGCGGTGAGGCGATCTGCAAGCATCTTGGGGGAATCGTTGTCACCGGAGAGCGAACTGGCCGGCATGGCCTGGAGCGTGTCGCGGATGCGGTCATGCACGGCGTCGAGCAACCCGTTGCGGGCGGCATCATAAGCCCGGTTCAGCGCCTGCTCGAAAGCGAACGCATCGGCTGAGCCGTGGCTCTTGAACACCAGTCCTCGCAAGCCGAGCAATGCGGCACCGTTGTAGCGGCGGTGATCCACCCGGGCCTTGAATCGATTCAGCACCGGCATCGCGGCCAAGGCGGCGAGCTTGGTGAACAGGTTGCGCCTGAACTCCTGCTTGATGAAGTCAGAGAGCATCGCCACCAGCCCTTCGGCCGTCTTCAGGGCGACGTTGCCGACAAAGCCGTCGCACACCACGATGTCGGCGGTGCCCTTGAAGATATCGTTGCCCTCGACATTGCCATGGAAGTTCAAGTGCCCGCTGGCCGCGGCGGCACGGAGCAGCTCTCCGGCTTGCTTGATGGTGTCGCTGCCCTTGATCGCCTCCTCGCCGATGTTGAGCAGACCGACCGTCGGCTGCTCCTTGCCCTCGACCGCCGAGACCAATGCGCTGCCCATGACCGCGAACTGCAGCAGGTGCTCGGCGGTGCAATCCACGTTGGCCCCCAGATCAAGCACCGTGGTGTAGCCGTCGCGCTGGTTGGGCATCACGGTCGCGATGGCAGGCCGATCAATGCCCTCGAGGGTTTTCAGCACATAGCGCGACACCGCCATCAGCGCGCCGGTATTGCCAGCAGAGACACAGGCATCCGCTGCTGACGTGCCTGCGCCGTCGGGCTTCACCAGATCCACAGCCAGGCGCATGGACGATCGCTTCTTGCGCCGCAGCGCGACTTCGATTGCGTCGTCCATCTCGACGACCTCTGGCGCGCTCACCAGCTGGCATCGCGCCCACTGGGCTGCAGGGGCCAGCGCTTCAGGTCGCCCGACCAGGATCAGCTCAGCTTGCGGGTGCTGGGCAAGAAACGCCTGACAGGCCGGCAGCGTGACCGACGGACCGTGGTCACCGCCCATGCAATCGACGGCCAGGCGCACCTGGCGGCGCGAAACACCCGGGTTCATGTTGTCGAAACAGCGATCACGGTGACGCTTACCGGTTGAAGGGCCGCAGGGACCGAAGGGGCCAGTCACAAATGCGAAGGCCCGGCATTGCAAGTGTGCAGCGGCCGGGCCATCGGTGACAGCGGGTCATCGATCTCGACGCTGCGGCGGCGCAACGCTTTCGATCGATCGCGCGTCAGACGCTCACGCGTCGGCTTTGGTCTTGAAGATCTTGCGGCCGCGGTAGAAACCGTTGGGGCTGATGTGGTGACGCAGATGCTGCTCGCCCGTGGTCGACTCGATCGCAGTTCCGGGCGTGTTCAGCGCGTAATGGGACCGATGCATGCCGCGCTTGGAAGGCGACTTCTTGTTTTGCTGGACAGCCATGTGAATCTCCGCATACGTTGGTGGTGGCGCCCGGTGGCGAACCACTGCGGGACGGGCTCCTGTTGGAAGCCTGCGGGCGGTGCGCCGCAGAATGAACCGCGGGAAGAACACCTGCCGAAAAGCCGACCAGTATAACAGCAGGGCAATTCAGTTGGGGAGAGGTTTTCGCTTCAGGTCACCCAAGACCGCGAACGGGTTGACGCGTTCCTCGAAGGGTTCGGCGTCGGCTGGCGCGCTGAGCGGTTGCGGGCAGGCGGCATGGCGGGGCACCAACGGCAGTCCGAGCAGCAGCTCATCCTCGATCAGCTCGATCAGATTCAGCGTCCGACTCAGGGCCAGGACATCCTCATCACTGTCGGCATCGATTTCGGCAGCCAGGGCCTCGCTGGAGACAAACTGAAAGCTGCGATCCACCCGCACATCGACTTCCACGGCCTGCAGGCAACGCTGGCACACCAGACCCACCTTCGCATCGCAGACCAGATGCAGCCTGATCTCTGGCTCGCCGCCACGGCGGGGGCGGGCCTCACCGGTCACTTGCCAGTTAAGTTGCTCGCTGGTCGCCGGTTTCGCGTCCGCGTGCGCTTCTCCGCAAAGCCGATCCAGCGTCGCCAAAGGCCAGGCGCCCGAGAGCGCACCACCTTGCTTTGCGAACGCGGCCACGTCCAGGCTCAAGGGGTCGAAGTCGCGTGCTGTCATGGCCTCCAGTTTACGGCGCAGCGCTGTGACCCATACGGGGCCAGACGCAGTGTGACAATTCCGCCGATGCGCACGCAAACACGGCTGATCCTGGCATCGACCTCGCCTTACCGCCAGGAATTGCTGAGCCGGCTGCGGCTACCGTTCGACGTGATCGCGCCGGATGTCGATGAGTCGGCGCACGCCGCAGAGCCACCGGCAGCGCTCGCGGCGCGCTTGGCACATGCCAAGGCCCAGGCAGTAGCAGCCATGCATCCGAATGCCGTGGTGATCGGCTCGGATCAGGTTGCCGAACTCGACGGCGTCGCTCTGGGCAAGCCAGGCCACCACGAGGCAGCGGTGCAGCAACTGCGCGCGATGAGCGGCAGGCAAGTGATCTTTCATACGGCCGTGACGGTGGTGAGGGCCGATCACCACTTCGAAGCAAGCGGCCTGGCCCGTGTAGGCGTGACCTTCCGCGCATTGTCAGACGCCGAGATCGAGCACTACCTGCACGCCGATCGCCCCTACGACTGTGCGGGCAGTGCGAAAGTCGAGTCACTGGGCATCGCGTTGCTGCAATCGGTCGAGTCCGACGATCCGACGGCATTGATCGGGCTGCCACTGATCCGCACCTGTGCGTTGCTGCGGCAGGCGGGAATCGAACCGCTGCTGAAGACTGCGTCATGACGGGCGTGCTCTATCTGATGCCCAACACGCTGGACTTCGGCGTGACACTCTCCGAGTCCGGGGGCCCACCGGATCTGCAGGAGGTGCTGCCACTGGGCGCAATCCGCATGGCTGCTCGCCTGCCCTGCTGGGTGGCCGAGAACGCCAAGACCACGCGTGCCTTCCTGAAGCGGGTGAATGAGGTCGTTCCGCTGACTCAACCTCTGCAGGCGATCGTGATCACTGAGCTGCCGCGGGCCAACAAGGGGGCGCCCGCCCTTTCGCCTGGATCGCTACAGACGTTGCTGGCGCCCGCGCTTGCGGGCCAGGACGTCGGCCTGATCTCCGAAGCGGGCATGCCGGCCGTGGCCGATCCGGGGGCCGCGCTGGTGCAGGCAGCGCATGCCTTGAAGCTGCGCGTGGTGCCGCTGTCGGGCCCCAGTTCGATGATGCTGGCGCTCGCGGCCAGTGGGTTGAATGGCCAAAGCTTTGCCTTCGTCGGGTACCTGCCCGTCGATGCCGCCGCGCGCACGGCGCGCATTCGAGAGCTCGAAACGCTGTCGCGTCGTGCACAGCAGACACAGCTGATGATCGAGACGCCCTATCGCAACGCCGCCCTGCTGAACGCGTTGCTGAACGCGTTGAACGGGAGCACCCGGCTGGCGGTCAGTTGCGGACTGACACTGGCCACCGGCTGGAATCGCAGTGACACCGTCGCAGCCTGGAAATCCAGCCCCTCATCGATCCCGAACGACACACCGGCTGTATTCAGCCTTCTCGCCTGAGGACGCCTCAGCTGAGCGTCACTCGCCCTGCGTCTCTGTGGCTTTTTCGCCAAACAAAGCAGCCACCCGCCGCTTCGGCTTGATGTTGGGCGACAGCCCGCGCGCCACGCCCGCCACTGCGGTCGGGGTCGGCGCAGATTCCCAGGTCGGCGGCGCGGTCGAACTGGGTTCATACGGACGATCAAAAAACGGATCGGCAGACGCCTTGCGTGCGCCGTCACCGGCACCGCGATACGGTGCGCGCGCAGGTCGGCTGATGCTCGCAGGCTCGTCGTCACCCGCGAGGGCCGGCTGCTCTGCGGATTCGCGGCGGGCCCGTTCCGGCCGGGGTTCGCGCCGCGCTGGAGCCTCGTCGAGCTCGATCGGCTCCAGCTCGATCTTTTTCTTGATCAGCTTTTCAATGTCGGCCACCAACCGGGCGTCGTCGCGAGACACCAGTGTCACGGCCAGCCCCGAGGCGCCCGCCCGACCGGTTCGGCCAATGCGGTGCACATAGTCCTCGGCGTTGAACGGCACATCGAAATTAAAAACCGCCGGCAAGTCGGCGATGTCGAGTCCGCGCGCGGCCACGTCGGTGCACACCAGCACATCGACCTCGGCACGTTTGAAGGCCTCGAGTGCCTTCAGACGCTCGTCCTGTGATTTGTCGCCGTGCAGCGCGTTGGTGCGCAGGCCGTCGCGCTCGAAGGAGCGGGCCAAGCGCGCGCAACCGAGCTTTGAATTGACGAACACGATGGCCTGCGTCAACGCCCGCTCGCGGATGATCTTGAGCACCGCGGCCCGCTTGTCATCGGTCGCGACGCTGAAGAAGCGCTGCTCGACGTTGGTCGCGGTGGCATTCGGGCGCGCCACCTCGACCAGGATCGGGTTCTGCAGATAGCTCTCGGCCAGCCGCTTGATTTCCGGGGAGAAGGTCGCCGAGAACAGCAACGTCTGCCGTTGCTTGGGCAAATAGCTCAGGATGCGCTGCAGGTCAGGCAGGAAACCGATGTCCAGCATGCGGTCGGCCTCATCGAGGACGACGTATTCGACTTGCCCCAAATTGCAATTCTTGGCCTCGATGTGGTCGAGTAGGCGGCCTGGCGTGGCAATCAGCACTTCGACGCCAGTCTTCAACTCCGCCGTTTGCGGCTTCATGTCGATGCCACCGAACACCACCATCGAGCGCAGCTTGGTGTGCTTGGCGTAGGTCTTGACGTTGTTGGCGACCTGGTCGGCCAGCTCGCGGGTCGGCGCCAGCACCAGCGCGCGTACCGGGTGGCGTGCAGGCGACGCGCTGCTGTTTTCATGCTTGAGCATTTTCTGCAGCAGCGGCAAGGTGAAGGCGGCCGTCTTGCCGGTGCCGGTCTGCGCAGCACCCATCACATCACGGCCATCGAGCACGATCGGGATGGCCTTGGCTTGGATCGGCGTCATCTGGGTGTACCCGGAATCGACCACCGCACGCAGCAGCTTGTCGTCCAGTGCGAGTGTGTCGAAGCGCACCGGAGCCGCAACCGGCTCAGCGGCCGGGGTACCGGAATCAGCTTCTGGGGGTGTTTCAGTCATCTTTTGATTATCGCCGCTGACGTCTCTCGGTGGAAATCGATCAAAAGCCGCACCTAGAATCATCCGACCTGCCGGTCTTTCTCACCAGCGCGGCATCCTCACTCGACACCCGCATCCATGATCCTCGTGACAGGCGGCGCCGGTTTCATCGGCTCGAATTTCGTCCTCGACTGGCTGGCCCAATCCAGCGAGCCGGTGCTCAACCTTGATGCGCTGACTTACGCCGGCAATCGGGAAAACCTGCGCTCGCTGGACGGCGATCCTCGCCATGTGTTTGTCCAAGGCGACATCACGGACCGCTCGCTGCTCGACCCACTGTTCACTGCCCACCGCCCGCGTGCGGTGGTGCATTTCGCAGCCGAGAGCCACGTCGATCGCAGCATCCACGGGCCGGGCGCCTTCATCCACACCAATGTGCAAGGCACGTTCACGCTGCTGGAAGCAGCGCGGGCTTTTTGGCTGACGCTGCCTGAGGCCGAAAAAGCTTCGTTCCGCTTCCACCATGTGTCCACCGACGAGGTCTACGGCTCGCTCGGCCCGAGCGACCCGCCGTTCACCGAAACGAACCTCTACGAGCCGAACAGCCCCTACTCCGCCAGCAAGGCCGCCAGCGACCACCTGGTGCGCGCCTGGCACCACACCTACGGCCTGCCGGTGTTGACCACCAACTGCAGCAACAACTACGGGCCTTTCCATTTCCCCGAGAAGTTGATCCCGCTGCTGATCGTCAACGCGCTGGCGGGCAAGCCGCTGCCGGTCTACGGCGACGGCCAGCAGGTGCGTGACTGGCTGTATGTAAAAGACCACTGCGCCGCGATACGCGTTGTGCTGGCGCGCGGCCGGGTGGGCCAGACCTACAACATCGGCGGCTGGAACGAAAAGCCCAACATCGACATCGTGCACACGGTGTGTGCCTTGCTCGACGAGATGCGTCCGGATACGGCGGGCCCGTATCGGCGACTGATCACGCATGTGACCGACCGCCCCGGCCATGACCGCCGCTACGCCATCGACGCCCGCAAGCTCGAGCGCGAGCTGGGCTGGAAGCCGGCCGAGACCTTCGAGACTGGTATTCGGCAGACGGTGCGGTGGTACCTCGATCACGCCGACTGGGTGGCCCGGGTGCAAAGCGGTGCCTATCGCGACTGGGTCGACGCCAACTACTCAGCGCGCACGGCCAGCGCAGCCGCACCATGAAGATCCTGTTGTTCGGCAAGGGCGGTCAGGTCGGCTGGGAACTGCAGCGCGCGCTGGCGCCGCTGGGCGAACTGATCGCACTCGACGCCGACAGCACCGATTGGCACGCCAACTTTGCCGACCCCGAGGCACTGTCGACCACCCTGCGCGCCATCGCGCCGCAGTGGATCGTCAATGCCGCCGCGCACACTGCCGTCGACAAGGCCGAAAGCGAACCCGAACTGGCGCGGGTGATCAATGCCACAGCGCCCGGCGTGCTGGCGCGCGAAGCCGCAGCGCTCGGCGCCACGCTGCTGCACTACAGCACCGACTATGTGTTCGACGGCAGTGGCAGCACGCCCTGGGCCGAAGACGCAGCCACCGGCCCGCTCAGCGTTTACGGCGCCACCAAGTTGGCCGGTGAAGAGGCCATCCGCCGCAGCGGCTGCGCGCATCTGATCCTGAGAACCAGCTGGGTCTACGGGGCGCGTGGCGGCAATTTCGCGAAGACGATGCTGAAGCTGGCCGCCGAGCGCGACGCGTTGAAAGTCATCGATGACCAGATCGGGGCGCCCACCGGCGCCGACTTGCTCGCCGACATCTCGGCACACGCGCTGCGCCAGCTCGCGCGGCAGCCTGAGCTCAGCGGCACCTACCACGCCGTCGCCGGCGGCCAGACCAGCTGGCACGGCTACGCACGGCATGTGATCGAGCACGCGCGCGCTGCGGGTCGTCCGGTGCGTGTGGCGCCCGAAGCGATCGAGGCCGTGCCCACCAGCGCGTTCCCGACACCCGCCCAGCGGCCCCGCAATTCACGGCTGGACACCCGCAAGCTACAACACAGCTTTGGTCTGCGCCTGCCAGCGTGGCAAACGGGTGTCGATCGCCTGCTGGCGGAAATCCTTTGACCCCTTCTGCGGACCTCCTCTGCGCATGAACTCCCCCAGTCGAAAAGGCATCCTGCTGGCGGGCGGCTCCGGCACCCGGCTCCATCCGGCCACGCTGGCGATCAGTAAGCAGCTGCTGCCGGTCTACGACAAGCCGATGGTGTACTACCCACTCAGCACCCTGATGCTGGCCGGCATCCGCGACATCTTGCTGATCAGCACGCCGCAAGACACACCTCGCTTCGAAGGTTTGCTGGGTGATGGCAGCCGCTGGGGCATCCAGATCCGTTATTGCGTTCAGCCCAGTCCCGACGGTCTGGCGCAGGCCTTCATCCTCGGCAAGCACTTCGTCGCCGGTGCGCCGAGCGCGCTGGTGCTCGGCGACAACATTTACCACGGTCATGATCTGCAGGGGCTGCTGTCGGCCGCCGATGCGCGCACCAGCGGCGCCTCGGTGTTTGCCTATCACGTGCAGGACCCGGAGCGCTACGGCGTGGTTGCCTTCGACGCTCACAAGCGCGCGCTGAGCATCGAAGAAAAACCGAAGGTACCGAAGAGCAACTATGCCGTCACCGGCCTGTATTTCTACGACCACCAGGTCTGCGACATCGCGGCCAACATCCAACCTTCCGCGCGCGGCGAACTGGAGATCACCGACGTCAATGCCCGGTATCTGGCACAGGGGCAGCTGAGCGTGGAGATCATGGGGCGTGGCTATGCCTGGCTCGACACCGGCACGCACGACAGCCTGCTCGAAGCCGGTCAGTTCATCGCCACGCTGGAAAAGCGTCAGGGCCTGAAGGTCGCTTGCCCCGAGGAGATCGCCTTCCGCTCTGGCTGGATCGACGCGGCCCAGCTGGAAGCGCTGGCGCGCCCGATGCTGAAGAACGGCTACGGCCAGTACCTGATGCAGATCGTCAACAACCAGGTGTTCTGATGAAGGTGACCCCAACCGCCATCGACGGCGTGCTGATCCTGGAGCCCAAGGTGTTCGGCGACGAACGCGGCTTCTTCCTCGAAAGCTTCAACCAGCAGGCTTTCAATGCCGCCGCCGGCCAGGACATCAACTTCGTCCAGGACAACCACTCGCGATCCGCCCGCGGCGTGCTGCGCGGTCTGCACGGACAGCGCGCGCCGCATGCGCAAGGCAAGCTCGTGCGCGTCACGCAAGGCAGCGTGTTCGACGTGGCGGTGGACGTGCGCGCCGACAGCCCCACCTACGGTCAATGGGTGGGCGTTGAACTGAGCGGAACCAATCACCGGCAGCTGTGGATCCCGCCGGGTCTGGCGCATGGGTTTCTGGTGACCAGCGACAGCGCCGACTTTCTCTACAAGACCACAGCCTTTTATCGCCCCGAGGCCGAGTTCTCGCTCCGCTGGGACGACCCCACGCTGGCCATCGCCTGGCCCTTGAACGGCATCACGCCGGCGTTGTCGGCCAAGGATGCCGCCGCGTTGCCGTTCGGTCGCTGAGCCAGCGATGTCGCCAATCACCCCCACGAGGCTCCGCGCTCGTCGCTCCGCATGAGTTTTTTGCTGCTGAGTTTCGCGGTGTCGCTGCTGAGTACCCTGGTGGTGCTGCGATCTGCCGATCACCACAGGAGCTTGTCGGCAGACACCGAGTTCTCCGGCCCGCAAAAGTTTCACAGCCACCCTGTCCCACGCATCGGTGGCGTCGGTGTACTGCTGGCCTTGCTGGCTGGCGCGCTGCTGGCGCACTTCACCCGGCCGGCGCTCAGCGAGTCGCTGTGGCTGATCCTGGCTTGCGCGATGCCGGCATTCATGGCGGGATTGGCCGAAGACCTGACGAAAAGGGTGTCTGCCACGCGGCGGCTGATCGCTGCGGTGGTCTCGGCGGCGCTCGCGGTCTGGCTGCTGGAGGCGGTGGTGCGCCACACCACCATCCCCGGGGTGGATGCGCTGATCCAGCTCGAGCCATTCGCAATTGCGCTAACCCTGCTCGTGGTGACCGGGGTCTCGAATTCGATCAACATCATCGACGGCTTCAACGGCCTGGCCTCGATGTGCGTGCTGATCATGCTGATGGCATTGGCCTACGTGGGATTGCAGGTACAGGACCGCCTGGTGCTGACCGCGGCTTTGATCTCGGCGGGCGCCGTGCTGGGCTTCTTCGTCTGGAACTTCCCTGGCGGGCTGATCTTCCTGGGCGATGGCGGTGCGTATCTGCTCGGCTTCATGGTCGCCGAACTGGGGGTGCTGCTGATCGTGCGCAACGCCGATGTCTCGCCGCTGTTCCCGTTGCTGCTGTGCGCTTACCCCATCTTCGAAACGCTGTTCTCGATGTACCGGCGCAAGGTGCTCAAGGGCGTGGCCTCGTCGCAGCCTGACGGCATTCACATGCACACGCTAATCCACCGCCGCCTGGTGCGCCAGACGATCGGCGAGGCGGCGTCGAACCGGCTCACGGTCCGCAATTCAATGACCTCGCCTTACCTCTGGCTGCTGTGCAGCCTGTCGGTGATTCCTGCCGTGCTCTGGTGGCGTGACACCGCAGTGCTGACCGGCTTCCTCGCACTGTTCATGGTGTCGTATGTGGTGCTGTACTGGCGCATCGTGCGCTTCAAGGTGCCCAAGTGGCTGTTGCCTCGTCGCTGAGCCGGCAGCAGCGATTGTTCAGCGCGGCTGGTACTCGGGGATGAAGCGCGCCAGCGCCGCCCGCTGATCAGCGGGCGTGTGCCCCTGCTGCGGCTGCGCCAGCCATTGCAACAACGCGTCGGTCCACGCCTCGGTGGCATCGTCGTTCAGCCTGGCAATGCGCAGCCGCGGGTGGGCTGAGGGCTGCGTCAGGTCATCGTCGGCCAGCAGTTCTTCATAGAGCTTCTCGCCCGGCCGCAGGCCGCTGAACACGATGCCGATCTCGCGCTCGCGGTGGCCGGCCAGTCGAATCAGGTCGCGTGCGAGTTCCACGATCTTCACCGGCTCGCCCATGTCCAGCACATAGACCTGCCCGCTGCGCGCCAGCACCGCCGACTGCAGCACCAGGCGCACCGCCTCGGGAATGGTCATGAAGTAGCGCGTGATGTCGGGGTGCGTCACCGTCACCGGGCCACCGCGGGCGATCTGCTCCTTGAACTTCGGAATCACACTGCCGCTGGAGCCCAGCACATTGCCGAAGCGCACCGCCGAAAAGACCGTGGATGAGCCCCGCGTGGCCAGGTGCGACAGCACCCGCTCGGCGGCGCGCTTGCTCGCACCCATCACGTTGGTCGGGTTGACGGCCTTGTCGGTGCTGATCATCACGAAGCGCTCGGCGCCGCTTTCCATGGCGGCGAGCGCCGCATGGTGCGTGCCCAACGTGTTGTTCTGCAACGCGGCCCAGGCGTTGTCGTCTTCCATCAGCGGGACGTGTTTGAACGCCGCCGCGTGGAACACCAACTGCGGGCGGTGCGCCAAGAAAGTGGCTCGCAGATGGGCCAGATCCTTCACGTCACCCATCAGCCGCACCAGCGGCAGGCTGGGGTGCGATTCGTTGAGCTGCTGCTCGATCTGGTACAGCGCGAACTCGCTGAGCTCATACAGCACCAGCCGCGCCGGGCCGTAGCGGGCAATCTGCCGGCACAGCTCGCTGCCGATCGAGCCGCCAGCGCCGGTGACCAGTACCGTCTTTCCCGACACCAGCTCGGCGATGCCCGCCTCGTCGAGCACGACGGGTTCGCGACCCAGCAGGTCATCGGGCTCGATCGCTCGGATGCGCTCGACGCGCGCGCTGCCCGATTGCAGCTCGCTGACCGAGGGCACCGTCAGCACCGGCAGGGCCGTGGCCGCGGCCAGCTCGATCGCCCGACGCCGTTGAGCAGCCGTGGCGCTCGGCAACGCGGTGATGATGTGCGTGGCCCCGGCGATCACGCGCGGGTCGCTCAGTTCGTCGAGGCGACCCAGCACCGGCGCACCGGAGATGCGTGCGCCCCGCTTGGCCGGGTCATCGTCGAGCAGACCGAGCACCGTCCAGCCCTGTTGCGGCAGGCCGGAAACCAGCAGCCGGGCCGCTTCGCCCGCGCCCATGATGATGGCGCGGCGCACATCACCGCTGCGCTTGCCGTTCACGCCACTGATCTGCGCGCGGGCGTGCTCGTACAGCATGCGGTACGCAATGCGTGTCATGCACAGACCCATCAGGGTGACGATCGGGTGCAAAGCCAGCACGGCTCGCGGCACCTGGTAGAGCTGCAGCATCAGCACACCCGTGGCGCACAGCGCACCAGCGATGCCACAGCTCCAGGTCAGTCGCTTGACCTCACCAAATCCCGAGAAGCGCCACATGCCACGCGGCACGCCGGCGAGCGAGAACACCACCAGATAGGTCACGATCACGCCCAGCAGCACCCAGCCGTCATAGCCGGGTCGGTGACTCCAGTAGCGCTCGAAGCCGAGCCGGAACAGGTAGGTGAAGTTCCAGCAGACGGCAATCACGGCTGCGTCGATCAGCAGCGTGAGCGGCTGGCGGTGCGGGCGCCAACGGGCCAGAAATCGATCGATGCGATGCCAGAGCATGGGAGGCGATTATGTTGGCGTGCTGTTCCACAAGGTGCGCAGCGTGGCGACGATCAGCTGCCAATCGCCTGCGAAGCTGGCCTCGTCGACATAGCGCGCCGACAACTGCAACTTGGCAGGCAACACCACCTCGACATACTCGCGCTCGGGGTCGGCCGCGCGCGCCAGCAGCGCCGATTCGTCGCGGAAGGCCAACGATGCAGGGTCGGTGATGCCCGGCCGAACGCTGAGCACCTTGTCGCGCAAGGGCTTTGGATACAGCGCGACATAACGCGGTACTTCCGGGCGCGGGCCGACCAGGCTCATGCGCCCCACGAACACATCGATCAGCTGCGCCAGTTCATCGAGCTTGGTGCGGCGCAACAGTGCACCGACGCGGGTGATTCGGGGATCAGCGCCGACCGTGAGTAGGGCCGTCGTTGTCTCGCTGGCAATCTCCCGATGCACCATCGTGCGGAATTTGTGGATGCGGAACGTCACCCCGTGGCGCCCGACGCGCACCTGCCGAAAAAACACCGGCCCAGGCGAGTCCAGCTTGATCGCGATGGCGATGGCCAGCAGACATGGCGCCAGCAACAGCAGGCCCAGGCCCGAGGCCAGCACATCGAACAGCCGCTTCACCATCGACGGAATTGGCGCGTTCAGTCCAGCAGCGAGCGCACCGCGTCGATCACGCGCTGCACCTCGGCCGGGCCCATGCGGGTGTACAGCGGCAGGCTCAGCATCTGCTCGTAGGCGCGCTGGCTGTGTGGGAACTGCTGCGGTTGCAACTGATACCGGTCGCGCCAGTACGGCTGCAGGTGCAGCGGGATGTAGTGCACGCTGCAGCCGATGCCGGCGGCATACAGGCCTTCGATCAATTCATCGCGAGTCAGCTTGGCATCGTCGGCCAGACGCAGCACATACAGGTGCCAGGCGTGGGTGTCGCCAGGCAGTGGCTGCGGTGGTGTGATCACCGGCAGATTGGCGAAGGCCGCGTCGTAGCGCGCGGCCATGTCAGCGCGCGCCTGCTGAAAGGCGCGCGCCCGCTTGAGTTGGTGGATGCCCATCGCCGAGGCGATGTCGGTCAAGTTGTACTTGAAGCCCGGCGCGGTGACCTCGTAATACCAGCTCGGCACCTTGGCAGTGAAACGGTCGAAGGCATCTCGGTTGATGCCGTGCAGCCGCATCACCTGGATGCGCTTGGCGATCTCGGCATCGCGTGTCACCACCATGCCGCCCTCACCGGTGGTCATCGTCTTGTTGGCGTAGAAGCTGAACACCGAGGCGTCGCTCGCCAGCGTGCCGACGAGTTGACCACCGCAGGTGGTCGGCAGCGCGTGCGCCGCGTCTTCCACCACCTTCAGGCCGTGGCGGCGCGCCAGGGCCAGCAGCGCCGTCATGTCGGCGGCCAGCCCGGCATAGTGCACCGGCATCACCGCCTTCGTGCGCGGCGTGATCGCAGCTTCGACCGCCGCAACATCGATGCACAAGGTGGCCGGGTCTATGTCGACCAGCACCACGTCGGCGCCCAGGTAGCGCACCACCTCGGCGGTGGCCGTGAAGGTGTGCGTGGTGGTGATGACCTCGTCGCCCGGGCCGATGCCCAGCGCTTCGAGCGCGAGGTGCAGTCCGGCCGTGGCCGAGTTGACAGCCATCGCGTGCAAGCCCGCATCACCGAGGAAGGCGCTGAAATCCTCCTCGAAACGCCGAGTCTTCGGCCCGGTCGTGATCCAGCCCGACTTCAGCGTGTCGACCACTTCGGCGATCTCGTCGTCGCCGATGTCCGGCAACGCGAAGGGGATGAAGGGATTGGCAGGCGTGGTCGTCATCGCGGTTTGCCTATCCAGCAGAGAAGGTGAGTGCGCAACAGTGGCAGCGTGTTCAACGCGCTGCAGAGCTTCGGATGAATTCGAGCTGCGCGACGGCTGAGCGGCGGGGCCAGCGTGACACGCCGCGCATCGATGCGGGCACTCGCAAACAGCGTGCGCACCCGCGCCAGCGGCACCCCGCGCACATCGGGGTTGCGCGGGTTGTTGTAAGTGAAGTCGTACCAGAGCACGGCGCCGCCAGGGCGAACCCAGCGCCACATCGCCTCGGCCAGGCGCTTCTGGAAGGCGTCGTCGAGCAGCGAGCTGAACACCGTCGACTGGTAGACCAGATCGAAGCTGCTGGCCTCAAAGGGCAGCTGCAAAGCGTCACCTTCATGCAGCACGGTGGCAGCCGGCAGCTGGCGGCGTGCTGCCGCCGCACGCTCAGGCAAGAGTTCGTTGCCGACCAGCCGGCTCGCGTCGAACCCGAGGCTGGCCAACTCGAGCAAGTTGCTGCCGCTGCCACAGCCGATTTCCAGCACGCGCAATTGGTCCAGAGGTTGCGCCGCGTGACGTGACAGCAGATCCAGCATGACCCGCTGCCGCTGCTGCCGCGCCAGCGTCACCTCCGGACGCAGCGGGCTGTAAAGATCGGCGCCGGTACCGCTCGCAGCGCGGAGCGCATAGCGCTCCGCCACCGCCAACGGTTCGTCATTGTGCTGAGGGGTTGTGGTCACGGAAGGATTGTCAGCGCGTCAGGCGCGTGGCGACTGCGCCAGGCGTTCGCCGCAGGAGCAGCACTTCAACCAGCGCATGACCGAAGCCAATGCCATAACCCAGGTGCATGCAGGTGATGGCCGTTGCGATGCCTACCGCATCGCGCAGCCGATGCGGTGCACAGGCAAGCGCTGCGCCACTGAAGAGCCCTGTCAGCGCATAAACACCAAGCACAGTGGCCAGCGCGGCACGTGCCAGCATCGACCACGGCGTCAACGCTGTCAGACAGGCAAGTCCCGCCACGAAGACGAACGGCGCCAGATGTCGAAGCGACGCCGGCAGACGGTGCTTACGTATCACGGGAACCTTCCAGTAACCGTATTGGTAGAACTGACGAAAAAGCGCTACGAACGAGGCGCGTGGCGTGTAGGTCGATCGGATGGCCGCGCTCTGCCACACGACACCGCCCGATCGCACGATGCGCAGGTTCAGCTCGTCGTCCTGGTTGCGGACCAGCGACTCATCGAAACCACCGAGTCGAATCAAGTCCTCGCGGCGCCAAGCGCCGAGATAGACGGTATCGACAGGGCCGCTGTAATCCAGACGCCGTGATGCCGCACCGCCCGAGCCGAACCGGCTTTGAAACGCCAGCGCAATCGCCGCCTGCGGCCAGCCGTCGCCCACCGGTCGCCACGGCCCGCCGACACAAGTGGCACCCGTCGCTTTCAATGCGGCCAGGCACTCGGCGATGTAGTTGGTGGCATAGGCGGTGTGCACATCCATGCGCACGATCACCTCGCCGCGCGCTGCATCGATCGCGCGGTTCAAACCGCTGGAGACGATGCGCTGCGGGTTGTCGATCAACTGCAAGCGCGGGTCGCCTGCACACAGCGACTGCAGCAGCTCACGCGTGCCATCGTCACTGCGGCCATCGGCGATCAGCACCTGCAGCGCCCAGCCAGTGGGCAGCGTCTGGCGTGCCAGATCCGCGCAGAACGAGGCGATGTGCACACGCTCGTTGCGGCAGGGCACGATGACGCTGACGGTCTGCAGCGCGTCAGTCATCGCACGGGATCTGGAGAGGCAACGGGCTGCTGCGCGTGTCGCGCAATGACGCCGTCAAAACAACGCAGCATCACGTCAACGCTGTGCGGCCAGTCGTAGCGCGCCAGCACCCGCTCTCGTCCGGCCGCACCGAAACGGCGACGCAGCTCGGGTGCGGCGATCAGCCGCTGAATCGCCTGCGCCAACGCCGCCACGTCTTCGCGTGGAACAACCCAACCGGTCTCGCCCTGCACCACCACCTCGGGCAGGCCACCGACATCACTGACCACCACAGGCAAACCACAGGCCGAGGCTTCGAGTACCGCGACGCCGAAGCTCTCGCTGTCGAGCCGGCTCGCGGCCACGTACAGGTCGAAGCGGTTCAACCACTGCGGCACCTCGGCATGCGGCACGGAACCGACAAAACGCACGTGGGCCGCGATGCCCAGCGTTCGACTCAAGGCCTCGAGTTCGGCGCGCTGCGGGCCGTCCCCGACGATGACCAGTGACAGCGCAGCGCTCGGCTCCGCGGCCTGCCGCAGCTGCGCAAACGCCCGCAGCAGCAGATCGATGCCGTACTTCGGCGCCAGCGTCTTCACGGTGCCAATCACGATGCCGTCGCGCGGCTGAGGCTGCGGCGCGAAGCGCTCGGTGTCGATGCCAAACGGGGTCACTGCGACATGGCCGATGTCGGGGACCAGGCGGCGCACGTGCCGCGCCATCGCCTGGCTGGTCGATGCCACCGCATCAGCCTGTCGCAGGTTACGGCGCAGCAGCCAGCCTTTGAGCCGGCCCTTGGATCCACCTTCATACGGAAAGTCATAGACGTCGCTGCCCCAGACCGACAGCAGCCAGGGCCGAAAACCAGCGAGCGCGGCGGTGGTGCCGTAGCCGCTGGCGTAGTGCGCATTCAGCAGGTCAGGCCGTTCGTCGCGCAGCAGCCGCTTGAGCGCAGGCACATTGCAAAAGTAGCCCACCGTTCCGCAGTGCGGCAGGCGAACCAGCTTCACACCGACCGGCGCTTGCCACGACGCAGGATCGTGCTGCGTGGCCAGTACCAGTTGGATGCCCCGCCCGTGCAGCGCCTCGACCCAGCGCTGGGTATGGATCACGCTGGCCGGCGCGAGCAGCAGCAACTTCATCGGACAACGGCCGTCGACAAGGATCGAGAGGTGCGCATCGATGGGCTCATTCGACGCGCTGCAGTTCGACCGCGATCTGGTCGCCCTGGTGCTCGCGGTTCAATTGTTCGGCGCGATGCGCCATGTGGCGCAACTGCGCTGCCGTTAACACACCAGGCGCCGGTGTGATGTCATGACAGCCGCTGCGCATCAGCGGGATGCCGCGGCGGTATTGCTCGCTTCCCCAGAACTGGAACGCATCGGCGTCGTCGGTGATGCGGCACACGCTGAACCCGCAGCGCTCGGCCAGCAACGCGATGCTCTGCCGCGAATGCAGCACCAGGTGCCGGGGCGCATCGAGCGCACACCAGTCGACGCCGTAGTGGCGCCAGGCGTGCGAACTCACCGTCGGAATACGCACCAGACAGCGGCCACCGTGCGCCAGCAGGCGGTGCGCCGCGCGCAAGGCCGCCGGCTCGTCGAGGATGTGTTCGAGCGAGTGGTGGAACATCACCAGATCGAACGACGCCGTAGGCAAGGCGTCCAGTTCGGCCTTCTGCACGCGCAGGCCACCGCCCAGGTCGAGGTCATGCGCAATGAACGGGTCGACACCCTGCAGCCGGGTGTAGCCCGCCGACTGCAAGGCCAGCAGCAACTCGCCGCTACCGCAGCCCACATCAACGATGCGCGCGTCAGGCCGCAAGCTCAATGACTGCAAAGATGCCAACGCGCGGAAGGGTCGCCTCTGGGCCAGCACCCATCCCAAAGGGTTGAACTGCCCCGTGAGATGCCGGTTGCGCGCGCGCACCAGAAACCTGCCTAGGCGGCCCGGCGCCCTGCGCTCGCCGAACGAGTAATAGCCCTCGCCGTAATGACGCGACAAGTCCGCTGGGATGGCGGCAATCTGCAAGCAGCCGCAGGCTGCGCACAGCCGGTAGTCGAAGTGATCGCCAGGGCCGAACATCATGTCGCGCACCCGGTGGAGCTGGAACGGGCCGGCGCTGTCGCAGATGCGACAGTGCGGTTCTGTGTCGATGCTCTCGACAGCGCTCACAGCCGGCCCGCCATCACCGCCTCGAATTCATCGCGCGTCACGCGATCCATCGTCCGCGCCCGTTGCACCAGCCGCCACAGAAAGGCACGCAGTTCGCCTGGAGACCAATTGCCGCTGCGCCACAGCAGCGCGGCAACATACGGGAGGTAGACCACCAACCAGCACCACCAGCGCAGCGGACCAAAACGCAGGCGCATGTGGATGAACCGGTTGAGGTAGTAGAGAAACACCTTGGCATTCTGGCGCGGGCCTGCCGCCGCGTTGAACGCTGAGCTGACCTTGTGCTGCACCACCGCCGCCGTCAGGCACACCGCCGACAGACCTCGGTCTCGCATCCACAGCGCGAGTTCGAAGTCTTCCTCGCCGAAGAAGAATCGCTCGGAGAACCCGCCCCGCGCCGCGAAATCGGCGGTGCGCACCGCGAAGCAGCAGCCGGTGAAAAAACTGCAAGCAATCTCGCCGCGCTGCGCGCCCTCGGCGCGAGGCCGGCCCGCGAGGTGATAGCGGCGTACGCCAACCGAGTGGATCACGCCACCGCAATTCCAGATGCGGTCACTGCCGTGCACCGTCAGCATCGGCAAGCAGGCGTAGCAGGCGGCATCGCCGACGAGGCGCACTGCGATGCGATCGAGCGCGTCGGCTTCAACCACGGTGTCGTTGTTCAGGAACACGGTGACGCCGCAACCCATCGCCACGGCTGCACGCAGCCCGAGGTTGCACCCGGCCGCAAAGCCGAGGTTCTCGCCGGCCTCGATCAGCACCGCCCGGGCACCGGTTCGCCGGGTTGGCAGCGCGACAGCTGTGGTGCTCAGCAGTTCGATGTCACGCTGTGCCAGCGCGTTCGTGATGTGCTGAACCGAGTCGTCTGTCGACCCGTTGTCGACGATGATGACCAGAGCCTGGTCGGACCCGGCATACAGCGAGGCCAGGCAGGCCAGCGTGTCGGCTGCGCCGTTCCAGTTGATGATGACCACGGCGAATGTCATCGGTGGATTCGGCACAGCCGCCAGACCATGCCGGTGTAGGTCAACCCTGCGATCAGCTTGGCCAGCGCGACCCCGGGCGGGCCGTACCGTTCTGCCAAGTTCGGCGCGATCAGCAGGAAGAGCACCATGGCCAGCGCGACGCCGGCGAACAGCCAGTGGGTTCGGCCACGCAGTTCGACCGGCTTCTGCACGAAGCCGGCAGAGGTCCACAGCGCGCCCGCTGCGACCAGCACCAGGGCAGTCGACACATCGTCGGTCAACGCTGCCGAAATTCGCCCCAGGCCCGACACCGACAACGCAATTCCCATCAGCACACACAAGGCGCCAATCGCCAGCACCCCGAGCAGCGCAAGCCGGCGCAAGCGACGCAGCGCGGCCGCATCAGGATCGGCTGCTTGCGCCAGGTAGGTCGGCATCATCGCCTGCGCCAACGCGCCACCCAAGGCGGCGAACACCGCATTGATCACATCGGCCTGGGCCGCATACCGACCGCTCGCAACGAGCCCCGAGGCAGTAGCCACCACCGATCGCTCGGCCAGCGAAAGCGCAACGATCACCGCCATCCATCCTGCCAGGCCGACACCGTAGCCCACGTACTGGGCATCGATCACTCGGCTGCCCGCAGGTACCAACGCCGCGCGCCGGGTGCCCACCAACAGCAGGCAAGCCAGCACCGACAACCCCTGCGCCAGCAACGGCGATTCCGCGAGCGCGCCCCACCCATGAAACAGCACGAACGTCAGCACCAGAGCGAGGCCAGCGCGCCAGGCGTCGAGCGCAAACACGGCGTCAGCTCTCGCACTGGCAACAAACAAGCTGCGCCGGGTGTCCATGACCGCGAGCGCGGGGATCGACGCGATCGCGATCAGCGCCGCGCCCGACCATTCGCCACGCCACGTCATATAGGCCGCGACCAGCGGGCAGGCCAGCGCCGCCGCGCACAAGGGCAAGCCGAGCAGACCCCAGCGCATGGCCGAAGGCGACAGTTCCCGGGCATACCGCAGCATCGCCTGGGCACTGATCCCACCCACGAAACCGGCTGCGACACCCGCAGCCAGCAGAGCCAGGCTGTAGCGCGCGTAATCCTCGGGGCTCAGCGTGCCGATGCACAGCAGCGTCAGCCCCATCGACGCGATGGCGGGAACAACACGCGCCGCAGCGTACGTGGGCAAAGCTCGTAATGACTGCCTCATCCCAACGCCGCGCCAACCCTGACGGGGCGATGCGCCACCATGAAGTAGCCCAGCGGAAACCGGGAGCCTGTCCGCGCCGCGATGCGCTGCCCCAGGCGACAGCGATCCAGCAGCGCGACAAGGCCCTGAACCGTGGAGGACAGCCCATGGCCGAGGGCGGGCACGTGCGTGAGGTGCTTGGCCAGCAGATCCGCAAGCACATGGAGGCTGCCTCCGATGGGCAGCAGCAACGTCACATCCAAGCCCGCCTGAACAGCGAAGCGCCGCAACGCGTATTCGGTGTAGCGGGCGTAGTCGTGCGGTGCTTCGTGCACACCATACAAAAACGGCGTGTTCAGCAGCACATAGCCACCCGGGGACAGCAGGCGTGCCATCTCGCGCCACAGGGTCTCGGGTATGGCCACGTGCTCCAGCACATCGGACAGGATGATCGTGTCGAACCTCGCATCCGCATACGGCAGCACCTGCGACAGATCGGCTTCCAGATCCAGGTATCCGCCAGCGTGCACCGACTGCGGCCAGTCCACGCAGGTCACCTCGTCAACCAGGCGGCGATAGGCGCCGTACAACGGCACCTTGCCACAACCCAGATCGATCAGCCGGCCACGCGCATAGCGAGGCAACTGCTGGTCGTAGAGGGCAGCGACGCAGTCTGTGATCAGCCGCGAGCCAACGCCAAGCTCAGCCGTGTCGCGCGAGGCTTGCCATCGACCCTGGCGCCGCACGTACTTGCTTTCGATCCAGCGGTCTTCATGGCGCATGAGGGCGAGTGAGACAGATCAGCGCTTGCTCACGCCAGCACTTCTGCCGCCAGACAACACACCCCTTCGCGCAGCACATACCGCTCGCCAGTGGCCGGGCAGGAGGCGATGCCGTCGCCCTTGAGTGGCAAGCTCAGCGGCTCGCCGTGGCGACTCATCCAGCCAATCTGGCGCGCTGGCACGCCGACCACCAGTGCGTAATCCGGCACGTTGCGGCTCACGACCGCACCGGCTCCAATGAAGGCGTAGCGGCCGATGGTGGTGCCGCAGACCACGGTGCAATTGGCGCCGAGCGTCGCGCCTTGGCGGACCAGGGTCTTGCACAACTCGGCGCCACGCAACACGCCAGCGCGGGGGTTGAACACATTGGTGAAGACCACGCTCGGGCCGCAGAACACGGCGTCTTCGAGCGTCACTGCGTCATAGACCGATACGTTGTTCTGGATGTTGACGTTGTGCCCGATGCTGACTTCGTTGCCGATGTACACACCTTGACCCAGCGCGCAGTTCGTGCCGATGCGGGCCCCTGCACACACATGCGCGAAGTGCGCCACGCGCGTCCCGTCCCCAAGTTGCGCACCTGGGTCGACCACAGCGGTCGGGTGAATCAGCCCCATCAGCAGCCGGGCCGATCACGGCGGCAGGGCAAACCCACAGCGCCAGCGCGAGCTCTCATCGCACAGTGTCAGCAGAGACGTGTTTGAGCATGCGCCGGATTTTAGGCGCGGTAGCGGGCCTCTAGCGCGCAAAGCCCCCAACCTAAAATCAACGACCGTTCCCATCCTCGCCCCCATGACTGCAGACCACGCCCCCTCCGCGCCGCACTCGCCCGCCACCGCCAGCCCTGCGCCGGACGAGAACCAGCTCATCACGGAGCGTCGAGAGAAGCTGTCCGCGATCCGTGTCGCCGCGCAAGCCAGTGGAGGCGTCGCCTTCCCGAACGACTTCAAGCCTGCAAACCGCGCCGCTGAGCTGGTCTCGCACCACAGCGAGCGCAGCAACGAGGAACTCGAAGCGCTGAACCTCAACGTCAGCGTGGCAGGGCGCATGCTGCTGAAGCGGGTGATGGGCAAGGCCAGCTTCTGCACGCTGCAAGATGGCTCGCTCGGCACCACCGGCGGGCGCATCCAGCTGTTCGTCACCAAGGACGCACTGGGCGAGGCGGCCTACGAATCGTTCAAGCACCTGGACCTGGGCGACATCCTCGGCGCCGAGGGGCTGCTGTTCAAGACCAAGACCGGCGAGCTGTCGGTGCGCGTGACCACGCTGCGCCTGCTGACCAAGAGCCTGCGCCCGCTGCCCGACAAGTTCCACGGCATGAGCGATCAGGAACAGAAGTACCGCCAGCGCTATGTCGACTTGATCACCGACGACACCGCCCGCATGCGTTTCACCGCCCGCAGCAAGGCACTGAGCTCGATCCGCCAGTTCATGGTCGACCACGGCTTCATGGAAGTGGAAACACCCATGCTGCACCCGATCCCTGGCGGCGCCAACGCCAAGCCCTTCGTCACCCACCACAACGCGCTCGACCAGCAGATGTTCCTGCGCATCGCGCCCGAGCTGTACCTGAAGCGGCTGATCGTGGGTGGCTTCGAGCGGGTGTTCGAGATCAACCGCAGCTTCCGCAACGAAGGCATCAGCGTTCGGCACAACCCCGAATTCACGATGATGGAGTTTTACGCCGCGTACTGGAACCACCACGACCTGATGGACTACACCGAGCAGGTGCTGCGCCACGCCGCGCGCGGTGCCACCGGCTCGGCCACACTCACTTATGGCGGCAAGACGGTCGATCTGGACGCCCCTTTTGCACGGCTGACGGTGCGCGATTCACTGGTCGCCTACGCCGGCCTGAGCGCCGCCGAAGCAGGCGATGTGAAAGTACTGCACGCAAAGCTGAAGTCGCTGGGCGAGGAACCGCCGGCGCACTGGAAGCTGCCCGAGCTGCAGTTCGGCCTGTTCGAGGCCGTGGTCGAGGAACAGCTGTGGAACCCGACCTTCATCATCGATTACCCGGTCGAAGTCAGCCCGCTGGCACGTGCTTCGGACACCGACCCCTCGATCACCGAGCGCTTCGAGCTGTTCATCACCGGCCGCGAATACGCCAACGGCTTTTCCGAGCTGAACGACGCCGAAGACCAGGCTGAACGCTTTAAAAAGCAAATGGCCAACAAGGACGCTGGCGACGAAGAGGCGATGTACTACGACGCCGATTTCATCCGCGCACTGGAAATCGGCATGCCGCCCACCGGCGGTTGCGGCATCGGCATCGATCGGCTGATGATGTTGATCACCGACAGCCCGAGCATCCGCGACGTGATCCTGTTCCCGTCACTGCGCAAGGAAGGTTAAGGCGTCTGCGCGCGAGCGCCGTGGTGGGCCGCTATGTTCCGTTCATGTCCTCCGAGTCGGGCTGCGCCCAACTCTCCCCCTTTACTTCACTCCACACAGCGACCCACCGCGGCGCTCCTCTAAGCAACGGAGAAGTCGAAGGTTTCGAGTCTTCGCAAACAACGACGGTGCCTGCTGCCGAGGGTGTGGGGTGACCGGCGCAGCGAAGTAAAGGAGGAGCTATCGGCCGCAGGCCGATAGTGGGGGACATGAGCGGAGCCGGTTACCCCATGCCCTCGGCAGCACCCTGGCATTCATCTGTGTTTGAACACCGGCTTGCGCTTGTTCACGAAGGCATCCATGCCTTCCTTCTGGTCTTCGGTGGCGAACAGCGAGTGGAACATTCGGCGCTCGTAGCCGATGCCGTCGGAAAGCGAGCCTTCGAAGGCGCGGTTGACGCACTCCTTGGCCATCATCACGCTCGGGCCGCTGAATTCGCAGACGCTTTTTGCAGCCTCCAGCGCCACGGTCATCAGTTCGGCAGCCGGCACCACGCGAGACACCAGGCCGGCCCGCTCGGCCTCGGCGGCATCCATCATCCGGCCCGTCAGCACCAGGTCCATCGCCTTGGCCTTGCCGATGGCTCGCGGCAGGCGCTGAGTGCCGCCCGCGCCGGGGATGATGCCGAGCTTGATCTCGGGCTGGCCGAACTTCGCGGTGTCGGCCGCGATGATGAAGTCGCACATCATCGCCAGCTCGCAGCCGCCCCCCAGCGCAAAACCGGCCACCGCCGCAATCACCGGCTTGCGGACGCTGCGCAACGCTTCCCAGTTGCGGGTGATGAAGTCACCCTTGTAGGCGTCCATGTAGGTCAGTACGGCCATCGCGCCGATGTCGGCGCCGGCCGCAAAGGCCTTCTCGCTGCCGGTGATGACGATGCAGCCGATGCCGTCGTCGGCATCGAAGGCCTGCAGCGCAGCGCCCAGCTCGCTCATCAGGGCGTCGTTGAGCGCATTGAGCTGCTTGGGCCGGTTCAGCGTGATCAGCCCGGTCTTCAGTGGGCCGTCTCCCACGGTGTCGGTGAGGATGAATTCGGTGGACATGGCGGTTCTCCGTAGGCGGGGGGATCGTGGATGAAACATTAAAGCGTGTTCACTGGCCCAACTGCGGCCGCTGCTTGATCATCAGGTCGATGTAGGTTTCGCTGTCCTGCTGGATGCGGATGCGCACCGGCAGGTACCGCAGGCTGGGCGCGAACCAGACGGTGGCCGACAGCTCGTCGCCCTTGCGCGACTCGCGGCGGGGCTGCAGCGGGATCGCGTCGATCGCTCCGATCGGTGTGTACACCGACTCGGACGCGCGGATGTCGTAGGTCCAGACACTCATGCGGCGTGGCAGGGCCAGCGGCAACTCTATCGTGCCCCCAGGCTGCAGCAGCTGGGGTTGGCGTGTGAACAGGTAGGTGAGCTGCACGAACTGGCTCGCCGTGTCCTGCACGCCGGGCACGCGTTCGACGCGTTGTCCGTTGTTGAGCAGCACCGAATCAGGCTCCAGCGTGACGCTGGCGCGCTTGCGGTCCTTGAATGCGGCCTTGCTTTCCTCGTCGTAGCGCTCGGGCGCCAGGCCGGCGTCGCTCAAGCGCCCGTCGCTGCTCATGCGGCGCGAGTAGAGCGGCGCGAACGACGCGCCGACCACCACATCCAGGTGCACCTGGTAGCGCTCACCGACACGCACCCAGTCGACCTGTGCACTGCCGTAGACCTCGCCGCGGTAGTTGCCGGTCAGTTCGTAGGTGATGCGGGTGGAGGGTGGCCAGCCGAACGCCTCCACGCTTGCCGCGGGCGCCGATGCGGGCGCAGAGGCAGGGGCGGCTTCTGCCACCACCACAGGCAACGACGCCGCAGGCTCTGCGACCGAGGCGACCGCCGGTAAGGCCGAGGCCGCGGGCTCGGGCGCGCTCGCAGGCGGCTCGACGGGCGCTGCCGCCTGCACAGGCTCTGGTGCCGGTTCCGGCTCCGGCGCCGAGGCCGCCGGTTCGGGAGCCGAGGCGGCTTCAGCCGCTGGCGCGGCCTGCCGTGGCGGCCGCGGCGGCGCAACGGGGGCGGCGGGCGGCGGCAGGGCCGGTGGCTCGGGCGGCGTGCTGAACGCCATGTCTCGCACCGCCACCAGCTCGATGCGGGCCGGCTTCTTGCCCTGGTCGAAGTTGATGATGCTGTCGTTGATGCTGCGCATCACGCAGGCGTGCATCAGCAGAACGGCGGCGACCAGCGCCACGTGGCCCGCGAACCGCCTGCGGCCGGCCACTGGGGCTTGCGCCTTGGACGTCATGGCAGGTGTCGAACAGGCCGCAGCGCTCAGTCGCCCAGCCAGGCGCTGCGCAGTGCGAGCGCGGCCCGCGGCGCCTGGGCGTCGGCCGTCAGGTTGATCACGCCGGCCAGCATCTTGCGATCGGGCACATCGATCGACAGCCTGAGCAGACGCTGATCGCGCGACACCAGCAGCATGGCTGGCTGTCCCGGCGTGAGCAGGCGCAGCAGATCGTCCAGCCGGCGCAGCCGCCAATCGCCGAGCCCGAGCACCTCGTCGCCGGCCGACAGTCCGGCACGCTCGGCCGCACTGCCGCGCAGCACATGGGTGACCTTGATGCCGGTCAGCGCGCTCTCACTCACACGCACACCCAGGCGCTGAGACAGTGTGGCGGGCGGGGTCTGCCATTGCACGCCGAAGTGCTGAAGCAACTCCTTCAGCGGCAGGTCGCTGGTGCCGTGCACCCACTCGCGCAACTCGCGAGTGAGCGCATCGGCCTGCGCCGGGCCGGCGACCTCGCGCAGCACATCGATGACATCGCCCTCGGTGATCGGTCCCCCGGCGCTGCGTGCCCACAGGCCGCGCATCACCGCATCGAGCGTGGCGTGGCGGCGCGATCCAATGGCACGCAGGCTCAGGTCCAGCGCCAGTGCGACCAGCGATCCTTTGGTGTAGTAGCTGATGGTTGCGTTCGGCGTGTTCTCGTCGCTGCGGTAGTACTTGACCCAGGCGTCGAAGCTGGCTTGCGCCACGCTTTGCACCCGGCGCCCCGGCATACCCAGCACGCTGGTCACGGTCTTGGCGACCGCCTTCAGATAGCGCGCGTCGTCGATCAGGCCCGCGCGACGCAGCAGCAGGTCGTCGTAATAGGACGTGAACCCCTCGAAGAACCACAGCAGCTCGGTGTAGTTCTCTCGGGTGTAGTCGCAGGGCGCGAAGTCGCGTGGCTTCAGCCGTTTGACGTTCCAGGTGTGGAAATACTCGTGGCTGATCAGGCCCAGCAGCGTCACGTAGCCCTCGCTCTTGTCTTCCGAGCGGGGGCCCAATGCGGCATGGGCCGCCATCACCCGCGGCAGGTCACGCCGCGATGCGATCAGCGCGGTGCTGGCCCGGTGCTCCAGACCACCGTAGCCATCGTCGACGCAGTTCAGCATGAAGACGTAGCGCTGAAACGGGATGTCGCCGCGTTTAGGCGCATCACCGTGCCAGAACTCGATCTCGGTCTCGCAGATGCGTTTGGTATCGGCCAGCAGGCGAGCGCCGTCGAAGTCGGGCAGCGCGCCGGACACTACCAGTTCATGCGGCACACCGTGTGCCTTGAATTGGCCGCGCCAGAAGGATCCCAGCTCGAAGGGATGGTCGACCAGTTCGTCGTAGTCGGGCGCTTCGAACACCTTGCCCGCGGTCGCTGGCATGGAGGTCGCCACCTGCCAGCCGCGCGGCAGGGCACGCAGCTCGATGCGGTGCGGTTCGGCCTCCCGACCTTCGACCCGCAGGCACAGGCTGGTGCCGTTGAAGAAGCCACGCTGCGCATCCAGGAAGGCCGCACGCACCGAGGTGTCGAAGGCATAGACCAGGTAGGTCACGACCAGCGGGCCTCGGCCGCTGCATTCGGCTTGCCAGGTCGCCTTGTCCAGTTGCGTGAATGGGACCGAGCGCGGCGCCGCACGGCTGCCTTGTGTCGCTTCGAGCCCGCTCAGGTGTCGCGCGAATTCGCGCACCAGGTAGCTGCCCGGGATCCACACCGGCAGGCTCAGCCGCTGCAGGGCCGCAGGCTCGGGCACGGTCAGCGTGACACGAAACAGGTGGGCGTTCGGATCGTGGAGTTCGATGCGGTAGGAAATCATGGGGTGATCAGGGGCAAGTCGGTGGGTGTTCGGTGTTGCAGCGTCAGTGGCGCAGTCCATCGGGCAGCGGAAAAACGCTCTGGCAAGCGGTGCAGACAAACAGCTTGCGCCCGCCCAGCGCGGCACGCTCGATGGTGGCACCACACTCGCGGCAGGGTTGCAGGGCGCGGTCGAACACGAAGAAGCGAGCGGCCTCGAAGCGGGCACCTTGTTGGCGCTGCGCACGGTACAGCGCCGCGGGCACGCACACACTGTCGGTGCGAAAACTCCGGTGGGTGATGTCGTGAATTGCCTTGGCCAGCCGGTGCCGCTCGGCATCGTTGAGGTCGCCCAGGCGCCGCCACGGGTTCAACTTCGCGACGAAGGCGATCTCGCTGCGCAGGTAGTTGCCCAGGCCCGCCAGCACCTGCTGATCGAGCAGCGCATCGGCGATGCGCCGGCGCGGAAACTGCGCCAGACGCGCGGCGATGTCGCGCACCGTCGTCGCGTCGTCGAGCACCTCGGGACCGAGCTTGGCGATGTACGGATGCGCGTTTTCCGCGCCGTGGCGCAGCCAAGCGAAATCGGTGGCGCTGTACAGCACCGCGCGCTGTGCAGGCGTCTCCAGCACCAGCCGAATGGCACGCGAGCGCAGCGGCTCGTCGGGCCGGTCGACCACCAATACACCGTACAGCTGATTGTGCGAATACAGCACGTCACCAGTGGAAAAGCGCGTGAGCATCGCTTTTGAGCGCGAACTCACCGACTCCACCGTGGCGCCGCGCAACGCCCGAGCCATCGGTGCCAGTGCGGGATGCGCCAGCGTCATTCGCAGCGGCTGGCCCGCGATGCCACGGTGCACCGCTTGGGCCGCACGGCGAATTTCCGGGCCTTCGGGCATGGCCTCGGGTCTGTCAACTGCCGGCCGCGCCGATGAAGCAGGCCAGGCTGGCGACGACGGTGAGGCGGAAACGCAGGATGAGCCAGGCGCCGGAAAAATGCACCGGGTAGACACGGCGATCCACGAGGTAACACACCACCAGCATCACGCCCAGCACCACGAGGCCGGCATAGGCGGGCATCACCACCGCCACCCAGGCCACCAACGACGGCACGACACCCCAGACGAAACGTGCGGGGTCTGGTGGCTGTGCGCGAAAGCCGAAGCCCCAATGGATGCCGCCGAGGAACGAAACAATCACACCCGCATAGGCCGACAGTGCCGCGGCAACGTACGGATGCGCATCAGGGCGCACGATCCACAGCAGCAGCGCGCCGATCACGAACGGCAGCAGGCCGGCATAGGCCAGGCGCAAGGTGGCGCGATCGGGCTGGTTCGTCGAGGCCGGTGTCGGCGCTGACGGTGGAGTGCCGTTCAAAAAAGCTCTCCGTTCAACTGCGTCTGAAGCGAGCGCGATTGTCGCTTGACGCTCTCGTAGAACACGCTGAATGAGCGGCACATCGCCTCGGGGTTGGGCAGCAGGCGCGGTGCGGCCTGCAAGGTGGCGAGCGCTGCCAGCGCAACGTCGTAGTCGGGCATCGGTGCCCGCACTGCCGTCACCCTGCTTGGCCCTGGCCAGGTCGGCGCGCCCGCCTTCCAGGGCACGGACGACGTCAGATCGCCAACGAACACCGCATCGGTGATCTGCCCGAGGCGCTGCAGCACCCAGCGCCAGCGCGCTTCGTTCCACGGCAACACGGCGTGCGATGGCGTGTGGATCACACCCAGCCGCCAGGGGCCACCGGCGCCCGCGCCGGCTCCACCTTCGCGCTCGCCCATCGACCACGGTGTCACGAGCTCGATCTCGCGCTGTCTCGGCACGGCGCCCGCCAGCAGCGGCCGCGTCGTTTCGGCCACCCACGCGGCATGTGGCGCAGCCCAGAGCGGCGGCTCGATCACGCCATCGTGCACACCGGGCTCGGGCCCCACATCGCCCTCCTGCCGCGCGATGCGCTCCAGCGCCTGGTAGTCCTGATCGATCACGGTCCCTAGACCTCGCCAGCCCTTGTCACCACCACGCGGCGCGTACTTCGCCACGTTCTCGGCATTGAACAGATACGGCTTGCTCGAGAAAGTACCGGCCACCCACTGCCAGCTCAGGTGATTGCTCGGCACGTCGCCGTCGAGCAAGTGGCCCAGCATCCAGTCCGCACCCGCACGCCAGTGCACCTTGCGCAGGTGCACCGCATAGCTGGCCAACCACATGCGTGCATGGTTGTGCAGGTAACCAGTGGCATACAGCTGGCGCACGGCGGTATCGATCACTGGCACGCCGGTGCGGCCTTCGCGCAAGTCAGCCGGCATGTCGGACGCGTAAGCGCCAGACCACAGCGCAGACGGACGCATGTCGGCCAGCACCTGAGTGCCGCACCGGGTCCACACATGGTGGAAGAACTCGCGCCAGGCGAATTCGAACATCAGCTTGTCGTCATAGCCCAACCGGTGCTTCTGCATCACGCGGGCGACCGCGCTGCGCATGCCGATCACGCCGTGTGTCAGGTACGGAGACAGCCCGGTGACCGCGCCGTCAAGCGCGTTGCGGGTGCGCGCGTATTCACCCGGATGCACCGCATCGAGCCGTCGCAGCGCTTCCGCGTGCGTGGGCTCGAAGTTGAAGAAGTCCGAGAGCAGCGGAATCAACCGGGCTTCTTCGCAGAGGCCAGCAATTGCTTTTCCAGGTCTTCGATCTTCATCGCGCCCGGCACGCGCTTGCCATCTTCGAACACCAGAGCGGGCGTGCCATTGACCTTGTGCTTGCGCCCCAGTGCCGCATTGCGCTGGAGCGCCGAGCTGTCGCAGTCGCTCATCACTTTCGGTGGCAGCGTGTTGTCCACCATCCAGTCCGCCCACACCTTGCCACGGTCTTTGGCACACCAGATGTTGCGCGATTTGTCCACGGAGTCATTGCCAAGGATCGGATAGAGGAAGGTGTAGATGGTGACGTTCTTAACAGTACGGGCCTCGCGTTCAAAACGCTTGCAGTAACCGCAGTTCGGATCGGCAAACACCACCAGCTTGCGGCTGCCGTCGCCCTGCTTCCAGACGATGGCGTCCTTCAACGGCAGGCTGGCGAAGTCGATCGCGGTCAGCTTCGCAACACGCGCCTCGGTCAGGTTGGTGCGTGTCCTGGTGTCCAGCAACTGGCCTTCGATCAGGTAGTTGCCATTTTCGTCGGTGTAGTAAACCTCCACGCCGACGCGCACTTCGTACAGGCCTGCGATTGGCAACTTGGTGACTTCGTCGACCTGGCCCAGGCCTGGCAGCCGCTCGGCGAGCGCCTTGCGGATCTCGGCCTCACCCGCCAGGGCCGAGGTGGTCGCGAAGATCGCCGCCAGCAGCACCGCCACTGGGCCGCCGAGGCCTCGACGGATCGTTCGAATCAATGACAAAGCCATGGGGGTGCTTTCAGGTGTTCAGGAGAGCGCTGTGCGCCCGGGTGCGGCCTCAGGAATCCAGCGCCTGCGCGGTCAGCCAGCGCTTGATCGGCGCCAACCGATTGACCAGAGTCAGGCCCTGGTTGCGAAGTTCCCGCACCAGCGGCGCCGGGTGGGCGAAAAGATGCATCAGGCCGTCGGTGATCTCGACCATCGCGCGCGTCGGCAGCAGGCGCTGGCTAGCGTAGCGGCGCAGCAGCTTCTCGTCGCCCAGGTCGCGCCAAGGTTCGCGCGCAGCCAGTACGGCCGTCAAGGCCGCCACATCGGCCAGCCCCAGGTTCAGCCCCTGGCCCGCGAGCGGGTGCACCACGTGGGCGGCGTCGCCCACGAGCACCCAGCCGGGCCCGCACCAGGTCGCCGCCTGCGCGCGGGTCAGGGGCCACGCGACGCGCTCGCCGGTCAGTTGCAACTCGCCAGCGGCGCCGCCGGTGGCCTGCATCAACGCCGCCTGGAACGCCGCAGGATCCATCGACAGCAATTCAGCGGCACGCGCGTCCGGCACCGACCACACCAAGGCATACGAGCACAGCGGCTGCGGCGCATCGAACGGCAGCAAGGCCAGCACATCGGGCGAGCCGAACCACTGCCGCGCCGTGCCGCCGTGCGGTCTGGCGCTGACCAGCCGCGCGGCCACCGCGCGCTGGCCGTAGGGCCGACGATCCAGCGGCACGCGGTGCGCGTCGCGGGTGGCCGACGCCTTGCCTTCGCAGATGGCGGTGAGCGGTGCGGTCGCCGATTCGGCCTGCGTGCCGCTCAGCACCGTCACATGCGGTGAAAACCGGACGGCGGCGGCCAGTTCGCGTTCCAGCACGGCGGCATCGACGATCCAGGCCAATTCACCCACGTGCTGTTCCCACGACGAGAACTCGAGTGCCGCGCCGGGCGCATCGCCCTCGACGCGCATCTCGTGCACCGCCGTGGTCGCGTGCACCGGCAGCGCATCCCACACCTTCAGGCCGCGCAGCAAGGCCACCGATGCAGCATTCAGTGCAAACGCGCGCACATCAGGGCCGCGTGCAGTCACCATGGCATCGGCGATCAGGGCAACGCGCAAGCCGATGCGCGCCAGCGACAAGGCCAGCGCCGGGCCCACCAGTCCGGCACCGCGCACCTGCACGTCATAGGGTTTCATCGGGGCGGATTGTAGGTAGCCAAGGTGTCCGCAGCACGGGCGCGCAGGCACAATCCGCGCTTCTCAGGGGGCATAGGGCCTGATAACCATGTCTATCTGGATACGCCGTATCGCGCTCGGGGTGCTGGGCCTGCTGTTGGTGCTGGCGGCAGCGGTCACCTGGCTGGTGATGGGCTTTGATGCCAACCGTTACAAGGGCGTCGCCATCGACTGGATGCAGACGCACCACCAACGCGCGCTGGCAATCAACGGGCCGATCGGCCTGTCGCTGTTCCCGCGACTGGAAATCACGCTGGCCGATGTCAGCCTGAGCGAAGCCAACAAGCCGGACGAGTTCGCGGCCATTGAACGTGCCGAGTTGGCCGTCGAGGTGCTGCCGTTGCTGAACAGCGAACTGGTGATCGGCCGGGTGGCCGCGCGCGGGGTACGCGCCACCTACCTGCGCAATGCCGAGGGGGTGCGCAACATCGATGACCTGCTGAACGCTCCCGCCCCCGCAGACGGCGGCATCAGCAGCCAGAAGCCGCCGCGGCTCGACGTGAACCGCATCGCGCTGGAAAACGTCAGCCTGCGCGTCAAGGACGACCTGGCCCGTCTGGCAGGCACGCTGTCCCTGACGTCGCTGACGACCGGTCGTCTGCAGGACCAGGCCGAATCGCCGGTCGCTTTCGAGTTGCAGCTCGATCTCGCCTCGCCCGCCGTCAAGGGCGAGCTGAGCGGTGACACCCAGCTGAAGCTGGACCTGGCGACAGGCTCGGTCTCGCTGCGCGACACCCGCCTCTCCTTCAACGGTGACGCGGTCGGCATCCGGGCGATCCGCGCCGGACTCAAGGGCCACGTCGCCTGGGATGGCGCCGCGTCGGCGATCGATGCCCAGGCGCTGCAGCTGACGCTGGCCGCCACCGCAGGTGGGCTCAAGATCGACGACAGCACGTTGGGCATCGAGCGGTTCGCCTTCAACCCGGCCGCGAAGGACATCGCCCTCACGAAACTGGCACTCCAGCTCAAGGGGACGCAAGACGCGCAGCCGCTCAACCTTGCGCTGACCTGGCCCGAACTGGCCGCCACCGGCGATCAGATCAAGGGCAGCGCCTTCAGCGGGCGCCTGCAGCGCGGTGGCGCAACGCCTCTCGATGTGAACTTCAAGAGCGCAGCACCCACTGGCAGCTTCGATACGCTGCGCCTGCCCGGTTTCGAGGCCACGGTCGACAGCCGCGGTGCGCAGCGCCAGTTGGGCGCCACGGTCAAGGCCAACCTGCTCTTGAAGCAGGCGCAGGCGGCCGCCAACGGCAAAGGTGCGGGCGCACCGGCTTCGATCGCCGTCGATGCCCTGACCTTGCAAGGGCTGATCCAGAACCCGGGGCTGCAGCCGTTGAAGATCGAGGCCAAGGGCAGTGCAACGGCCTCCGCTGAGCGCGCAGCATGGACGCTGGCGGGCGACATCAACGGCGGCGCCTTCAACACCGACGGCACGGCACTGCTCGGCGGTGTCGTGCCGAAGGTCAATGCGAAGGCCCGATTCGACACGCTCGACTTGAACCGGCTTCTTTCAGACCCTGCTTTGGCCGATGCGCCGGCCGGAGCCGCAGCCTCCTCTGCCAAGCCAGCCGCCGCCGTCGACACCCCGGTCGATCTGAGCGCGCTGCGCAGCCTCGACGGGCAGTTCAGCTTGCAGGCCGCCAGCTTCGCCGTCCAGCGCTACAAGGTTTCGGCTGCGCGCATCGACGCCACCTTGAACAGCGGCGTGCTGCGGGTGACGACGCTGCAGGGCAAGACCTGGGGCGGCAGCATTGACGCTTCGGCACTGGCCGATGCTGCAACCGGGCGCGTGGGCTTCAAGGGCGCGGCCAGTGGCATCAACATCAACAGCGCGCTGAAGGACGTGGCCGCCAAAGACTGGATGGACGGCACCGGACGGGTGACCATGGACATCGAAGCCACTGGCCGCAGCGTCAACGCGCTGAAGTCGAAACTTCAGGGGCAGATGGCGCTGCAGCTGCGCGACGGTGCGATCAAGGGCATCAACCTCGCGAAGAGCCTGCGGCAGGCCAAGGCGGCCATCGGCCTGCAACAAGACGCGGTGCAGAAAGCCAGCGAGACCGAGAAAACCGACTTCAGCGAAATGAGTGCGAGCTTCCAGATCGCCGACGGGGTGGCCCGCAACAAGGACCTCGATGTGAAGAGCCCGTTCCTGCGCCTGGGCGGCGAAGGCACGATCGACATCGGCCAGAGCCGCATCGACTACCTGGCGCGCGCCACCGTCACCGGTACCGCCAAGGGGCAAGATGGTGCCGACCTCGCCTCGCTGAAAGGTCTGCAGGTCCCGGTGCGGCTGACCGGCCCATTCACTGCACTGGACTGGAAGATCGAGTGGTCCTCGGTGGTGGCCGGCGCGGTGACCCAGGGACTGAAGAACGAGGTGCGCAGCCGGCTCGAAGAAAAGCTGGGCCTGAAGCCGGTCGACCCCGCGGCCTCTGCCCCGGCCACCAAGCCCAAGGATGCGCTCAAGGACGCGTTGAAAGGCCTGTTCAAGTGAGTGAGGGCGCCGAGTTCGACGTCGAGGTCACGCTCACGGCGCTGTACGTGCACCCCATCAAGAGCTGCGGCGGCACCGCCCCGGCCGAAGCCCTGCTGATCGAGACCGGGCTGGAACTCGACCGGGCGTGGATGGTGGTCGATGCGCAGGGCCGCTTCGTCACCCAGCGACAGGTACCGCGCATGGCGCTGATCCAGACGACCCTGAACGCACGCGACATGGTGCTGCGAGCGCCGGGCATGCTGGCGTGGTCGGTCCCGATCGACGAGGTCGGCGACGAGGTCAGGGTGACCGTGTGGAACGATGACGTGGCGGCCTTCGACATGGGCGACGCCGTCGCACGCTGGTTCAGCGACTTTCTGGGTCAGCCGCTGCGGCTGGTGCGCTTCGATCCGGCGAACAAGCGCCTGGCCAGCGCTCAGTGGACTGGCACGATCGAGGCCGAGGCGGCGTTCTCCGACGAGTACCCGCTGCTGGTCACCTCGCAGGCCAGCCTCGATGAGCTGAACCGCCGGATCGCCGTGAGCGGCGCCGCGCCTGTGACGATGCAGCGCTTCCGGCCCAACCTGGTGCTGAGCGGACTGGAGGCACACGGTGAAGATCACCTCGACGAAATCCACTTCGCCACGCCCGACGGACCGGTGCGACTGAAGCTGGTCAAGCCCTGCGCGCGCTGCAGCATCCCGGATGTCGATCCGCTCACCGCAGAAACCGGCTATGCGGTCGGCGACACGCTGGCTGCCTACCGTGCCGATGCACGGCTGAACGGCGCGCTGACCTTCGGCATGAACGCGGTGATCGTCGAAGGCTTCGACTGCCTGCTGCGAACTGGCATGGTCGGCGGCGCCACCTACCGTTTCGATTGAAGCCCGCAGCCTTGTCGTCATGAGCCGGTTCAAGACCTGGCAGCTGTTCGCTGTCTGCGTGCTGAGCTGGGGCACGACCTGGCACGCCATCACCTACCAACTCGGCCACACCACCCCCGAGGTCAGCGTGGCCCTGCGCTTTGCGCTGGCGTCGGTGCTGGTGTTGACCGTCTGCGCGCTGCGCGGCATCTCACTGCGCTTTGCGTCACGCGAGCATGCGGTGCTGGCGGTGCAGGGTGCGCTGATGTTCGGCATGTCGTATGTGTTCGTGTACCACGCCGAGCGTCACCTGCCCTCTGGCCTGGTCGCGGTGGGCTACTCGGCCTCGCCGCTGATCGCGGGTCTGGGCGCGCAGGCGCTGTTCGGCCAGCGGGTGTCGGCGCGCTTCGTCAGCGGCGGCATCCTGGGCCTGATGGGTGTGGCGCTGATCTTCTGGCCCGAGTTCGGCAAGGCAGCGGCCGGCATCGCCTCGCCGGCGCATGGCGCGGGGTCGCTGGGCGCGGCCGCCTCGGTGGGTGTGGGTGCGGCGTTCACCGTGGGAGCGGTGCTGCTGAGTTCAGCAGGCAGCCTGAGCGCCAGCCGCAATCGCCACCGCGGGCTCCCGTTCTGGCCCTCGATGGGCTTCGGCATGGGCTATGGCGCACTCACCACCGCCGCAATCGCGCTGGCCATGGGCCACCGCTTCACACCGCCCGCGCTGCCGTCGTGGTGGGTCTCGCTGTTCTACCTGGCACTGGCCGGCTCGGTGCTGTCGTTTGCCTGCTACCTGACGCTGCAGGAGCGCCTGGGCCCCGGACCCAGCGGCGCGATCGGCGTGATGACACCGATGCTCGCGCTGGTGGTGTCGATGGGCTTCGAGGGCTACCGGCCCGATGCCATCACGGGCGTCGGCGTGCTGCTGGCCGTGGCGGGCAATGTGCTGATGCTGCGGCGTGCCCGGTTTGAGCAGCCTCCTAGAATCGCGGGCTCGTCGTCGACGCCTGCAACATCCCCTGTGAGACCTGCACCATGAGCCTGAAATGCGGCATCGTCGGTTTGCCCAACGTCGGCAAATCCACCCTCTTCAATGCGCTCACCAAGGCCGGCATCGCGGCCGAGAACTACCCGTTCTGCACCATCGAGCCCAACGTCGGCATTGTCGAGCTGCCCGACCCGCGGCTGGACGCGCTGGCGGCCATCGTCAAGCCCGAGCGCATCGTGCCGGCGATCGTCGAGTTCGTCGACATCGCGGGGCTGGTGGCTGGCGCGTCGAAAGGCGAAGGCCTGGGCAACCAGTTCCTTGCGCACATTCGCGAGACCGATGCGCTGGTCAATGTGGTGCGCTGCTTCGACGACGACAACGTGATCCATGTGGCCGGCAAGGTCGATCCGATCTCTGATATCGAGGTCATCCAGACCGAGCTGTGCCTGGCCGACCTGGGCACGGTGGAGAAAGGCCTGCACCGCTACAACAAGGTGGCGCGCTCAGGCGACAAGGAGGCGCAGAAGCTGGTCGCCGTGCTCGAGAAATGCCAGGCCGCGTTGAATGAAGCGAAGCCGGTGCGCAGCATCGCCTTCAGCAAGGAAGACATGGTGCTGGTCAAGCCGCTGGGCCTGATCACGGCCAAGCCGGCGATGTTCGTCGGCAACGTCGATGAAGGGGGCTTCGACAACAACCCCTACCTCGACAAGCTGCGCGCCTATGCCGAAGGCCAGAAAGCGCCCGTGGTCGCGATCTGCGCGAAGACCGAGGCCGAACTGGCCGACATGGGCGACGAAGACCGGCTGATGTTCCTGTCCGAAATGGGCCAGACCGAGCCGGGCCTGAACCGACTGATCCGCGCCGCGTTCAGTCTGCTGGGCCTGCAGACCTACTTCACTGCGGGTGTGAAGGAAGTGCGAGCCTGGACCATCCACATCGGCGACACCGCACCGCAGGCGGCGGGCGTGATCCACACCGACTTCGAGCGCGGCTTCATCCGCGCACAGACCATCGCCTTCGACGACTACGTGGCCTTCAAGGGCGAGCACGGCGCCAAAGACGCCGGCAAGATGCGCGCCGAAGGCAAGGAGTACGTGGTCAAGGACGGGGACGTGCTGAACTTCCTGTTCAACGTGTAGGCCAAGCATCCACGGGCACCTGCCCGTGGCGGCGACGCGTTCATCCCACAACGCGCCGATTCGCTTGACAAACAAATACAAATAAGAAGAATTCGCAATCTGGTTGAGGATCGGGCGTGCGCGCCCCTCCATCGACCACCACCCCGCGCCAGCCAGCCGCCGCCAGCCAGTGCACGAACCCTCGCAGACGCCCCTCTGCGGGTCGTCGCAGGCGGCGCATGTCTTCGTGCGCTCGGCACCGCTGCTCGCTCCATGTCGGGCGGCCGCTTTCCTCTTCGACCTGCGGGTGGACCTGCGTCCCCGAAAGCCAAGAGGACACCATGCACCACCGCGCGACCCCCCGACTTCTCCCTCTGACCACCGCCGTCGCCGCCAGCCTGCTGGCACCGCTCGTGTCAGCGCAATCGACGCCGACGTCCGTGCTGCCCAGCGTCACGGTGATCGGCAACGCCGAGCGGTTGCCCTCGATTGCTGGCGCTGGCCAGGTCATCGAGGCCGCGGAGCTTGAAGGCGGCCGCGTCTTCACCGTCAACGAAGCGCTGCGCAAGGTGCCTGGCGTGCACGCACGAGATGAGGAAGGCTTCGGCCTGCGGCCCAACATCGGCATACGCGGCCTGAACCCCACCCGCTCGACCAAGGTCACGCTGCTGGAAGACGGCCTGCCGCTCGCTTATGCCCCCTACGGCGACAACGCCAGCTACTACCACCCACAGATCGACCGCTTCCGGCGCATCGAAGTCCTCAAGGGGGCAAGCTCGCTGCTGTTCGGCCCGCAAACCGTCGGGGGCGTCATCAATTACGTGTCGCCCGAGCCACCGGAGGCTTTCGGCGGCTTTGTGCAGCTCGCAGGCGGCAACCGGGACTACTTCAACGGCCATGCCAACGTCGGCGGTGCGGGCTGGCTGCTCGACTACGTGCGCAAGGAGGGTGACGGCGCGCGCGACAACATGGGGCATGAGATCGACGACCTGAACCTGAAGGCGGCCTTCGACCTCGCCCCAGGCCACGGACTGATCGTGCGCGCCAACCACTACCAGGAGGATTCGACCATCACCTACACCGGCTTGACTCAGGCCGAATTCGACCAGCTCGGTGCACGCTACAACCCGTTCAAGAACGACAAGTTCAATACCCACCGCACCGGCGTGTCGGCCACCCACGAGTGGGACTTCGCGCCGCGCTCATCGCTGGTGACCAGCGTGTACTACGCCAAGTTCGATCGCGACTGGTGGCGGCAGTCCAGCAACAGCACCGACGCCCAGTGCGGCGCCGGGTTCGTCAACGCTCGGCTCGCCGGCACCGTGGTGGATCCCAATAGCTGCAACTCGGTGCAAGGCCGACTGCGCACCTACTACAACTACGGCATCGAACCACGCCTGACCTATGCCCACTCACTGGGTGAACTGCAAGCCGGGTTCAAGCTGCACCACGAAGAGCAGGATCGCCAGCAAATCAACGGCACCAGCCCCACCGCGCGCAGTGGCACCACGGCCGAAGACAACCTGCGCAAGACCGACGCGCAATCGGTCTACCTGGCCAACCGCTTCGACATCGGCAACGTCACCGTGATGCCGATCGTGCGACACGAGCGCATCAAGTCTGACCGCACCAACCGCCTGACCGGCGCAACCGTCAGCAACCGCGTGTCGAAAACCATGCCCGGCCTGGGCATCACCTGGAACCCGACCCGCGACCTCACCGCCTTCGCCAGCGTGCACAAGGGGTTTGCACCGCCGCGCACAGAAGACTTGCTGAGCAACACCGGCACCGTGACCGAGGTCGATGCGGAAGAGTCGACCAACTTCGAGCTCGGCTTTCGCGCCAAGGTGGTGCCGGGCGTGAATGTCCAGGCGGCGTACTTCCGCAACCGCTTTCAGAACCTGATCGCAGTGGGCAGCATTGCGGGCGGCAGCACGCCGCTGTCACAGGGCAAGGCCTTGTTCGAGGGTGTGGAGCTGGGCGCGCAAGCGAAGGCGGACAACGGCCTGTTGGGCCGTCTGGCCTACACCTGGCTGCCGACGGCGCGGCAATCGACCGCATTCCGCAACGTGGCCAACCAGGCGCTGGTGGGCGTGGCCGGCAACCGCCAGCCGTACGCCCCGAAGAACACCCTCACGGCCGCGGCCGGGTGGACCCGTGGCGGGCTGCACTTTGAAGTCGAGGCCCAGTATGTTGGCAAGCAGTTCTCCGACTTCGCCAACACCGTGGCGCCCACGGCCGACGGCCAGCGCGGTGTCATCAACGACTACACCGTCCTCAATGCTTCGCTGAACTACCGGGTCAACACGGCGATCAGCGTGTTTCTGACCGGCAAGAATCTCAGCGACCGCACTTACATCGTGGATCGCACGCGCGGTATCCAGGTGGGTCAGCCCCTGCTCGTACAAGCCGGAATGAAGTACGCCTTTTGAGCCCTCGCCCCGCAAGGCGGCGTCCCTTCATGCAGTCGCCAGCAACAACGGACGCCATTCGCCCCGCTCGTAGCGCAGCAAACCCGCGTGATCGAAACGCCACAGGTGCAGCCAGCCGTTGTCCAGCAGCTGCTGCACCACCGTGTGCTTGCCGATCACAGCCTCGATGGCCGCCTGCGGCGCATCGATGACCACGGTCAGGCGCAGCGGCTCATGCACCCAGCGCTCGCCGTCGTGCAGCGACTGCTGCGACAGGCCGATGCGCAGGTCGCCCCCGTTGCCTTCGAACACGCCCAGGTTGCCGCCGACCACGTTGTGCAGCAGCTTGTTGCCGCTGCCGAGTCGCGCCGGGTCGCAGGTCGAGGCGTGGTACTGCCAGTTGATCCAATGCGTGACCAGCATCGGCGCGGTCATCAGCAGCTCCAGCACGCTGCTGTCGGCGTCCTGGCTGGCGTCGTAGTCGTGCAGGAAGCTGCGCCCCTCCAGCACCGCGCCGAGGCTGCGCTCGCGCGGTGCGATCACGAAGGCCGCGTTGCCCGCCAGGCCCCACTCGGGGCGCGTCTGCGCGCCGTCGTTGGCGCGCCGGCGCAGCCGATCGAGCAGCTCGCCGTGCGGCGTGCGGGGGTCGAGGCCCAGCCGCGGCGCCCGTTCGCGCCGCACCTGATCACTGGCCTGCGCGAAGACGGCTTGCAGGCGGTCCCACCGCTGAATTGCTGATCCAGGCAGCAGGTCGAGGTCGAAGCCTTCGATCTCGTCGGTGGTGGTGTTGTGCAGCGCGGCCACGAACCAGGTGGCCTCGGGGATGACCACGCCGCGAGCCTGAAGGCCCCGACGCACCGCCGGATCGTTGAGCAGTTGCGCCAGGCTGCGCGCGTTGACCTCGCCGGTCTGGCCGCAGCAGGCACCGCAGTCCAGCGCGGCGGCGTGCGCGTTGTTGGCGCTTTGACTGCCATGGCCGACCAGCAGCACCAACGGCGCGAACTGTGGAGCCAGGCCCATCGCGTGCAGCACGCGCGCGGCCAGTGCGACCTGGGCCTCGTGATCCAGCCCCACCACCTGCGGCCGGCAGACCGGGCGATAGCGCGCAGGCAGACCCGCCAGATCGTCTCGTGCGCGGTCTTGTGGCCTCGGCAGCAGCCAGCGCCCTAGTTGGCCCAGGTAGCCCAAGCCCACCGCCTCCACGAATGAAAACGCCGCGCCGGGCCAGCGGCTGGCCGCGCGCCACTGGTCGGTGAGTGCGAGGCGCGACTGCCGGGACCGGCTGGCGTCTTCCTGCAACACTGCGTCGGACGCCCTGTCGGCCACGCCCGGCGACACGATGCCATCGGCCACCTCCATCGTCGGCGCCAGCAAGCCAGGCAACTGCGGACGCCGGGCCAGGGTGGCCAGCGGCGTATAGGCCACCGGCAAGCCGAAGAAGCCGGCAAAGCCGAGGGTCTGCACGCCCGGCCAGACCGCTTCGATCGCACGGCGCAAGGGTTCGCTGCGCACATCGATGCAGAAGGCCGCCTGCACGTCAGCCGCTTCATGCGGCACGGCTGCGCCACCCACCGCCAGCAGTCTGTGCGCCAAGGTGCGCTGGTAGCCGATCTCGAGCGCCAGCTGCCAGACCTCGTCGATCTGCAACGCCTGTTCGGCCTCCTTCAGCACCGCAGGGGCCTCGTACCAAGCCTGCTGCAGCGCCGCGAACGCCTGGGTGGCGGCCGCGTCGTCCTTGCCGTCGAGCAACACCACACCCCAGGCCAGCCGAATGGCCAGCAGATCGCGCAGATGCGCGTCGTCACGCCCGTCCAAGCGGGCCTGCCATCCCAGATAGGCGCACCACGACGCCCAGCCATTGACGGTGAGCAGCACCGCTTCGAGGTAGTCCGCCCAGACCTCGGGCGGGAGTCCGAGACGCTTCATCACCCAACGCTCGGCGTCCTGCCGGGTGGCAGGCAGCGCAGCCAGCGCGCGGCCCAGTTGCGGGACGCCCATCAGCAGGCCGATGCTGTGATCGTGCGTCAAGGTGTCGCGCCAGAAGGCATACAGCCCTTGCGCACGCTCGGGCTGCCAATCGGCCTGGTGCGCGTCGAAATAGGCGGCGCAGGTCTGGCTCACCTGGTGGGTGATGGCCTGCCGCCACGACAGCCTGGAGTGGCGCTTCGGGTCGTTGTCGAGCACGTCGATCAACAAGGGCAGCTGCCGCAGCGCGGGCGGGCTCTGCAGGGCTTGCGTGCACGCCTCGGCTGTCAAGCCGGCGGCAGTGGCATCGGGTATCTGGCTCAGTGCGAGCTCGAGGTCCGGGCGGGTGATGCGCTCGGTGTCCCAGGCGTGCTGCTGGCGGTCACGCGGGGGAAAGACATGGATGCCACCCAGCACCGCCATGCGCGCGGCCACCCGACGCACCGGCATGCCGATGCGTGACCAGTGGGGATTGACCGCGATGGCCCGGTCGAGTGGCCAGGCCGGTGCAATGGTCTGGCAGGCCTGGTGGCAAGCCACGTCGATCTGCGCGTGCAAGGCCGCATCGGCGGCAGCCGACACCGGCGACGGGCTTGTGCCCGCCACGACTGGCTTCGGATCGTGAGTCAGGGTGTCGATCATCGATATCTCCGGGTGCTCAGGTGGTCAGGAGGCATCGGCAGCCAATTCGGCCGCAGGCCGGGGCCCTGCAGACTGGAACGGCGCGACGGTCCAGCGGGTGGGCCACAGTTGCAGCGTCAGGCGGGTGTAGGCCTCGTCCACGTAAAACCCTGCATAGCTCCAGCGGCGCCAGGTGCGCAGCGTCTGCGGCTGTCGCTGCAACATGACCAGACCGAGGTACAGCGCCGCCATGCCGAGCAAGGCGACCATGCCGAGCACGTGATCAGGTGCGTCTTGCAGACCGAGCGGCAGCGCATGGGCCAGGAGCGCAGCGCCCGTCAGCCCGGCCACCATCAACACGCCAGACAAAGCGGCCTGGCCCAGCGCGCGATGGGCGTCATGCTCAGCAGGCAGCCACAGCAGCGGGGCCCAGGCCAGCCCGAGCACGGCGCTCCACCACCAGGGCCAGGCGGATGGGCCCCACACGCCCTGGATCAGCAACACCGTGGCGATGGCCGCGATCGGCGCCAGGATCAGGCTGAGCGCCATCGGCGCTGCGGGCACATGCAGGGCCTGCAGGCGTGTCTGCCGCACGACCGTCGATGCCGACAGGAACGCATGCGCCTTGTAGAGCGAGTGCCCGATCAGATGCAGCGCAGCGAGGGTGTAAAGACCCAGTCCGCATTCGAGCAGCATGAAACCCATCTGGGCCACCGTCGACCAGGCCAGCCGAACCTTGATGCTGATGCGCGTCAGCATCACCATCCCCGCCAGCACCGCGGTGACCAGGCCGAACACCACCAGCAGGGTGCGCGCCCACATCGCCTGCTCCAGCAGGGGTGCGAAGCGGATCAGCACAAAGCCACCAAGGTTGACCACGCCAGCATGCAAGAGCGCAGACACCGGCGTGGGCGCTTCCATGACCTGGATCAGCCAGCCATGCACCGGCAGCAGCGCCGTGCGCAGCACCACCGCCAGCACCACGCCGATGGCGCAGAGCTGCAAGGCGGTGGAGAGGCCCTCGCGGGAAACATGTGCCCACAGATCCGACAACGATCCGCTGCCGACCTCGCTCCAGGCGAGGACTGCGGCGCTCAGCAGCAGGACATCGGCCACACGGTCAGCGATCTGCTTCTTGTGGGCGGCCAGTCGCGCAAAGGGCCGGTTTGGGTAGAAGCACAGCAGATGCTCGAGCGCGAGGCCCACCAGCAGCCAAGCCCCGATCAGCACCACCCAATGGTCTGCGAGCAGCAGCACATGCACCGCAGCCAGCACCGAAGCGAGCGCTGCCACGTAGCGCCGCTGATCAGCTTCACCCTGCAGGTAGCGGGCGGAGAACGCTGCGATGGCCAAGCCCAGCAACTGCACCAGCAGGGCGAGGACCAGCGTGAGCGTAGAGGCCTGCAAGATCCCTGCGAGGCGCCAAGAACCCGATCCCGACCACAGCGTGAAGCAGGTGGCCAGCAGTGCGCCAGCGCACAGGCCGATCAAGGCCTGCCACAGCGTTGCAATGGGTAGGCGGCGGAGCGGGGACAGCAGCGCCCCGACCAGCATCGATGCCGCAGGCAATGCCGCGGCGACCGAGAACAGAACTTCGTTGGCATCCATCGCAACAACCTCTCCAGACAATCTGACGAGGATGTTGCTTCTGGATGTTTATTCTGTAAATTACATAATCAAGAAGCTATCAATTTATAAAAACGAACAATGAAAAGATAGCCCCTCAAGTTCAGCTCTTGCCGTACTTCATCTTGGCGGCCGACATGCAGCTGGATTTGGCATCGCCTGCGAGGGCGTCGCACTTCTCTGCAGCCACCTTGTAAGCAGCGTCGCGCTTGTCATCGGAAGCTTCGGACTGCGCTTCGCCAACTTTCTTGTCGAGCTTCGCATCGGCCAGTGCCTTCGTCTCGGCAGCCTTGGCTTCCTGGACACAGACATCCTTGGCATTGCCGGCCAGGTCATCGCAACGTTCCTCGGCGATGTCGTAATCGACTTCAGCCTTGGTCTTCATGATGTTGTTCTGGTCTTCGGCCTTGCCGGTGTAGGCGTACTCCAGCTGGGCCAGGGCCAGTTTCTCCTTGCCTTTGGCCTGCTCGACACAGATGTCGTTCGCGTTGCCGGCCAGCGAGCCACACGCGGCCTTGTCGGCCTTGTACTCGGCGTTGATCCGGATCTTGTCCGCCTTGTAATCAGCCTGGGCCATCGAGGCGGCGTTCGCGAATGGCATCACGGCGAAAGCAGCGGCCAGCAAAGAGGTCTTGAGGGTGAATGAGGTGTTCATGGTGTTCCTTCTGTGAGTCACTGAGTGGGGATGGACAGACTGTGCCGCCGATGAAAGACGGCGCCTGCCGGCGCAAGGCGATTCGCGCGGTAGCTGATGTCCTACAACGCCGCCAGGTCGCGGCTTCGCGCTCAGGAATTCGGCCGGAAGAACCTGTCGTTGATGAAGGTGCGAATGGGCCGCTCGCCCAGCATCCGCCGCGGGTCGACCCATTGATCGAACTGCTCGGCCGTCACTGCGCCCAGCGCCAGTGCTGCCTCGCGCAGCGTGGTGCCATGTTCATGCGCACACTTGGCGATCTGCGCCGCTCGGTCGTAGCCGATGTGAGGCGCCAGAGCGGTCACGAGCATCAATGAGTCCTGCAGCAATTGCTCGACACGCACTGAATTGACACGCAGACCCGCGACGCAATGGCGGTCGAAGCTGTGCATCGCATCGGACAGCAAGCGCAGGCTGTCAAGCGTGTTCAGCGCGATCAGTGGCTTGTAGACATTCAGCTCGAACTGACCCTGGCTCGCCGCGATGCCGATGGCCACGTCGTGCCCCATCACCTGCGCGCACACCATCGTCAGCGCCTCGACCTGGGTCGGGTTGACCTTGCCCGGCATGATCGAGCTGCCCGGCTCGTTCTCCGGCAGGCGCAACTCACCCAGGCCGGCGCGCGGTCCGCTGCCCATCAGACGAACGTCGTTGCCGATCTTGGTCAAGGCGATGGCCAGCATCTTCAGCGCGCCATGGAAAGCCACCAGCACTTCATGACCGGCCATGGCGGCAAACAGGTTGTCGGCCTGCGACAGCGGCAGCTCGAACCGGCGCGCCAGCATCGCGGCCACACGTGTCCCGAATTCCGGATGGGTGTTCAGACCCGTGCCCACCGCCGTGCCGCCGATTGCCAGGGCGTGTACCGCCACCACGGCCTGCCGCAGCGAGGTCTGGCACAGCGCGAGCTGCGCCTCGTAGCCGCCGAACTCCTGGCCCAGCGTGACCGGTGTCGCGTCCTGCAGATGGGTACGGCCTATCTTCACCACCGTCTCGAATGCCAGGGCCTTGAAGGCGAGCGACGCCCGCAGCTCGGTCAGCGCCGGCAACAGCCGATCGCGCGCCTCCAGCACCACCGCGAGATGCATCGCGCTGGGGAACACATCGTTGGAAGACTGCCCCAGGTTCACATCGTCGTTGGGGTGGATGGCCACCGCCTTCGCGCCCGACAGATCGTCGCCCACCAGCGCGCGCGAGGCGAGGTGTGCGACCACCTCGTTGACGTTCATGTGGCTTTGGGTGCCCGAGCCGGTCTGCCAGACCGACAGCGGAAACTGCGCATCGAATTCACCTTCGGCGACCCGCCGCGCGGCATCGGCGATCGCCTGAGCACGCGGCGCACTCAACAGACCCAGGTCGCGGTTGACCTGTGCGCCCGCCCACTTGAACCAGGCGATCGCGTGGATCACTGCCAGCGGCATGCGCTGCTCACCGATCGCGAAGAATTGCAGGCTGCGTGCCGTCTGCGCGCCCCACAGCGCATGGGCGGGCACCTCGATCGGCCCGAAGCTGTCGGATTCGGTGCGGGTGGATGAAACAGGATCGTTCATGACGGTCGCGCCCCCTGTTGTGTCAGACGACGACACGCCGCCGCATGGCCCCGGGCGATGTCGCTGTCGCCAGTGTCGATCAGTGGGATCAGCGCCGCCAGTGGATTCAGCAACGCCAGCAACACGGACGCTGCCACTTGCCCGCCGAGCTTCGCCTTGTCCAGCGAGACTTCGGGATCTGCAAAGCTGCCACGCACATGCACCGGCGCACGCAGCGTGAGCGGGCTGAAGTCCTTCGGGCTGATCACCGCGCGCAGGTCCAGCGACTCGGCCGCCAGCGACAGCGATCCGTCGATCCACACCGCCGAGTCGGTGGTGTCGATCACCATCACCCGCGGCCGCAGGGAACCTGCCGCGACATCGAGGTCGGCCACCGCGCAGCCCAGCGGGAGGGCGTCGTCCTTCTGTACCAGCACACCCAGTGCCTGGGCGAAGTCGATACCGGCGGCCTCGACCACCAGGTGCGACATCGCGCCCCCGATGAGTTCGGTGCGCACCCGGCCATTCAGGCCGGCGAGGATCTCGGCAGTCGACCGTCCCTCACCCTTCAGTGTGGCCCTGCCATTCAATCGACCCGACACATAGGGCGGCGCGTCGCCGCCGCGCGCCTGGCGAATCCAGCGCTCGAGCCGCACATCGTTCCAGCGCAGATCGGCATCCCAGAGTGCCTGGCTGCCGCGGCCATCGAGGCCGAGGCGGCCGCTCAGGCGCCCCTCAGCGGTGCGGGCATCGAGCTTGCCAAGACTGAGTACGCCACCCGTGAGCTGCAGGTGCGCGCGCAACGGGCGCAGCGGCTCCAGCGCAGTGGTGTTCAGATCGACCTCGGCGATGTCGATCAGCACATTCGCATTCATCACCCGCAAGGCGGCCAGATCGAACGGCCGTGCCGGCAGCACCCTGCCCGGGCCCTTGACCACGGCCTGGGTGGCGGCCGGCACCGACGCCGAGGGGTCGGCTGTGGAGGTGATGGGCGTGGTGCCCACGGCCGGCCCCAGGTCGGCCAGCGACAAGCGGCTGCCCGTGAGCTGCCCGGCCAGCATCGGGACGGCCCCGTCGCTCAGATAGCTGAACGCACCGCTCAATTGGCTGGCGCCGACGGTGGCGTCATCGACCCGCACGCGCCAGGCACTGCCTGCGCGCACCACCACACCATTGCTGCGGAAGGCCGTGGTGCTGGGCAGCGTCACGCCGATGGGGTCGCCCACTGCCGCGAGCGACGGCCCGCGCAGATCGAACCGCCCCTGGAGGGCGGTGTCACTCGACAGTGCATCGATCCGACCGTCGAAGCGCAAACGTGCCCTGCCGATGGTGGCCTCCAGCACGAGCGGAAGGCGGCTCGGCAAACCGCCCGGGCCCAGGCCGTCATCGGGCGCAGCCAGCCCCGACAGGGTCGCTCTGGCTTTCAGCGGCGACGCACGCCAGCGCCCACTCGCCGTGGCCTGGAGCTGCCGGTCAGCCAGCGTCAACGTGCTTTCCACCTCGATGTCCTGGACGCCGTCGCGGTAACGCAGCACCCCCTCTTCGATCAGCAGGAGGCCAAAGCCGGGCACATGCAGCGGTGCTGCAGGCTGCGTGGCCAGTTCATCGGCCGCGAACTGCCACGACGCCCGCCCGTCTGGCAAGCGCTCAAGGTCAGTCACAAGTCGGCTGGCCCGCAGTTGTTCGATGCGCAGCGGCTGCCCACGCCAGGCGCGCCAGAGGTCGATGTAGCGCAGGCGCAGATCGAGATCGCGAGCGAGCAGCATGGTTGGCGCCTTGCTCCACGACGGTGCGGCGAGGGTGAGCTGCGGCGTTTCCAAGTGGATTCCGCCCATGAAGCGCACGCGAAACGCGTCTGACGCGGGCGCTTCGCCCCCTGATGCGATCAGGCTCACACGGCGCTCCAAGGACCCCGAAAGCGCACGCTCCAGCGGCCCGGCAAGGAAGGGCCAGCCGAGAATTTCGCCCGCACCGACCAGCACGATCAGCAGCAGCGCCACAGCTCCAAGCACAACGCGCCCACTGCTGCGCGGTGGTGGCGTCGGCAGAGACGGCGGTGGTATCGGCTCACGCGCAGGCCGACGGCCTTGGACTTCAAATGCCTTCGAAATGATCGTGCTCCCGCGTGCCGATCGACCTGTCGGCGATCACCGACCCCGCGATGGCGAGCCAACGCACCGTTTGCGCGTGGACGGTGACGCCATGCCCCGCCGTACGCTGTGGCGAGCGGATGTGCATCACGCGCTCCGGATGAAGCGGAGCAGATCGCTGGTCAGTCGGTCCTTGTGGGTGGCGAACAGGCCGTGTGGCGCGCCGTCGTACTCGACCAGGGTCGCGTTCGCGATGCCTGCGGCTGCAGCGCGGCCTGCGGCGTCGATCGGCACCGTCTTGTCCTCGGTACCGTGGATGATCAAGGTGGGCACCTTGAATGCGGCCAGGTCGCGCCGGAAGTCGGTCGAGGAAAACGATTGGGCGCAGTCGAGCGTGGCCTTGAGGCTGGCCTGCATGGCCAGGCTGCGTGTCCAGTCGAGCGTCTCGGCGCTGACCGGGTTGGAGATCAGGCCCACCCCATAGAAGTCCTTGGCGAACCCGGCGAAGAAGTGCGCGCGGTCTTCCTTGAGGCAGGCAGCCATGTCGTCGAACGTGCTCTGATCGATGCCGTGGGGGTTGTCCGGTGTCTTCAGCATGAAGGGCACCACCGAGGACACCAGCGCGACCTTCGACACGTGCCGTCCGCCATGACGCGACATGTAGCGCGCGACCTCGCCACCGCCCATCGAGAAGCCGACCAACACCGCGTCCTTGGCACCGGTCTGCTCGATCACAGAGGCCAGGTCATCGGCCAGCGTGTCGTAGTCGTAACCACTCCACGGCTGCGAAGAGCGGCCGAAACCACGGCGGTCGTAGGCGATGGTGCGGAACCCTGCATCGGCGATCGCCATCGCCTGGTCGTCCCAGGTGTCGGACGACAGCGGCCAGCCATGCAGGAAGATGACAGGACGGCCGGTACCCCAGTCCTTGACGAAGAGTTGGGTGTGGTCGCCAGTGGTCAGAACGTTCATGGTGGGTACTCCTTGGAGGATGAGCCTGATGGTGCAGCCCACCACCCGCACACTGCGTCGGACGAGTCGGCCACGGCCTGTAGGACAGCGACCGGCCCATCGCTTTCAGCGGCGCCCAGCGACCACCACGTCATCGAGCCCGGTGTCGGGCGACTCGTTGGTCTGGTTCTCGCCGGGATCGCCGGTCACCAACTCTTCGGTGATGAATCGTCCGTAGCGCTGCGCAGCGACGGCCTTCAGCGTGTGCGCCACCTCGATGACCTTGTCGACATGAGCCTGCTCGGGTGCATGCACCACCAGAAAGCTGCAGCCCTCCTGGGCCAGCTCGCGGTGAGCCTTGATCAGGTTGAGGTCTTGTCCGATGGCGGCCAGGGGGCTGGCACGCTCCACCTGAGCATCCACTTGATCGATCATTTCCGCCGGTGTGTAGCGCACGATGTCCGAGGCCGCAAAGCCCTGCTCCTGCAGCGCCGCTTCAGCCCGCTCCAGATCGTTGGCCGTCCGGAAGGTGATGACCACGTGTCCGACGGGCTTGAAGACGCCGAAAGACTCGGGAATGTTTTGCTTGTCCATGCGCTGCTCCTGTGCACGACAGCCGATGGGGCCGCCTCTGTGTGGTGTGAACGTATTCTTTTCGCACCGGTTGAGACGACCAATCGGACGAGCCCGCGCTCGCGTGTCAGCCAATGCCGACGAAGCGGATGCTGGACCTCGCGTGAGGCCATTCAGTCTGCATGGCTGGGGAATGACATGGTGCACGTCACCAAGTTCAGGGGACCCTTGTGGGCGCGGTGACAATGTTCACTCCGGGGCCAGCGCGCCCTGACGCTGGGGCTGTCATGGCCTCGTTCCGCCTACCGTGCAACACACTGCAGAAGTGACCACCCCGCCTGTCTCTGGCTGGACGGGTCGCAGCATGGTGGGGCTGTTGGTGATGGCGCTGGCCTACGCGGTCGTTGCAAGGCTGGCCTTGCTGATGGCGGTTCCGCCGAGCTACGCGTCGCCGATGTTCCCTGCCGCCGGCATGGCGCTGGTCTTCGTGCTGGTCTATGGGAATCGTGCCGCGCTGGCCGTCGTCGCTGGCGCGTTGATCGTCAATGTGCTGATGAATCCGCTGCGCGGCGCGGGCATCGCCGAAGCAGCCATCGCGCTGGGCGCTGGCCTGCAGGCCCTGGCCGCAGCGGCACTGGTGCGGCGTCAGGTGGCGCAACCGTTGACGCTCTCGGCGCCGCTCGACATTGCGCGCTTCTATGTGTTCGCTGCGGCGGTTGGTTGCCTGGTCAATGCCAGCGTGGCCACCGCAGCGCTCGGTCTCTCAGGGGTCGTTCCGCTCCATGAGTTGCCCATGACCTGGCTGACCTGGTGGATGGGTGACGCCCTGGGCACGCTGATCGGCGCACCGCTGCTGCTGACGCTGATCGGCCGCCCGCGCGAAGCCTGGGCGCCTCGTCGGCGCACCGTCGGCGCCACACTCGCCATCGTGACCACCTTGCTCGTGGCGACGACGATGCAGGTCGCCCGCTGGGACGACGAACGGGTGCACATCAGCTTTGCGCGAGATGCCGAAGCCGCATCGACCGCACTGGCTTCACAACTGAACACGCCGCTGCACGCACTGGAAGCCATGCGCGGCCTGTTCGTGGGCTCCGCCGAGGTCAGTGCCGCTGAACTGAGCATGGCCGCCGACCACTGGCTCAGTCCGTCGAACAACCTGCAGGCCATAGGCCATCTGGAAAGAGTGCAGCTGGCGAACGTGCCAGCGTTCGAGGCCCGCGTGCGCGCGCAAGGCTGGGTGGATTACCGGGTGATGGATCGCACCGCATCGAACGAGCGCGTACCGACCCGATCCAAAGAGGTGTTTGCCGCGCGACTGGTCGAACCGATGGCGCGCAATCGGCTGCTGCTCGGCGTGAACGCGCTGTCGATACCCGCATCGCAGGCCGCGATCGAAGCAGCCGTGCGCAGCGACCAGCCCGTGGCCACGGCGGCCTTTCAGTTGTCGCAGGACCCGGTGGACACGCCCCGGCGGGGTGTGGTGGTCTATCGGGCGCTGTACGACGGCCATCCCCGCACCGAGGCCGAGCGTGTTGCCACAGCCCGCGGTGTGGTCTTCGTCACCGTCCGGGTCGAGGATCTGTTGCGCGAGGTGCTGGCGCATGCGCCTGCGCACCTGAGTTTCTGCGTCACCGACACCGACACGTCGGCTCCGGTGCGCCAGCTGGCGGTGTCCGCGCTGTGTGCTGAAGAATCAACCCGGCTGACGCACCGACGGATGCTCGATTTCGCCGGGCGCCAGTGGGAGTTGCAAGTGAGTTCGAGCCTGGCCAGCGCCGACACCAGCGCCGGGGAACGGCATTACGCGTGGCTGTTCTCCAGCGTCGGCCTGCTGACCACCGCCGTGCTGGGCGCACTGCTCCTGACGGTGACGGGTCGCGCGCGGCTGATCGAGCTCGCGGTGCGGGAGCGCACGGAGGCGCTGGAACAGCAGGTGCGGGAGCGCATCGAGGCGGTGCGGGCGCGCGAGGCCGCCGAAGCGTCGAACCGCGCCAAGAGTGATTTCCTCTCGCGCATGAGCCACGAGCTGCGCACGCCGCTGAACGCGATGCTGGGCTTTGCGCAGCTGCTGGAGCTGGAAAGTCGTGATCCCCTGGGTCCGACACAGCGCGGCTGGGTCGGGCAGATCCGTCAGGCCGGCTGGCACCTGCTGGAGATGATCAACGATGTGCTGGACCTGTCTCGCATCGAATCCGGCAACCTGCGCATGGCGCTGGAAACGCTGAACATGCCGGAGTTGCTGGCTGGCACGCGCCCGCTGGTGCAGCAAGCCGCGGATCAGCGCGGCATCACCATCGAGGAGCATCTCAGCGCCGACGCCAGCCACGCCCGCGGCGACGCGACGCGCGTCAAGCAGATCCTGACCAACCTGCTGTCCAACGCCGTCAAGTACAACGTTGACGGCGGACACATCCGGGTGTCCAGTCAGGTGCGCGGCGACCGGGTGGAGCTGATGGTGGCCGACACCGGGTTGGGCATGAGCACCCAGCAGATGACCTCGCTGTTCCAGCCCTTCAACCGGCTGGGCCAGGAGCTCAGCGCCACCGAAGGCACCGGCATCGGTCTGGTCATCAGCCAGCGGCTGGCCGAACTGATGGGCGGCGACCTGAGCGCCGCCAGCGACGTGGGACGGGGCTCGCTGTTCATCCTGTCCCTGCCGCTGGCCAGCCCGGAGGAGGCAGCGGCGCAGACGCCAGCGTCTGCCAGCGGGATCAGCGACTACCACCACCGTCGGGTGCACTACATCGAAGACAACGAGACCAATGTCGAGGTGATGCGTGGCATGCTGGCGCAGCGACCGCAGGTGGGTTTACGGGTCTCGGCCAACGGGCTGGACGGTCTCGCAGCGATCCGCACCCATCGACCCGATGTGCTGCTGCTGGACATGCACCTGCCCGACATCAGCGGCCTCGAGCTGCTGCGCCACCTGAAGCTCGACCCGGGAACCCGGGGCATCCCGGTGATCGTGGTGTCGGCCGATGCGCTGCCCACCCAAATCGACGAAGCCCTGCAGGCCGGCGCACACCGCTACCTGACCAAGCCGGTGAACGTCGGCGAGCTGCTGGAAGCCCTCGACGAACTGCTCGCCGTGATGGAAACCCGCTTCGACGATCTGGGTCTCACCGCAGATTCTTAGCACTCACCGAAGAGGAGTGCTAATATTCTGGAACCAATCCTGAATCGAGGTGGTCCATGAGTACCATGAACACATCACATTCTTCTGCTTCGGCCCTGGCGCTGCGTGATCCGTGGGCGATGATCCCGTCGCTCGGCAGCCTCGACGCCTACATTGCCGCCGCCAACCGCGTGCCGATGCTCAGCCTCGAAGAAGAGCAGTCGCTTGCGCGCAAGCTGCGCGATCAGGGTGATCTGCAAGCCGCCGGGCAGTTGGTGCTGTCGCACATGCGGCTGGTGGTATCGATTGCCCGTCAGTACATGGGCTACGGCCTGCCCCACGGCGACCTGATCCAGGAAGGCAACGTCGGGCTGATGAAGGCCGTCAAGCGCTTCGACCCTGATCAGGGTGTGCGGCTGGTGAGTTACGCGATGCACTGGATCAAGGCCGAGATCCACGAGTACATCCTGAAGAACTGGCGCATGGTCAAGGTGGCGACCACCAAAGCGCAGCGCAAGCTGTTCTTCAACCTGCGCTCGATGAAGCAAAGCCTGAAGGAAGACGCGATCGACGGCGAAACCCACCGCAGCACCCTGACGCAGGGTGAGGTCGACACGATGGCACGCACCTTGAACGTCAAGCGCGAAGACGTGCTCGAAATGGAAACCCGGCTGTCCGGTGGCGATGTGCCACTGGAGCCGCTCACCGATGACGGCGAAGAAAGCTACGCGCCGATCGCCTACCTGGCCGACGAGACGCACGAGCCCGGCCATGTGCTGGACGCGCAGCGCCGTGACTGGCTTTCGAGTGACGGCATCTCGCTGGCGCTGGACACGCTGGACGCACGCAGCCGCCGCATCGTCGAGGAGCGCTGGCTGAAGGTCAACGACGACAATTCCGGCGGCATGACGTTGCACGACCTGGCCGGCGAGTACGGTGTCAGTGCGGAGCGCATTCGCCAGATCGAGGTGGCCGCGATGAAGAAGATGCGCAAGGCGCTGAGCACGGCCCACTGAGCGATTCGTTGCTCGCCTGAATGAAAACGGCCCCTCACGGGGCCGTTTTTCTTGGCGCCAGCAGAAGGCGCGGCGCGCTCAGCCTGCTGCCAGCAGCGCTTTCAGGTCGGCCGCCAGGGCCTCTGGACCACCACCGTAGCGGATGAACAAGCGCACCTTGCCCTGCGCGTCGAACACATACGAGCCTGCGGTGTGATCGACGTTGTAGCTGCCCTCGGTCTTGCCTGGCACCTTGGCGTAGAACACCTTGAACTCCTTGGCAGTGGCAGCGATTTCCTCCGGGCTGCCGCGCAAGGCGACGAAACTGGGATCGAACCCGCCCATGTAGGATTTCAGCACTTCCATGGTGTCGCGCTCGGGGTCGACGGTGACAAACACGCCTTGCACTCGGTCGCCATCCTTGCCCAGCGACGCCTTGACCTGCGCCAGCTCGGCCATGGTGGTAGGGCACACATCGGGACATTGCGTGAAGCCGAAGAAGACCACGGTGACCTTGCCCTTGAAGTCGGCCAGCGTGCGCAACTGGCCGTTCTGGTCAGTCAGCGACAAGCTGCGGGCGTACTCGGCACCGGTGATGTCGATGCCCTTGAACGAGGTGGCGTTTCCACCGCCCGACGATGGTGCGTCGCAGCCCGCCTGGAGCACTGACGCGACAACGGTGCCGCCCGTGAGCCACAACAGGCGACGGCGCGACAGGTCGGAACGGCGGTTCATCGGTGTTTGGCTCACAGCAGCGGGCTCAGGTAGTGGTCGACGAGCAGCGCCGCGAACAGCAGCATCAGGTGCCAGATCGAAAAACGGAAGGTCTTGCGCGCCAGCGCGTCCGAGTAGTTGCGCCACAGCTTCCAGGCGTAGCCGATGAAGATGCCGCCCAGCGCGATGGCCGACACCAGGTAGATCACACCACTCATGCCCGAGATGAAGGGCAGCAGGGTCGCGGCGAACAGCACCAGCGTGTAAAGGAAAACATGCAGCTGGGTGAAGGCCGCGCCGTGAGTGACGGGCAGCATCGGCAGCCCGGCCTTGCGGTAATCCTCGGCGCGGTACAAGGCCAGTGCCCAGAAGTGTGGCGGCGTCCACAGGAAGATGATCAGGCAGAGGATCAGCGCCTCGGGTCCGACCTCGCCACGGATGGCGGCCCAGCCGAGCACCGGTGGCATCGCGCCGGACGCGCCGCCAATCACGATGTTCTGAGGGGTGGCTGGCTTCAGCAGCACGGTGTAGATGACGGCGTAGCCGACGAAGGTGGCGAAGGTCAGCCACATCGTCAGCGGGTTGACCCAGAAATAGAGCATCGCGCTGCCCAGGCCGCACAGCACGGCGGAGAAGGTGAGCGTCTGTGCGTTGGTGAGGTCGCCCTTGGCGGTCGGCCGCCAGGAGGTGCGGGCCATCTTGGCATCGATGTGTTGTTCGACGATGCAGTTGAAGGCGGCGGCGGCGCCAGCGACCAGCCAGATGCCGACGGTGGTGGCCAGCGCAACCTTCAGATCGGGCAAGCCGGGCACGGCAAGCAGCATGCCGATCACTGCGCAAAACACGATCAACTGCACCACGCGCGGCTTGGTCAGCGTGTAGAACTGCCGCACACGTGAGGCACGCCGGACGATCGGCAACGGGGTGGTCAGGGTTTCAGACATGTTCAGGCCAGCCCGTGATTCTACGAAGCCGCATGCATGCCGCGCCGACCCGACGGCACCGCCGCGCTTCGGACTGCAGGCTCAGGCCACGCGCGGGTCAGCAATATCGCGAACAGCACCAGCAGCACCGCCGCGCCGCCGGTGTGCGACACCGCGGCGAGCAGCGGCCAATCGAAGAGCACATTGCCCAGCCCGCTGGCCACTTGCCACGCCATCGCACCGGCGAATGCCATGGCCCAGCGGCGCAGCGCCTCGTCGCCAGTGGCCCAAAGTCGCCAGATCAACGCCCCGATGGCCAGAACCAGGATCGCAGCACCGATCCGATGCACCATGTGTATCGCAGTCAGCGCAGCGAAGGGCAGATAACCGCCATCCTTGCCCGCACCGAGCTCGCGCAGCACGGTGAAACCGTGGTCGAAATCCATGGCCGGCCACCAACTCCCCTGGCACGTCGGAAATTCTGCGCAGGCCAATACCGCGTAGTTGGTACTGACCCAACCACCCAGCGTCGTCTGAACGACGGCCAGCCCGAGCACTGCGACGACCCCGCGCCGCAAGGCGGTTGACAGGACCAGCGTCGAGCGCCGTGGCAACTGGCTCTGAATGGCCAGGAGCGCAAGCAGACCCAGCCCACCGAGCAGGTGGAGGGTGACGATCGCCGGATAGAGCTTCATCGTCACCGTCAATGCCCCGAAGGCGCCCTGGCCGCACACCCACAGCCAGGTCACGGTCGGCCACCAGGGCGACACGGCCATCGTTGACGTCGATCGCTGCCGGCGCGCCTCGAGCCACGCGGTGACCGCCAGCACGGTGATCAGCGCGCCGACACCGGTGGCGAGGTAGCGGTGCAGCATCTCGATCCAGGCTTTGCCATGGGTCACGGGACCGGAGGGCATCGCGCTTTGTGCAGCGCCGATCGACTCGCGGGCGCCCAGCGGGCTCGCGCTGCCATAGCAACCAGGCCAGTCCGGGCAACCCAGCCCGGAGTCGCTGAGGCGGGTGAATGCCCCGAACAGCACCAGGTCGAAGGTGAGGAACAACGTCAGCAACGTCAGTGCGTGTCGGCGCACGGCGGGCTCGCTGCGTCGGTGGCGCCAGAGCACCCAGATCAACGGAACCAGGGCCACGGTGGCGCCGATCAGCACCACCGACGGCAAGGGTCCCAGGTCGTACGCGGGAGCGTTCATGGCACGGTGTCAGGCGCGCGACCAGAGCTCGGTCATCGGCCCGCCTGATCCCAGGAAGACGAGGCACGCAACAAGCGCTCTAGATCGCGCTTGAGCTTGGCGGGCTCGGGAGCGGGCGGCGTGCGCATCATCCATTGGCCCATCGGATCGACCAGGTACAGATGCTCGTCGAGCGCTCGGCCTGCGGCCGGGCTCAACCATTGCGACAAATTTGCCGCAGGCACGCGCAGCACCGTGGCCGGCTGTGCCCCGCCAATGGCCTTCAGGAGCGCCGGTGTGGGTGTCGCGTCGTCCGTGATCAACCAGAGCTTGTCGACACGCCCTTTCTCTCTGCCCAGCGTCTCGACCAGCTGCCGCTGCAACACGAGTTGCGATTCGCAACGGGCATCGCAAGCCCCGCCGGCTGTGACGACCACCAGCCATTGGCCCTGCAACCCGGTGGCGGACACGGCCTGGCCTGCGAGGTCGCTCAGAGGCAGTGCGGCAGGCATCTCGCGCGGCGGTGTCACGAATTCGCTGTAGTTCGTTCGTCCCTCCGGACGGATCACGAAATAGGTGAAATACGAGGCGATGACCGGCGCGGCGCAGACCCCGAGCACCAGGAGCATCTTCACGCGGCCGGAGACCGTGCGGCGCGGCGACAAGTCCGGCGTCGGCATCGAATGCACCGTCAAGCTCAGCGGAGATGCCAGATCGCCATCAGCGCTGGGAGCGGAGGCGGGGCCGGACGAGTTGGAACCAGACATACAAACCTGTCATCAAGGCGCAGAGCGCAAACCACTGAAACGCATAACCGTAATGCCGCTGAATGCCGAGGTCCGGCCGAGGCCATTGCCGCAACAAGCCGTCTTGCGGGGCACCCTCCGCGTCTTGGACGATGGACAGGGGCTTGAGCGGCAGCGCGTGCTCCCGCGCGAAATCCGCTACATCCAGATTTTGACGGATCGCGCCCGAGGCGGCGCCGTCGAAGTCGTACAGCCTGCCTGGCGGCGGGGCAATGTGGCCGATGACCGTGACTTCGCCCAGGTCGTCGGCGAGGCTGGGCACCTTGGTGCGATCGAGCAGATCTCGCGGCGTCCAGCCTCGCTGCACCAGCACGACGCCGGGCGCTTCACTGAGCCGAAGGGGCGTGACCACAAAGAAGCCTTGCCGGGCATCCATCTGCCGGTTGTCGAGGAACACCGTGGCTGTCGACACCCAATGACCCCGAACGACAGTGCGCCGGTAATGCTGTTCAGCCGCCACGTCGGCCGTATCGGCCAGCATCGCTGCGGGCACGGGTGGCAGTTGCGTGCGGGTGTCGAGCGTCTGCTGCAAGGCCTCCTTCTGGGCCGCGCGATCGAGCTGCCACACCCCGAGGCGCGCAGTGACCACCACCACGATGGCCGCCGCGACCAACACGATGGTGGCGCGACGGCGGGAGGAATCCCGTGAGGAAAGAGTCGCCGTCATTGGTGTTGTTGCTCCCCCCGCCGTTGGAGGGCACACGGATAATCAACGCGCATGAAGTACCTCATCGGCATCGCATTCGTCAGCATCATTGGTGCATTGGTCTACGCGGGCGTGTCGATGGTTCAGGATGGGCGTGACGGCAAACCGAAAACCGGCTCGATGATGCGCGCCCTCGCCTTTCGGGTTGGGCTGTCGGTCTTGTTGTTCCTGTGTCTGATTGGCAGCTACCTGATGGGCTGGATCCAGCCGACAGGCATCCCTCGGGGTTGAGTCCGCCGTTTGCGCCGCACAGCGCCCAACAAAAAAGCCGCTGACTGCGGCTTTTTTGTTGCAGGTCTCTGCCGAATCCGTCAGAGCCAATACACCACCACATACAGGCCCAGCCAAACGACATCGACGAAGTGCCAGTACCACGCGGCGCCTTCGAATCCAAAGTGGCGCTGCGGCGTGAAGTGGCCCTTCTGCAGCCGCAGCGTGATGAACAGCAGCATCAGTGCGCCGACGAACACGTGGAACCCGTGGAAGCCGGTGAGCATGAAGAAGGTGGAACCATAAATTCCGCTGGTGAGCTTCAGGTTCAGATCGGTGTAAGCGTGGAAATACTCGTAGGCCTGCACCCCCATGAAGGTAAAGCCCAGCAGCAAGGTGATCCACATGAAGCCGATCGTCTTCGCACGATGACCGGCAATCAACGCGTGGTGGGCGATCGTCAGTGTCACGCCAGAGGTCAGCAACAGCGCCGTATTGATGGTCGGCAACGGCCACGGGCCCATGGTGGTGAAGGCATCAACCGTGCCGGCAGGCGCCGCGGTGAAGCCGGCTTGTGAGCTGGGCCAGATGGCCTTGAAGTCAGGCCACAACACGGCGTTGTCCAGGCTTCCGAGATTGGGAACCGCGTGCAGGCGAGCCCAGTACAGCGCGCCAAAGAATGCGCCGAAGAACATCACCTCGGAAAAGATGAACCAGCTCATGCTCCAGCGATACGAGACATCGATGCGGTCGCTATACAAACCACCTTCGCTCTCAGCGATCGCCGCGCGGAACCAGCCCTGCAGCACAAAGGCCCAGGTTGCCAGACCTGCCAACGTGAGATAGCTGCCCCAGCTCACGCCGTTGACCCATTGCCCCGCGCCGAGAATCACCAGAAACAAGCCAAATGACGTCAGCACTGGAAACCGGGACGGCTCCGGAATGAAGTAATAAGGCGCCGCACCGCGTGCACTGGCCGTAGGGGTCGCTGCCGACATGATCTCTCCTGAATCCCGAATTTCTACATTTTCAAGGAAGCGTCGCAGCGACCATCCGCTGGCGATCTTCCGCCAAACCTCAAGCGGCCACGCCGCTCGTCAACACCCAATTCACCACGGTCGCCAGCACTGCGACCAGCACCAGCGCCCCGATCACGCCGGCAATCACCACATGAACCGGGTTCAACTGGTTCACGTCTTTCTCAAGGTCTGCAGCCTTGCGCACACCGAAAAAAGACCACGCCACCGCACGCATCGTCTGCAAAAACGACAGCTTTCGCCTTGAGGCGGCTTTCAAGCTTGAATCGGGCAGCGTCATGAAGGTCGTGAGCCCCCATCGACAACCACCGCCTGCGGCGCAGCAGGCACCTTGCCACCCACTTCAAAGAAGGTGTACGACAAGGTGATGGTGGTCACGTCCTTGGGCAACTTGGGCTCGATCACGAACACGACGGGCCATTGCTTGGTCTCGCCGGGCTTCATCGTGTACTCGTTGAAGCAGAAACACTGCAACTTGTTGAAGTGCGCCATGGCCTGCATGGGTGCATAGCTCGGGATGGCCTGTGCCGCCACGGTACGGCTCTGGGTATTGGTGAATTCGTACATCACCGTGGTGCACCTGGATGCTGCTGACCGCAGGCTTGAATTTCCAGATGCCGCGTGAGTTCGCGTCGAACTCGACGGTGATCGTGCGGCTCTTGTCCACCTGGGAATTGGCGCCCGTCGATGACTCACGTCCCCACAGCACCTTGTCCGAGAGCGTCAACACATTGATGCCGAGCGCAGTACAGACCGCCTTGTACAGAGGCACCAACGCATAACCGAAGCCAAACATCAGCACCGTGATGACCACCAGCTTGCCAAACATCCGCACGTTGTCATCGCGCAGCAGTCTGGCCGCGGATGATCCGGGACGGGGCTGGTCACTCATGGGTCAGAGGCCGAACAAGACAGCCTTGGCCATGAACCCGATGAAAAACACCACCGCGACCGACGCGAGGATCAGCCCCAGCCGGAGGTTGTTTTTCTTTTGCTCGGGTGTGCTCATGACACGACGCAGATCAAGCGATCACCTTGGTGGCCGCCGCATTGAGCTTCGGCGGGGTTTCGAAGGTGTGGAAAGGTGCGGGTGAAGGCACTTCCCACTCCAGTCCTTCAGCACCTTCCCATGGCTTGGCGGATGCGGGCTCGCCCTTGCCGCGCATCATCGGCAGCACGACGAAGAAGAAGAAGTACACCTGCATCAGACCGAAGCCGAGAGCACCGACGGATGCGATGGCGTTGAAGTCGGCGAACTGCATCGGGTAGTCGGCATAGCGACGCGGCATGCCGGCCAGACCCAGGAAGTGCATCGTGTTGAAGAAGATCAACGAGCCCCAGAAGTGGATCTTGCCGCGGATCTCGCTGTACATCACGCCAGTCCACTTCGGACCCCAGTAATAGACACCGGCGAACATCGCATACAGCGATCCGGCGACCAGCACGTAATGGAAGTGGGCCACCACGTAGTAGGTGTCCTGCATCTGGATGTCCACCGGCGCGACCGACAGGATGAGGCCAGTGAAGCCGCCCATGGTGAACACGAAGATGAAGCCGACGGCGAACAGCATCGGCGTCTCGAAGGTCATCGAGCCACGCCACATCGTGGCGATCCAGTTGAAGATCTTCACGCCGGTGGGCACCGCGATCAACATCGTCGCGTACATGAA